>JBOIDC010000067.1:0-20294 GCA_050740315.1 Gammaproteobacteria bacterium | reverse complement strand
TGGCGGAGAGCGGCGTGCCGCGCCGGTGATCGGGGCGGTGCCCGGGCGGGCAAGCCGAGATGTGTGAGGATCTTGGCGATCACGGGAGGATGTCCGATGGCGGCGATGATTTTCAAGGTGCCGCCGCACTGAGGACAGTGTTCCATGTCGATATCGAACACCCGTTTGAGCAGCCGCGCCCAGCTGATGCGCGCAGGATTCTCAGCGGGCTGCCTCCCGTTTAACCGGGTTGAGCAGCGAATCCATCGCGAGCTGACGCGTCCGGCCGCGCAGTCACCGTCAAGCTTTTGCGATTTCAACCCGGTTATCTGCCTGCGAGCCTGCTCCACCTAAATTACAGTGTACCGACGAAGTGGTTGCATTGACGGCCGAGCCACTGCGATTGAAGCTTAACCAGTAACCCAGATTGGCTGCGGCCAGTCCCTCCAGCACGTCGTCACTGACTTCAGCCTTGCCTTCAAACGAGCCACGATCGTTGAACACCCGGACATAGTCGCCCGTCTTGATGTTGCGCCTTGCAGCATCGCTGCTGTGAATGACCACGACCTGTTCGCCTTGACGCCGCTGTTGAACGGGCTCATTGGCATACTGCGAGTTCAGAAATGCGTGTGGCTTGGGAGAAACCAAGCTGATGGGATAACGTTTAGCGAGCGTTTCATCGGCCGTCTCAACGGGCGGAATGTAGTCGGGTACGGGATCGACCGGATCACCCGGTTGCATTTCGTTATAGCCCGAGCGCCAGACGGGTACGACAAAGTTTCCGTTTGCGGCCGCGCTGGCCTTGAACTCGCATTTCCCCGAGGGTGTCTTGAAGTTTCCTTTCGCGTGTGGCGCCCGCTTGTCCGGCTCACCGACATTCAGCCGCATCCAGCCTACGTTTTTAAGCTTCTCCAAAGTGATGCCCTTCATCGCTGGAGAATTCCAGTCGTAAGCCTGGCTGAGCCATTCATCATCCGTCAAATCCCAATATTCGTCATCGAAGCCCATGGTCTTCGCGAGACGGCGGAACATGTCGATGTTAGGCACGCACTCGCCAGGCGGTTCGATGGCCGGCTGGTTGAGCATGACGTACAGATGGCCCCACGTCACCTGAAGATCATATTGTTCACCCTGCAGGCTTGCCGGCAGGATGATGTCCGCATAGCGCGCGGTGTCGGTAACGAAAAGTTCGCTCACCACCGTGAACAGATCCTCGCGCTTGAGGCCTTCTATGAGCTTGTTGGCGTTCTGCTGCTGAGACACCGGGTTGGAGTTATAGATGAACACGGACTTGATGGGCGGGTCCAGTTTCATGGCGCCGGTGAGCGCATCTCCAAGATCGAGCTCGTTGACGACCCGCGTGCCCGGCTTTATCCAGTCAGGCCGCTGTATGAAGTCGAAATTGAATGGGAACTCCCAGATCGGCATTTCAACAGCGCCGCCTCCCACATGACGCCAGGCGCCGACCAGCGCCGGCAGACAGCTAACGAGGCGTACGGCATCACCACCGCCCGGACTGCGCTCAAGGGCGACACCTTCGCGGATGGCCGAAGGTTGGGTGGTGGCGTATTCGCGCGCCAGCCTGCGAATATCTTCCGCTGGAACACCTGTGATCCTGGCGACCTTTTCCGGAGGATATTGCGCCGCGCGCGCCCTTAGTTCATCGAAGCCCAGCGTGTATTTCTCCACGTAATCGTGATCGACCAGATCTTCGGCGATGATCACGTTCATCATGCCCAGCGCCAGGGCACCATCGGTCCCAGGCCTTATCTGCACGTGCCAGTCGGCCTGCTTGGCCGTGCGGGTGCGTATCGGGTCGATCACGACGATCTTGGCGCCTTTCCTTCTCGCTTGGAGAATGAACGGCCAGGCGTGCAGGTTGGTGCTCATCATGTTCATCGCCCACACGATGATGTATTTGGCGTAGGCGAGACTCTCCACATCGAGCCCGCCGGTGGGGCCCACGGTCATGATCCAGGCGGTGGACGAACCCGACTCGCAGTAAGTCTTTTCGCCTATGGTGGCGCCAAGCCGGTTGAAGAAGGCATCCCCGGCAGTCAGTCCGTTCAAAGTGCCCTGGTTGCCCAGGTAAGCGTGCTGCATGATGGCTTGCGGGCCGAATTCGCTGATGATGCCTGTCCAGCGTTTCTTGATCTCGGCGAGCGCCTCGTCATAAGAAATCTGCTCGAACTGTCCGCTGCCTTTCGGCCCAACGCGCTTGAGGGGATGCAGCAGGCGGTCGGGGTTGTAGTGATGCTCGGCATAATCCTTGAGCTTCACGCACAGCCCGCCGCGTGTCATGGGATGATCCGGATCGCCGGTCACCTCCACCAGCTTGCCGTCCTCCACGTGATACAGAAACGCGCAGGTGTCGGGACAGTCCTGCGGACAAGCGCCTCGTACGATCCGGGTTTCACTGATATGCGTAGACATGGTAGTTCTCCTGACGCGCGGTCGGGACCAGTTTTGATTGAGATGGCGGTATGAGGTCCGAGTATAGGCGATGACCACAGCCGCGACAGGGCCAGCGGTCATGATTCCTATGGTGCCAGTGGGCGTAAAAGCAGAGGAAAGCGGTACTGCGGGGAGACGACGCTGTGTGCGTTCGCGCTTAACAACCCATTGCTGCGGCCAACCTTTCTATTCCATGCTCGATCTGAGCTTCCGTCAGAGGTGTATAGCCCAGCAACAGAATTCGCTCGTAATCCCTCATGTGCTCATAGAGACAGGCCGGGCTGTCTTGCAAAGGATAAACGCCGACGCCGCGCGATTGCGCTGCTGCCTGAACCTCGCGGGCAAGCTCAGCCTCGCGTGGCAGGCGCCAGAACAGGTGCATGCCGGCTTCCGCACCGGAGATATCGACCGCGCCAAAGTGACGATGCAGTGCGCCAACCAGGGCATCGCGCCGTCCCATATACGCGTGGCGGAGCCGCTTCAGGTGATTGACCAGACCGCCTTCGCGGATAAATTGCGCGAGCGCCGCCTGCTCCAGCCATGGCAAGCCGTTATCGCTCAAGCCCTTGATCGTCGTCGCAGCACCGATAAGCTCACGCGGAACCACAACATAACCTAACCTCAAGCCGGGTCCTATCGAATGCGAAAACGAGCTCATGTAGATAACGACCCCGTTTTCGTCGAGGGCGTGTAAAGCGGGCAAAGGTGAATCTTCGTAACGGAAGTCGGCATCGTAGTCGACTTCCAGAATGTAGGCGCCGACCCGTGCTGCCCACTCGAGCAGGGCGATCCTGCGGTCCAATGACATGGTCACGCCAGTGGGAAACTGGTGAGAGGGCGTAACGTAAACGAGTTTCGCGTTCCCTGCAGGCAATCGGGCCACGTCGATCCCAAGTTCATCCACGGGTATCGGCAAGATCTTGCCCCCGTAGCTTTCAAACAGGAATGCGGCCCCGCGATAGCAAGGCGACTCCATGACCACGGTTGTGTTGTCAGTCACGAAAAGATGAGCCGCGAGGTTCAGGCCATGCTGGCAACCGGATACAACCAGCACCTGCTCCGGGGCCACCACCATCCCCCGCGCCGGTCCGAGAAAGCTCGCAATCAGCTGCCGAAGTTCCCACAGGCCGGCAGGATCGGCGTATTCACTCATACGGCGGGGCGCGTCATCCAGGCAGTCTGCGATCAGTCTGCGCCAGATTTTCGCGGGAAAAGAACCCGCGTCGGTACGGCCAAGGGCGAAATCATAAAGGAGGGCCGGGTCAGCCGGCTTAAACAGACCGGGAAGACCGCGCCCCGTGTAGGGAAGTGGCAGATTGACAGAGCGTCGCCGACCGGGCTTGCCATCCGGCAGATGCCTTGCGCCAGCGCGAATCGAATTCTCGGGCAGGGTTTTGCTGACGAAAGTGCCTACCGCGCGTTGCGTGTACAGATAGCCCTCGTCGATCAGCAGCTCGTAAGCCTCGACGACGGTATTTCGCGACACACGCAGTTGTTCGCTCAATTCGCGAGAGCTCGGAACTGCGCTGCCCGGCTGGAGCTGTCCATCGCGTATCAGAGCGCGTATTTGTTCGGCAATCTGAGTCTGCAGCGTCTCGGCGCTCAGGAAGTCCAAACGAATGGGAAGCTGCATGAGTCCCTTCCTATGGAGCAAACGCAATACCGCATAGCTGATGGCTTCGCGAGTCTAGAATAGAGCGCAGCAAATGGCAAAATGGGCTGCTCCCTACTGAATATGTCAAGGGTCTCAAAAAACCAACGATCAAGATTCATCCCACCTGGAAAAGAGGAGGGCCCCCCGCAGCACCCCTGCCTTGCGCATTGTCCTATGATGTAGTTGAACCAGTGATCCCGATTGGGAAGCGTCCATCTCGCGGAGGAGAACCGACATGTGGTCTGAACTCGTCGACATGATTGCGCAGCGTTGCCAAGATCGCCATCGATCGCCGCAACAGCAAGCCAGGGCCGCCATGCTGCTGTACGGGGGTTTGACGAACTGCCAGGTGGCATTTGCCAACTACAAGCAGCATCAGTCGGATGTCGAGCTGGCGAATGCGGTGTTTGCGATAGATGCGTTGATTTCTGTGCTTCAGAACATCGATTCGACACTCTCACTGTTAGAGCCCCAGGTGGCCAGACAGTTGAAGCACTATGCCCTGGAAAAGGACCGCCTGGCCTACGTTGCCAACCCGAAGGAGCTGCTCAAGATGCAGGTGGAGTTATTGAGAGGCGCCGTGAATGCAGAAGTGCAGGCAGTAGAGCTGCTGACCGGCGATCTCAGCGCCTTCACCGGCGCCAAGAACAGGCTTGCGGAATTCA
This sequence comes from Gammaproteobacteria bacterium, assembly GCA_050740315.1. Classification (GTDB taxonomy): domain Bacteria; phylum Pseudomonadota; class Gammaproteobacteria; order JACCYU01; family JACCYU01; genus JACCYU01. The sequence goes on along the minus strand of JBOIDC010000067.1, from coordinate 15,542 downwards.
TTCAAAAGCACTTCACTAGCGAGGAAGTGTTCGAATGCCGCCCCTCGTGAACTGCCGTCGGGAGGCCAAGGGTCGTCCCGTTCACCTGCCTGCGAGCCCTATCTTCGCCGGTCGTCGCACACCGAGGGTCGGTGACAGACACATCCCTAACGATTAAACCAACGGGAGGTCGATGATATGAGGCGCATAACCTGGATACTGACCGCAAACGCGAGCCTGGCGCGCATCTTCGAGCACCGTCGCGGGCGCAATGCACTGACGCTTGTGCGCGAGCTTTCCCATCCACAGAGTCGCGAGAAGGCGGCCGACCTCGTCACCGACCGACCTGGACGCGCACGTGGTTACGGCGACGGTCAATGGGCACTCGCTGACAACGATCCAAAGCGTGATGCGCGCGAGGACTTTGCGCTCGAGATCGCGCGCGAAGTCGAGCGCGCGGTCACGGCCCGGAGCTTTGACAGACTGATCATAAGCGCCTCCCCGGCCTTCCTCGGCATACTCAAGGCACGCCTGGATGAGCGGGTGACGGCACGCATCACGCATGCACTGGACAAGGACTATACTGCTGCCAATGAACGTGAACTTCTACAGATTCTGGCAGATTACATCGCATTCTGAGCGCGAGCCTCAAAACGCGATTCCTTATCCGCGCTACCAGCATATGAGAACACGGCTCAAGAGGAGGTCGCCATGCCCGTCAAGGAACTGAAAGAGTTTTTGGATAGTCGCGGGACAAGGTACGTCACTGTAACCCATTCTCCCGCCTATACCGCGCAGGAGGTCGCGGCCTCAGCGCATATCCCCGGCAAGACCGTGGCAAAGACCGTCATAGCGAAGCTGGACGGCAAGCTCGCGATGGTGGTGTTGCCGGCGTCTGAGCAGGTCGATTTTGCGCGATTCAAGGCCGCCACTGGGGCCGGCACAGTGGAGCTCGCCCACGAGGATGAATTCAAGGACAAGTTTCCGGGCTGTGAGCTAGGCGCCATGCCGCCGTTCGGTAACTTGTATGGCATGGAGGTGTTTCTCGCAGAGTCCCTGAGCCGAGAGACGGATATCGCGTTCAACGCCGGGTCCCATGCTGAGCTGATGAAACTGGCGTACGCGGACTACCAGCAACTGGTCAAGCCCAGCGTCATCAAGCTGTGAGGCAAGTCGGGCGCGAATCTGGTCAAGCGGGAGGCGGGTATCTTCGCGCCACGACTCGCAACGACACATCAGCTGATGTGGAACGAAGCCTGCGGATCAGTTTGCGTATAGGCCACACGAGACCGAGACCCTGTTGCAATATGCAGGCTCGAGCGCCGGTCGGAAATAACTTGCGCGCCTGTTGTTCATCATTGGAGCGGCCAAGAGGCTCGCGCGTTACTGCACAGCAACACATTGTTGTCGGAGCGGCACCAGCTATGCTACGGTGACATAACCACGCGGCCCGCGTGGCTTTTCAACAAGAATGTCACGGAGGGTGTAAAAATGGCAAAACTAACCGCACTTTCATTGAGCATTGGGATTCTGGGCGCCATCTGGGCATTTCTGGCCCTCGGCCCGTTATCGGCCTGGCTTCTGGTGTGGGCCGGATTCCTCGCGTGGGGATGCTTCTTCCATAGTGGAGGCGACGGGGCGGCCCTCTCGAAGACTATCACCGGCAACATCTACGGCATCATCGTTGCATGGATCGCCCTGCTTATCATCGCCAACGTGCCGATGCCCGCGCTGGGCGCGGTATGGCCCGCCCTGGTTGTGGGCGTCACCGTGTTCCTTCTGGTGATCGTATCCTCCGCCGGGCCGCTGTCGGTCGTGCCGGCCAACGTCTACGGGTATGCCGCGACCGTGGCATATACGCTGCACGAGCCGGCCACCGGCAAACTGCTGGCGGCCAGTTTCGCCAATCCGCTGGCGCTGTTGATCGTGTCAATGGTGGCGGGTGCGGTCTTCGGGTTCATATCGGCCAAGCTGGCCGACGCGGTATCCAAGGCTTAGGCACGCGCCGTTCTGTCCTGACGCCGGGGAGACGCATGGACCATCTCCCCGGCAGGCGCGCCTGCCTGGCTGGCGTCGCCCGAGCCGGCAAGGACCCTCCCTTCACCCCTGCTGCTGCAATATGCTGATTCCCTTCAACAGGTTTAGCGCCTCGTTGAGCGCAGGCTGGGCTAGCGCAGCTTAACCCAGCATTGGATGATCACCACTGCGGCGTGAACTACCTAAGGTAAGTATAGTCAGGTATCGCCCGATCGCCTGCTTTGCCAAGAACCGTACCGGCTGCGCTAACCAAAGCGATCTGGACCAGTCAAATTTGAAAGCAAGACCCGGAGTGCGAGCGCTTACAGCCGCTGATAGATTACCCATCAGCGAATTCGCTGAAATGAGAACGCAGATGAACGTATCAGCCAAAAACGCAGCCGCCGCCGCACGCATGAAAGCACAGGTCAAAGAACCGCGGGCCATCACACCCATTGCCGGCCGGGTGAACGCGCTAGCTTGGCAACGGATATCGAAAGACCTCGATGCGCAGGGATGCGCGATGATCGAAGGTTTGATTACCCGGCAAGAGTGCGATGCGCTGGCCGGGCTGTACCCCGTGGACAGCCTTTTCCGCAGCCGCGTGGTGATGGCGCGGCACGGTTTCGGGCGTGGCGAGTACAAGTATTTCAACTATCCGTTGCCCGATACAATCGCCGGCCTGCGCGAGAGCCTCTACCCGCGGCTCGCGCCGCTGGCCAATCGCTGGAACGAAGCCATGCGCATCGACGTCCGCTACCCGAAAAAGCACGCGGATTTCATCGCGCGTTGCCATGACGCGGGGCAACTTCGGCCCACACCGCTGCTGCTCGCCTATGGCGCGGACGACTACAACTGCCTGCATCAAGACCTCTATGGCGAGCATGTGTTCCCGCTCCAGGTCACCGTGCTGTTGTCCGAACCCGAAAGGGACTTCACGGGCGGCGAATTCGTGCTGACCGAACAGCGCCCGCGCATGCAGTCGCGCCCGACAGTCGTGCCGCTGCGGCAAGGTGACGCGGTTATCTTCGCCGTCAATCAGCGTCCGGTGCAGGGCACGCGTGGCGTGTACCGGGTCAAGCTCCGGCACGGTGTCAGCCGCGTGCGTTCGGGGCATCGTTGTACGCTGGGCGTCATCTTCCACGACGCGACTTGAGAGCGATTAAATGGTCTTGGACCTGTTGGACAGTCCGGAATGGTGGCGAGAGCAACTGGCGCCGGGCGCGGTGGTGCTGCGCGGCTTCGCTCGATCGGATGAAACGGCGCTTCTGGCGGCGCTGCAAGACGTGACGGCCATGGCGCCGTTTCGCCACATGATCACACCGGGCGGCTTTCGCATGTCCGTGGAGATGACAAACTGCGGCGCGTTCGGCTGGATCACTGACCGAAGCGGATATCGCTACGATCCGGTGGATCCTGAAAGTGGCCTCCATTGGCCGACAATGCCCGATTCATTTCTGCGCCTCGCGGCCAATGCAGCGGCGCAAGCCGGTTTCGGTGCGTTCGTGCCCGATTCCTGTCTGATCAATCGCTATGCGCCGGGCACGAGACTCTCGCTGCACCAGGACAAGAACGAGCGGGATTTCCGCGAGCCTATCGTCTCAGTGTCGCTCGGAATCCCGGCAGTCTTCCTGTTCGGTGGATCGAAAAGAGCCGACAAACCGATCCGCGTGCCGTTGACTCACGGCGACGTGGTGGTCTGGGGCGGGCCGGCCCGACTTCGTTATCACGGCGTCATGCCGCTCAAGGCGGGGCATCATCTCTTGGTGGGCGGCCATCGCCTCAACCTGACTTTGCGCAAGGCGGCTTAATTAAGGCACGTGTGGACGACGAAATAATGGTCGACCAGGCAGCAAGACGTGCTGCATTTCGGGCCCTCCCCGATAATGGCTAATTCGTCTTTCCCAGCCTTCGATGGTCGATAGACGCCCTACTTGAGAGGACGCGGACGGGAGCGGGAACGCAGGAAGTCCATAAGCGGCTGTGCACGAGCAGGTACGCTCATATCATCGAAAGAAGTCGTGACAGTGCCACGCTTATCCTCAACCGTGATCTCGTACGTGGCCAGATCCCGGGCGGCGGCACTGGTTTCACGCGCAGGGCTCTCGGGAAGCTTGCTGTCCCGCACTAGCCTGGTGAGCGCGGCCGCATCGGCGCGTGTCATCGACGTTGTGTCCAGCTCGCAGCCGAGGCTCAAGCCCGCAAAGCCGCCTATCTGTCGAAAGGAAATCTTCAAAAACCCACCGCCTTCCAGGCGTCCTGGACCGCTTTGTGCTCGGCACTGCCGCTCCCAAACTGGGTGGCGGCCGTCTCGGCAGAGGTCGAGACCATATCGACGAACCCGCTGGTCACCGTCAATTTAAGCATGGATTGATACCAGACATGGCCGACGCGCTCCCAGGCTCTCCCCCCAATCGCCATCGCGGCGAGATAGAACGCGTGGTTCGGAATGCCCGAGTTGATATGCACACCACCATAGTCCGCGCTGCCGGTGTATTTGTCTCGCAAGTGCTTTGGTTGCGCATCAGTGCCGAGTAAGGGGTCATTTTCAAAGGCCTTCTCAGCTTTGAACGTTCGCAGCGCTTTCGCCTGCGTCGCAGTCCCCATGATGTCGGCCCCAATCAGCCAACTGGCCTGCTTCACAGTTTGCTTCCTGCGCCATTGCTTGACAAGCACGCCGAACACGTCCGCAAAGTGTTCGTTCAGCGCGCCGGATTCGTTGCGATATTCAAGGTTGCTGGTGTGGGAAACGACCCCATGCGTCAGTTCATGGCCGACGACATCGAGGGATTTCGTAAAGCGGATAAAAATATTGCCATCGCCGTCCCCGTAACACATCTGCTTGCCCGTCCAGAACGCATTATTGAGGTTGCGCCCAAGGTGCACGCTGGATATCAGCGCCATGCCGCGATCATCGAGCGAGTTGCGACCAAACAAGGTTTTGTAGAAGTCGTAGGTCGTGCCCGAATGCTTATAGGCTTCGTTGACGGCCGGATCTTTGCCCTCCTTTCCACCCTCGGTCCGGACGAGCTTTCCAGGTAGCGACTCAAAGCCCCTGTGCCTCAGGTCGTATACCAGACGATACTTTTTCGCGGCGGGCGACGGCACAGCGGCCCACGCAGGCATCGTGGCAAGAGTGACGCGTGTGGCGCGCGCGGCCGCCCCAGTGGCGATGGCGTCAACTGCCAAGTCTCGGACCTTGGGATCATCGGCCTTCGCCAGATGATCGAGCACGTACGGCGGCACGATGCAATGGAGCGGATGGCGATCACTCATGAGTTCCTCCTGCCGGACCGGTTGGCCTTCACTATGAAAGTGACGATACAATGACGGCATTCGATATGTTTTTCGCCGTCATTCCGGCCAAGGAATGGCCAGAATCCAGCCGCAGGGAAGCAATCCTGGATTCCGGCTTGCGCCGGAATGACAACGTGTAATGCGGCGAGACTGTCACTGTGTTTGTGAAGACTCAATAGTCGATTTAGATTCCTGGCGCAAGCGGTTCCAAGGTCATGCATCGATCCTTGGCTTGAGGAGGAGAATAATCATTATCGATGACGCTGCGCAATCGGTGCGCAACGACCGAGGACTCGTCTTTGACAACTCACCAGCCCAGCACTTACCCTTCTGGTCGGCAAAAAGGGCATTCATTTTTCCTGTACCCTATGACGCCAATAGCGACTTGGGACGCAGACGCGCGTGGATTCAGAAAAGGTCAACATTCTGCTGGTCGACGATCAGCCGGGCAAGCTGCTGTCTTACGAGGCTATACTGGGCGAACTGGGCGAGAATCTGATCAAGACCAACTCCGGGTACGAAGCCTTAGAGCACCTATTAAAGACCGAAGTCGCCGTGGTGCTAGTGGACGTGCACATGCCGCAGATGGATGGCTTCGAGCTGGCTTCGCTGATCCGCCAGCACCCACGCTACGAGAACACGGCGATCATCTTCATCTCCGCGCTGCATCTGACGAATCTCGATCAGCTCAAAGGCTATAAGACGGGCGCGGTGGATTACGTTACCGTACCAATCGAGCCGCAGTTGTTGCGGGCCCGGGTCGCGGTCTTCGTCGACCTGTATCGCAAGACCAAGACGCTGGCGCGCATTAACCTCGACCTGGAACGAAGAGTCGCGGAGCGCAAACGGCTGGAGAAGGCATTACGGGGGAGCGCAGAGCGGCTTTCGATTATCCAGGATCGCGCTCCGGTCGGCATCTGTGAAGCCACGCTGGACGGCTGCTTGCTGCGAGTCAACGACGAGTTCTGCCGCATCATCGGTTACCGCCGGGAAGAACTGCTGAGACATCGGTTCCAGGACATCACGTATCCTGACGACGCCGATGCGCAGATGCGGGAGTACCGCCGCGTGCAGGCCGGGGAAATTCCATCCTGCGGCATTGAGCAGCGGTTTCTCCACAAAGATGGGTCGATCATCTGGATCGACCTCCATTGGTCCGTGGTTCGCAACGGGCGGGCGTCCTTCGGCATCGGTGTCATCCAGGACATCACGGAGCGGAAACGAGCGGAGAAGGACCTCGTTCACCTGGCCAATTACGACGCGCTGACCGCGCTGCCCAATCGGGCGCTGTTCATGGACCGCCTGCATCAGGCGCTCGCCAGGGCGCTTCGCTACAAGCAAAAGGTTGCCGTGTTATTTATGGACCTGGATGGTTTCAAACACGTCAACGACACGCTTGGACATGATGGGGGCGATCTGCTGCTGAAGGCTATCGCGCAACGGCTCGTCGCCACCGTGCTGCGCGCGAGCGACAGCGTAGCCCGCATTGGCGGCGACGAGTTTGCCCTGATGCTGACGGATATCGCACACACCGACGACGTGAACCGCATCGCTCAAGAGATCGTTGAGGTTTTGTCCAAGCCGCTGGAATTGCTTGGGAACGAGCTCTTTATTACCACCAGCGTCGGCGTCAGCCTTTATCCCAGGGACGGGCTCGATGCGCATACACTGCTCAAGGCAGCCGACATGGCGATGTATCTGGCCAAAAAGCACGGAAATCGGTATCAACATTACTCGCCCAGGCTCGGCGCCAAGGCCTCCAGGCGCTTCACCCTGGGACGCGCGCTGCGGCGCGCGCTGGCGCGCCACGAATTCGTGCTCCATTACCAGCCTCAGTTCCAGCTCGCAAGCGGGCGGATCCATGGCGTCGAGGCCCTGTTGCGGTGGCGGCCCCCGGACTCGGATCGACTGGTCTCGCCCATGGAATTCATTCCTCTGGCCGAGGAAAGCGGCATGATCCTGCCGATTGCCGAATGGGTGTTGCTTACAGCGGCTTCGCAGATGCAGGCCTGGCACGCCCAGGGGCTGACGCCGGTGCGACTCGCGGTGAATGTTTCGGCGCTTCAGTTTCAGCGGAAGAACATGAAAAAGGTGATAGATCTTGCGCTGCACGAGACGGGATTCGATCATTCCTTTCTTGAACTGGAGTTGACCGAGAGCATCCTGCAGACGGCAAAGGCGGAACGGATGCTGTCAGCCTTGAGAAGGACGGGCATCAAGATCGTGCTCGACGATTTTGGCACCGGATTTTCGTCCTTGAGCTACCTGAAGCGTTTTCCGGTGCACAGGCTGAAGATCGATCGCTCATTTACGCGCGGACTCCCCAAACACAGGAATAACGCCGCGATCAGCACGGCGATCGTCGCCATGGCCCACAGCCTGAAACTGGAGGTTACCGCCGAAGGGGTGGAGACCGTCGAGCAACTGAACTTCCTGCGTTCGCTGCACTGCGACGCGGTGCAGGGCAATCTGGTAGGCGAGCCCCTGCCCGCCGAAGACATAGCCGGGCTGTTGACCCGGAAAGCGCCAAGCCGCGCGTTGGCCTGAAGCTCGTCGCTACCCGTGTGGGCACCGCCAGGTAAGCCGAAGTCCGCCCAGCCATGGTCTTTCCGGACACCGCCCGTGATTCCCTCCCCGCTGACGGGGAAGGCCAGGATGGGGTGACTGATCCGTGAGTTAAAAGAAAAATGGCTGATCGCGCTACCCTTTTGCAAGGCGTCTTTACCGGCAAGACAGGAATCCTCAAAGAGGAAGGACACCCCAGCGCCATTGTAAAGACGCTGGTCCATGACCGCCTGACGCTCACGAAACTGGGCCTCGACGGCGATGAGCAGGCGGATCGCAGCATGCATGGCGGCCCCGAGCGGGCATTGCATCAGTATCCGCCGGAGCATTACCGGGTGTGGAAGGCCGAGTTCCCGCGGCACGCGGAGAAGTTCCAGCCGGGCACGTTCGGCGAGAATATCTCCGCACCCGGCTGGAGCGAAGAGAACGTTCGCATCGGTGATGTATTCAGAATCGGCACGGCGATCGTGGAGGTGAGCCAGCCGCGCACGCCGTGCTGGAAGCTCAATCATCGGTTCGAGATTGCCACCCTGGCCAAACGGGTGCAGGAAACGGGCTCGTCTGGCTGGTTTTTCAGAGTGATCGAGCCGGGCGAGTTGCAGCTGGGCGATGCGTGCACGCTCATCCGCCCCGCCCTGTCGAGCATGACGCTCAAGGCGGTCTGGGACGTGTATCTCGCGCACCGGCCCGATCTCGACCTGCTGCGCACGGTGCGCGACCTCCCTGCGCTGGCCGCGACCTGGAAGCGCACGCTCGATTCCCGCATCGACTGGTTGGCGAGGAATGCGACGTCCGGGTAAGCGCTGCTTCAGGACGCGGTTTGCCGTGAGGTCGCATTGTTGGGCCTTTTTAAGACGCATCCTGCGCGTCCAAGCGCTCGCGGGCGCGCCGAATCATAGATTCGAGAAGTTGGTGTGGAACTACCGGGCTTACTGGCCGTCGCGTAAATGGTTAACAGGCCGGATAGTTCGTCATTCTGAGGCCGAAGGCCGAAGAATCTCCTTCTGAAGGGAAAAGCAGATGCTTCACGGAGTTCAGCATGACAGCTCCTTTGTTGAGCGCTTACGCAAGCCTCTATAGTTGACATCGCTTCGATCAAAGCTTTACATCGTACGCATGATCACTATTGCGTGGGTGCGCTGCGATGAACACCAGATTCGACGCTCAAGATGCCCTGCTCGTCGTAGACGTGCAGAATGATTTCTGTCCCGGCGGCCTGCTGGCGGTGGCCGGGGGCGACGAGATCGTACCCGTGCTCAACCGCTGGATCGAGGCCGCGAACAAGGCCGGCGCGCAGATCGTTGCGTCGCGCTGCTGGCACCCGCCGCACCACGTGAGCTTTAATGAACGCGGCGGCATCTGGCCCGAGCACTGCGTGCAGGGCAGCGCGGGCGCCGAGTTTCATCCGGGGCTGGAACTGCCGGACGAAGCGCTGATCGTCAGCAAGGGCGTGGATCCCGATAAGGACAATTACTCGGCTTTCGACGACACGGGCCTGGCCCAGCGATTGCGCACGCGCGGCGTAACGCGCGTGTGGGTGGGCGGCCTGGCGCAGGATGTCTGCGTGCGCGCCACGGTGCTGGATGCGCTGGCGGAAGGCTTCGAGACGCATCTGATCACGGACGCCACACGACCGGTGGAGCTTAGCACCGGCGACGGCGCGCGCGCCTTGCAGGAGATGCGATCGGCCGGCGCGCATGTCGCCGACACTGGGCCCTGAGCAAGTATTCGGGCGATCTTCCGATATGCACTTCGGTGGCTCGGCGCTGTTCACGGATCTGTATGAACTCACCATGGCGCAGGCGTACGTGGCCGAGGGCATGGAGGACTGCGCGGTGTTCGAGCTGTTTTTTCGAAAGCTGCCAGCGACCCGCAACTACGTGATGGCCTGCGGCCTGGAGCGCGTTCTGCAATGGCTGGAGGAATTCGAGTTCACGCCCACGGATCTCGAATACCTGGAAAGTCTCAACCGTTTCTCCAGTGGTTTTCTTCAGCGTCTGGAAAAACTGCGCTTCACCGGCGACGTGTACGCCACCCCCGAGGGCACGGCGGTGTTCCCCAACGAACCGGTCGTGCAGGTCATCGCGCCCATCATCGAGGCGCAACTGGCGGAGACCTGGATCTTGAATCAAGTCCATTGTGCGTCGGTGTTCGCCTCCAAGGCGGCGCGCGTCGCCACCGCGGCGCAAGGACGCGCGATGGTCGACTTCGGCGCGCGCCGCAGTCACGGCTCCGACGCCGCGCTGCAGCTCGCGCGCGCGAGCTACATCGCCGGCGCCACGGCGACTTCCAATGTGGAGGCCGGCCGCTGTTACGGCATTCCCGTGAGCGGCACCATGGCGCACAGCTACGTCCAGGCACACGACGACGAGCGAGAGGCGTTTCGCCGCTTCGTCAGTGAGTTCCCCGGTGCGACGGTCCTGGTCGATACCTACGACACCTTGGCTGCGGTGCGCAAGCTCATCGGATTGCTCGCGGATTCCAACGGCGAGCTAACCATCGGCGCCGTGCGGCTGGATTCGGGCGATATCGACGCGCTCTCGCGCGAAACGCGGCGGCTGCTGGACCAGGCGGGCTTGAACGAAGTGAAGATCATCGTTTCAAGCGGGCTGGACGAGCACAAGATCGCCGCCCTGGTGCGCGCGCAGGCGCCGGTGGACGCCTTCGGCGTCGGCACACACCTGGCAGTCTCCAGCGATGCGCCCGAACTGGATTTCGCCTACAAGCTAGTCGAGTACGCAGGCCGGCCGCGCATGAAAACGGCCAGCGAGAAGCTCATTTTACCGGGCCGCAAACAGGTCTTCCGGCGCTGGCGCGATGGCCAGATGACCGGCGATGTGATCGCCGGTGCCGACGAGCAGCACGCGGGCGAGCCGCTGCTGCAGCCGGTGATGCGCGGCGGTCGGCGGCTGGTGCGCGCGCGGGAAGGTATGGTCGCTGTGGCCGAACGGCAGCGGGAGCGGCGTGAACGGCTCGACGCGATACGCGCCCATGCCCGCGCGCAGCTCGACGCACTGCCGCCGGCAGTACGCGGTCTCGAAAAAGCATCACCCGGTTATCCGGTCGGGATCAGCGCGCCGCTAGCCGCCGCACAAGAAGCGCTGAGTGCACAATTGAAGGGCGAATAAGGGCATCGCATGACGACGGATTGCGCGAATGGAGCGTCCTCCGTGCCGTCTTTGCGGTCGATCGCATCGGTCAAGGCGCTGACATTCGATGTGTTTGGCACTGTGGTCGACTGGCGGTCGTCGATCATTCGTGAAGGCTGGCGCGTAAGCGAGCGTCACGGTTTTGGCGTGGACTGGACGCAGTTCGCGGACAACTGGCGGGCCGGATATGCGCCGGCGATGAATCGGGTGCGCACCGGCGAGTTGCCCTGGACGACGATCGATGATTTGCACCGCTTGATTCTCGATGATCTGCTGAGGGAGTTCGCGATCGACGGCCTCTCCGAAAGCGAGATCGACTACCTGAATCGTGTCTGGCATCGTCTTGAGCCGTGGCTGGACGTGGCGATGGGTTTTGACCGGCTGCGGTCGCGCTACATTGTGGCGACCTTGTCGAACGGCAACATGTCGCTGCTGGTGAATATGGCGAAGCACGCCGGACTGCTATGGGATTGCGTGCTCTCGGCGGAATTGTGCAGACGCTACAAGCCCGACCGCGAAGTCTACGACATGGCCGCGCGTCTGCTGGGACTCGCGCCTGAGCAAGTGATGATGGTCGCCGCGCACTCCGATGATTTGGAGGGGGCCAAGCGCGCCGGCTTTCGAACCGCATTCGTGTCGCGCCCGCTGGAGCACGGCCCGCGTGGCCGCGTGGAGACCGCGGTGCAGGGATCGGCGGATATCATCGCGACCGATCTGCTCGATTTGGCTGAGAAGCTGGGTGCGTGAGATTAACCGGGACTAGGCGAGACGCCTCGGCTAAATTCCGCGTTGATTCCAGACGCGATGCCCCAAGCGCCCTGTATTCAGTTTCAATGATTTCAATCCTGACCACCTTCTATCCGTTGCCTTGCTCTGGGCGACCCAAGCGCAGGCCGCGCCGTTGCACCGATACATGGTCGGCATCGATCCCCAGCTTGCGACGCTCAAGGTGCGCGCCTGCTTCGACGGCGCGCCGCCGCGCGCGCTCGTGGCGGCCTCTCCCCATGCGCCCTATTTCGTCGCCACGGCCGGCGCTGAGGATGATCCCAAGCGCCTGCTGCTGGACGAACTGCCGAATGATGGCTGCATGAACTATCGGGTGGACGTGGCCGAGATTGCCAACCTCGGCCGACTTACCCTGGGAAGCTGGTTCGGCGCCGATATGGTCGTCGCGCCCGATGTCTGGCTTTGGCGTCCGCAGGATGGCAACGCCGACATCGAGTTGCGCTTCGAGCTGCCACCAGGCATCGCTGTGTCCGCGCCGTGGCAGCCGCTGCCTGACGGCGGTTACGACGTCGGGCATATACCCGCGCACTGGCCCGCGTCCGTTGCTTTCGGCCATTTCGAGGAACGCGAAATCAAAGTGCCCGGCGCGATGCTGCGGCTGGCGGTGCTCGACTCTACGCCGCCGGCCAACGTGGACGCCGTGCAGGCTTGGATCGAAGACGCGGCGTGCGCGGTGGCGGGCCTTTACGGGCGCTTTCCGGTAGATGCCGCGCAGGTGCTGGTCATTCCGCAAGGCGAAGGCGCCAAGCCGGTCAACTACGGACACGTCATGCGCGGCGGCGCGGGTGCTGTGCGGTTTTTCATCGATCAGCGGCGCCCGCTAAAAGGCTTTCTCGCCGACTGGACCGCGACCCACGAGTTCGCACATCTTACCCTGCCGCTGCTGAAACGCGGCGGCCACTGGCTCGCCGAGGGTGTGGCGACCTATTATCAGAATGTCCTGCGCGCGCGCAACGGCCGGCTCACCGCACAACAAGCCTGGCAGGAATTGCACGAGGGCTTCGAGCGCGGCAAACAAGCGAGCGGCGACACGACGCTGCTCGAAGCGTCGGCAAACATCTATCGCGACAGCACCTACACGCGCGTCTACTGGAGCGGCGCCGCGATCGCGCTGCTGGCGGATCTGCAATTGCGCAAACTAAGCGATGGCAAGCAGTCACTGGATTCCGCGCTGGAAAAACTTAGAAACTGCTGCCAGCCATGGGATCGGGCGTGGTCGGTGCGAGAATTACTGGCGCGCCACGATGATTTGACTGGCACGACGGTTTTCACCGATTTGTATCGCGAGCATGTTACTTCCACCGATTTTCCTGATCTCGCGGATGCCTACGCCGAGCTGGGTCTTAAAGTACCCGCCGGTGAGATTCAACTACAACCAGCTCTAACGCGCATCTGCGCGACGTGATCATGCGTGGCGCCCACAAGTGAGATAAAAACATCCTTGAAGCGCCGCAGCCCAGGCACTTGCCAGCGCGCAGATGATCGATCCAAACCGAGGTGTCGTCCAGAATCACGCAGGATCAGTCCGCCTCCGAGGTACGGATCGCAACCGCGGTTCGCTGCCGCCCAATTTTGCCAGCCGACACGCGCTTTCGCGCTCGATCAGCGCCTTCAGCCCTTCGCGCACGAGCGCGGTCTTCTCTTTCAGGCCGCTGACGCGCTGCGCCTCGGCCAGCAGTTCGCCATCAATGTTCAGTGTGATACGCATCGGGCAAGCTCCTTGATTACACGCGTTAAGTTGGTGAGTATCGCTAGAAAAAACTTGGCAGGCGTGCAACCAAAGGTTGTATCGTGCATGGGTTAGCAATATATTGCTAATTGCCAAGTGGATTGGGAATGCCCGATCGGCGTCTGGCCTCAGCGAATGCGTTGGGGCCTTTCGCTTTTCTACGGGTAAGTTTTCAGGCCCCAGCCGCTTATCTTTCCGGCATCGCTACGTCGCAGCTTTGGCTTCAGAATATCGAAGGCTCGGTTACGCTGGTCCGGTTTAGCAGATACCGGCCGATCGGCCTCGCGATCATATCAGCAAGCTGCAAGCCGGCTGAGTTGCACGCCTTGTCGGCGAGCACTAGATCCAAGGAATCCGCTAGCCCCTGCATCGGAGTGGTGTCCATAATCCGCCGGAATTCCAGCTCCAGCGCTGCGTCTTCTTTCTTCCCGCGCCGCTCGAAAACCACGTGAGTCGTCCTGCCACGCTGCCCTCGCGCCTGTAACTCCATGAAGATGCGCTCCAGCCCAAACTCCATCGCCACGTGATACGGGTTGTCGTCAGGTCCACGTCTGGCCAGAAACTTCCGCTTCCGTATGCCGCTTGCCACCACTATCGTAAAGGGCGCACCTTCGATAAGCGTGTTCAGATTGGACAGGAACGGCTCCCTGGTACGCGGGTTAAGCAAGATGTCGAATGGCCGACGCGACTTGCGGATGTCCATTTCGTGCAGAACGTGCATGTCGTGCCCGAAATACTTGAATTTTAACTTTTGCACCGCCGGCGCAACCTGCGAGGTATAAATCTCCTTCTCGAATAAGCAGAACGCCAGGACAAAAATTGGATATTCAGGATTGATGCGCGTCAGGCTGTGATCGCCGCTTTCATCAACGTAAACGATGTAGTCGCTGAAATTCCGCATGCAAGTAGTGATCTACCGGATAAACTGCGCGTGTAGCGATGCTTTGGCTAGTTATCGAAGAAGCGCGCTGACAGCGCCGCGGCCATGCGGTCGGCTTCCGCCGCCTGTTGCTCATGCCGGGAAACAAGACGCTGAATGTCACGCACGCGGTCGGCGAATTCGTGTTGCAGAGCGATGGGCGGCACGGGGACGGGCAATGCTCGGAGTATCTTCAAGTTTATGTTCTTCTGTGCTCCCTGTGGCGCAGATGCTTCCAGAATGGGTTGTAGAAAACTTAGCCATGCCTGTACGTAGGCTACGGTAACCAATTCACCAGGGATAAACCCGACTACACTGTCCGGGAAACACGCGTCGAATTCCAACACACCGGTCTTAGCGATATTGGCTGCAATCGTGATGCATAAGGTATCCGACGGCCATAGCCGGCTCTGCGCTAGGCCAATTTCTGAATAGGTTTGCGAATAACCTCCGATATACCCGTTCGAGTTCGCAACATCGCCGGTCTGCACAAACGGATACGGGCCACCGTAGAGTTCGTTCGCATCTCTAGGACGGTGCCTAGAACGTCCTCTATCCAATGTTCCAAGCTGTTCAAAAGACATTAACTCCCAGCCCTTCGGATTTTTTGCGGGATCGCCGAACATCCGGATGAACAGCGCGGGGAGAAGCTCGCGCGCCTTGGCGATGGCCTCGCGCCGCAGGCGGTGGATGCGCTTGGCGTGGTTGAGGATTTCGACGATGCGGCGCTGTTCGTCTAGGGGCGGTAGCGAAACTTCTAACGCTTGAAGAGATTGTCCATTGAAGGCCGATTGGCTTACCCAACGCACGCAGTTGCTTTTGAAAAAGCCTCGATGCCATAGACTGTGGAAATAAAACGCTGCGTATCTTGGTTCAATCTGTGCACGGTCGAGACGAATTCTAGTCAGATGGTTGGAGAAACCCGCCTCCATATCGCTTTCGACATAAGCGGTCTTGCCAACCAAGTCTTCGCTATTATTGAGCCTTGAATAATGGGTGAACTTTTTTGGTGTGCATCGGTCCGATCCTTTAGGCGCTACACTGGAGGGGTCGATGAAGCAGGTTACCAAGCAGCAAGCACTGGAACGCCGCCGCCTGCGGG
>JBOIDC010000066.1:0-20422 GCA_050740315.1 Gammaproteobacteria bacterium | reverse complement strand
TGGCGAATGTGGAGGCCATGGTGATGGAGGATCAGATCGTCGAGTGGGTGATGGCGCGCGCGCGGACGACGCCGGAGAAATTGAGCTTTGCCGAGCTGATGAAACCATCGACGCCCGCGACTTGACGTGCGGCGCATAAATAAGACGTCGCAGCCGTCTGGCGGCCGGGAAAATCAACAATTTACGGGTGCATTCATGTCCAAAACGTCTAAAACCGGCGATTCCAACGCGATGGATACACAGGCGTTGAATCTGGTTCCCATGGTGGTCGAGCAGACCGCCCGTGGCGAGCGCGCGTACGATATCTACTCGCGTTTGCTGAAAGAGCGGGTGATTTTCATCGTCGGTCCCATCGAAGATCACATGGCGAACCTGATCGTGGCGCAGTTGCTGTTTCTGGAATCCGAAAATCCGGACAAGGACGTGGCCATTTATATCAATTCGCCGGGCGGCTCGGTGACCTCCGGCATGGCGGTCTACGACACCATGCAGTTCATCAAGCCGCAAGTCAGCACCTTGTGCATCGGCCTGGCGGCCAGCATGGGCGCGCTGCTGCTGGCAGGCGGCGCTCCGGGTAAACGCTACGCGCTGCCGCACTCGCGGCTGATGATTCACCAGCCCATGGGCGGCTTCCAGGGGCAGGCCACTGACATCGACATCCACGCGCGCGAGATACTCAAGACACGCGAATTGATGAATCAGATCATGGCCCGGCACACCGGCCAACCCGTGGAACGCATCCGCGAAGATACCGAACGCGACCGTTTCATGAGCAGCGACGAAGGCGTGGAGTATGGCCTGATCGACAAAGTCTTGTCGCAGCGCACGCTGCCCGCGCCATAGCCGGAATCAAGATCATCGTGCCTGTATGTCCCCGATTCTGGCGGTTTTTTGCGCGAATGAAACGAGATTACTAAGGTGCGATTCACAAAAATTTACACACCGCTTGCAAGCTGCATCCTTGCTTGCATATTGTGTGTAAAAGAGGCAAGGTGCTTCCAAGAATTAGACCGCGAGGTTTGTCATGGCTAACGACAATTCGAGCAAGGATCAGGACAACGGCAAGCTGCTTTATTGCTCGTTTTGTGGCAAGAGCCAGCACGAAGTCCGCAAGCTGATTGCCGGGCCGTCGGTGTTTATCTGTGACGAGTGCGTCGAGCTCTGCAACGACATCATCCGCGAGGAGATGCAGGATCAGTCGCCCGCGGTGCGCAACAAGCTGCCCAAGCCGCACGAAATCAACGCCATTCTCGACGAATACGTGATCGGGCAGGAACGCGCCAAGAAAGTGCTTTCGGTCGCGGTCTACAATCACTACAAACGTCTGGAATCGCGGGCCAGCGCCAAGGGCGGCAAGCACGACGTGGAGCTCGCCAAGAGCAATATCCTGCTGGTCGGGCCTACCGGGTCGGGCAAGACCTTGCTGGCGGAGACACTGGCGCGATTGTTGAACGTCCCGTTTACGATCGCCGATGCCACCACGCTGACCGAAGCGGGTTACGTCGGCGAGGATGTCGAGAACATCATCCAGAAGTTGCTGCAGAAGTGCGATTACGATGTCGAGAAGGCGCAGACCGGCATCGTCTACATCGATGAAATCGACAAGATTTCCCGCAAGTCGGATAATCCCTCGATCACGCGGGACGTGTCCGGCGAGGGCGTGCAGCAGGCGTTGTTGAAGCTGATCGAAGGCACCATCGCGTCGGTGCCGCCGCAAGGCGGCCGCAAGCATCCGCAGCAGGAATTTCTGCAGGTGGATACGACCAACATTCTGTTTATCTGCGGTGGTGCCTTTTCCGGGCTCGAGAAGGTTATCCGCGACCGCACCCAGAAAGGTGGCATCGGTTTTTCGGCGCAGTTGCGCAGCCAGGACAACGGACCGGCGCTGGGCGAGGTGCTGTCGGCGGTGGAGCCGGAGGACCTGATTCGTTATGGGCTCATTCCGGAATTCGTCGGGCGCCTGCCGGTGGTCGCGACCCTGGAAGAACTGGACGAGCCGGCGCTGGTGCGGATCCTGACCGAACCGCGCAACGCCATCACCAAACAGTATCGCAAGCTGTTCGAGATGGAAGGCAGTGAGATCGAGTTCCGCGAGAACGCCTTGTACGCGGTCGCACGCAAGGCGATGGAGCGCAAAACCGGCGCCCGCGGCTTGCGCACCATCATGGAACAGGTGTTGCTCGATACGATGTACGACCTGCCGTCGGCCGAAAGCGTGAGCAAGGTCGTCGTCGACGAGGCCGTCATCAAAGGTGATGCGAAACCCTATCTGATTTACGAAGGGCCGGATTACGAAAAGAAAGCCGCCTCCGATTAGGGGCGCAAATGACGGACGCGATGCCGACCAGCACCGTGGGCCGCGTTCGTCGCTCAATCGACACGCCACTTGCCGCAAAGCTGGAGCCGCTGTGCCGCACGGGCGCGCGTTTTGCAGCTTGATTTCATCACATCCGCCCTCATCTAGTGATCTTTGCCGACACCGCGCGGTTCGCAGGCTTATACGTAAAGGAGCTTGATAATGGCAACAGACAAAGAGTCTACCGAGGCCTTGGCGGATCCCATGCTGGTGGTGCCCGTCCTGCCGCTGCGCGACGTCGTGGTCTATCCGCACATGGTGATTCCACTGTTCGTGGGCAGGGAGAAATCCATCCGCGCGCTGGACACGGCTATGGCCGGCAACAAGCAGATCCTGCTCGTCGCGCAGCAAAGCGCGGAACTGGACGATCCCACGACTAGCCAGATTCACAGAGTCGGCACGCTGTCGACCATTCTGCAGTTGTTGAAGTTGCCAGACGGCACCATCAAAGTGCTGGTCGAAGGCGCCGAGCGCGCGCGCGTGGTGCATTACCTCGATCAGGAAGAGTATTTCACCGCACAGATTTCCTTGCTGAGGTCCGTGCATCAATCGGACGAGCGTGAGATGGAGGTGCTGGCGCGCTCGGTGATGCATCTGTTCGATCAATACGTCAAGCTCAACAAGAAGGTCCCACCCGAAATCCTCACCTCGCTGGCCGGTATTGACGAGCCCGCGCGGCTGGCCGACACCATTGCCGCGCACATGTCGCTCAAGCTCGACGAAAAACAGAAGATTCTAGAAATCGACGACGTGCGCGAGCGTCTCGAGCATCTGATGAGCTTGATAGAAGGCGAGCTGGATGTGCTGCAGATCGAAAAGCGGATTCGCGGTCGCGTCAAACAGCAGATGGAGAAGAGCCAGCGCGAGTACTATCTGAACGAGCAGATGAAGGCCATTCAGAAAGAACTCGGCGAGCTGGAGGATGCGCCCAACGAGGTCGAGGAGTTAAGCCGCAAGATCGAAAGCGCGGGTATGCCCAAGGAGGCCAAAGACAAGGCCACGGCGGAACTGAACAAGCTCAAGATGATGTCGCCGATGTCGGCGGAAGCCACCGTGGTACGCAACTATGTGGACTGGCTTGTCAACGCGCCCTGGAAGGCGAAGTCGCGCGTGCGCAAGGACCTGGCGGCGGCCCAGGACGTGCTGGACGAGGATCACTACGGTCTCGAAAAAGTCAAGGAACGTATCCTCGAATACCTGGCCGTGCAACATCGTGTTAAACGGTTGAAAGGGCCGATTCTCTGCCTGGTGGGTCCGCCGGGTGTGGGCAAGACTTCGCTGGGGCGTTCGATCGCGCGCGCGACAGGGCGCAAATTTACGCGGATGTCGCTGGGCGGCGTGCGCGACGAGGCGGAAATCCGCGGCCATCGCCGCACCTATATCGGCTCGCTGCCGGGCAAGATCATCCAGAACCTTGCCAAGGTAAAGGTGCGCAATCCTTTGTTCTTGCTCGACGAAGTGGACAAGATGGCGATGGACTTTCGCGGCGATCCGGCCTCCGCGCTGCTGGAGGTGCTGGACCCGGAGCAGAACAATACGTTTTCGGATCACTATCTGGAGGTCGACTTCGACCTGTCCGACGTCATGTTCGTCACCACCGCGAACAGCATGGCCATCCCGGGGCCGCTGCTCGATCGCATGGAGGTGATCCGGCTGCCGGGATACACCGAAGATGAGAAGACCCACATCGCCGAACGTTACCTGATACCCAAGCAGGTCAAGAGCAATGGTCTCAAGAAGAAAGAGCTCGGCATCAGCGAAACCGCGGTGCGCGACATCATTCGCCATTACACCCGCGAGGCTGGTGTCAGAAACCTGGAACGCGAGATCTCCAAGATCTGCCGCAAGGTGGTGAAATCGCTGATGCTCAAGCCGCGTGACAGGAGTGTTATTGTGACGCCGCGCAATCTGGATAAGTATCTCGGCGTGCGCCGTTTTCGCTATGGCATGGCGGAAGAAAGGGATCAGGTGGGTCAGGCCACCGGGCTTGCATGGACCGAAGTTGGCGGTGAATTATTGACGATCGAGGCGGCGGTGGTGCCCGGCAAGGGCAAGCTCACCCAGACGGGGCAACTGGGCGACGTGATGCAGGAGTCCGTGCAGGCCGCGTTGACCGTGGTGCGCAGCCGGGTCGATCTGCTCGGCATCGCCGCGGACTTTCACGAGAACAAGGACATTCACGTGCATGTGCCGGAGGGTGCGACGCCCAAGGATGGTCCCAGCGCCGGCATCGGCATGAGCACCGCGCTGGTCTCCGCGTTAACCGGCATACCGGTACACGCCAACGTGGCGATGACCGGCGAGATCACCTTGCGTGGAGAGATCCTGCCGATCGGCGGGCTTAAGGAAAAGTTGCTGGCCGCGCACCGCGGCGGCATATCGACCGTGGTGATCCCGTCCGAAAACGAAAAGGACCTGGTCGATATCCCGAAGAACATAAAACAGAAGCTGGAAATCAGGCCGGTGCGCTGGATCGATGAGGTGCTGGAAATTGCGCTGCACAAGATGCCGGAACCGCGCACCGTCAACGGCGAAAAACCGGCCGCGGCCGCGGCGCCGAAAAAGCCGGATGATGAACAAAAGAAAGGGGGCAGGGTGCGCCATCATTGAACTTTGTTGACAGTGTCTGGAGCCCCTTGTATAAAGACTTTCGCTTGAGGGCGCCACAGCGATGGCGCGGCGATGTCCGCGCCGCCGTGACGCAAGTAAAAAATATAATAGTCCGCCGGCGATATTTCGCGTGCGTCCACCAGATGCGATCCGTAGACACGTTTCGTTCCAGAACTCCGAGGGAAACACCACTAATATGAATAAATCAGAACTTACCGATTCCGTTGCTAGCGCCGCGGACCTGTCCAAGGCATCCGCCGCGCGCGCGGTCGACGCAGTCATCGATGCCATTACCTCGGCACTGAAAAACGGCGATCAGGTTTCGATAGTCGGTTTCGGAACCTTCCTGGTGCGCGCGCGCGGCGCGCGCAGCGGCCGCAATCCGCGCACCGGCGAGACGATCAGGATCGATGCGTCGAAAGCGCCCGGTTTCAAACCTGGCAAAGCGCTTAAGGATGCCGTAAACTAGCGCGCTTCGCGTAAGTCGAGGTTCGAAGCGAAACACGCTTCGGGTGCTTAGCTCAGCTGGTAGAGCGTCGCCCTTACAAGGCGAAAGTCGGGGGTTCGACTCCCTCAGCACCCACCAAGAAGCAGTAATACGGGGTCACAACGGAGTGGTAGTTCAGCTGGTTAGAATACCGGCCTGTCACGCCGGGGGTCGCGGGTTCGAGTCCCGTCCACTCCGCCAGCATTCACCGCCCGTGCAGACATCCCGTTCGCACGGCACCGAATTTCAACAGGTATGACTTTCCCATATCATGCGTTGAGTACATTCAGCCAACGCGCGCCCAACGATCCAGTCTTTCATGCTCACAGCCATTCGTGATCGTGTAAGCGGCTGGATCGCTTACGCGATCGTTTTCTTCATCAGCCTGACTTTTGCGCTGTGGGGCATCGATCAATATTTCGGCGGCGCCGACGAACGGGTCGCCGCCGAGGTGAATGGCGTCGAGATCCCGATGGATGCATTCAGCTATCGGCTTCAGCAGGAACGGCGTTACCTGCAACAGGCGTATGGCGGTGAGTTCCCAGGCGGGCAGAACGACGCGGTGCTCAAACAGATGGTTATCCAGGGCATGACGCGGGCGGAGGTTCTGCAGCAAGAGGCACAGTCTTCGGGATATCGGGTGAGCGACGCGGTGCTGTTGAGCGAGCTCGGCGGCATGGAAGCCTTCCAGACCAATGGGCAGTTCGATCCGCAACGCTATGAGCAGCTGTTGATGGCCCAGCAGCAAACCAAGGCGGGGTTCGAAGAGAATCTGCGGCGACAGATCGGATTATCCTATTTTGAGGAAGGCATTAGCCGGTCGGCGTTCCTGCCGTCATCTACCCGGCAACAACTATTAAGACTGCAAAACCAGCGCCGGGCGCTTGAGTATTTTACGATCCCCGCCGATCCGCGGAAAGTTGAAATCAGCGACGAGGCGATTGCCGATTACTATGAGGCGAACGGGCAGAGCTTCCAGTCGCCTGAGCGGGCCAAGCTTGCTTACATCGATTTGAGCGAAAAAGCGCTCACGCAATCGCTGGACGTCGATGAAAAAGCTCTGCGCGCGTTCTATCACAGTCAGGCCGAGCAATATACCGAGCCCGAGGAGCGCAGGGCGCGCCATATTCTGATCAAGGCGTCGGGTAAATCTGAGGCAGCGCGCAAGCAGGCGAGCGAGCTGGCGTCGCGCGCGCAAGCAGGTGAGGATTTCGCCGAGCTTGCGCGAGAGCATTCCGACGATACGCTGTCCGCGTCTGAAGGCGGCGATCTGGGACTCATCGTGCGCGGAGACATGGATGTATCCTTCGAGGACGCGCTGTTCGCGCTTGAAAAAGGCGAGACAAGCGATCCGGTTAAGACTGATCTGGGCTATCAGATCATTCAGTTGGTGGACATCAAGCCGGCGCGGCGCGATCCGTTCGCACAGGTGCGAGCCGATGTGGAGCGTGACTATCGCCGCCAGCGCGCGCAAGAGGCTTTCGTTGAGCGGGCCGAGCAACTGGAGACGCTCAGCTACGAGCAGTCGACCAGCCTGGAACCGGCCGCCGAGGCGCTCGGACTTGAAGTCCATCAATCCGGATGGGTGACGCGCGCACAGGGGTCGGGTATCGCCGGGGAACGAAAAATCCGCAATGCGGCTTTCAGGGACGATGTGTTGAATGCCGGTCGCAACAGCGACATGATCGAACTCAGCCCCGGTCGTGCTGTGGTAGTGCGGGTGATCGCGCATCAGCGGGCAAAAGCCAAACCTCTGGATGCGGTGCGCGAAGAGATACGCGAAATTCTCGCTATGCGGGCCGCGCGCAAGCAGGCCGCCGAGGCGGGTCAGCAGGCGCTCGCCGCCTTGCGCGACGGCAAGAAGATAGCCGCCATCGCTAAACAGCGAGAGCTTGAACTGCAATCGCCAGGGCTGGTCGAACGAACCGATGCCGCGTTGCCGCGCCCGATTATCGAGAAACTGTTTGTGCTGAATAAACCGTCGTCTGGTGGGTCCACCTTCGGTGGCGTGGTGCTGCCTGATGGCTTTGCCGTCATCGCGCTGAGCGATGTGGAAGCGGGTGACGCAAAACAGGCTGCGGCCTTCGCCGGACCCGCCTCCGACCCCGAGGCCCGCTATGGAGAACGCGAGCGCGACGCGGCTTACCGCGCGTTGGAGGCGGGTGCGGAGATCGAGATCATGCGGGAGAACTTGTAGGGGCGGACACGGCGGCAAGCGCGCTCACGCGGATGAAGGCGCCGCGCGTGGTCGTGATAATTGCTCGCGGCGCGCCAGCGATTAATGCGTACAGCGTCAGCTCTCGTGATACTCCGCCATGCCGATGATGTTGTAACCGGCGTCGACGTGGACGATCTCGCCGGTAATACCGCGGGCCAGATCCGAGCACAGAAACGCACCGGTGTTGCCCACGTCTTCGATCGACACATTGCGGCGCAGCGGCGCATTCGTTGCCACGTGATCGAGCATGCGGCGGAAATTGCCGATACCCGCCGCGGCCAGCGTGCGGATCGGACCGGCGGACACGCCGTTGACGCGAATGCCTTCCGGTCCGAGCGTATAGGCCAGGTAACGGATATTGGCTTCCAGGCTCGCCTTGGCCAGCCCCATGACGTTGTAGTTGGGCATGGCGCGCACCGCGCCCAGATACGTCAGCGTGAGCAGCGCGCCGTTGCGCCCATGCATCATGCGGCGGCCGTTCTTGGCCAGCGCGGCAAAGCTGTAGCTGCTGACGTCGTGCGACATGCGAAACCCTTCGCGCGTGAGGTTGTCGAGATAGTCACCTTCCAGCGATTCCCGCGGCGCGAACGCGACTGAATGCACGACGATGTCGAGATGATCCCAATAATCATCCAGATGCTCGAACACCGCTTCGATCTGCTCGTCGTCCTCGACGTCGCAGGGTACGGTGATGTCCGAACCGCAGTCGCCCGCCAGTTTCTCGACCCGCGGCCTGAGCCGCTCGTTCTGGTAAGTGAACGCCAGCTCCGCCCCTTCACGGCGCATCGCCTCGGCGATGCCCCAGGCGATTGAGCGGTTGCTGGCGACACCGACGATCAGTGCGCGTTTGTTGGCGAGAAAGCCCACCTGTTGTCTCCCGTTTGTGTGGCGTGCCGACGTGAATTCAAGGATGGCACCCGCAGCCCTTTGGTCGAGCGCGAATAGATGGTTAAGGGCCGTTGGTTAATTCACAGGCCCTGCGCTTTTCGAAGGTTGAACCTTCGAAAATGCGAGACCGGCACGCGGGCCTTGCTCTGAAGATTCCGCAGTGGAATTATTCAGAGCCTTGAATTTTAACGCGCACGATGGCTGACGGCCCTGATGATATTCGCGCTGTCGCCAAGATACAAATTCAAGATACAAACTGCTGTCTTCATTCGTGGCCGGACTTGTCAGCGCACCGACGCGTATTATCATGGCCCGGATTGTCAACGTATGAATAGCTTTCCGGATGGCGCCGATTGCGTCCACTCGTCGGTTGCCAGCGCGGCGGGTCATGTCGATTGCCGCTAAACGAATGACTTAGAGCTTCGCATGGAACGACGGTTTACAGTCAAAGATCTTTTTCTGTTCGCGTTTCTCGCAGTGCTGCTGACGGCGATCGTGCTGGCCATGTACATGATCGATCGTCAATGGGCCAAGATGGCCGAAATGCAGCGCACGCTTACCGAACAGGCGGTGAGCCTGCAGGATCTTGTGCGCACGGTGAGCGCCGGCATCAGCACTGGCAACCCAACTGCGCAAACGGATGCACAAGCCATTCCGGATGCGTTCCGGCGCGCGTGGCGAGCGACGCAGTCGGACGACTTTGCAGCGGGCGACTGGCTGGTGTCGCCGTTCGGTACGGGTCTGAAGACCCTGACGCCGCTGGTCTCGTCGGATGCCTATGCGGCCGAGGTGCAGACCTATGCGCTGGAGTCGCTGCTGACCCGTGATCCGGAAACCCTGGAATGGAATGGCCTGATCGCGCGGGACTGGACGGTCAGCGATGACGGGCTCACGATCACTTTCCGGATGCGCGAGGGGATCAAGTTTTCCGATGGCAAGCCCATGGATGCGGACGACGTCGCGTTCAGCTTCGATTTCATCATGAATGAGAAGATCGCGGCGCCGCGCCAGCGCGCGTATTTCGCCAAGATCGAGAGCGTGAAGTCGACCGGCAAGTACGAAGTCGTATTTCAATTCAAGGAACCGTATTTCCAGAGCCTGGAACTGGCCGGCAGCATGCCGATCCTGCCGGAGCATTTCTACGCGCGGTATCTGGAGCAGCCGATGGTTTTCAACCAGTCCACCGGACTGCTGATGGGCTCGGGCCCTTATCGCCTCGAAGACCCCGAAGGCTGGACGCCGGATTCCGGCATCGTGGAACTGGAACGCAATCCCTATTACTGGGGGCCGGTGCTGCCGCCGTTCAATACGCTCTTGTGGAAGGTCATCGAAAATGATAGCGCGCGTCTGACGACCTTTCGCAATGGCGAGATCGATCTCTATGGTGCGCGGCCGCGTGAATACAAAACACTGCTGGAAGACGAAAGCCTGAGAGGCCGCACCAAAAATCTCGAGTACATGAGCCCGACCGCAGGCTATAGCTACATCGGCTGGAATCACAGGCGCAATGGCAAGCCGACATTGTTCGCGGACAAGCGTGTGCGCCAGGCGATGACTTATCTCACCGACCGCAAGCGCATCGTCGAACAGATCATGCTGGGTTACGCCGAGGTCGCCGTGAGTCCGTTCAGCCCGCGCAGCCCGCAGCACGACAAAAGCCTGCAGCCGCATGAATATGGCATAGAAAAAGCCCGGCAATTGCTGGCGGCCGCCGGTTTCAAGGACCGCGACGGCAATGGCGTGCTGGAAGATGCCGATGGCAGGCCTTTACGGTTCGAACTGGTTTACTTTCAGGACAACGATGACACCGCGCGCATCGTGCTTTTTCTGCGGGACCTCTACGCCCGTGCCGGCGTGCTGATGATTCCCAAGCCCACGGAATGGTCGGTGATGATCGATCTGCTCCAGCGCAAGGATTTCGACGCCATCACCCTGGGCTGGACCAGTGGCGTGGAGACCGACATCTTTCAAATCTTTCACAGCAGCCAGACCGTGCCCGGCGGCGATAACTTCATCAACTATGAAAATCCCCGCCTGGATGCGGTCATCGAGAAGGCGCGGGCGACCATTGATGAAAAGGCGCGTATGCGCTTGTGGCATCAGGCCGAGCGCATTCTCCACGAAGATCAGCCTTATACGTTTTTGATGCGCAGTCAAAGCCTGGTGTTCATCGATGATCGCATGCGCAACGTGCAGGTGACGCGGCTCGGTCTTAACAAGGACATCGTCCCGGTCGAGTGGTTCGTGCCCGCGAGTATGCAACGCTATACCAATTGAGCGCCACGTCTTAGGGTCAACTCGTGCATACCTACGTCCTGCGGCGTCTGGCGCTTATGATCCCCACCTTGTTCGGCATCACCGTGATCGTGTTCGCGGTGATGGCGGCAGCGCCCGGCGGTATCAGCGCGCAAAGCCTGATCCAGGGCCAGAATCTTGAACCGGCCGCCAAGAAGGCGATGGAGGACTACTACAACCGGCTGTATGGACTCGATCAGCCGGCGCCCATGCAGTACCTGCGCTGGCTGAACAACATCTCGCCTGCGGGTTTCACCTTCGACGCCAACAACGAGATCGAAGGATTTTCCTTTACCAAAGGCTCGGATCTGGGTACGAGTTTCTATTACGGCCGCCCGGTGCTGGATCTGATCGCCGAACGCTTGCCGATCACCCTGCTGCTCAATGTCTTGTCGATTCCCATCATCTATATCATCGCCATCACCGTTGGCGTGCGCGCGGCCACTGAACGAGGCAAGCGTTTCGACGCGACATCGGGGGTCGTAATGCTGGGTTTGTGGTCGGTGCCGACCATGCTGACAGGCGTGTTGATGATCGCGTTTCTCGCCAGCGATCAATACTGGCGATGGTTTCCGGCCGCGGGCATCAATGAGCGCGCCGCCCTGGGGATGCCGTTTCTGCCGCACTGGAGCGCGCTGTCGGACGTGCTGATACTGTTCTCGCTGGCGATTGCCGGCGCGGTATCGTTGGTGGCGCTGAGCCGCAAAGGCGGCAAAACGATCCGTGCGACTCTGTTCGGCGCGCTCGGCGCCATCCTCGGTGCCTTGATGGCCGAAGACGTGGCCGGCGCAGATATCTCTGTTTTGCATCTGCTGCTGGGCGCCGGTATGGGCGGGCTGTTCGTCCTGATCGGCCGTTCGGACTACGCACCGCCACGTACCGCCGTCATGGGGATCGTCGGATTTTGTACCGGCGTTGGGCTGGCCGCGGCGTTTGCGCAGGGAACCTTCGTGCGCGGTTTTCTGCTCGACAGCCTGTGGCATCTGGTGCTGCCGGTGATATGTCTTGCATATACTAGCTTTGCGTTCCTGTCCAAGCTGACGCGCACGGCTGTGCTGGAAAACCTGCTCGCCGATTACGCCCGTACGGCGCGGGCCAAGGGCGTGCGGGAAGCCGACGTGCTGTGGCGGCACGTGTTTCGCAACAGCCTGTTGCCGCTGATAACCGTGTCCGCGACCCTATTGCCGGGGCTGCTGGCGGGCTCCGTGATCGTCGAATCGATCTTCAGTATCGAGGGGATGGGCAAGCTCGCGGTGGAGGCGGTTTCGTTTCGCGATCGTGAACTGGTGCTCTCGGTCACGCTGATCAGCGGGCTGCTGACTTTGGCCGGTTATCTGGTGGCCGATCTGTGCTACGCGATCGCGGATCCGAGGGTCAGTTATGACTAGCGAGGCGGGCGCGTCGGTGCGTGGTGAGGGCCGGCAAATGGCGCCGGCATCGTCTGCCCGCAGCTATTCGGCGCAAGTCGCGCGCGAGGTCTTCTCCAACTGGGGGGCGCGGTTCGGTGTCGCGTGGATCGCGGTTCTGGTCCTGGTCGCCGTGTTCGCGCCGTTGCTGGCGAACAGTCACCCGTTACTGATCAGGCAAGGCGCAGACATCAGCAGCCCCATGCTGGCGTTTCTCACGCCGGCCGACGTGACCTTGCTGGTTGGATTTTTGATCGGACTGTTACTCATGTGGCTGCCGGTGCGACCGCGCACGCGGCTGCTCGCGCTATTGCTGGCGCTGGCGGCAGTCGGCGGGCTGAGCCTCTCGCTGATTGCGCCGTCGCCATTGGCGATCTACTCGGACTACCGCAGCAAGCAGCAGGCCGGCGCGTATGACTGGGTGATCCGCGCACCGGTGCCGTATTCGCCCAAGGATTATCTGCGCGATTACGGCGATGCAGGCTTCGAGGCGCCGCTCGAGGCCGCCGAGCGCACGCACTGGATGGGCACGGAAGAGAACGGCGCCGACGTGTTGAGCCGCATGATCTATGCGTCACGCATCGCGCTGGGTATCGGGTTTATCGCCACCGGCATCGCGATGTTCATCGGCATCATCCTGGGTGGCCTGATGGGTTACTTTTCGGGCCTGGTGGACATGATCGGCATGCGCTTAGTCGAGATCTTCGAAGCGGTGCCCACCTTGTTTTTGTTGCTGACCCTGGTGGCGTTTTTCGGGCGCAGCCTGTATTTGATGATGGTGATCATCGGCATTACCAGCTGGTCCGGCTATGCGCGTTATATTCGCGCCGAGTTTCTCAAACTGCGGAGCCAGGAATTCGTGCAGGCGGCGATCGCCTGCGGATTGCCGCTGCGTTCCATTCTGTTCCGCCACATGCTGCCCAACGGCATCGGGCCAATCCTGGTCGCCGCCAGCTTCGGCGTGGCCTCCGCGATTTTGGCCGAGGCGGTGTTGAGCTTTCTCGGGCTGGGGCTGGTGGACGATCCTTCCTGGGGACAGATGCTCAATCAGGCCGTACAGTCCTCGACGTTCAACTGGTGGATGGCGGTATTCCCGGGCGGCGCGATTTTTTTGACCGTGTTCGCGTACAACCTGATCGGTGAGGCGCTGCGTGACGCGATCGATCCTTATCTGAAGAAAACCGCGAGTTGACCGGCGCGCATGTTCAAGATCAGCCCAGTCGTCCTAACGCCATCGGGTCGTCATGCTGCTCGAAGTCGATAGCCTCAAAACCTGGTTCAGGATCGCTAACAGCACGGTGAAAGCGGTCGACGACGTGAGTTTTCACATCGAGAAAGGCGAGACGTTCTGTCTGGTGGGCGAGTCGGGCAGCGGCAAATCGGTCACCGCGCTATCGGTCATCCAGCTGATGCCGTCCGGTGTGAGCCACCATCCGGGCGGCCAGATCCTGTTCGAGTACCGCCACCAGGACGGCGGGATAGAGCGAGTCGATATGCTGCGCCTGCCCGAGCATCGCAAATGCGAGATTCGCGGCGCGCGCATCAGCATGATCTTCCAGGAGCCGATGACCTCACTGAATCCGGTGTTTCGCGTCGGCGACCAGATCATCGAGACCTTGAACCTGCACAGACCCGATCTGAGCGAAGCTCAGGCGCGTGCGCGCGCCATCGAACTGCTGGAGCAGGTGCGCATTCCCGATGCCGCCGCGCGCGTCGATGAATATCCGCACCGGCTTTCCGGGGGCCAGCGCCAGCGTGTGATGATCGCCATGGCCATGGCCTGCGAACCTGACCTGCTGATCGCCGACGAGCCCACTACCGCGCTGGACGTGACCGTGCAGGCCGAGATCTTACGGCTGATGAAGGATCTGCAAACGCGGCGCGGCACCAGCATTCTGTTCATTACGCATGATTTCGGCGTAGTGTCGCAGATGGCGGATCGGCTGGCGGTCATGCGTGCCGGCAGGATCGTCGAGACCGGTGCGCTGCGGGAGGTGCTCAGGAATCCTCAACATGCGTACACCCGGCAGTTGCTGGCGGCATTGCCGGAGAATCTCAAGAAAACGCGCAAGCGCAGTGGTGCCATCTACACCCGTGCGGGCGGGTACCAAAATCGCGGTTCGGATTCGCGGCCCGCGCACGAGGCACCGCTGTTGGCGCTGTCCGGCCTGCAGATCCATTTTCCGATCAAAAAAGGCGTGCTGAGGCGTACCGTAGGGCATGTCAACGCGGTGGACAGCGTCACCATGCAGATTGCCGCGGGCCGTATTCTGGCGCTGGTCGGAGAGTCCGGTTGTGGCAAGACCACGCTGGGACGCGCCATTCTTCGCCTGATCGAACCAACCGGAGGACGCGTCAGCTTCGAAGGCCAGGACATCACGTCGCTGCCACGTCGGCGCATGTTGCCTTTTCGCCGACGCATGCAGATTGTTTTCCAGGACCCGATCTCGTCGCTGAATCCACGGCTGACGGTGGCCGGTACGCTGACCGAGCCGATGGCTGCGCACGGTATCGGCGAATCGGTGGAGGAACGGCTGGATCTCGCGCGCCGGTCGCTCAAGCGGGTGCAGCTCGATCCCGATTATTTGTGGCGATATCCGCACGAATTTTCAGGCGGACAGCGCCAGCGCGTCTGTATCGCGCGGGCGCTGGTGCTCAATCCAAAGTTTATTATCTGCGACGAGGTTACAAGCGCACTGGATGTGTCGGTGCAGGCGGAGATCCTTGAGATGTTGCTGGATTTGCGCCGCGAGCATAATCTCACGATCCTCTTTATTACGCACGACATCGGCGTCGTCGAATACATAAGCGACGAGGTCGCCGTGATGCATGAAGGCCGGCTGGTCGAGCGTGGCTTGACCCGGCAGGTGTGCGAGGCGCCGAGCCATCCGTATACGAAGAAGTTGCTGGCGGCCGTGCCGCGCGTGGCGGTATAGGTTCAAACGTGCCGGTGCGCCGCAAGCTTCGCTTGCGCGCTGCAAACGTTCACAGCCAGTCGGCGATTTTCTGCTGCCAGGCCTTTTTATTCGGAAACGCCTTGCAAGCCCTCACCAATATTACGGAGACGTTGTCCCGGCCGCCATTGTGATTGGCCAGGGACAC
Source organism: Gammaproteobacteria bacterium (assembly GCA_050740315.1). GTDB lineage: Bacteria > Pseudomonadota > Gammaproteobacteria > JACCYU01 > JACCYU01 > JACCYU01. Next base: position 5,060 of record JBOIDC010000066.1, on the reverse strand, counting down.
CAGCCGCTCGGCGGTAACGTCGAGGTCGGCGCCATATGACTGAAGCATCCGCTCAATGTCGTCATCGTCGATCATGTCGCTCAGTCCATCCGAGCAGAGCAGATAGAGGTCGCCCGGAAGCACGCGGTGATCGAGGATGTCGATTGCCACTGTTTCGTCGGTGCCCAGCGCGCGCGTGACCAGATTTTTGTTGAGCGAGGCGCGGGCCTCCGCTGGTGTGCAATAGCCTCGATCCACCAGCTCTTGGCGCAGGGTATGGTCGACGGTTACTTGCGCCAGTCGCTTAGCGCGGTAGCGATACAGCCGCGAGTCCCCGACGTTGGCGACCGTGATGGAATCGTTGTAAAAAATCGCCATCACCAGGGTCGTGCCCATCCCGTAATAGCGGGGATCCGCGTCGGCACTGGTGTAGATCTTGTGGTTGGCCCTGATGATCGCCTGCCGCACCGCGAGTCGCTCTTGGGCGTAGCCGGTGGCGGGATCGGTCGCTCCCGGCGCGATTGCCGGTATGGTGAGTCTGAGGTCTTGTAAAATCGCATTGACGGCCAACGCGCTGGCCACCTCGCCGCCTTGATGACCGCCCATGCCGTCGGCGAGCACCACCACGCCGATATCGAGATCTTCGCCCGTCGCATCCTCGTTGCGCGCGCGAAAACGTCCGGTATCGCTGCGGATCGCGACTTCGAGCGCGTTTCTCACATTCATCTCGCGTTCCTTCGTTGCGTGTTGATCAGCGCGGCCGATCCTGTCAAGCACGCGTCGCGTTCCGGAGAGGTTGGAAATGCGCTCGTGTGGACGATGATCTGCGCCGAGCTTACCGCTGTTGCCGGGCAGGAAACGTGCCGCCGGTCACGCCCCTGACCGCGGTATGCACAAAGACGATACCGGGATCCAGGAAAACCGTGGTGTCTCATCGACACGTATTGTAGGCACAAGACCGATCATCCTTCACCCTCGGATTGAGCCTGGTCGAGATACACGATCATGGCCTGTCCGGGATATAAGAAACTTCCGTCCCCCAGTTTGTTCCAGCGGCGCAGATCCGCGACCGTTACGCTGAAACGGCGCGCGATCGCATACAGCGAATCCCCTTGCTGTACGGAATACTCAATCCTGGACGCGGGAGGCTCGGACGCGCTCCAAATGAGCAACTTGTCGCCAGGCTTTATCACATTCTTGGATATCTCGCCGTTCCAGCCGAGCAACTCATCGACCGAGACATCGTAAGCGCGCGCGATACTCCACAGGCTGTCGCCACGCTGGATGGTATATCTCTGCGGATTCAAAGACGTCAAGGCTGACGATGCGTTCGAGTTCGCGACCGAGAAACGCTGTACATCCTGGGCGGCGGGGTCGTAAGGAACGAGTAGATGATCGCCCGCGCGGATGCGGCTGTCACGCAGCGCGTTGGTCTGCTGCAGCACGCTTACGTCCGCGTTATACCGGCGCGCAATGTGCGTCAGGGTCTCGCCACTCTGGATTAAATGACGCGTCCAGCGCATGTGCTCATGCGCCGGCAGTGCGGCCAGCCGCTGTTTGAAGCGCGCGGCGCGGTCGATCGGCAACAGCAGGCGATGCGGGCCGTCCGGGTCCGTTGCCCAGCGACTGAAGCCCGGATTGAGCAGTTGAAAGGGCTCGGCCTCCATATCCGCAAGCTGCGCGGCTACCTCAAGATCGATCTGGTGATCGAGCTCGACGCTGGTCAAGAATGGCTTGTCTGCCACCGGCCACAAAGTGATGCCAAAGTGCGCCGGATCTTGAACCAGATGCTTTACCGCCAGCAGCTTTGGCACGTAGTTGCGCGTTTCCTGCGGCAAATCCAGGTGCCAATAATCTACGGGTTTGCCCGCGAGGCGGTTGGTTGCGATTGCACGCAGCACTCTGCTGGGGCCCGCGTTATACGCAGCCAGCGTATGCAGCCAGTCGCCAAAAAACTTGTCGTTCAACATCTCAAGATAATCGAGCGCCGCGAGAGTAGAGGCGTAAACATCCCGCCGCCCGTCGTACCACCAGTTCTGTTTGAGGCCGTACAGGCGGCCGGTGTTGGGAATGAATTGCCACAGGCCCGCCGCATGCGAGCGGGAATAGGCATATGGAATGTACGCGCTTTCGACGACCGGCAATAAAGCCAGCTCCGCGGGCAATTCACGGCGCTCTATCTCCTCCACAATGAAATAGAGGTAAGGCTCTGCGCGCTGGGTGACGAGCCGCAGGTAATGCGGTTCTTTCGCATACCACGCTTCGTAGTAGCTCACGCGCGTGTTGCCCTCGATCGGCGCCAGTGAGAAACCATCGCGCACGCGCTGCCAGATATCATCGTTCTGCGCGCTGCGTAGCGGCGTGTTGGCAGCCTTGCCGCTTTCAGTGTCGCTGGCCGGCCGCGACCCGATGGGAGCGGCCTTCGGTTCGGTGTCGTGCCTGTCCGGTGGGCGAGCAATGGCGGATGCCTGGTCGTGCCGCGCGGGTTGCGAGGAGCAAGCGCACAATCCGACGGATACAATGACCAGCCCCCGGCGCAGAGACGACGATAGACATGCTTTGAACATAGGCCAACGACTTTAACGGTTGGTGTAGATTGAATTCAAGTTAATGTTTAAGCTCAATAAACCGCCCGTCGTAGGCGGGTTGCCGCCGATCCGCGCGAGTGGCTTGAGTGTCCGCGGCGGGCAAACGCGTTATGCTAAAGGACGATGGACGAGCGTAACCCTCATCATGACACACCGGCTCAACTATCAGCAGCAATGCGTAGTTGGTATGCAACACTGGCCGGTGAACAGTTGCTTCAGGACATCAAACGCCGGGTAGACGGTATGGTGCCGGATCTGTTCGGCTACCATGCCGTGCAGGTCGATTGCCTGGCTCCGCGAACTGATTTGCTGGATCAAAGCCGTATCAGGCACCGTTTGCGCACAGATCTCGATAAACGCGTGGCCGACGTGGCGGCTGACGGCGCGGCGCTGCCTTTCGATGCCGACAGTATCGACTTGATGTTGCTCATGCACACGCTGGATCTGGCCGCGGAGCCACACCGCGTGCTGCGTGAAGCGGAGCGCGTTTTGATTCCCGAGGGCCGCTTGATCGTGATCGGCTTCAATCCCTGGAGCGTGTATGGTCTTTGGCGTCTGGGACGTCGCTGGCGGCGGCAGGCGCCCTGGTGCGTCAATTTTTGCAGCGGCGCGCGGCTCGATGACTGGCTGTCGCTGCTGGGTTTCGAGGTCGAAACGTGTGATTACGCAGGCTTCATGCCGCCCCTTCAGCATCAACGGCTGCGCAATCGCCTGACGCCGATCGAGCGCCTCGCCAGCGGCGTCGTTCCCATGATGGGCGGTGTGCGGGTGCTGTTGGCGCGCAAACAGGTCGCGACCCTGACGCCCCTGAAGCCGAGCTGGCGTCGTCGCAGCCTGGTGCCCGGCAAGCTGGCCGAACCGTCGGCGCGTACGGCGGAGTCGTGCGCGCGGCGCGCGAGCTGAACGCGAGACCACGGCGATCCATGTCCGGCATTGTTGAAATCTTTACCGACGGCGCCTGCCGGGGCAATCCCGGACCGGGCGGTTGGGGCGCACTGCTGCGCTATCGAGGGCGCCAGAAAATGCTTAGCGGCGGCGAGCTTCAGACCACCAATAATCGTATGGAACTCACGGCCGCGATCGCCGCGCTGGAGGCGCTCAAAACGGATTGCGACGTGGTGCTGACGACGGATTCCAGATACGTCATGAACGGCATCGGCAGCTGGATGAAGGACTGGAAAAAGCGCGGCTGGCGAACCGCCGCGCGCAAGCCCGTAAAAAATGAGGATCTGTGGCGCAGGCTGGATCGCGCATGCGGCAGACATCGCATCGACTGGCGGTGGGTCAAGGGCCACAACGGCCACCCGGAAAACGAACTTGCGGATCGGCTCGCCAACCAGGCGATCGACGAGCTGTTGACGGCACGGCCGGACGAGCGTCCCGCGAACAAACGGCTGACGGCGGGCTGACATGCGGCAAGTCGTACTCGATACCGAAACCACCGGTCTGGAGGCATCGCAAGGCCATCGCATCATCGAGATCGGTTGCGTGGAGGTGGTCAATCGCAGGATCACCGGGCGCCAGCTGCACCGTTACATCCAGCCCGATCGCGAAATAGACGCCGCGGCTGCCGAGGTGCACGGCATCACCGCCGAGTTCCTCGCCGACAAGCCTCGCTTCACGGCCATTGCCGAGGAACTGCTGAGCTTTTTGAGCGGTGCGGAGCTGATCATTCACAACGCGCCGTTCGACGTCGGTTTTCTGGATGCGGAACTGGGCAGCGTCGAACGCGGCTGCGTTCGCGATGTATGCAGCGTGGTGGATTCGCTGGAGCTGGCGCGTCAACTGCATCCCGGGCAGAAAAACAGCCTGGACGCGCTGTGCAAGCGTTATGGCATCGACAACTCCGGGCGCGAAATGCACGGCGCGTTGCTGGACGCGCGGATTCTGGCCGAGGTCTATCTGGCCATGACCGGCGGTCAGGCCAGCCTGATGCTGGGCGAGTTCGGGCGCGCATCATCGGAGATTAATATGCCGCACCTGCTTCCCGCCCGGCATGCGCCGTTGCGCGTTATCAGGGCCGACGGCGACGAGCTCGCGGCGCACGCCGCCGCCTTGCGGACCATCAATGAAGCCAGCGGCGGTCGGTGCCTGTGGCTGCATGTTGAGGACGCCATGCGCGGCGAGCCTGAGGACGTAGCTATTACAGATAGATCAGCGTCGTAATCGAAGCAACCGCGGGTCTTGTTCGAGACCTTGACGCGGGTCGTTTATCGATTTCCGTTCACCAACCGCGCCGCTGATGTCATCGTGGAGCGTCTCTCCTATGACGCCTGGGGCCAGCGAACGGCCGGGTAACCCCTATATACGCCGTATCGATGGTCTGAAACTTATGCTAACCCTTACTGAGGTTGATTGAACATGTGGGTAGAGCCGGTCTGGGATTTTTGGACAGGTCGATAAGTGATAAAAGTCATCGGTGTTGTGGGCGCATTGGCGCCTATGGAGATGACGATGAGACGAGCGAGGCGCAATCATTGCGCGCAGTTCAAG
>JBOIDC010000065.1:0-22239 GCA_050740315.1 Gammaproteobacteria bacterium | reverse complement strand
CCGGCTACCCAACCTTGACTTCGATCTTGCGAGGCTGGGCGTGCTCTGCTTTGGGAATGCGCAGCGTCAGCACACCATCCTTTAGAGCCGCGTCGCATTTCGACGTGTCGAGATCCCTGCTCAGCGTAAAAACCCGCCGGAAGCGCGGAATCTGTATCTCCGCATAGCTCGCTTCCACCCCTTCAGGCAAGTCCAGGGCAAGTTCGCCCTCGATGAGAAGCGTGTCTCCGTCGATCCGTACCGTAAGCGTGTCGTTCGACACCCCCGGCAAGTCGGCAAGCACCCTGATGCCGGTCTCGTCTTCCACGATGTCCACCGCGGGCATCATTGCCGCGCGACGCTCTTCCTGCCTTGCGGGCTGCCCCGGTTCTCTCTTCGTCACTTCTGTCGTTTCAGTCATCGCTTCGGGCCTCCTATAGTGACTTCATCTCGCTTACTTGACCTCGATGCGCTTGGGCTGCGCCGACTCGGGTCGCCGCACTGAGATATGCAAGATGCCATTGCGATAGCGCGCCTCTACGCTGGCCGGATCCACATCCTCGGACAGGCTCAACGCGCGCCTGAAGCTTCCGGCGAAACGTTCGGCCGCGTAGATTGATATGCGATCGCTCTCTTCGGGAAGATCGGATTGGCGCTCCCCCGCCACGGTGAGCACGCCGCGGTCGAGGCTTACGTCAAGCTTGCTTGGATCGAGGCCTGGCGCGAAAACATAGACTTCTATCGAATCAGGCGTAGTGCCAGTATTAATGGCAGGAAACGCGCCGCGCGCGGCCGAGCGAATGCTCGACGGCATGCCAAAGCCCCGGAACATTTGCTCCATATCTCGCTGAAGCCGGTCGAATTCGCCGAATAGATCGACCGCGGGAGACAAGGGAATCTGAAACATGGTGACTGCCTCCTATCTGCATACGTAAACATTGATGGACTAATCACGGCGTCACGTCCGGCAGGCGGCTCACGGAGCATCTCGAGTGCGCTGCGGGCATAACAAGATTCCAGCGATCGCGCTTCACTGCACTGGCCTCGCGCCGCCGTGGAACCCACCGCTTTGATGTGTATATATGTGACATTCATTTCGTGTCAACATCACATGAGCCGCGACAGCGAACGGAAAGCGGCGCGTCGGCAAGCCCGACTCTGTCGACGGCGTCTTTGCCATTGCCACCATCGGTGTGGCCGGCCGTCGTCACCTCGAGGCCAGCGGCTGGTGCCCGATCCTTAGCATCAGAAGCTTCGATAAAGCATGGTGTCTAGCGAGCGCCCCCGCGATAGATACGCGCACGTCAGAGGCGGTCTAGCACGAGCTATTAACCGCCTCTAGCAGGTGTCTCTCAGAGGGGCCGCGCAAACGCCACCTCTCAATGGCCTGACGTCGCTGGTACGCCGCCTGCGGTTAACGTGCGAAACGCAACACAGAAAAGGGTTCCGATAGGGCTCGGGCCACGATTGTCCTGGTCGTCAGCACGATGAGACTTAGCCCAGGTCAATCCACGTGTGAATTCTTGGCAAGCCACTTACGGATCCAAGCTCAAAGCTGACGGACCAGCGCAGCCCGGGCCTCGTCAATCGCTTTGGGCTCAGTCTGCTTTTCCAACGCCCAGCTCCCAGCGACTGATGCGGCCGTCCTCGGCAAGATACGCTGATACTTGGTTCCCGGATCTCGGGATGTGACTTAACATGCGTGGTGACCCAACGGTATTGCTCAGCACTTATCTCCTCGCTGGACAATGAAGCCACGAGTACAGCCACGAGGATCCCGCCGAAGCCCAAGCCGGTTATCGCGCCTTTGAGCATCGGATAGGGGTCCGGGTTGAGGGGAGACCACTTGCTGGTCCATATGGCCGACAACATCGCTGCACACCTTCGACGGTCTACGAGTTGCAGCTTACCGCTCAGCGGGCATAACAAACAATCATGTGGGGGCGTGGTGCGGGAAAACCGTAATGGCGTAGCCGTGGCGTGCGCCGGCACTGGGAGAACAGGCTCCTCGAACCTGCCAATAAGCGGATTTTTGAAAATTTTTTATAAAATTTTCCCGGACAAGCAATAATGTCGCGTGACATGGGGACCATCACGTCATTCGCAATTCTCTGGGTGCTCGTGCAATGGAATTCTTGTGAATCAATCTGACTCGGAGCGTGCGGTTCCCTACCCCGGGCTTCTGAGAACGGGGTACCCCGGTTCGGATTTCGGTTTCGCAAATGGGCCCCCGGGAGTCCCAAAAGGTCGTTTTCGCCTTTCATTGATAAATGCTTCAGGCGGTGCAACTGCTTTTGCGCCGATCCATGCGCTGGCCGAATGTCAATGACCACATAACTACTACCACCCAAGCAGTAACCGCACTAGAGGCCTCATGAAGATATCCGGACCGCTGGCTGGCCGCCCTGCCGAGCGCGAAAGAGCAGAATTACGCGCGGACATGCAAACGGCTAAACAAGTTGTCGCGGCAGCTTGCATTGCTCCACCGGGGTCTTGTCAGGCGTGCCCCGGTTCGGATTTTCATTTAAGGTGAAAGTACGAAGGTCGCGTCGGCCTCCCGCCCGCTCAATCGCGTTAAGGAACTATTCCTGAGCAATTAGCTCGAGCACATAGCGCGCCCCAAACTGATCAGGTTAGCCGACGCACAATTCCGACTCGACGTAGCCCCAGCGTAGACCCGATTACTGAGCTGGTAACGGTCTACTAGGCATTCATAGGTAAGTCGCTGTTTTTTGGTGCCCGGGGCCGGACTCGAACCGGCACAGAGGTTACCCTCCGAGGGATTTTAAGTCCCTTGCGTCTACCGATTTCGCCACCCGGGCAGTTGCGCGCAAAAATTGGAGGCTGGGACCGGAATCGAACCGACGTACACGGCTTTGCAGGCCGCTGCATAACCACTCTGCCACCCAGCCGCGAATGCGAATGATAGCATCGGAGAAAGGCGCGGGCATCCCTGCTCTGACCGCTCACAAAAAACCCCGGTTAAACCGGGGTCTTGATGAATCTGGAGCGGGAAACGAGACTCGAACTCGCGACCCCAACCTTGGCAAGGTTGTGCTCTACCAACTGAGCTATTCCCGCGTTACTGGACCATTTACCCGACGTCCCTGTCGTGACGTTCGCGTATCGCCAGACACCCGCCTCAACATCCATGTTGAGTCGTTCGCCGGGGCAAATGTTCACTGGACATTTGCCTTCATCCGGCTCACCCAACTGAGCTATTCCCGCGTTACTGCCCATGCATTTTAGATATCGGCCGGTCGCTGTCAAGCAAGCATCACTCCACGTCCACGGTACGCCACGCGGCGCGCAGGTAAACCAACATCGACCACAGCGTGAGCCCCGCGGCGATGTAGAGCAGCGTCATGCCGATGGCATGCGTCGGCAGGGCGAACACAGGTTGATGATAAAGCAGCAACAGCAGCGCGACCATCTGGCAGGTGGTCTTGACCTTGCCGGTCAGGGACACCGCCACGATCCCGCGCTGACCCAGCTCCGCCATGTATTCGCGCAGCGCAGACACGGCGATTTCGCGTCCGGTGATGATGATCGCCGGCACCGCCAGCCACACGGTACCGTGCCTGCTGACCAGCATCACCAGCGCGGCGACCACCATGAGCTTGTCCGCCACCGGATCGAGAAACGCGCCAAACGCGGATATCTGCCGCCAGCGGCGCGCGAGATATCCGTCCAGCCAGTCGGTAGCGCCGGCCAGTGCGAATACGGCCGCGCTCGCTGCGTAAGCCCATTCGAACGGCAGATAAAAAACCAGCACGAACAGCGGAATCAGCGCGATGCGCAACAAGGTGAGCACCACCGGAATGTTGATGGTGATGCGCGGCCGCCTCACCCTGCCCGTGGGGACCGGCGGCGGTTTTTTCGGCAAGCCGCCCTCAATTCGCATGGAAGACATCGTATATTTCGCGCGCCTTATCCGCGCTGATGCCGGGCACCTTGGCCAGCTCTTCCACGCCGGCGCGCGTCAGGGCGCGCATGCCGCCGAAATATCTCAGCAGGCTCTGGCGGCGTTTCGGTCCCAACCCGTGAATCTGCTCCAGCGGTGATTGTGTGCGGCTCTTCGCGCGCCGCTGGCGATGGCCGGTGATGGCGAAACGGTGCGCCTCATCGCGTATCTGCTGAACCAGATGCAGCGCGGGCGAGCTGGATGGCAACACCACTGGGGTGCGGCGGTCGCTCGGGATCAGGCTCTCCAGTCCGGGCCGGCGCCCCTCGCCTTTGGCCACGCCGATGATGGTCACACCCGCCACCTGCAACTCCTCCAGCACCTCCACCGCCTGGCGCACCTGACCCTTGCCGCCGTCGATAAACAGGATATCGGGCAGCTTGCCCTCGCCCACCTTCAGCCGCGTGTAGCGCCGCGTCAATGCCTGACGTATGGCGGCATAGTCATCGCCGGGTTCGACGCCCGTGATGTTGAAGCGCCGGTAATCGGATTTCACCGGACCTTCGGCGTCGAACACCACGCATGACGCCACCGTCGCCTCGCCAAGGGTATGACTGATGTCGAAACATTCCATGCGGGCGGGCGCCGCGGCGAGATCCAGTTCCTCCTGCAGCGCGTCCACTCTTCGCTGCATGCCCGCCTTGGAGGCCAGGCGATCGCGCACCGCGTGCGCCACATTTCGATTAGCGATGTCCAGCCAGCGCGCGCGCGCGCCGCGTACTCTGGACGTTATCTTGACGCCCTGACCGCGCTTGGTGGCGAGCATCTCGGTCAGCGCGGCATGATCGGCGGGCCGGTGACTGACGATAATCTCGGCGGGAATTTCCCGGTTCAGGTAATACTGGCCCATGAACCCGGTCAGCAGTTCGGCCTCGTCCATATCCTCCGGCGCCTGCGGGAAAAAGCTCTTGTTGCCCAGATTATGCCCGGCGCGGATGTTGAACACCTGCACGCCCGCGAGCCCCTGCTCCAGGCTCACCGCGATGATGTCCAGGTCGCCGCCCTCGCCGCTGACGTATTGCTGCTCGGTGATCCGGCGCAGGCTTTCGATACGGTTGCGGTACGCGGCCGCGTGTTCGAAATCCAGCCGCGCGGAAGCGGCCTCCATGCGCTCGATCAAGGCCTCGATCACCTCGCCGGTCTTGCCTTCCAGAAACTTGATCGCGTGCTGTGCGTTGGTGCGATATTCATCGCGCCCCACGTAACCGACACACGGCGCAGTGCAGCGATCGATCTGATACTGCAGACACGGCCGCGTGCGGTTGCGGCAGAAGCTGTCCTCGCACTGGCGCACCTTGAACAGCTTCTGCAGCAGATTCAGTGTTTCCCGCACGGCGCCGGCGTTGGGATAAGGCCCGAAGTAACGGCCTTTGCCGCGCCGCGCGCCACGATGAAAAGACAGCCGCGGATAGTCCTGCTCTATGGAAACATAGATATACGGATAACTCTTGTCATCGCGCAGCACCACGTTGTAGCGCGGCCGATGCTCCTTGATGAGATTATTCTCCAGCAGCAGCGCCTCGGCCTCGGTGCTGGTGACCGTGACTTCGACCTGGCGCGTGCGAGCAATCACGGCTTCGATACGCGGGCCGTGCCCGCGCCGCTGAAAATAGCTGGACACCCTTTTCTTGAGGTTCTTGGCCTTGCCGACGTAGAGATATTTGCCGTGTTCGTCCAGCATGCGGTAAACGCCCGGACGATGCGTCAGGTTGCGCAGAAAGTGATCGATATTGAACTGGGCGTCGGGCGGCGGGATCATCGCGCCATTGTAATCCGGGGCGTGCGGCGCAGGGAAACCCGATGCGCTCACCGGCGCGGCGCTTATCCGATTACGTCCACTGCGAATACGGATGTGACGCGAGCATGTTGTTGTAATAGCGTGGATCGTCGGTAATTTCGCGGCCCAGCCAGGCCGGGCGCTCGAACGCCTGCCGCGCCGATTCAAGCTCGATCTCCGCCACGGTCAGCCCCAGGTTGGCGCCCTCGAACTCGTCGATCTCCCATAACTGACTGCCGCAATACACGTGATACCGGGTCTTCTCGATGCGATGGCCCTCACACAGGTTCGCCAGCATTTCACGGGCGTCGACGATCGGGATGGGGTAATCGTATTCGTGGCGCTGCCTGCCGGGCACGGCCTGCTTGATGTTGAGCCAGGCCTGGTCCTCGCACACGCGCACGCGGATGGAACTCAACGCGGTGTTGGCGAGATAGCCCTGCCGGTAGCGTTCGCTGCGATGAACCTGCGCGCGCCAAGCGTCGGAACATACGAGAAATTTGCGCTCGATTTCGGTCGCCATACTTGTCCAAGCGGCAGCGGCGGGTTATTTATTCAGAAACAAGCTCAGGTTACTGGAATACTTAGAATTTAAGCAGCGCAGAACCCCAGGTGAAACCGCCGCCAAAGGCTTCCATGATCAGAATTTCGTCGCGCTGGATGCGGCCATCGCGCACCGCCACGTCCAGCGCCAGCGGGATGGACGCCGCCGACGTGTTGCCGTGCTCGTGAATGGTCATTACCACGTGATCCATGGACATCTTCAGCTTGTGCGCGGTGGCCTCGATGATGCGGTGATTGGCCTGATGGGGTATCAGCCAGTCGATGTCCTGCTGGCCGATAGAATTGGCGGCCAGGGTCTCATCGACGATCCGGTGCAGGGTGCGCACTGCCATCCTGAACACATCGTTGCCCTTCATCTTCATGTATGCCCCGCCATGGAGCAGTGAATCCCGTCCCTGGCCTATCCCGCCCGGCACGTGCAAGAGATGCTCGAAACTGCCGTCGGCGTGCAGATGCGTGGATAAAATGCCCGGCTGCTCGCTCGCTTCCAGCACCACCGCCCCGGCGCCGTCGCCGAACAGTACGCAGGTGGCGCGATCCGTCCAGTCCAGCAGCCGCGACAGCGACTCCGCACCCACCACCAAGGCGCAGCGCGCGCCGCCCGTGCGGATAAAACGATCGGCGATGCCCAGTGCGTACACGAAACCGGTACACACGGCCTGTACGTCGAACGCGGCGCAGCCGTGAATGCCCAGGCGTCTTTGCAGCAGACAGGCGGTGCCGGGAAAAATTTTGTCCGGGGTGGTGGTGGCGACGATGATGAGATCGACCTCTTCCGTACTGCGTTGCGCCATCTCCAGCGCGCGCCGCGCAGCGGCTTCGGCCATGTCGCAGGTGGATTCGCCCTCTCCCGCGATATGGCGCTTCTTGATGCCGGTGCGCTCGGTAATCCATTCATCGGAGGTATCGACCAGCTTTTCGAGATCGTGATTGGTCAACACCTTGCGCGGCAGATAGCCGCCGGTTCCCGTGATGCGCGCGTGCATGATTAATACTTGTTGTATGTTTATCCGGCCCGTTTATCGGTTAGCAGCCGTTCCAGCTGTTTGGCGATGCGCTGGGGGACCGACTTGCGAACCTCCACGCGGGCGATCTGAATCGCGTGTTCGAAGGCGAATATGTCCGCACCGCCATGGCTCTTGATGACAATGCCCTGCAGGCCCACCAGACTGGCGCCATTGTAACGCCGCGGATCGATGCGGCTGCGAAACGCCCTCAGCACCGGCATCGCCACCAGCCCGCGCAGCCGCGACAGCGCGTTGCGCTCGAACTCCTGCCGCGCCAGCTGTGCGATCATCCTGGCCACTCCTTCGCTGGCCTTCAGCGAGGTATTGCCGACAAAGCCATCACACACGACCACGTCCACGTCGCCGCAGTAAATGGCGTCACCCTCCACGTAACCTACGTAGTTTAGCAGACTACGTTCGAGCAGGCGGTTCGCCTCTTTGACCTGATCGTTGCCCTTGATGGCTTCCTGCCCCACGTTGAGCAGACCCACGCGCGGACTGTCGAGTTCATCCACCGCGCTGGCCAGCACCGAACCCATCACCGCGAACTGAAACAGATGCTCGGCCTTGCAGTCGACGTTCGCACCCAGATCCAGCACGTGCGTGTGGCCCTTGAGCGAAGGCATGCCGGTGATGATGGCCGGCCGGTCGATGCAGGCCAGCGTCTTGAGCACGAAGCGGGCCGTCGCCATCAACGCGCCGGTGTTGCCGGCGCTGACGCTGGCCTGCGCGACGCCGGACCGCACCAGGTTGATCGCGACCCGCATCGAGGAGTCTTTTTTGAGACGCAGCGCCTGTGCCGGCGGCTCATCCATCGCCACCGTCTGCGTGGCGTGCTTAATCGTTATACGCCCGCTCGCGGAATCGCCGTGCTTCGCCAGTTCACGCGCGACCGTTGGCTCATCGCCGACCAGAATCACGTCCACGTCGTCAAAGCGATGCAACGTGTTGATTGCCGCGGCCACCACCACCTCGGGCCCATGATCGCCGCCCATGGCGTCAAGGGAAATCGTGACCGAATCCTTCATCACCGGCGGGAAGTAATGCAGCTAGAATTCAGACGAATACACTGCTGTAAATGATTAATTTAATGAATGAATCTGACTATACCCCGACGACGGCGCGGCTAGGCTTCTTCTTCTTCGGTATCGTCGTCGGGCTTTATGACCTGGCGGCCGCGGTAATAGCCGTCCGGGCCGATATGGTGACGCAGACGGGTTTCGCCGGACGTGGAATCGGTCGCCAGGGTCGGCCCCGTCAGCGAATCGTGGGCGCGGCGCTTGTCGCGGCGCGAGCGGGAGCGGCGTCTTTGTGGTACAGCCATGCGTAGTCTCCAGTAATGGTTTCTTTAGGCGCAACAGACAGTTACAGGCTGCATCAGCCTGTCAGCTCGTTTTCAGGTCTTTGAGCACGCAAAACGGATTGCGCGTCGCCTCGTTGCCAACAGCGTTTTCACACACCTGCGTGCGTGGCGTCTGCCTGCTCAACATGCCGCCGTCGCAGGCCGCGGAGTCCGCATGCACGGGGATCAGCGGCATCGACAGCAGCAGTTCGTCCTCGATCAGATCCTGAGTAAAAACAGTCTGGTCGCCGATCTCCAGTACCTCGTGTTTTGCGAGCAGCCGGTCGGCCTCCGCCTCACCGAGCGCCAGCACCCATTCAAAACGGCGCTCGATCGATTTCGTCACCGGCTGCAGGCACCGCTGGCACCGCATTTCGAGCCGCGCCTCTATGTCACCGGCCACTACACGCAGGCCATCATTGTTGCGGCTAAAGCGCAGGGTTACGTGCACCAGCCCTTCGCGAGAAATCAAGGCATCGCCCAGGCGCGCCATCCGCGCGAGTGGTAACGCACCCCGCAGACAGGCCCTCTGCTCCGCCAGGCGGAGAGGATCGATCCGCAGGGGCAACGCGCTGGACATAAGGCCGCGAAGTCTATAGTCTCGCCGACCGCGCGTCAAAGAATCCGCGCCGCTCGCTAGTCGGGCGAATCCGGCCGCGAAGTGCAAGTAAAAAACATCGACCTCTGGCTTAGCTGTGCGCACACCACACAAACCCAATAGCTCGCGGCCACCGAAAACGTTGACGCATAACTAGCGCGCCGATGAATCTGCTCGTTCTCGCCTCCGGCTCACCGTATCGCAGATCCTTGCTCGAACGTCTCGGACTGGCCTTCGTGACGGCTTCGCCGGATGTGGACGAGACGCCACGTCCGGGCGAGACCGCGAGCGATCTGGTCAAGCGCCTGGCGCTGTTGAAGGCGCGAGCCGCAGGCGGCGCGCATCCTCGCGCGCTGGTCATCGGCAGCGACCAGTGCGCCGTGCAGGACGGCGCGATGCTGGGTAAGCCGGGCAATTTCGAAGCCGCTTTCGAACAGCTGCAACGCAGCGCCGGCCGGTCCGCGACCTTCCACACGGGGTTATGCCTGTTGAACATGGCCAGCGGCGAGGCACAGACCGACGACATCATCACGACCGTCAGGTTCCGGGCATTGTCGCGTGATCAGATCAGGGCCTATCTGCGCCGCGAAAAGCCCTACGATTGCGCGGGCAGCTTCATGTCCGAGCGGCTGGGCATCGCGCTGGTCGAACGCATCGACGGATCAGACCCTACCGCGCTGATCGGACTGCCCCTGATCAGACTGGTTGGCATGCTGACGCAGGCAGGTCTGGATCCCCTAGCCGACGGCCACAGGTAAAGTGGCTATTTATCTTTGGCGCCGACCGTTGCACCGGCGGCGCGTTAATTTTAAGGGCATCAGGGCGTGAATCAGAATCTCGTATTCATCTCGGGCATACCGCGCAGCGGCACCAGCCTGCTGCATTTGATGATCGGCGCACATCCCAGGTATGTGAGCGTCGGGGAAGTCTATGGCCTGATCAGGCCGGGCTCCGAACGTCTGGCGGACCCCGCGGGCGTCCAGTGCTCCTGTGGCCAGACGGCCGCCGACTGCGAGTTCTGGGGCGAAGTCGTACGCCGCCTCAAGCAGTCGAGCGAAGCCGCCGGCTCCGGTCGTTACGCGGTTTTTCTGGACGTATTCAGGGCGCATTTCGGAGCTGACAAAATACCCGTCGATTCCTCCAAGGCGATGCCGGCGCTGAGGGCGCTGAACGCGATACCCGGTGTGGACACCAAAGTTTTCTACGTGATCAAGGATGTGCGCGCATGGACCGTGTCGCTGCGCAGGCACCAGAACAAGGCGTTTCGGAATCTTCCACGTCAGCAGCGCTTTCTGCGCAATATGTCCGCACGCCTCTTCAGGCGATGGTACCGGGAAAACCGCCGCAATCAGGCGGCCATAGAAAGGCTGGGCGTGCCCTGGATGCAGTTGAGCTATGAGGAACTGTGCCTGTTTCCGTCGCTTTCGTTGCCCAAGATCTCCCGGTTTCTTGGTGACCGGTTTACCGACGAGGTCTTGTCATTTGACAAGGCGGCGCATCACGGCGTGCTCATCAACCGCATGCGCAACAGCGACGCGAAAATGAGTGGCGTGTTCTACGACAACCGTTGGTTTTTCAGCCACAGGCAATGGCAATTCGCCATGCTGCTGCTCCCGCATATCATGAACTACAACAATCGCGAGGTGTACGGACACGTGGACTCGCCGTTCAAGTAATCCGGTTCAGGTTCAAGCAAGCGTCGATCCGACCATTCCCGGCGCTGCGGGATCACCCACTAGCGCAGACCAGGCAGCAGCAGACGGGCTTCGATTTCACGCGCCAGCGCAGTCCCCAGGCGGTCGGCGAACCACTGCAAATAATCTTCCCGATGCGTAAAATCAACGATTTTTTCGGCGCCGATGACCTCGCGGGCGACATAAGCGGCGTTGCCCATCTCGTCCACCAGGCCCAGCTCCATCGCGCGCTCGCCGGACCATATCAGCCCCGAGAACAGCGCCCGTTCATCGGTCAAGCGTTCCCCCCGCCCCGCCTTGACCACGTCGATGAACTGCCGGTGGATCTCGTCCAGCATTGCCTGCACATGCGCACGCTCGGCGGGTTCCTGTGGCAGAAAGGGATCCAGCATGCCCTTGTGCTCACCGGCCGTATAAAGCCGTCGCTCCACGCCCAGCTTGTTCAGCGCCTCGACGAACCCGAAGCTGTCGATGCGCACCCCGATGGAGCCGACCAGACTGGCCTCGTTGGCGAAGATCTTGTCCGCCGCCACCGCCGCGTACAGGCCGCCGGAAGCGCACACATCCGAGATCACCACGTGCAAGGGCACGTCCGGGTGCTGTTTGCGCAGACGGGAGATCTCATCGTTGATGTACCCGGCCTGCACCGGGCTGCCGCCCGGACTGTTCACGCGCAGGATCACGCCGGCAGTCTGCCTGTCGTCGAAGGCCGCGCGCAGCCCGGCGATCACGTTCTCGGCGCTGGCAGGGGCGTCTGCGGCGATCAGGCCCTCCAGTTCGACCAGCGCCGTATGTCTGCCGCCCAGGCCCGTCTCATCCGGCCCCGGACCGAACGCGCCCAGCATAAACAGCAGGATAAATAAATACGCGAAACCCAGAAGCTTGAAGAAGATTCCCCAGCGTCGGGTGCGGCGCTGCTCTTCCAGGCCGGCGGTCGCCAGCTTGAACAAGGCCTCGCGCTCCCAGCCGGGCGCGTCTTCGCGCGTCGCCTTAAGGGTTGATCCGGTAGGTGTTGATTCGGTTGTCTCGTTGGCCATGCGATCTACCTGCTTCAAAACAAAGCTGCGCTAGTTTAGCACTCGTCACGGACAGCGTTGCGCATCAGTCGCCGGAACGCAGATTTTCCAGCACGCGCGCCAGGCGCGGATCCAGCGGCGCCTCGATCCGGTAGCGGCGGCCCGTGTCGGGACGCTGAAACTCGAGGCGCGCGGCGTGCAGAAACAGCCGCCGCAGGCCGTATTTGCGCATTTCACGGTTAAACCCGTGATCGCCGTATCGGTCGTCGCCGGCGATCGGATGCCCCAGATGCGCGGCGTGCACACGAATCTGGTGCGTGCGCCCGCTCAGGGTGGCCACTTCCAGCAAGGTGCTGCGGTCGAATCGGGTCACGGGCGTAAACAGGCTTGTCGCGTCTTTGCCGCGCTGGCCCGCCGTCACCCGGCTGTGCCCGGGCAGCCGCTCCAGAGCCGCGGTGACCTCGCGCGCGCCGCCTGCCCAGCCGCCGCTCACCAGCGCGAGGTAGCATTTGTCTATCCCGCCGCCATGCAGCAAACGATGCAGCGCGTTCAGCATGGGACGCGATTTGGCGATCATCAGACAGCCGCTGGTGCCGCGATCGAGCCGATGCGCCAGTTCCAGCAGCGGCGCGTGCGGTCGCGCCTGCCGCAGGATCTCGATGACACCGTAGTCCACCCCGCTGCCGCCGTGCACGGCCAGCCCGGCGGGTTTGTTCAGCACCAGCAGATCGTCGTCCTCGAGCAGCACCGCCGCCTCCAGACGCGGCGCATCGGGCGCCGCCTTCGGATCGCGCGCCGCCACGCGCACCGGCGGTATGCGGATGCAATCGTCAGCCATCAGCCGGTAGGCAGGTTTCACCCGGGCCTTGTTCACCCGGACTTCGCCGCTGCGTAGAATTCGATAAATGTGGCTGCGGGGCACGCCTTTGAGGCGCCGCAGCAGAAAATTGTCGATGCGCTGTCCGGCCTCCGTGCGATCGACCGCCAGCCGCGTGGCCGTATTGGGATGCGGTATTTCCTTTCCGCGCATGAGCCGCTAACCCTTAAGGCGCCGTACAAATTTGAAGGGATTGGTCATCGCTGCTATATTGCCGAAACGCGGTTGAGGCTAGCGTAGTCACATAAATTCAAGTAGTCCCGCCGCCGCGTATCAATCAGATTTTCATGCGGGGCCAGTCCGGCCCCAGGTAGAGGTGTTTACCCGCTGGTTCGAACGCTTACGCAACACGCGCTGTCGACACGGGTTGCGGCGCGCCGAACCATAGCTAGATTATGCAGACAACACAGGTATCGCTCGGTTGCACACACTATTGAGCGGTGTTTTGAATAACGTGATTCCTTCCTGTCCGCGGCCAGCCCTGAATATGTCGCTTGCACGGCTGATGCTGTATGTGCACGCCGTACTCCTCTTTCGAATAGCTGTATGCGGCGCACGCGTACCCGCGCCAACGGCACGGGCGGGATTCCCAGTTCGAGAACGATCCGATGAAACGAATTCTAATCAATGCCACGCAGCAGGAAGAACTGCGCGTGGCGATGGTCGACGGGCAGAAACTTTACGACCTGGATATCGAGTTGCCCTCGCGCGAGCAGCGCAAATCCAACATCTATAAGGGCATCGTCACGCGGGTTGAACCCAGCCTGGAGGCCGCGTTCGTCAATTACGGCGCGGAGCGGCACGGCTTTCTGCCGCTAAAGGAAATTGTTCGCAAGACCTTTGACGAGCCGGCCGCGGACGACAGCGATCGACGTTCGGTTAAGGATCTGGTCAAGGAAGGGCAGGAGCTGGTCGTGCAGGTGGAGCGCGAGGAGCGCGGCGCCAAGGGCGCGGCGCTGACCACATTCATCAGCCTGGCCGGGCGTTATCTGGTGCTGATGCCCAACAACCCGCGCGCGGGCGGCGTGTCGCGGCGCATCGAGGGCGAGGAACGCGACGAGATCCGCGAAGCCCTGAGCCAGATCGAGATCCCGCCGGCTATGGGCGTGATCGTGCGCACCGCCGGCGTCGGCCGCTCGCAGGAGGAGCTGCAGTGGGACCTTGATTACCTCAAGACGCTGTGGGAGGCGATCCAGCGCGCCGGCGAAGAGAAGGCCGCGCCGTTTCTGATCCATCAGGAAAGCAATGTCATCCTGCGCGCGCTGCGCGATCATCTGCGCAATGATATCGGCGAGATCATCGTCGATGACGCCCGCGTGTTTGCGCAGGCGTCCGAGTTCATGCAGCACGTCATGCCGCACAACCTCAAGAAGCTCAAGCTCTACGAGGATCGCGTGCCGCTGTTCAACCGCTATCAGGTCGAGAGCCAGATCGAGTCGGCCTTCGAGCGCGTGGTGTATCTGCCCTCCGGCGGCGCCATCGCCATCGACCACACCGAGGCGCTGGTGTCCATCGACATCAACTCCGCGCGCGCCACCAAGGGCGGCGACATCGAAGAGACCGCGCTCAATACCAATCTGGAGGCGGCCGACGAGATCGCGCGGCAGCTGCGGCTGCGCGACGTGGGCGGGCTGATCGTGATCGATTTCATCGATATGACCTCCAACAAGAATCAGCGCGAAGTGGAGAATCGCCTGCGCGACGCGCTGCGCCTGGATCGCGCGCGGGTGCAGATCGGCCGCATCTCGCGCTTCGGGCTGCTGGAGATGTCGCGCCAGCGGCTGCGCCCGTCCTTGGGCGAATCCAGCCAGATCGTGTGCCCACGGTGCCTCGGCCACGGCAACATCCGCGGCGTCGAATCGCTGGCCTTGTCGGTGCTGCGTCTGATGGAAGAAGAGGCGATGAAGGAAAAGACCGGCAGAGTCGTGGCCCAGTTGCCGGTGGAGATCACCAGCTTTCTGCTCAACGAAAAGCGCGCCATGATCGCGGACATCGAAAACCGCCACGAGGTGCAGCTGATCGTGGTGCCGAATCCGAACATGGAAACGCCGCATTTCCAGGTCTCGCGCTACCGCGCGGATGACGAGGAGCTCAAGGACAAGAGCAGTTACGAGTTGGTCACCCCTGAGGCGCCGCCCGCGCCGCTGGTCGGCCGGCAGCGCACGGCGTTCGAAACGCCCGCGGTGCAGGCGATCGTGCCCGCGCATCCCGCTCCGCCCCCCGCGCCCGAGCCTACGCCTGCGAGTGTCAAGGACGGGTTCTTCGTGAGGCTCTGGCGGAACATGTTCGCGGTCGGCACCGAAGCGCCACCCGAGAAGGCCGCGGACAAAGGCGAGCGCCGCCGGTCTGCGCGCCCGCATAACGGCCGCCCCCAGGGCGCGCGCGGGCGTGCCAGAAACGCCAGAGAGAGTTCCAAGGATTCGCCGAAAAGCAAAGCGGCGGCCAGCAACGAAAACGAATCGCGCAAGCCGCTACAGGCGGAATCCAAAACCCAGGAGACAAAACCGTCATCCGGCAGCCGCCGCCGCGGTCGCGGCGGCGCGCGCAGGCGACGCAAACCGCAGGACAGTGCGTCAACCGCGCAGCGTCCGGATCACGCGGGCAGCGCCGAGTCCGCCCAGACCGACGCGCCGGCGCAGCCCCATGCCGATCCGGGCCGCGCCAAATCGCGTGACGAACGCAAAGCGCTGATGCCCGAAGATAACGGCGCGGCACCCGCGCCGGCATCCTCTGAAAAGCCCGATGCCGCATCTTCGGCGAGCCCGGCCGAGCCGCGGACGCCTGTAACCCAACCGGAGGTCAGCGAATCGCAAAGCCGTCGTGGCGAAGCGATCGATGTGCCCGAGACCACTGAACGGCCGGCGTCCCCGAAAAAGGTCGACGCCTGAAGCGTTCGCGCCCGAGCACAATCTCCGGTCGGTGCCGGTCGCCGGCGCGATCGACCCTCCACGGCGGTCTCGCGGCGAGGGCTTCTTAGCCACAGCGGATGAACCTTGCCGCGGGCAGCTTACAGGCGATGCTGCCGCCGGATATGATCGAGCAAGCCGCGCGCGGCGTCTTCGACCAGATCCAGCACGCGCTCAAAACCACCGCCGCCGCCATAGTAAGGATCCGGCACTTCGTCATGCGGCGCGTGGCGCGCGAAATCCATGAACAACCCCAGTTTGCCGTTGTAATCGGGTGCGGCCAGCTCGCGTATCTCCCGCAGGTTTTCGTGATCCATCGCCAGGATATAGTCGAAGCGCGTCAGATCGGCCGCTTCGATACGGCGCGCGCGCTGCCGCGTGAGATCGTAACCACGGCCCGAGGCGGCCGCGACGGCGCGTTTGTCGGGGGATTTGCCGATGTGGTAGGCGCGTGTGCCGGCCGAATCCGCTTCGATCACGCGCGCTAAACCCGCCTCCTCGACCAGCTTTTCGAATACGCCCTGCGCGGTTGGCGAGCGGCAGATATTGCCCATGCACACGAACAGAACGCGTACTTTGGGCGATGATTCCAGCACGTCTGTCACGTCGCTGGCGCGGGCGAACAGGTTGGTAAATTTGTTCAAGATGGTGCTGTAAGACATGCTGGCCAAACGTTGGGGCAGCGGTTTAGAGCGATCGGGGCAGACCGACAGGACTGGCGGAGGGATTACTTCGCACATCCATGTGCTCCGCCTTCGAGCCCGCGCGCCGCGCGGTTCTGGTTCTCACCCTCCCTCACCAGAGAATTCAGCCCCGACTAAGCAATATCTCGCGTCTTCCAATTTAACTGGCGGAGAGGGAGGGATTACTCCGCACATCCATGTGCTCCGCCCTTCGGGCCCGCGCGCCGCGCGGTTCAAAATCGTTCCCGACGATTTTGTCGAACCCGCGGGGGTTCTCACCCTCCCTCACCAGAGAATTCAGCCCCGACTAAGCAATATCTCGCGTCTTCCAATTTAACTGGCGGAGAGGGAGGGATTCGAACCCCCGGACCCCGAAGGGTCAACGGTTTTCAAGACCGCCGCTTTCGACCGCTCAGCCACCTCTCCGACATGTGTTATCTTCGTACCCGCCATCCATGGCGAGACGTCGCCGTTCGATTGCGCCCCGGCCTCAGCATCCCTGCCGAGGCGCTCACCGGGAAAAACATTCACTGGATGTTTTTCTCGATCCGGTTCGCCCGCTCAGCCACCTCTCCGACGTGGTTACCTTCGTACCCGCCATCCATGGCGAAACGTCGCCGTTCGATTGCACCCCGGGCTTTAGCATCCCTGCCGAGGCGCTCACCGGGAACAACATTCACTGGATGCTTTATCGCTCGCAGCGATCGCTTAGGTTAGCAGCCACGGCCAAGCAGCGTCCACCGGCATGGACATCATCCGATCCGGTTCAACGAGGCGCTAAGCCGGCGTTTCGCGCTTACCGGCGGGGTTGAAAGCGTCCAGACGGCGTGTTTCTCCGACCCGCGGCGCGAACGCTCAGGTGCTGCAGCCATTCATCGGTTGATCGATACCACTTGCGCCTGCGGCGACCCTGTCCCGGTTCGCTTTTCAGATCGATTGCTCTAAAAGGTAGCTATCACCCGGCCGGTTTGACTGCGCGCCCGAAGGTTAACCCCCCGGCGCCCATACGCGAGCGACGGCCACAGTCACATATCGCGCATCGATCAATGACAACCATAGCGAACTGCACGCCGTGCGCCAGCCGCGTCTAGAAGCAGAAGCGCGCAGGCCCCCGCCTGGCCAACCGGCTGCAGGGGCTATGGCGCGCACCCGCGGTGCGTACCGCGTCGCGCTGCGCTGAGCAGCCGCACGCTAGGCGAGACCAGGCTGCAACCGATGGCGTCATCATTTATCCAGGACCTGAAAAGACCCCTGTCCGACCAGCGGGCGCGCCGGCAACACCAAGACCGTTACCGCACGCTGGTCGAAGTTTCGCCGCAGGCCGTCTGGAGCGCCCGTCCCGATGGCTACGTCACGTACTGCAATCGGTGGTGGCTGGACTATACCGGGCTGGCGATGAAGGAACTTCAAGGCAACGGCTGGGCGCAAACGGTTCACCCCGATCATCGTCAGCGCATCCTGGATATCTGGCTACAGGCCGCGGCCAGCGGCGGCGATTATGAGCTCGAAATCCCCTTTCGCCGTGCCTCGGACGGCATGTATCGATGGCACCTGGCCAAGGCCTTGCCGATCAGGGATGGCAAGGCACGGATCAAGGAGTGGGTAGGTATCGCGATCGACATCCACGATCGCAAGCAGGCTGAACAGACCGCCGCCCGCACGGAAGCGCACTTGAGGCTGTTGCTGGACTCCACGCCGCAGAAGATCTTCACCGCGAGCCCCGACGGCAAGGTGGATTACTTCAATCCGCAGTGGTCGGAGTTCACCGGACTGCCGTTCGAGATCATCCGCGATTGGGGCTGGACGCAGTTCATTCATCCTGACGACGTGGAAATGAACGTAAAACGCTGGCAGGCCTCGATTGACACCGGCCAGCCGTTTTCTTTCGAGCACCGCTTCCGGCGCGCCGACGGCGCGTATCGCTGGCATCTCAGCCGCGCCGTGCCGGTGCGCAACGGGGCCGGCCAGATCATCATGTGGGTCGGCGCCAACACCGACATCGACGATCAGAAGCGCGCGGAGTCGGCAGTGCGCGAAAGCGAACAGCGGGTGCGGCTGATCGTGGACTCGTCGCTGGATGCCGTGGTGACGATGAGCGAACAGGGGAGCATTACGGGCTGGAATCCGCAGGCCGAGGCGGTGTTCGGCTGGACACGCGAAGAAGCCATGGGCCGCAAGCTGGCGGACCTGATCATTCCAAAGGAGTATCGCGAGGCGCATCGCCGCGGGCTGGAACACTTTCTGCGAACCGGCACAGGCCCGGCCCTGAACAATCGCCTGAGCGTGGCGGCGCTGCATAAGGACGGTCGCGAATTCCCGATCGAACTGACGATCTCTCCGCTTAAGCTGGGCGGGAAGTTTGAATTCAGCGCCTTCGTGCGCGACGTCACTGAGCACAAGCGTTGGCAGGAAGAGGTCGAAACGCTCAATGAGACGCTCGAGCAGCGGGTCGCCGAGCGTACCGCGCAACTGGAAACCGTCAATCGCGAGCTCGAAGCGTTCTCCTATTCCGTTTCACACGACCTGCGCGCGCCGCTGCGGGCGATCGACGGTTTCAGCCGCGGCCTGCTGCACGATTATGCCGACTGTCTGGACGAGCGTGGCAAGGCCGATCTTGACCGCGTGCGCGCCGCGGCCCAGCGCATGGGCCAGCTCATCGACGACCTGCTCACGCTCTCGCGGTTCACGCGCAGCGAGATGCGTATGGCGCGCGTCGATCTCTCGGACATGGCACGCGCGGTGGCCGCGGAATGTCAGGCGTCCGAGCCGACGCGCGCGGTGGAAGTGGTGATCGCGCCAGATCTCACGGCCACCGCGGATGCGCAACTGACACGGGTGGTGCTGGACAACCTGATCGGCAACGCCTGGAAATTCACCGGCCACCAGCCCAGGGCGCGCATCGAGATCGGCGCCGAGCTGCATGACGGCGGGACGGCGTTTTACGTGCGCGACAACGGCTGCGGCTTCGACATGAGCTATGCCGACAAGCTGTTCGGCGCCTTCCAGCGCCTGCACAGCCGCGCGGAGTTCGATGGCTCGGGCATCGGGCTTGCGACCGTACAGCGCATCGTTCATCGCCATGGTGGCCGCATCTGGGCGCGCGCGGCGGTCGACCAGGGCGCCACCTTTTATTTTGCCTTGTCTCCCGCTGACGAGGCGCAGGCGTGGCATGCTTGACAAGGTCATCCTGCTGGTCGAGGACAATCCCGACGACGAGGTGCTGACCCTGCGCGCGTTCGAGGGCAATGGTCTCGCCAACAAGATCGTGGTGACGCGCGACGGCGCCGAGGCGCTGGACTACCTGTTCGCGATCGGGCGTTTTGCTGACCGTGATCCCGCCGTCGTGCCGACGCTCATCCTGCTCGACCTGAAGCTGCCCAAGGTCGACGGCCTGGCGGTGCTCAAGCGGCTGCGCGATGACCCCCGCACCTGCGCCCTGCCGGTGGTGATTCTCACTTCCTCGCGCGAGGAGCAGGATTTGGTGGAAAGCTATCGTCTGGGCGCCAACAGCTACGTGCGCAAGCCGGTCGATTTCGATCACTTCGTGGAAGCGGCGCGACAGTTGGGCCTGTACTGGCTGGTGTTGAACGAACCGCCACCCGGGCCGCGCCATAAATGAATCGGCCGCTGCACGTCTTGCATGCGGAGGATTCGCGCGACGATTCCGAGCTCATCGCGCACGCGCTCGCCGGCAATGGTTTCGAAGTCCGCGTACGGCGGGTCGAGACCGAGGCCGACTACCTCGCCGGCCTGGAGCCCGCGCCCGATCTGATCCTGGCCGACTATTCCATGCCGCAGTTCAGCGCCGAACGCGCGCTGGAACTGCTGCAGCGGCAAAGCCTCGATATCCCATTCATCGTCGTCTCCGGACATATCAGCGCCGACGCGGCGGTGGCGCTGATGAAAGCCGGTGCGCACGACTATCTCCTGAAGCAGGATCTCACCCGCCTGTGCCCGGTGGTGCGCCGCGAGCTGCGCGAGGCGGCCGGGCGCGCCAAGGAGCGGGCGGCGGAGATGGCGCTCAAGGACAGCGAGGAAAAACTGCGGCTGATCATGGAGCACGTCAGCGACCTGATCATGATGGTCGATACGCAAGGCCGGCGGCTGTATGCCAGCGCCTCTTACCAGGCACTGTTCGGCCATTCGGGGGTCATGCTCGGCACCGACTCTTTCGCCGAAGTGCACCCGGAGGACAAGGAGCGCGTGCGGCGTGTGTTTCGCGAAACGGTCGCGACCGGCATCGGGCGGCGCTGCGAGTATCGCCTGGTGCTCAATGAGCGCGGGGTGCGGTATCTGGAGTCCCAGGGCAGCGTCATCCGTAACGACGCCGGGGACGTCGCCAAGATCGTGGTGGTCTCGCGCGACGTCACCGAACGCAAGCAGTCGGAAGCGCGCATTCAATACCTCGCGCATTCCGACGGGCTCACCGGCCTGCCCAACCGCACCTTGCTGGCGGACCGCATTGGTCAGATGCTGGCGCAGAACGATCGTCATGGGGATTCCCTGGCGCTGCTGTTTATCGACCTGGATCATTTCAAGACCATCAACGACTCGCTGGGGCATCAGGTCGGCGACAAGCTGCTGAAGCAGGTAGCCGGGCGCCTGAGCCAGTGCATGCGCAAGAGCGATTTCCTGGCGCGCCTGGGCGGCGACGAATTCCTGATGGCGGTCGGCGACATCAGGCACGCGCAGGATGTCGCGCTGATCGCGCAGAAGATCGTGACCTCCATCGCGCATTCCTACAGCGTCGGCGATCATGCGCTCAGCACCTCGTGCAGCGTCGGCATCAGTATCTATCCGGACGACGGGCGCGATGTGCAAACCCTGATGCGCAACGCCGATATGGCGATGTATCACGCCAAGGAGCGCGGACATAATCATTACCAGTTTTTTTCGCAGGAGATGGAGGCCCGCGCGGCGGAGCGGCTGATGCTGGGCAATACCATGCAACGCGCGCTGGAGCGCGACGAATTCGAACTGCACTATCAGCCTTGCATCGAACTCGCCACCGGCCGCATCACCGGTGTGGAGGCGCTGATCCGCTGGCGGCACCCCGAGCTGGGCCTGCTGTCGCCGGCGCGCTTCATTCCACTGGCCGAAGAAACCGGGATGATCCTGCCGATCGGCGACTGGGTGCTGCGCACCGCCTGCGCACAGATGCACCAGTGGCAACAACAAGGTCTCGACGGTCTGCGGCTGGCGGTCAATCTCTCGGCGCGACAGTTCCGTCAGGCCGACCTGCCGCAGCAAATCGCCGCGGCGCTGACCAACGCCGGCGTGGAGACCCAGACTCTGGAACTTGAAATCACGGAGAGCATGGCCATGCAGGACCCGGAACGGGCGCGAGAGGTGCTGCGTGAGCTCAAATCCATGGGCATCGGGCTCAGCATCGACGACTTCGGCACCGGTTATTCGTCGCTCAGTTACCTAAAGCGCTTCCCGCTGCGCTCGCTCAAGGTCGATCGCTCGTTCGTCGACGGCATTCCGGGCGACGCCCACGACGTGGCGATTACCCGCGCCACCATCGCGCTGGCCAAAAGCCTCGGCCTGTATGTCATTGCCGAAGGCGTGGAAACCAAAGCACAACAGCGATTTCTGGCCAATGCCGGCTGCGAGCTCGGACAAGGCTATCTGTTCGGCAAACCGGCCCCAGCCGCCGATGTCGAAAAACTGCTGCGACGGAAATACCTGAGCGCGGAAGACGATGCCAGGGCGGGTTCGATGCGTGCCTGAATCTTCGGTTACGCGCCCGCGCCTTGCCCCAATGACCCCTTCGCCGGGTGTTGGCCTGAAGGCATGGCCGCCTCGCAGCGGGCCAGGCGCTGAACGCCC
>JBOIDC010000064.1:0-22504 GCA_050740315.1 Gammaproteobacteria bacterium | reverse complement strand
GCCCGCGGCTGAGCGCGCCGCGGGCGCGGCGATGACCGAGCAGGGCAAGACTCGAAGCGCCGAGGGTTTTCAAAAATGCCCGGCGCGAGAGGGGCGGCGTGAACATCGAGTCTCCGGCTTACCGCTTCAGGTTGGCGAAGTATTCAGCGATCGCCACAATCTGGTTGTTCGTATAACCCTTCGCGATGCGATTCATGATGGTGCCGGGACGTTTCCCGGACTTGAAGGCCCTTAGCGCGGACTCGATTTGCTTGGCGGGCAGACCGTGGATGGATGGTATGGCGCCTTCACTCCTGCCTTGCGGGCCGTGGCAGGCGTTACACGCGACGCCGATGGTACGTCCAATGGTGCCGCCGGCATAACCGCTTTCAGCCGCCATCAGCATTGCGCCACAGCAAAACGCCATCATCAGCTTGCGCAGCATGATTGAATTTTTGCTCCGCGCAGACAAACCCGGCGACGCCGGGTGGTATACGCGCGGCGCCACAACGTCTGCCGTAGGACTCATGCGGCACATACGATTCGATCCGTGATCCAGGGGATCATAGACAATAAGCGATACGCATAAAAAAACAACCCGTCGTTTGTCCTTGCTGGCCCGAGCACGGAGACCGGCAACGGCATGCGATATGGTCGGCCAAAGACGGTTCGACCGCGAGACTCAATGCGGGTTTACCGAGATAGATGTTCGTACGGCGCTGCTGTGTGAGGCGCTCGCGCGATCAACTCTATGTGGTGCGGCAGTCAGCCGGGACTTGCGCCGAACGTGTCAGCCAGGCTGCTATGGCGATATTTACTTCACAGCTTTCCGCTGAGCGTGGTTGGAGGCGCCGAGGTGCGGCGCCGTCGCGCGCCTGACCGGATCAGGCTTCGAACGCGGCGCGCAGCTTCTTGATCGCGTTTGTTTCGAGCTGCCGAATGCGTTCGGCGGAAACCTGGTAGGTCTCGGCCAGTTCGGTCAGCGTGGTCTTGTTTTCAGCCAGCCAGCGTTTGCGCAGGATGTCGCGGCTGCGTTCATCAAGCCGGCTCAGCGCGTCGTGCAGGCGTTCGCTGTGGTGGGCGTCCCAGTCGCTGCGCTCCACCAGTTCCGCCGGATCCGCGCGCCGATCTTCGAGATACGCGGCCGGCGCCACGTAGGTGTTGCCGTCGTCATCCGGATCGGCGTCAAAGCCGACGTCGTAATTGCTCAGTCGTCCCTCCATCTCCATGACGTCGCGCGGGCTCACGCCCAGATCGTCGGCGACCGCGGCGACCTCGGCATGATTGAGCCAGCCGAGCCGCTTCTTGGCGCTGCGCAGATTGAAGAACAGTTTTCGCTGCGCCTTGGTAGTGGCGACCTTGACGATGCGCCAGTTGCGCAGGATGAACTCGTGAATCTCGGCGCGAATCCAGTGCACCGCGAATGATACCAGCCGCACGCCAATCTCCGGATCGAAGCGCTTGACCGCCTTCATCAGCCCGATATTGCCTTCCTGAATCAGGTCGCCCAACTGCAGGCCGTAGCCGCGGTAGCCGCGCGCCACCTGCACCACAAAACGCAGATGATGCGTCACCAGCTTGCGGGCCGCTTCCAGATCACCCTGTTCGCGCAGCCGCGTGGCCAGGCTCTTCTCCTCGTCGGCGCTCAGAATAGGCAGTTGATAAACTGCATTGATATATGTGTCCAGGTTGCCGACCGGCACCGCCAGCGCGACGGATCGGAGTTGTACCAGACTTTGATTCATACGCTGCTCCCCCATGGAATAACGGTACTTTAGCACTCGCCGCGTTAGAGTGCCAGAAGGCGTACAGGTTCCCGGAATGGCCCGGCCAGAGGACGCGGAGCCGGGGCTTTGGCAAGGCCGGCAAACGCCTTGTCGTTCAAGCGATCAACGTGGCTCGATGGCGCTCAAATGGCGCCCCACCGCCAGCCACGAACCTAACAGACCCAATGCCGCGCCCACCCCGAGCAGCAACAACGTGCCCTGCAAGCCGGGCCCCAGCAGCCGGTGATCCGCGTCGTACAGCAGCGCCAACTGCGCTGCGGGACGATTGATCAGCAGCAGGGCGCCATGCACCAGCAGCCACGCCAGCACCCCGCCCAACAGTCCGTACCAGATGCCGCCATACAGAAAAGGGCGGCGCACAAACCCGTCAGTGGCGCCGACCAGCTTGATGACTTCGATCTCCTCGCGGCGGTTCTGGATATCCATACGGATGGTATTGCCCACGATCAGCAGCACCGCCAGGCCCAGCAGGATCGCGATCGCGGTCACGCCGCGGCGCGCGATGTTCATGATCGCCTGAAGCCGCTGCAACCATTCCATATCCAGCTGGGCAAGGTCCACTTCAGGCAGCGCTTTGAGTTCTGCCAGCAGCGCACCGGCCTGCTGCGGCGCGCGCGCATTGGCCGCCGGCGTCACCACCAGCACCGGCGGCAGCGGGTTGCGTTCGAGCCTGTCGAGCGCGCCGCCGAACCCGGAACTGGCGCGAAATTCCGCCATGGCCTGTTCCGCACTGATCAGCCGCACGGTATCCACATCGTCATGCCGCCGCACCGCGGTCGCCACCCCTTCCGCTGCTTCAAGCGGCGTATCGAGCGTAAGAAACAACGAGATGCTGGCGGTGTTGTCCCAGCCGCCCGCGACCGATTGCAGGTTGGCCAGCAGCACGTAAAGACCGCAGGGCAGGGCCAGCGCAATGCCGATCACCGCCGTGGTCATGATGCTGGACAGCGGCGCGCGGTAGAGCCTGCCCAGGCTGGCGAGCAGGGTGCGTACGTGTTCCTGCCCGTGCGTATACGCCCGCGCGCCCAGCGGTAGCCGCGAGAGCATCGCGCCGCGGGCCACGTTACGACCGCTCCTTTGCATGCGAAGCCAGTTTAGCTGCGCGCGCGCCGTAACTGGACCGCATCGGTCGCTCGTCAGCGCGCACCCGCCGTGCGCGCCTGCCCGGCCGCATCAGGCTGCACCAGCCGGCCGTTTTGCAAGGTGATGATGCGCTTGTTAAAGCGGCTGATCAGATCGATGGCGTGGCTGGCGACCAGCACCGTCACGCCCACCTGGTTGAACTGTTCGAGCAGTTGCATGATTTCCTCGGAAAGCTCCGGATCGAGATTGCCCGTCGGCTCGTCCGCCAGCAGGATGGGCGGCCGGTTGACCACCGCCCGCGCGATGCTCACGCGCTGCTGTTCGCCGCCGGACAAGGTAATCGGCAGCGCCTTCTCGCGCTTGAGCAGCCCCAGTTTATGCAGCGCGGCGCGGGTGCGCTTGCCGACCTCGGGCTGCGGCACCCCGGCGATGACCAGCGGCAGGGCGACATTATCGAACACGGTGCGGTCATGCAGCAGCTGATAATTCTGAAATACCAGTCCCACATTGCGTCGCAGCCACGGAATCCGCCGGCGCGAAAGATTCGTGACGTTGCGGTTGTCGATGAGTATCTGGCCTCGCGAGGGTCGCTCGATCGCGGCGATCAGTTTCAGCAAGGTGCTCTTGCCCGCGCCGGAGTGCCCGGTCAGAAACACCATCTCGCCGCGCTCGATAACAAAACTGAGCCGGTTCAGCGCCTCGTAACCGTTCGGATAACGCTTGCTGACGTCTTGGAACGAAATCATCGCCTTGCCTGGCAAGGGCGGCTGCATTCGGTCTCGCCATACATCATCGTCGAGCGGCCCTGGTCACGCGCAGCGCGCATAATCGCATGTTTCCATGCTATCGCGTAATCGCTTCATTCTTCGCCGCGCGCCATCAGCGCCGCCACGAATTCGCCGGCCTCGAACACGCGCAGGTCTTCCAGCCTCTCGCCGACGCCAATAAAGCGTATCGGAATGCCCAGCCGCTTGGCCACTGCGAACAGGATGCCGCCCTTGGCGGTGCCGTCCAGCTTGGTCACGCAGATGCCCGTTACCCCCAGCGCGCGGTGAAACTCCTCGGCCTGCCGCAGCGCGTTCTGGCCGTTGCCCGCATCCACCACCAGTAACACCTCGTGCGGCGCCGCGGGGTCGAGTTTAGCCATCACCCGCTTGATCTTCGCCAGCTCGTCCATCAGGTTGGTCTGCGTATGCAGCCGGCCGGCGGTATCTGCGATCAGCACGTCCGCGCCGCGCGCGCGCGCCGCCTGCATCGCATCGAAGATCACCGAGGCGCTGTCCGCGCCGTGGCCTTGCGCGATCACCGGCAGCCGGTTGCGCTCGCCCCAGCGCTGCAACTGCTCGACCGCCGCCGCCCTGAAGGTGTCGCCCGCCGCCAGCAGCGGCGTGTGACCTTGTTGCTGCAGCCGCTTGGCAAGTTTGCCGATGGTGGTCGTTTTGCCCGCGCCGTTGACGCCGATCATCAGGATCACGAACGGGTTGGCGGCGGCATCGATCATCAGCGGCCGGCTGACAGGGGCGAGCAGCTCGGTCATTTCCGCCCGCAACGCGTCCATGAGCGCGTCGACGTCCGCCAGCTGCCTGCGCTTGACTCTGGCCGCCAGCCGGTCGACCAGTTCGCGCGTGGCGTCCACGCCCACGTCCGCCAGCAGCAGCCGGTCTTCCAGCTCGGTCAGCGCTTCGTCGTCGATCTCCTTGTTGCCCAGCACGAAGGCCGCCATGCCCTCGGTTAAGTTGCTGCCCGTTCTGGAGAGGCGCTGGCGCAGGCGCGAAAACAGACCGTCGCGCTGCTCGGGCGGCGCCGAGGCCGCCGGCGCGGATTGTGGCTTGGATTTGAAACCGAACATGATCTGGGAAGTCTAGAGAGTAGTTTTTTGCCTCAACTAATCCTAACACCGTTGGAGTGACGCATTAACCAATGATAGTGAAAACTCTGTTGCCGGCGGTGTTGACCGGCTTGTTGTGGATCACGGTCACGGCCGCGTCCGCGCAATCCGGGCTCAAGCTGAACGTGCATGAATACGAGCTCGATAACGGCCTGAAGGTGCTGGTCAAACCCGACGCCCGCGCGCCGGTGGTCGTGGTGCAGGTATGGTACAAGGTCGGCTCGGCGGACGAACACAGCGGCATCACCGGCGTCTCACATGTGCTGGAACACATGATGTTCAAAGGCACGGAACGCTATCCGGCAGGCGAGTTCTCTCGCATCATCGCCGCCAACGGCGGCGAGGAAAATGCGTTCACCAGCCGCGACTACACCGCCTACTACGAGATGCTGGAAAAGAGCCGTCTCGATATCGCGCTGGAGCTGGAGGCGGACCGGATGCGCAATCTCGCTTTATCCAAGGCGGCGTTCCTGAAAGAGATCGAGGTGGTGAAGGAAGAGCGGCGGCTGCGCACCGACGACAACCCCAGCGCGCTGACCTACGAGCAGCTCAACGCCACCGCGTTTAACCACGGCCCCTATCATCAGCCCATCATCGGCTGGATGAGCGATCTGGAGCATCTGACCATCGCCGACGTGCGCCGCTGGTACGACAGCTGGTACGCGCCGAACAATGCCACCCTGGTGGTGGCCGGCGACGTCGAGCCGGATGCGGTGCGCAAACTTGCCGAGGGTTACTTCGGCGGCATCCCGTCGAAACAGTTGCCGGATCGCAAGCCGCGGCCGGAGGCGCCGCAACGCGGCGAGCGGCGCGCCATCGTCAAGGCGCCCGCCGAGCTGCCGTATCTCATGCAGGCGTACAAGGCGCCGGCGTTGCTGATGAGCGAAAACGAATGGGAGCCCTACGCGCTCGCCGTGGCGGCCGGTGTGCTGGACGCGGGGCGCAGTTCGCGCCTGAGTCAGCGTCTGGTGCGCGAGCAGCAGGTCGCCGCCTCGGCCGGCGCCGGCTACGACCTTTATTCGCGCTACGACGACCTGTTCCTGCTGGATTCGACACCGGCCAGAGGGCGCAGCGTGGCCGAGGTCGAACGGGCGCTCGCCGAAGAAATCGAAAAATTGCGCACCGAACTGGTGACGCAAGCGGAACTCGACAGGGTCAAGGCGCAGGTGGTTGCGGCCGAAGTGTACGCGCAGGATTCGGTCATGACGCAGGCCACCGCCCTGGGCGCGCTGGAGACCGTTGGCGTCGGCTGGGAGGCGATCGAGGAGTATGTCGAGCGCATCCGGGCGGTGACGCCGGAGCAGGTGCGCGCGGTCGCGCGCAAATACCTGATCGACGACAAGCGGACGACCGCGGTGCTGGAGCCGGTCGCCATTCGGCCCGCCGCCAAGCGCGCCGCGGCGCCAACGGCCGTCAAAGCCGCGCAGTGATCGCGGCGCCGCCCGTTTATATAAAACGTTATTTACTGGAGAACACATGCGGTTAATGGTTTTTTCAAGCGGATTACTGGCGGCGGTCATGTCGGTGCTGGCGCCCTGGTCCGCGCAGGCCCGCGTCGGCATTCAGCACTGGACGACCGACCATGGCATGCGCGTGTATTTCACGCCGGCGGCGGAGCTGCCCATCATCGACATGCGCGTGGTGCTGGACGCCGGCAGCGCGCGCGACGGCGAACAGCCCGGTATGGCCAGCATGACCGCGACCTTGCTCAACGAGGGCAGCGGCGAGCTGGATTCCGACGAAATCGCCGTCCGCTTCGAAGACGTCGGCGCCGAATACGCGGGCGAGGCCGACCTGGATCAGGCCTCGGTGTCGCTGCGCAGCCTCAGTGACAAAAAGCTGTTCGAGCCCGCGTTCGACACCTTCATGCGCGTGTTGACCGCCCCGAGCTTTCCAAAGGAAGCCGTTGCGCGCATCCGCAATCAGACCCTGGTGGCATTGCGCGAAGACGCGCAGAGTCCGGACGCCGTCGCGTCCAAGGCGTTTTACCGCGCGGTGTACGGGAATCATCCCTTCGCCAGTCCCGTGAGCGGCACCGCGCAGTCGGTGCGCAATATCGAACGCGAGGACGTACAGGCGTTTCACGAGCGCTATTACGTAGCCGGCAACGCGGTGCTGGCGCTGACCGGCGACCTGACCCGCGCGCAGGCCGAAAAGCTTGCCGAGCGCCTCGACCAGCGCATGCCGAAAGGCCAGCCGCCCGCGCCTTTACCCAAGGTCCGGCCGCTTACCGAGGCGCGGACGGTAAAGATACCGTTTCCCTCCGAGCAGGCGCATGTGTATATCGGCCAGCCGGGCATCGCGCGCGGCGATCCGGACTACTTCCCGCTGTACGTCGGCAATCACATCCTGGGCGGCAGCGGCTTCATCTCGCGCCTTGTAAAAGAGGTGCGGGTCCAGCGCGGGTTGTCCTACAGTGTATACAGTTATTTTCTGCCGGAGCTGGTGGCCGGTCCTTTCATGATCGGCCTGCAGACGCGCGTCGATCAGGCCATTGAAGCTGCGCGGGTTGCGCGCGACACCGTACAGAAATTCGTGCGCGAAGGGCCGACCGAGCAGGAACTGGCGCTCGCGACCAGCAACATCACCGGCGGTTTTCCGCTGCGCATCGACAGCAACAGCGATATTCTGGAATATCTGGCGATGATCGGTTATTACAAGCTGCCGCTGGACTATCTCGACACCTTCAACCAGAACGTCGAGGCCGTCGATCGGGCGCGCATACGCGCGGCGTTTGGCAGGCAGCTGGATGTCGAGCGCATGGTCAGGGTCATCGTCGGCGGTGACGCGAAAGGCTAGCGCGCGCGCGCAACGACAACGCCTGCGCATCATCGGCGGCGCCTGGCGCGGGCGGCGCATCGAGTTTCCCAACTTGCCGGACTTGCGGCCCACGCCGGATCGCGTGCGCGAGACCTTGTTCAACTGGCTGCAGGGAATAATCGAAGGCAGCCGCTGCCTGGATTTATTCGCGGGCAGCGGCGCGCTGGGTTTCGAAGCCGCGTCGCGCGGCGCGGCTTGTGTGGTCATGATCGACCGCGATCCGGAGGTCGTTCAACATCTGCGCCGCGAGACCGACAAGCTCGGCGCTCGTCACATCGAGATCATCATGACTGACGCACAAGCTTATCTGGCTGGTGCGCCAACTCCGTTCGACATCGTCTTTATCGATCCCCCGTTTGGCAGCAATTTGCTGCGGCCAACCACCCGCGCGCTTGAAGACTGTCGCGTGCTGAAGCCCGGCGCGCGCATCTATCTCGAAACGGCCGCTGCCGCGGGCACGCTCGCGATGCCCGCGACTTGGGAACTGCTAAAAAGCCAAACCGCCGGCCAGGTCGGCTATCATCTGGCTTCAAGCCGCTGCGACTCGACATGAGTAAAGAGGCCAAGATCGCGCTTCGTCTGGTGATGGAGTATGAGTCAGAGGAGGCTTATGCTGCTGGCTGGCTCATTGACCTGGAGTTCATTCTCTGGGCACGGGTATTGGCGCGCGACAAGTCCGATGACGAGGTGGCCAATGCGCTTGCATGGCTTGCCGAAGAGGCGGGTGGCTGGTGGTGCTGGAAAGAGAACGAAGGGCTGGAATTCGTCCCGCTCGATCGATGGACCGGACGCTTTTCGCAATCACGATGGGCGAAGGACGCGTGAAGCCTTGGCGGTCCTGGCGAGTTTTCCTCGCCAGACGGTCTGTCAAATCGATCCGTCCGTTCGATCGCCCAACAAAGCTCTGCGCACAAGTACAAATTCGTCATGCCGGCGAAAGCCGGCATCCAGTCGAACGAGTGTTTCAACTGGGTTCCGGCTTTCGCCGGAACGACTGAATTTGCTTCTTAAATCACCTACGCAGGCGTCCCTTGACGATGAGAGCATCACGACGATGCGCAACTTCAGTAGGCAAGCTCCTTTCGCCGCCCTTCCTGGCGCTTAACACAAGCGAAGTCCCATGCTGGCGGAGCTGATTACATCGGATAATTTGATGCGCCTTGCTGGCGAGCGTGCCTACGGCCGCGGCAAGGCCTATTTCGAGGCAGGCGCCGTAGTCGATCTCGTCGACAAGGGGACTGCGGTGGTGGCGCGCGTTGAGGGAACCGACACGTACCGCGTAAGCCTTTCAGCCGAGAGCAACGTGCTCCGCTATGACTGCACGTGTCCGGTGGGGGCGGAAGGGACGTTCTGCAAACATGCCGTTGCGACCGGGCTCGCTTGGCTTGCCGCGCGCGAAGGTCAAGTTGAACCCACACCGCAGATCACCACCGAGTCCGATCTTGAAGCCATCCGCCGCTATCTGGAGGGCGAAGATAAGGCTGCGCTCGTGACGTTGCTGATGGCGCAGATCGACAGTGACGCAAGCCTTCGGGCTCGCCTGCGCATGCGTGCGGCGGTGCGTGACAATATCGATCTCAAGGCCATCAAGGCTACCATCCGCAAGGCGATGACGGTGCGCGGGTTCGTGGATTACTACGCCATGGCTGGTTTCTTGCGCCGCGTCGATCCGATCCCGGAGATGCTCTCGGAGTTCCTGCGGGCGGGCCTGGCTGAGAAAGTCGTCCAGCTGAGCGGTTACGCCCTGCAGCGCGGGTTCGCAGCCTATGAGCGAACCGACGACTCGGACGGCCTGTTCGGTGATCGGCTTGGCGACCTCAGCCGGCTGCATCTCGAGGCCTGCCGCAAGGCCGAGCTCGATCCAAAGGCGCTGGCCAAGGCGCTGTTCGAGCTCCAGTTAAAGGACGACTGGGGCCTGGTCGAGTTTGAAGAGTATGCGCCCTTGATGGGTGAACAGGGCCTCAAACACTATCGCCGGCTGCCAACGAGGCTTGGCGTAAAGTGCCTGCCTTGAGTCCGGCGGACGCCGATCGCGAGTCAGGATATCGATACGCGACCATCACGGACATTATGGAGGCGCTTGCCCGTCATGATCAGGACACCGATGCACTCATTGCCATCAAGGCGCGTGACCTGTCACGCCCTTACCATTTCTTCGAGATCGCAAGCCTGTGCGCCGAAGCCGACCGGCACCAGGAGGCGCTTGAATGGGCCGAGCGCGGCCGCCGGGCCTTCCCGGATGAACTCAACGTGCCGCTCACAGAGTTGCTCGTCGCTGAGTATCACCATCACGGCCGGCACGAGGACGCTCTGGCCATAGGCTGGGACGAGTTCGCGCGGTACCCGGCCTTGAGCGCTATGAGAACCTGAAGCAGAGCGCGGACTACATCGGCCAGTGGCGGAAGTGGCGCGAGCAGGCCTTACAGCATCTGCGTAAACGTGCGCCGGCACAGCCGCGCAAACGCAATCAATGGTCCTGGATGCCGCGGCAGGCCGATTCTCTGCTGGTGGAGATTTATCTGTGGGAAGGTGATGTTGAGGCCGCGCTGCGCGAGGCCAAGACCGGCGGCTGCAGCGAGCCGTTATGGCTGCAACTCGCCGCCGCCCTTGAGGCCAGGCAGCCCGAGGACGCTATCGAGATCTACAAGGACCGAGTCGACCCCATCGTGGACCGCAG
The DNA here is from genome assembly GCA_050740315.1 of Gammaproteobacteria bacterium. Taxonomy (GTDB): domain Bacteria; phylum Pseudomonadota; class Gammaproteobacteria; order JACCYU01; family JACCYU01; genus JACCYU01. The sequence goes on along the minus strand of JBOIDC010000064.1, from coordinate 12,270 downwards.
GAACAACCAGGCCTACGACGAGGCGGCCGAACTCCTGCGCAAAATCCAGGAGCTGATGCGGCGTACCGGGCAGGCGCCGGCGTTTCTGGACTACGTGGCCGCGGTGCGCGCCAGACACAAGGCCAAACGCAATTTCATGCAGCGGATTGCTGACCTTGTCGAGTAACCGTTCGTAAACTGAGGCGGCATGCTGGCAAAAGTCGCGAAGCAGGCGCGGGGAGCGTAAGAAAGAAGCCGCCCGCTTAATGGGTATTTCCGCGGCCATTGCGGCCCTAAAAAACCACAAGCTGGCGTGACGGGGCGCCACAGTCTGCTACACTCCTGACTAAGGGGTGGTGGATCAGGAATTCCAAAACTACGATTGCGGGCGGCTCGGTTCGCCCGCGTCTTCGCATCACACAAGATACTGAAGCCCGGACAGCGTTAGGAACGTTTTGACTCGGAAGCTTCTTTATACGCCCGCAACAAGGCATTTATGCGGGTTTGATAGCCCTTGCCTTGTGCCTTGAACCACTCTAATACGTCGGCATCGAGGCGCAACGTAACCTGTTGTTTGGCGGGGATAGGCTTAAAGCCCTTGCGGACAACGGCGCGGGCAAACATTTCAGGAGTGGCCTCGGGATCGTCCGAAAAATCGATGTCGTCGTCCGTCATCGCATCGAGGCGCTTCCAATCAGTTTCCGAGGGCCTTGCGGAAGAACGTTTGCTCATTGGTGCTCGCTTTTCGTGCTGAAATAAATCGAATAACTCCTTCGCGTTCAGTATGGATGATAGAGATTAAGCGACCTTGCAAGAACCCTAGGGTCTTAAACCTTTGTTCGTGATGTCGCTAGTGAGAAGCTGTGGCCTTATTGCCTGCTAAGGTGGGGTATTGGTAACGCGCGTTGGGCAGATTTAGACACAACGCCTAATAAATGATTCGCCCAATCAGAAGCTAAAGGAGGTATGAGTGGAGTTCGACCAATTTTTTGTCGCTGCTACCGGCTTCACACCTCACTCCTGGCAACAGAAGATTGCCGAAGAAGGACTGCCTGCGTTGCTTTCGGTGCCGACCGGTCTCGGCAAGACAGAAGGAGTCGTGCTCGCCTGGGCTTGGCGGCGACTTGTGCTGAATGATCGGGATGAGCCACGCCATATAGTTTACTGCCTGCCCATGCGCACGCTTGTAACACAAACGCGCGAACGTCTCGCGCGCTGCTTCGACAATCTAGCAAAGAAGCACGGTCTGGAGGCGTCCGTGCACATCCTTATGGGAGGTGACATCGACGAAGAATGGGCGCGACGCCCGGAACAGCCTTGGGTACTAATAGGCACGCAGGACATGCTGCTGTCGCGCGCGCTTAATCGCGGCTATTCAATGAGCCGCTATCGATGGCCAATGCATTTCGGGCTGCTCAACAACGATTGCCGCTGGGTGGTTGACGAAGTTCAACTTATGGGCCCCGGACTCTGGACTACTTCGCAACTCGACTGGATGCGTCGCTGCCGATTCGGGACCTTGCGGACCTGCCCGACAACCTGGATGAGCGCGACCGTAGGCGGGTCGTTTCTCGATACTCCAGACAGGCGCGCAGATGGCTTGGACGAGGTAAAGCCATTTGTCATGGAATGGACATCACCACAAATCACGAATGAAAACACGCGAACTCTCTTTGGAGCTTTGTGCAATGCGAAGCGTGCAATTGAGTTTGCAACGCCGCCATCGGGGAAGAAGACGCCGCCTTTACCGCAATGGTTAGCGCAAGAGGTTGAGAGCCGTCACCGTTCCGGAACGTTATCGCTCGTTGTCTGCAACACGGTGGCGTTGGCGCAGGAGATATTCACGGCGTTGTCGGGCACGGTTCCGAGGATTCTGTTGACTTCCCGCTTCCGACCATGCGACCGGAGGGGTGCGGAAAGGCAATTGATCACGTTTGAAGCTCGCAGAAAGGCGGCCGAAGGCGGTGCATTGCCTGACGAGCCGGGCCTTATTTGCGTGAGTACTCAGGTTGTGGAGGCCGGAGTAGATATCTCGGCGCACCAGCTCTGGACCGAGCTTGCACCTTGGCCTTCGATGATACAGCGACTCGGGCGGATGAATCGGTATGGCCGGGATAATAGGGCGCGTGCGTTTATTTTTGAAAACTCAGTCAAAGGACAGCGGGGCACCGAGGATGCGCGGATTGGTCCCTATGCCGCCAGTGATATCAAGACCGCGCGCCAGCTCGTCGCAGCCTTTGTGCCGTTGACACAGGTGCAGACCTTTCAAGAAGCACTAGAAACGCTTAGTCGTGGCGAGCACGCGCAAACGCTTGTGGATGCGCTTGAACCGGCGCTCGCATCTATGCCAAGAGCTGTGGACGTGCACGGCTTATTTTCGACCGAACCGGACGTGTTTGGAGGGTTCACGGATGTGAGCGCCTTCGTACGTGGCAGTGATCCCGATGCAGATATCACGGTGTTTTGGCGCGTATGGCAAGGAATGGGTGCGCCTAGGGAAGAGCAACTCAGCGGACCCGCGTTCCGGCCGAAAGAGGGCTGTAGCGTGGCAGCGGGTACGTTAAAAGCTTATCTAAAAATGATCAAAGCACCCGCCTTTCTTTGGAACGGAGAAGCAAGGCGCTGGGACCGGATTAGGCTGGATGCTATTCGCCCCGGCATGCGCTTGATGCTTCACGGCGTTTCGGGCGGTTATGATTCTTCCCGGGGCTGGACAGGCAGCAATTCCGACAGGCTGGACAACCTAGAGCCGCCCGGCTCAGGCCGCAGCCTGCGGGATGACCAGCGCAGCGAGTGTGGTTACTGGGCTGCGCTTCAAGATCATCTCGATGATGCGCGACGCGAGGCCGAGAAGCTCTCCGCGAGCTTGGAATTGTTCGACCCTTTGCGCGAAGCGGTGGTTGAGTCAGCGGGTTTTCATGACATCGGCAAGGCACACCCAAGGTGGCAACAAAAACTGCCGGGACGCAGAGCGTCCGAGACTGAGCTGCTCGCGAAGACACCTAATGTACTTGCTGTGGATGTGAGGACGGATGCTGACATTCCGATAGTCTCTCAGGCGGTCGCTGCGATTAATGGGCATGCTGACCCTTTCCAACCGGATCAGGCGCGAGGCGACCGAATCAGGCTGCGGTGGGCGGTCGAGAAAATGCCGGCACTCGAGGCCGTTAAGCAGATCAAGGGAGTGTTCTGGGCAGGCAAGGTTGCGTTTCGTCCAGGTTTGCGGCACGAGGCCGCTTCGGCGCTGGCAATGTGGCGTAAGTATAAAGTTGCTGAGACGAAGCCCTATCCTATGCTGGCGGTGTACTTGGCGGCGGCGCATCACGGCAAGGTGCGCACGGTACTACGTGCGACTTCCAAATGTGGAGATGACGTTTTTGGTATCAGCCGCGAATCTGAGGACTTACAAGTGCTGGGCCACCATTGGCCGCTCGATTTCTCCGTCGCCGCTGATGGTGCGGCTGGCGAGTGGTCCGATGATGGCGCCTCGTTCACTGTTGATGGCATCGGATGGAGCGAAATAGTTGCTACCCTGCTAGGACCATGGGAGCGCAAAGACGAAGATGAGCTGGCCGATCCCTCCGAACCCCGAGATCTAGGCCCATTCAAACTGGCTTATCTTGAGGCGTTGGTTGTAGTCGCGGACTGGCGCGCCAGTGCTGCGCCAAGTCGATGTATAAAGCCCGGCGAAGAGCGCGGCGCATGAACAGCGCGCACCTTCCAGTCACTCGTATGCGACTTGCGGCCCTTCCGTTGCCTGGATTGCGCCCGACGAGTCTCGGTAACTACCTCGCAACGCTCGGTGTTTTGCGGCTTACTCATAGGCGATGGCCCGGCGTTCGGCTTGCTTGGCGCGATGATATTCCTCATCTCGTCGGCGGCCCCGAGAAACTCGATGCACTCGTAGGATTTCTGATTGACGTCGCCCGCGACGGAAGATGGACTCCGTATGAACTCTCTTGGCAAACGGAACAAAAGAAAGCCACGAAGATGAAAAGAGGCGAGCCGGTCGCGCTCTGGCGCGCCACAGCGGATGAGGATGTATTGCGCCAACTCGATGCGCATATAATCGCGGCCGCGCGATTGTTCTTTAACCCGCTGTTAGGCAGTGGCGGAAACGCCGGCAAACGCAAGTTCACCGACGGCTGGCGCAAAGCCAAGGAAGCGCTTCAGAGTCACCTTCAGGTACCCGGTGGCACGGGCACATCCAGAAAGACAAGAGCAGGTGGCGCTCAATCACACGTTGTCGATCTGCGTCAGGAATTATCCGGCTGGCTGGTCAGCGGCGAAGTGTCTTTGCTCATGGAGAAATTGCAAGCGGCCTGCTGGTTCAGCGAAGCCAACAAGCTATTCAACAGTGGCCAGACGCCGGCCAGTGAAGGTCAGATCTCGCCTTGGGCGATGCTGTTGGCGTGCGAGGGATTGGTGTTTTTGCTGGCGCCGCATCGCGTCGATTCGGTGCAACTACTCGGACGCAAGGCGCATTTCCCTTTGTGATTGCAGCGGCGGCCCCGACTGCCGCCGGCGAAGCTGGCCGCGACCGTGGCGAGTTGTGGGCGCCGATCTGGAACCGGCCCGCAATCGTCGCCGAGGTCGAGGCGATCTTTTCTCGCGGCCGGGCGGAACTGGACGGGCGTGGCGCGATAACGCCGGCGGCCTTCGCTGCGGCTATCCGGCGCCGGGGAACAGACGCCGGCATTGCCGCCTTCATGCGGTTTGCGCTCGGCCAAACAACCAGTGCGAATACCTTTGAGCCGCGGTTGATGGGGCGGCTAGCCGTGCCATCGGCCTATTCTGCGAACGTCAGCGTTCAGCCAAAAGCGACATCTTCATATGATGCTGTGGAACAAGACTCCGGCTTCATACCGTCCGAGAAACTCGATATTGATGACTCCGTCGCCGACACGTTAGAACGCGCAGTGGCGTTGATTGAGCGACTGCCGCGTGACGAAAAGAAGGGAGCGCGTTGGCTTTATCGTGGGCTACGGGGGCCGGTTGAACTGGCGGTGGTGCGCTACGCGGCCGAACCCGAGGATCCAGAACGTGCGCGCGCGCTGGCCGATAACATGGTCTCGGTACTAGACCGGGTGGATCGTAATCGCGAGTTTCGCGGGTTGGGCGTGCGTTGGCAACCGCTGCCGCTGGCATGGCTACCGCGGCTGCTCGGCGAGTCGGCCTCAATCGAGGTGCGGCTCGCCGCCGCTATTGTTTCCGCTTTTCCTGACGCGCTGCCCTTTACGCTATATCGCTTCGGTGTTGCTTCGTATTCCAAGCTAGATAGTTACGTAGTTTCGGAGACGGCGCCCGCATCGTGGATATGGAAGAGCGCAGACCTTTGCGCCAATCTAGTTTGGACTATTGACCGTCTCAGCCTCGATCGTTATTCGCTGTCAAAACGTGCAGGCGGCGAGCTGGCTGATCGGCGCGAAGGCTGGTATGCCGCTCCTGGCGACGTTGAACAATGGCTTCTCCGGTCGCTTGATGAAACGCTACTCGCCACCTGGCTATCACGGCTGGCTTTGTTCGATTGGCGAAGGTTGACGCGGCGCGCAAGGGCCCTGGATTTGGCAGCCGAGTTGGTATCGCCGCCAAGTGGTATGGGCGCATTACACGCCCTTTACGTTTCGCTTTTGGATCAACGGCCAGTTCTATTGAAAGACTCCGATCTGTTGGACAAGAAGAGCGGCGCGCGAACGCTCGCCTCTGCCCGTAAGCTTATTGCGCTCTTACGTACCGGCAACAGTTCAGCCGCCTTTGAGCACGTGCGCAGTCGCTATTCGATGGCGCGGTCGCCGCTGATTCAAGTCCACGCACCACTGAATGTTGATGATTCTGCCCGGCTGCTCGCGAGTCTGCTCATGCCCGTCTCGGACCAAAGCAGGGCAGATTTGATTTCTCACCGTTGGTTGCGGCCAAGCCGTTCATAAGGAGATCCATCCCATGCCTGAACAGAAAAACTTAGATCCCAAGAAACTTATCAAAGATGATGGTCCGCTGCGTATGATATTTAAGGCGCAACTACGGCCGGTGGCCGAGCTTGATCGTTTTCAGCCGGCCGGTTTTCCAGAAATTGGGCATGTCATTTATAAGGCCCCCCGCGTGGATGGGGCGCTCGAAAACGTTTGTATCGTAGACAGCCCGGCGAGCATGGCCAACCATCTGGAGTCCGTCTGCCGAAGGGCGCCGCACGATCCGGATGCTGTGTCGGCACTCGATGGCATGCCCTACTTGCGCTGCGTTACCGATGCCGGTTGGCCAAATCACGAAGACGAAGAAAATAAACACAAACCGAAACAGGTGGTGGCGACTAGTCTTACCGAAGGTCATCGGATTGCCTCGACGTATTTCCTCAACGGAAGACGACTGGAAGACAGCAAATCGGTCGAGGATACTTTCGATAGGCAACTTGCTAACGAATGCGGAATCCCCTTAAGGCTCGGCAAGAAAGCCCATCCATCTCCCGACGCCTGGTGGAAGGTATTCTCCACCATCTTCCGCTACGACCCCAACGCTCTTGTGCATGGCGTCCTATTCCCGCAATGGCAGATCAAGATTCCGCGCATGCTGACTGCGCATCTCGAAGCCTTCGGGGCGGGCCGAGTGGATCGCTCCGGGGTTAAGTTCGACCGCCTAGGAAAGACTACTTCGGGTCAGCCAATCTTCGCGATAGACGATGCTACGGCGGGCGAAATCAAAGCGACGTTCATTCTGGACATAGCTTTGTTGCGCTCCTTCGGGCGTGCGGAAGATGGTAGTGTGCTGGGTTTGAAAGAAGAAGAGAAGGTTTTCCTTCTGGCGCTTTCCCTGTGGAAGATCGGCCGGCTTTTGCGGGGTCCTTTCCGCTTCCGCTCCGGGTGTGATCTGGAATGCGCCGAGGTTAGCTGGGACGGCGGCGACGTGAAAGATGCTTTAACTGAGATCAATATTAGTCAATACATTGAGGCTGCCAAATTTCCGATGCCTGTTGTTACCAACATCTACTGGTCGGCTGGTGATCTCTACCGTGAGGGAGAAGATCAGGACAATGGTGCCGGCAGCCATGATCCTGAAACGCCGGAGGACGGCGCGGCTAACACGGACGACGAGGTATGATCGACATGCATGTCGTACTGCGTCAGACATTTCCGCTTGGTCGATTCCATGCCACTCCGTGGAGGGTCAACTCTTTCGATGATGTTTTCGGGGAATGGCCGCCGAGCCCTTGGCGGCTAGTACGCGCAGTCTGCGCCCGCTGGTATCAGTGGCAGCGCGAAATGGGAGATCGAGATCCGATCGAATTGGATTCGCTACTGCATGCACTTTGCACTAGCGGTTATGCATTTCGGTTACCCGCCGCTGCACGGCGTGGGGTTGTGCTAAGACAGTATCAACCGGCGACTTTTGGATGGAATCCCGGCGAAAAGAAGAAATCCGCGACGAAGAGCTATGGAACTACATTGATTCAGGATAACGCTTGGTGCGTGCCAACGGGCAGTTCTGACGAGGCTGCGGTGTGGTGGTTCCTAGAGGGCGACGCCTGGACGGATGATCTGCTGAAAGCCCTAGATCGGTGCCTCGAACGTTTACTGTACTTCGGACGGGCTGAGACACTGACGACCATTGAGCGTCGCGACTATTCAGAAGAGATTAAGCCAAATTGTCTGCTGAGCGAGGCCCCGACTACAACAGATTCCGTGCCGGTACTGGCTCCCCAATTGCAAGCGCGGCGCGAAGACGTGGAGCGGATCACCGACGAATCGTCGGCAAGAGACAGAACGGTTCCGCCTGGCGCGGTACGACGTTACGCGCTGCGCCCGCTGCGCACACCCGCGCGAGAAGATCCAAGGAGGTTAGTCAAACCGGTCGCAACCAACTTCATTCAGTTCGCGGTTGGCTGGGCCGTAGCCCCGGAGCCGCGCGTTGTCGTCAGACTCACCGCAAGCTTCCGCTCACGGGTGTTGAAGGCATTTCTGCGAAGACTAACGAGCGACCGGAACGTTACCTGGTCCAAAGCTCCATGTGAAGCCCGAAAGAAAATGGCGCTTCTATCCGGAAAAGATGCAACAGGTAAACCGCTCAACAGGCATGAGCATGCCTACTATGCCGTTTGGGTGGAGGATAACGCGATTACACGACTGCTTGTGTGGCGACGCGATATTCCCTTTAATTCTGACGAAAATGCGGCCATCCTCGAAGCGTCGTGCCACGCTCTGGCGTGGTCGTTAGGGCGCGATAAGGGAAGCCAGTGGACGGTACGCTTGGTGCCGCTGGATCGCGCGGTTCCCTTGCCACCAGGCTTTGATGGCAAGCCCGCGCGAGCTTGGCAGTCGCTGACGCCCTACGTTCCTTCCAGACACCACCTACGCAAGGGTAAGCCACGTCCTGCTGAATCCGTGGAAGCGCAGGTTCGGAGAGATCTCACCTTGCAAGACGTTCCGGGCGTCGCTGGAGCAACGATCGAATGTCACAACCGCTCGACATGGGTAAGTGTCCATCTGCCGGTGCATCAGAGGGGAACACGAGCATTTATTGGTGATAGGTTGGGATACCAGCTTCGCATCAGATTTGCCGAACCTGTACGCGGGCCACTCCTGCTCGGCCATTCCTGTCATTTTGGCCTCGGATTGTTCGTGCCCAAGTGAATAGTGCATAAACTCGCTGCAGGGAGGCCTCCATCAATGCCTGCAGCTAACCGCCGATAGCATTGCAACAATTGCTGCCTTACCTTAGAGTAAGGAAACATGAGTATGAAAGGAAACGCGCCATGCCCACCGCGACATTAACCAGCAAGGGTCAAACCACGATCCCGCGCGAAATTCGCGAACATCTGCGGTTGCGCCCGGGAGATCGGATGGAGTTCGTCATCGATGAAAATGGCCGTGTCGTCGTCATCCCCATATCGCTGGACGCCGCGGAACTCGCGGGGATTCTGCCCAAGCCGAAAACCGCTGTCTCGCTGGCGCGCATGAAGAAGGTTATTCGCGAACGGGGCGCCGGCCGTTGATCGGCCTGGACACGAATGTTCTGGTTAGACATCTGGTTCAGGATGAGCCACGCCAGTCAGCGCTTGCAACGCAATTCATTGCAGCCGAATGTACCCGAGAGGCTCCGTGTTACGTAAACCGCATTGTCTTGTGCGAGCTGGTTTGGGTACTGGAAACTGCCTACGGATACCGGCGGCAGTTGATCGCGGAGGTTCTCGAGCGAATTATCCGCACGGCTCAATTTAGGATTGAGGACACGCAATCAGCCGCGGCCGCCCTTCGCAGCTACCGAGGCACCCCTGCCGATTTTGCTGATTGCCTGTTGATCGAGACCAACCGACGCAATGGTTGCATCGAGACGGTGACCTTTGACAAGAAAGCAGGCGCACTCGCCAGCGCAAAGCGGCTCGGCTAGGACCATGCGCGGAGAGCCGACTCATGCGTAAGTGGCGCGTTCGAGCGTGCTTTAGGCATGTCGCCAGCGATACTATGGAAACTATTCTCGAAGGTTACCCGTGGCCGAGACAAGACGGGCGGGCCATCCAACTATGCGTAGCAAGCAGCCTCGCGCGTTGTAGATGCCGCGGAACTCGCGGGAATCCTGCCCAAGCCGCAAACCGCTGTCTCGCTTGCGCGCATGAACCAGGTTATTCGTAAGCGGGGCGGAGGCCGTTGACCGTCTGGCAACGGTGTGCCGGTTGGGCCGGTTCAAAATAGACTGCACGCTTGCGCGTAAGCGTGTTAAGCCGCTCACTGGGTGAGGCCGCGAATGTCAATTGGGGGTCGACTCGGGTACCGGCTTCGCGTTGAATTTACCGAACCCGTAACCGGTCCGCTGGTGGTCGGCTTCTGTTGTCACTTCGGCCTCGGGCTGTTCGCGCCCTCGGACGCTATCTAAACCCCCGGGCGGTCGGCGCGACTCATCCTCGAGTTGGCGCGGCAGGGTCATCACACGGCCTGCATTACACTCAGGACGGATTTCTGCAAGCGCCGAGCGGTGGAGCGCCAAGATTCGCACTTTGGTGCCGACAATTCAGGGATTCCAGAAATGGTATGGCCGTGCATCTCGCCTGGATGTATATTTCTGCCAGCGATGCGGCGTGCGCAGTTCTCGGAGGTAAATTATGGATGAACAAAAGCTTCTAGACAGGATCACGGTAAATCCCGCTATCTTCGGCGGAAAACCGATTATTCGTGGGCGGCGTTTGGCTGTCGAGCATGTTCTGGGCATGTTAGCCGCTGGCGATGCGCCGGAGACGATTCTTGAGGGTTACCCATGGCTGGAGCCGGCGGACATTCAAGCTTGCCTCGCCTTTGCCCGCCGATTGGTTGCTCACGAGCGTGTTGAACCGCTCATTATAGAAGCAGATACTTGAGGGTGCTGCTGGATAGCTGTGTCTGGGGGAAATCCGTCCATGAGCTCGAAACGGCCGGGCATGATGTGGAATGGACAGGAGACTGGCAAACAGATCCCGGCGACGAGGAGATTCTTGCCTATGCTGTCCGCGGCAGCCGCATCCTTGTAACGCTGGATAAAGACTTCGGTGAGCTGGCGATAGTACGAGGCCAACCTCATTGCGGGATCGTACGTTTGGTTGGATTCTCTGCCAGACAACAAGCCATCGTCTGCCTGCATGTCCTGACGCTCTATGGAACAGACCTGGAGGCAGGTGCGATTGTTACCGTCGAGCCGGGTCGGGTCAGAGTGCGTCCCGCGAACTAATTGGCGCAAGGACCTGTGACAACGTGTTTGATGCCGGTTCGCTATCGCGATTGCTCAGATTAGCAATCGGCAAGCGCGCAACCCGCCTACAAAACAACATCCTCGGTTCAGCCGCCCGCGCGCAACGCCTCCAGCACCTTCGCCGGATGCTGCTCGGCATTAGCGACCTTCTTCCAGTGCTTTTTCACCTTGCCGTCCGCGCCGATCCACACGGTCGAGCGGATCACGCCTATGCTGATCTTGCCGTACATGTTCTTCTCGCCCCAGGCGCCGTACTTTTCCATGACTTTCCTGTCGGGGTCAGAGAGCAGGGTGAACGGGAGTTTGTATTTGCTCGAAAACTTCTGGTGAGATTCGCCGGAGTCGGCTGACACGCCGAGCACCACCGCGCCCAGTTTTTGTATTTCGCCCCACAGATCGCGGAAGCCGCAGGCCTCCTTGGTGCAGCCGGGCGTGTCGTCCCTGGGATAGAAATACAGAATCACGTCTGTGCCCTTGAAATCACTCAACGCCACCTTGTTGCCGTCGGCGTCGTTGAGCGTAAAGCCCGGAGCCGTCTTGCCTTGTTCAATTGCCATGGTCCGTCGTCCTCACTGTTATCAAGAACCGTGCTTGCCGAAAAAGGTGCGAACGTAATCGTCGCACGCCGGCTACATGCTGCGGTTATCGGCGTCCATGGTCAACGAATTTCGCGGGCGCGCCGCGTGCTGAATTTTTCGGATGAACGCCGGCGCGGTTGCTGGTGAGCGTCTGCTTGAACAGGAGAATTCCCGCGCTCGTCGGCTTTGGCTTGCGCGGTCGTCTATCCGCCGGTAACTGTAACCGCCCTCTCAACCGACTCGGTGCGAACAGGCGGATGGAAACTTCCGACGATCGAACTCCCGAGCAGAAGGACCTGCCGCTTCCGTTTCCGGAACTCGCCGGCGACATGCCGCTGCTGCCCGCGCGCATGGTCAACGAATACCAGTATTGCCCGCGGCTTGCGTATCTCGAATGGGTGCAGGGCGAATGGGCGTCGTCGTCGGATACCGTCGAAGGTACGCATGCGCATCGGCGCGTGGACAAGCCTGCCGGCGATCTGCCGCCGCCGGGCGATACGCAACAAGACGAAAAAATCCACGCGCGTTCCATCACCTTGTCGTCCAATCGTCTCGGTCTCATCGCCAAGCTCGACTTGATCGAAGGCGAGGGCAATGTCGTCACGCCGGTCGATTACAAGCGGGGCAAACGCCCGCACGTCGCCAAAGGCGCGTACGATCCCGAGCGCGTGCAGATCTGCGTGCAGGCGCTGATTCTCGAAGAACACGGCTACACCTGCAATGAAGGAATTATCTATTTCGTGAGTGGCAAGGAGCGCGTGCGCGTGGTGTTCTACGAAGAACTGCGCGCGCTCACCATGAACGCGATCCAAGGTCTGCGCTTTGTGGCCGCCGGTGGGCAGATGCCGCCGCCGCTGGAAGACAGTCCCAAGTGTCCGCGCTGCTCGCTGGTCGGCATCTGCCTGCCCGATGAAGTGAATTATCTTCAGAGAGGCAACGTGGAGCCGCGCCCGCTGGCCGTGGCGCGCGACGAGGCCTTGCCCGTGTACGTGCGCGCGGCGCGAAA
>JBOIDC010000063.1:0-22711 GCA_050740315.1 Gammaproteobacteria bacterium | reverse complement strand
CGGCGGTGGTGGCGGCGGCGGCGGCGGTGGCGGCTCCGGGGGTGGCGGTGGCGGTGGCGGTGGCGCCAGCACAGTAATCTGAACCGCGTCACTGGCAGTCGCGCCATTGTCATCGGTGACGATCAGCCGGAAGCTCAGCGACGTGCCGGCCGGTGCGGTAGGCATGGTAAAGCTCGGCTGCGGAGTGTCGAAACCGGTTGGCGTGCCGGCCGGCGGGCCACCGGTCTGTTGCCAGGCAAAGGTCAGCGTGCCATCGCTGTCGACGCTGGCCCCCCCGTTCAACGTAATGCGCGTGCCCGGCCGGCCGCTTTGATCCTGTCCGGCGTTGGCGGTCGGCGTGTCGTTGATGGTGACCGTGACGTTCTCGGACTCCGAGGCGCCAAATTCGTCGGTGGCGGTGAGCGTGAACACAAGCACGGTGCGCTGCTCGACAGCGGGCGTGACAAAGCTTGCCCTGGCGGTATTGGTACCCGTCAGCTGCGCCGGCGGCCCTTCGACCTGCGTCCAGCTGAAGGTCTTGCCTTCCGGCGCTTCGACCAGCACCGTGGCGTCCAGCACGACCCGCGTCTGCTCGTTCTCGATGCGGTTGTTGGGATCGATGTTGACCCCTTGCGAACCACCGGAATCCACGAAATCGCAGGCGGTCACCAGAACGATCGGCAATAGCAGAAGCAGTTCGCGAAGCCGACCGGAGGAGGAATACTTAATCGACGACATCTAAGCCTATCTTCCGCGAGGCGCGGAGACCATTTACGTCGTGCAGCTACGAAGAATTGTGCCATCGAAATGGCGTCCGCCCCGCGCGGCTCGCTATTTAATTTTTTGCGCGAAAGTCGTCGGCAAGGCACTCGTAACGGCGTTCGAAGCGCCCGTAACGCAGCATGATGGTGGGCATAATCAGCAGATTCAGCACCGTTGACGAAGCGAGACCGCCGATGATCACCGCCGCCATCGGCCCCATGATCTCGCGGCCGGGATTGTCGCTGTCCACCGCAATGGGCAGCATGGCCAGCGCCGTGACCAGCGCGGTGACCAGGATGGATGTCAGCCGCTCCTGCGCGCCGCGCAGCGCGGTCTCCGGCCCCCAGGTCATGCCCTCGTCGGCCACCAGATGCTGGTAATGCGAGATCAGCATGATGGAATTGCGCACCGTGATGCCGAACAAGGTCACGAAGCCCACCATGGAGCCCACCGACAGCACGCCGCCCGTGGCCAGCGCCGCGACTACGCCGCCCACCAGCGAAAACGGCACGTTTACCAGAATCAGCAGGACGTTGCGCAAGTTTCCCAGCGCGATGTAAATCAGCACCAGCACGCCGGCGCCGGCGATCACCGAATGCACGATCAACTCATTGCGCGCCGCGACCTGCTCGACCGCAGCGCCCGTATACTCGGGATAGGTATCCGCGCTGAAGTCCACTTCCGCTTCCACCCGCGCCTGCAGCTCACGGAAAAAAGAAGCGAGGTCGCGGCCTTCCGCATCGGCGGTAACGGTCTGCACCCGCTGCGCGCCGCGATGCAGGATCGAATAGCGGCCGCTGGCCTGCTCGATATCGGCGACCGCCGCCAGCGGTACGATGCCGCCATCCAGCGTCTTGATCGGCAGCTGGCCGATGTCCTGCGGATTGCGCTTGTACGCCGGCTCCAGCGCGACCGCAACGTCGAACACGCGATTGCCCTCGAAAGCCTTGCCCACGACCGCGCCCTCGTAGGCGATCTGGATCGCCTGTATCGCCGCCATCGGACGCACCCCGCGATTGATCAGGCGCTCCGGCATCAGTCGCACGCGCACCAGCGGCGTACCGGGGGGCGAGCGAAGCTGTACGGCGTGCGCGCCGCCGATCGCGCTGATGGCGGCGGCGGCCTGTCGCGCCAGCGCATCCAGTTCGTCCAGATCCTTGCCGTAGATGTTGACCACCACCGGCGCGGTGTAGCCCGAGATAGTCTCGTCCACGCGCTCGATCAGAAATGTGTTGGCCTCGTAGACGATGCCGGGGAAGTTCTCCAGGATCGCGCGCAACCGGTCGAACACCCGTTGTTGCGCCGAGCCCGACATCGGCTCCAGATCGACCTCGAATTCGCTGTAGTGGCTGCCGTAGGTGTCGGCGCCGCGCTCCGCTCGCCCGGCCCATTGAGACACCGACACGACGCCGGGGATGTCGAGAAAGCGCTCGGTGAGTCGGCTGCCGATGCGGATCGACTCCTCCAGCGCGGTGCCGGGCACGCTGGCGGTATGCACCATGTAATGACCTTCGCGCAGTTCGGGCAGGAATTCGCCGCCCAGCAGGGGCAGTATCGACAGCCCGGCGGCCAGGGTGACCGCGGTGAACGCCATCGCCGAGCGCGGCTTGCGGCTGATCACCGTCACCAACCGGCCATAGCGCGGTTTCAGCCAGCGGATCAGGGGCGGATCCTGGTGCCCGTAGCGGCCGTTGGCCAGCAGCAGATAACAAAGCGCCGGCGTCACCGTAAGCGCCACCACCAGCGAGGCCATGATCGCGAGGATGTAGGCTATCCCCAACGGCGCGAACAGCCGCCCCGCCACACCCCCCAGCGTCAGCAGCGGCACGAACACCAGCGCCACGATGAAGGTGGCGTACACCACCGACCCGCGCACCTCCATCGAGGCGTTGAAGATGACCATTGCCATCGGCTGGGGCATCGCCAGGCGGCGGTTTTCCCGCAGGCGGCGGAAGATGTTCTCGGTATCGATGATGGCGTCGTCGACCACCTCGCCCAGCGCGATGGCGAGCCCGCCCAGCACCATGATGTTGAGACTCACCCCTAGGTTGACCAGCAAGGTCGCCGCGCTCAGCAGCGATAAAGGTATCGCGATCGCAGAGATCAGCGCCGTGCGTACGTTGTAGAGAAAGATCAGCAACACCGAGATCACCAGCGCGCCGCCGATGAGCAGATGTCCGCCTATGCTGGTCAGCGAGGTTTCAATGTAGTTGGCGGGCCGAAACAACTCCGAATGCAAGGTGACATCCTCCTGTTCGAATATGCCTTCCAGCTCCGCGAGCGCGGCTTCGAGATCCTGCGAAACGGTAAACGTATTGGCCCCGTACTGGCCGATGATCATCATGACCACGCCCGGCTGGCCCATGATCTGCGCGGCGCCGATCGGCGGGCCCGCGGCTACGGTCACTTTCGCGACATCGCTCAGCAGCACGTTCGCGCCGTTATGGCGCCGTAACACCAGATCCCCGAGTTCCCGCGCGGTGTCGGCCTGGCCCGCGACCTGAATGGCAAACTGCTGGTTCGCGTTTTCGATGACGCCGAGCCCGGGCGTGCCGGCCGCCTGACTGACCGCCGCGGCGACGTCCTGCAGGGAAAGCCGGTATTTGTGCAGCCTTGCGGGCCGCACCTGCACCTGCAATTGCCGCACGTCACCGCCGAAGATGTTCACGTCCGCCACGCCCGGCACGCTCATTAATCGCGGCACCAGCGTCCAGTCCACGATGGTGCGCAAGTCCATCAGGCTGCGGCGTTGCGAGGTGACACCGATGGTCATCACGGTCGCCGACGAAGACGATAACGGCACGATCACCGGTGGACCCGCACCGGGCGGCAGGCGTTCGCGGGCGATGGCGAGACGTTCGGCGGCCAGTTGGCGGTTTCGGTAGATGTCGGTGTCGTCCTCGAAGATGAGCGTGACCACCGACAGACCCTGGAGGGATTCGGAGCTTATCGTCTGCAGGCCGATGATCCCGCCCAGCGCGCTCTCCAGATGCTGGGTGACCAGCACTTCCACCTGCTCCGCGGCCAGCCCCGGCGCCTCGGTCTGAATGATGACCTGTTTGGGCGAGAATTCCGGGAAGATGTCCAGTCCGGCGTGGAACAGCTGATAGCAGCCGTACACGAGCAGCAGCGTGGCGGTCGCTACCACCACGCCACGAAACCGCACCGCAAAACGGACGATCGCGGCCAGCATCTAGCGCGGCGTCCCCGATTTTTGTAACGCGCCAGACGTCACGCGCGAGCGTACGTTGCGTCCGCAGTGCGGCGTCTAATCCAAACGAAGCAGACCGCGGTTCGCGCCCCCCATAGCCGCCGGCAAGCCGGCGCGATATACAACCGGGACAGCGCCACTAATCGTCGTCCTCTTCCGGGATCTGCCAGCGAAACTCTTCCGACAGCAGCATCTGTCCGCCACTGATCACTACCGGCTCCTTCCGGCTGAATCCCTCACCGGCGAACCAGCCGCCGGCCATGCCGGCATTTGCGGGCAGTGCGCGGCGCGCGAACAGTTCGTTATCGACCTGCACGTAAGCCCACGGCCGCCCCGCGTACCACACCGCAGCTGCGCCGGGAATCAACAAACCGTCAGAAGACTCATCGCCGCGCGCGATCCACGCGCTGACCCGCATGCCGGTGCGCAGACCCGCGGCCGGGGCCGCAAAGAAATAAGTCTCGCCCTGCGAGAGCGGGTCGGTTTGCGGCGCGACCGAGATGAACCGCGCCCTGCGCGCCCGGCGACGATCTCCGGCGGCATCGACAAATGCGTCGGTAGTCGATGACAATTTTTCACCGGACGCGACCGACAGCCGCAGCAGCACGCCATCACGGTTCGCAAACCGTTCGAGACGTCCCGAATCGCCGTCCAGCGCCGCGGCCGTCAGCGCGTCGCCCCACACCTGCATGGCCTGCGCACGAAGGTTCGCGACCCGCGTTTCCGCCGCCGCGCGCTGCGCCTGATCCACCTGCCAGCGCGACTGCGCCTGGCGCATGCGGCCGACCGAGATCACATTGACCTGCATGTTGAGCCCGCGCAGCCGCTCGTATTCCTGCATGGAAACCTGCAACCGAGCGTCGGCGATCTCCAGCGCGGCCTGCGCCTGGGCGAATCGCGCGCGCAATCGCAGCAACGGCCGGATGTCGATGACCTCGCCGTAGATGCGGTCTTCCGCTCGATACCTCGTGCGTTCGAGCGGCGCCGTACGAATGCCGCTGCGGCGCTGCTCCGCCGCTGTAAGCCTTACCGCGGGTTCGCCTTCGAAAAACAGCGCGCGCTGAGGGGTTTCTGCGTCCGCATTTTCTTGGCCGGGTTCACCCGTCCCCGATTCGGCCGTTTTGCCTTGCGAGTGGTTGAATACGGCGAGCAGCGCCGAACGCTGCTGGGCGGGCACCAGCGACGCGATGGCGGCCAGCAGAACCGCGATCGCGACAAGACCGAGCAGAACTTTGGGAACGACTTTCATGGAACGCGTGATTTTACACGCATTTAAAAGCGGGCTGCGCGATCGGCGCTCCCTCGCGTTTAGCCGCCCATGCCAAACCTCGGCTGCAAGTAATCGTAGGTTGGGGCGGGCGAAGCGAATTCCAACACTCGATCCCGCCAGCCAAAGCTTGCATGTTGCAACCCGGATCACTACCCCAGCCTGACGCGATCACCCCGGCTGCGATATACCCGTGAATAACCGAGTGTGGCCAAGCCGCCGCACAGTGCACATAGCCGTGCTTCACAGGATTGCGGTGAATGTAGTCCACGTGCCGAGCGAAGTCTCCTTCGTTCCGGATCGAGTGCTCCCAATATCGCCGTTGTCAGATGCCGCGCTCACCCTTGGGCAGCCGACTAGAGAGCAGCGGTTGTCACCACGAGAAGTGATCTGTCTTAAGAACGTCGCCCTGCTCAACACCCAGCGCCCGGGGAAATCCATATCGCCCGGCGGCAGCGTCTAAATCGCATGGAGATGATCCAGCAAGACCACCATCGCGGTGGAAGGGGTGTCGTTGCTTGACATTCGGGAACACGTCGCGCAGCAATCTCAGGTGCTCGATCAGAAGCGTATCTCGCCGATCGGCGAGATTAACCGTAAACAAAGTACGTGCCGCTTCTTACTCCGGCGCGCCGATACCGCATTGCTTAGCGTCGTTGGGGTTCGCTTCGCTTACCCTAATCTACCAGTGCTCATCCAATCTACGCTGGATTACTCGGATACGATCGAACGTATATCTCCGAATGTCTGATACTCTTGAGCAATTTTCGTATCGCCCATCGGGCAAACCAGCCAGCCGTCTAAAGAGGTTTCGTTTGTGATCAGTGAGTCTGGTCCATCTTTTGACCAGTAACCGGCAAGCTGACGCTCCTCCTTAATGTCTCCGCTGAATGTTTCGTGGATTGCAAAACGAATAGCATCGGCATTTTCACGCGTTAGCTCCCCCTCAATCTTCCAAGGGGATTTAAATGAAATGTAATTGCCGGGATCGATTTGCACCCTGGTCGGGGCATCCTTTTCCTGAATGGAGAACTTATGGGTGTTTTGGATCGTATCTGGCCCCGACGGGGCCGCTTGGCTAAGGTAGAAAAGAATCTCCGTCGCATAGCCCGCTAAAACAGCTGGCGTATCGTAGTGACGGTTACACTCGGTTGATGCAAGCCGGCCGAAATATAGGATCGCGGCCCCAGGAATAATGTGCATCTTGGAATACGGTTCAGCAGAAGGCTGCGCGAGCGTATTGTGCATCTCGTCACCCACCGAATAGTAGCTGAACTCATAGCTCGGCTCGGCACCGGCTTTGGCGAAACTGATCGCAAGCGTGCCGAAGTTTCTCCATGGAGCCATTCCCTCGCACACGGCCTGTTCACATTCGGCTTGTGCATCGAGCTTTGTGGAAGGCGCACAGCCGAAAACACTGGAAAGGACTAAGAAACCGCCGGCAGTCAGACAAAAGCGCGTCATGCAGGGCCTCCTTCGTTGGACACGAGCTTTATTGGACGCGAGCAGCCTGCTGACGCTGCTCACCTTCCACGATCGGCTTGACGTAAATCTCCACGCGCCGGTTGAGCGCCCTGCCGGCTTCGGTGTCGTTGGTGTCGCGCGGTTCGCGCTCGCCGCGGCCTTCGCTCTTGAGACGGGTTTTCGGCACGCCGTTGCTGGCGAGGTAATCGACGACGGCCTGTGCACGGCGCTCGGACAAGAGCTGGTTGGATGCCTCGGAGCCCACACTGTCAATATGGCCGACGACCTGGACGTTGGTGCGGTTGTACTTCTGCAGCACGTCGGTGAGTTTGGCGAGCGAAGGCTCGAAGGCGGGCTTCAAATCCGCGCGGCCGAAGTCGAACGAGACCTCGTTGCTGAGACTCAGTTTCAGCGACTCGTCTTTCATGCGCTCGATTTCGATCTCGTTCTGACGCTGTTCTTCCGCCAGCGCTTCGTCAAATGCCTTTTGCTGTTTGTCCATGTAATCGCCGATCGCGGCGCCGCCCATGGCGCCCACCGCACCGCCCACAACCGCGCCCTTGCCGTCGCCCAGGATGGCGCCGGTAATCGCGCCGATGCCCGCGCCGATGCCCGCGCCGGTTTTGGCGCGGCGGTGCGGATCGCTGGCGGCGCAACCCGTTATCACGGCGGCTACCATGCATACTGCCAGTGCATTGCGTAATGTCATGTTCGTCTCCTTTTCGATTCGTACGGTCAATTGCCCGTCCGGTAAAGCGTGAACTCCGCGACCCCTTGCTTGGGGCGCCGGATCGTTGTTTGAGAAAGGCTTGGATTATAGGTTCGCCGCGAGTTCCGCAACGCGCAGCGCAAATCGAATTACGACAGGCGTAGCGATTCGGCGGACAGGGTGACAATCTGCTTCATGAGCCTGCGCGTCCGCGCGAGATCACGGAACGCACTACGCGGGAAGTATCTTGAGATTGAGCAGCCTTTCCACCATCCAGATCGTGGCGAGCAACGCGATGATCAGCGAGCCTACGGTCAACACAAGCCGCTGGTATATCCAGGTGCGACGCATGAGAAACGCCAGCGGCAGGAACGCGGCGACGATGGCGACCTGGCCGATCTCCACACCCAGATTGAATCCCACCAGCGCGAGCAGCAGTGCGTCCCGCGGCAATCCGAGGTCGGTCAGAACGCTGGCGAAGCCGAATCCGTGCAGCAGCCCGAAGCCGAAAGCCACCAACCACAGACGTTTCTGCACCACCGGATACGCGTTATTCAAGGCGCCGACCACAATCGAAGCCGCGATCGCGGACTCAACGAAACGCGACGGCAGATTGATGACTTCCAGTGCGGCGAGGCTCAGAGTAATCGAATGCGCGAGGGTGAAGGCGGTGACAATTTTCAGCACGTTCCAGAACGCCGGCCGGAACGCGTGCGCGGGGCGCCAGCCGTGCATTTCACGATAAAGCACACAGGGCAGCAGCAAGGCGATGATAAACAGAATATGATCGAAACCGATCCAGATATGCCACACGCCTTCGCGCACGAAGGTCAGCAACTGCGTCCGTGAACTCGCGGTATCCAGCTCGAAGGTTTGCGTGGCGCGATCGGGACCGAACACGGCGGTGCGCGTGCTGCCCCGATAATCCAGCCGCAGGATGCCCCGATGCTGGGGATCGAGATCGGCGAACAGGTCGTAGCTCAGAATGAGCGCGACCGGCGCGGGGGCACATTGAACCTCGAACCGCAGCACCGCGTAGGCGCCGTCGGTGTGATAGTCGACCAGTTGATCGGTGATCTTTCGGCCGCAGGACACACCGTCGGCGGACACATCGAGTTTGGGCAAGACGTAATCAGCGATCGCGGCATGACGGCTGCGCAATTCACCCCAGGTGATGTTGCCGTCAGCATTGATGTCCAGACCAATGGCGTACTCGAGATCGCGCAGCGCCACGTCCCATTGACCGGCGATGCGCTCGCCGTCAATGCTCAGATGCAAATAACTGTCGCTTGGCTTGTGCGCATGGGCTTGCGCGCATAGCGCAAACAGCACCAGCATGGGCGCGAAACTGAATCGGAAAGTCATTGCGCGATCGCCATCCGGGCATGCTCGCTTAAGCGTTCGAGCCGCTTATCCTCCAGGCCACTGCGGTTCAAGAATCCAAGCACCGGCCGCGCGGCCTTTGGTCTGCCAGCCGCCAGCGCGGCCTGCAAAAAAATGCGTGCGTCCTCGGGTTCCCGCTGCGTTTGCCAGTTGGCCCGCGCAAGCCTCAAGGCTGCTTTTGGTTGATCGAGCAGATGCAAGGTGAAGCGCGCCTCTTCGCGCAGATGCCGCTGGTCGCCGCGCTGGCGGCTGGCGGCGAAACGATCGCGCAACAAGGTAATATGCTCGTCGAGCCGCGGCGCATCGACTTTTTGCTCGGCCAGTGTCAGCAGCAACAGAAGCGTGTCGGCGCCCGGTTCGCCGCCGAGCAACTCGATAACCTGTTGCGGGCGACCCTGTTGTAGCAGGAAATCGGCATGGGCGGCGGACAGCCAAGCGCTTTCGTCCATGGCAAGCGCCGCTTGAAAGTATCGTTTCGCGGCGTGTACGCGGCCGAGGCGCGCGGCGATGTCCGCCAGGGTCGTCAATGCCCAATCCATGCCCTGTGTGCCCGCGCCGACCGAACGTTTGAGCGCATCGCGCAAGATCCGCCAACTGCGCGCGGCGTGGCCGTTGAAGCTGGCGACGCTGGCGGCACAGGTGGTCGCCGTCAACTGTATGGAAGGCGCGCGGCGGGCGGCCTCCAATAGTCTGGCGCAATCGCGCCGCGCCGCCTTGTAACGCCCTTGCACCTGCAGGATGATCGCGCGAGTCAAAATGGCATTGATGTTGTCCGGCTCTTTTTCGATAGCCGAGCCCAGATCGGTCAGTGCGCCGTTGAAATCATGCGACGCCTGTTTAATGTCGGCGCGCAGCACGAGTATCCCCGCGGGCGCGTTGCCCGTATCCCACCAGGGTTCCAGCGCGGCCTGCGCATACCCGTAGTAGCGCGGGTCGCCCGTAGCGCGACCTCTATTGATATAGGTGATCGCGACCTCGGCGGCCAGCGCAGTATTATCTGGATTGCTGGTCAGTACATTTCGTTGCGAGCGTAGCTCGCGTATCGAAGGGTCACCCGGCTTGTACGGTAACCGCTCCAGCACTTGGCTCTCGTCCTGTGGGACAAATGGTTCCGCCAATGCGTGATCGGGCGCGGTCAGGGCGAATATTGCGAGAAGAAGCGCGGCCAGGCCGGAACATACCGATCGGGGCGGCAATACGGATCGCGTCCATCGGGTACCGAAGCATTGAGGGTGATTGCTTGTGGGCAAGATCTCGCCCCCTTGTTATGAAGGCGCGATATTACCTGAACGCTGAATAGGTTCTACCGGCGACATCGATTCGCCGATGCTGTCATGGGCTTGCCGATTGCGAACTGCAACGGCAATCGAAACGGATACGTAATTACCACCCCGCGAACACCGTCCATGGTATTTGCGGGGTGGCGGGTATATGCGTGTGGGCGCTCCCTGCGCCTCAGGCGTGACCGCAACGCTCAGATGGTGGTGCACACCGCGTCAGAGAATGCGGACTTGGCCTGGGTGCCGTAGGCCTTGACCCGAAAGCACACGCCCTGGCCGGGCAACGCACCTAAGTCCCTAAGGACGTTGAACTGCACCGCCGGGGCGGCCAGATTGAGATTGGTCGGGCTGGCCAGCAACCGCATGCGCGCCGGCACAGCCGTCTTGCCATAATAGACTTCGTAACCAATAACCTGCTGCGCACCGGCCGCCCACTTGAGCGTTACCGTCCGCGCCCGCGCCGCCTCGGCATCGCCGCCGGCACCCATCAGACCCGCACAGATACCCACTACCGCCAGTGCAGTAAAAAGCTTGTTGCTTGACATGTCCCTATCCTCTCAGTCAGTGAGGCGGCCTTGTTCCAAGACCGCATGATCGTCCACACTTCTGAAAGGCATTCGCATGCCTTGCCATACGTCAGTTCTTTGGCAACCCGGCGATCATCATTCTTGAGACGTCCAAGAACCTTAGACCCGTGGCTTTGTGTCCCCGCCTTTCGACGGGTTTACCGTTTCAGAAGCTGTCGCGCACTCTACACGCCCGCCCCCAGCCACGGAATACCAAATACCCCGCACGGCGATAAAACCATGCACAAAGCAGGATCAGCGGCGAGATCGAAGCTTTCGTTAACCGATGCGTATCTTAGCCTCCACCAGCAAGCCGTGTGGAACGGTGTTACGTACACTAAGCTCACCATTTAGCGCCTGTACGCGCTCCTGCAGGCCGATCAACCCCAAACCATAGCGCGTCCGTGGCGACATCCCTTTACCATTATCCTCGACCACTAACCTTACCTCCCGCGCGTCGTCACCACCTGCTAAGCTGTGACGACTATTCGAGTTCAGCCCACTAAACTCAATTTTCACGAGAACTCGCGTCGCATCCGCATGCCGCGCCACATTCGTTAAACATTCCTGGATGATCCGGTAAAGGGTTATCTTGACCCCATCGTCCAGATCGGTCGGCAGATCCGCGATCTGCAGCCGCCATTCGATATGCGCCAGTCTGGCCTGCCACGTTTCGATCAATCCCCGAATCGAGTGCTCGTCGATCACGATCGGCCGCAGACGGCGCAACAGTTTCTTGACGAGTTTCTGCAACCGGATGACCATGTCGTCGATGGACTCAAGTTTCGGCGGAACTTCATCGGCGCGCCCTCGCTTGACGAGCGCCTTGATTACGGACGTGTCCGCCTTGATGCCAAACAAAAACGGACCGATCTCATCGTGCAGATCGCGCGCCAGGATGCGACGCTCTTCTTCCTGAAGATTCAGTATCTTCTTGGCGAGCATCCGGTTGTCCTGCATGGTCTTGCGCAGCACTTCGGCCATCGCATTAAACTTCCGGTGAATCCGTTCAAGCTCGGAGACCGTCTTTACGGGCACTCTGACATCGAAGTGACCGTCCTCGAGCCGCTGAAACCCGTTGAACAAATCGTTCAGCGGCTTCAGCCCCACGTGGATCAGCAGAAACAGGAGGCCGATCAGAAACGTCACCGACGCACCTGCCAGCGTCAACAAGCCGCGAACGTCGCGCCAGACTTCCTCGATTTCATCTGCCGGCTCCGCTTTAATAACCGCCACGCTGGGACCGTGCAGTCCTCGCGGCGCAACGACACGGGGTTTCTGCAGATGGTCAACCGCCATCAGTCTTTCAAACCACCGCGGCGCCTCTGAACGCGCACGCTGCGTTCGTAAACTGTCGTAGCTGCTGGCCCGCGCCGCGTCATTCGTCACAATTACGCGCACGTGCCGCACCCCTTGCAGTTCGCCGAGCAGACTTTGCAATATTTGAGGATTAGCACCGAGGTCGGAAGCTGCCGATATGGAAGCGATCAACTTCGTTGCGAGCTCCATGGACGAGCGCATCTCGACCTGTATCGCATCACGCGCGTTATGCAGAATAAAGATGGCACCCAGCCCCATGGCGCCGAGCAACACGACAGCAATTGCTACCAATAACCGGGCCTTCAGGCTGACGGGATACGGTTTCAAATTAACACCATCGATGGACAGTCGCCGCGATCGCGGCTTCGTGCAAACCGAAATGATCTGTTCGCGCGCGCTGTTGGAACATGGAGTCAACCGTGTAGCCAAACGGGAAAAACTCCCGAACGTCGCTCAAAATGTTCCGCGCAGTTCCGCTCGTCTGGAACTGCTGTCACAATACATCGTTTATGTAAAGCAGGCTATGGTGCCCTTTATTGTTCGCGTCGATTGCTGGTCTTATCCTCGGTTTCGTCGTGCGGGTGATGCGGCAGACTTGCGTCTTGCGTGTTACGCCACGTGGCCTTCCCGCAGTCAGGGTCGCACTCGCAGCATCCACAAGAAGCATGTCGGTCAATGGATAAGAACATAACGGTTTTGCTTGTTGACGATCATCCCATAGTTCGTTCGGGCTGCCGTCTTATGCTGACTGAAATCAGCAAAATAAGGGTGCACGAGGCGGTTAACGGAGACGACGCCTACCGGCTCTATCAGAGGCACCGTCCAGATGTCGTCATACTGGATATTACGCTGCCAGGCACGGGGGGGCTGGAAGTTCTGAAACGCATTCGCGCCTGGGACTCCAACGCACAGGTCATTATGTTCAGTATGCACGAAGACCCTGTGTTCGCATCCCGCGCCTTGCAGGCTGGCGCGCTTGGCTACGTCACCAAGCACAGCGCGCCTGACGATCTCGTGACCGCGGTTCAGCACGTTGCGCGTGGTCAGGCGTATTTGAGTCATGACATTGCGCAACAGCTGGCGTTGTCGAAACGCCGCACCGGAGAGGGGCCGTTGCAGGATCTTTCCCGGAGGGAACTCGAATTGCTGCGTTTGCTCGGAGAAGGATACAGTCTTACGCAAATTTCAAAGCAGCTTCACGTAAGCTACAAGACCGTCGCGAACAACTGTACACAGTTGAAGAACAAGCTGGGGGTCTCGAACACCGCCGAACTGGTCCGCATCGCCGTACTGCATGGATTGAGCATTACATGAACAAGGGGGCATCCCCGTAGGTACGCTCTTCGCGCAACCTATGCAAGGGCCAATCCTTTGCCCTGCAACTTATCTGAACGTATTCATAACTTCGCTTGCCTTGTCGTTCATGAATACGATCTGCGTTGTGCCAAATACCTTCTTGGAAGACATCGCCTCGACTATGTTCTGGTAATACCAGATCACAATGTCGTTGTTTCTCTCGGTTTTCGCGGGCTCCCCGATTGCACCGCTGACTTCGGCAGAAGTCTTGCCCAGCACCATTCCCAGGAATTCACGCTCGCCGTGAACGGCGGCGCTGGAAGGCTCCGCAGTTTGCGCCGGCTGACCACATGCCAGCACCAGCAGCAGCGCACCCAAAACATTGCGAGATTGCTTTATCTTCAACTTTCACCTCCACGAATTTTTACGAGCGTCGTGACGGTCTCTTCATGACTCCGTCCACCGACGCGTATATTGAAGTAGTGCGAGCACAATTCACCATAACTCCGAAGCGGACCGGCCCTGTCGACACGTTCCATGCCCGTCAAGATACCCATCAAATCAACGTTGATCGCCTCTTCGCTCAACATGTGCTGAAGCTGGACCGTGCGATTCGCGATCATCCGAGGATCTTCGAAATAGCGCTCACTGAGCTGAACCAACGCTGCATTGAACGCACGAACGCGCGACACGGCCGGATCGGCGATGCCGTTCTGTTCAAGCGAGGCGAGCCATTGCGCGGGCGATATCTGGCTGGTCACTCGAAGAAACTCGGTCGGCTGGTCCGGTGAACCTGCTCCTCGCGCCGGACGATCCTGAGCAAACGGCTCTTCCGTTGCAGCCTTGTTCCAATCATCCTCGGTGTCGCAACCGACGCCGGCGGCCAGCAAGAGCACAACCACCAAGTTTGGAAGAGCAATCCGATGATTCACATGAGCAAGTATACCGGTCTCAGGGGCACATGTATGCCGCGACAGCGCGCTAATCTTATGATTACAAAATACTTTTTCCCTATCTTATCAGACTTCTTCCCGCTTTATCTGGAAATAACTCCCGCATGATCTATACTTCGTTGAGCGTACGACAAAGGTGACTTGACCATGCGTGTCCGCCGCGGTTTCCGTTCACTGGCGAGTGTTCTGATCTTCGCCGCGGCTTTTTTGCTGACCAATAACACCGCCGCGCAAACCAAGATCCTGCGCTCCAGGACGCTGGATTCGCATTTCATCTACGGTGCGGTCGCGCCGAACGCTCACTACGGGTTCTCTCTTCGGGCGGTGGTACTCAAGAACGCAGGCTGGCGTATCGCGGAAGTCGCAAAGCGAATCCGGAATGCCGCGGAAATCTTGCGTCAATGCGACGTATCAATCCATCGGGCCGACATTATGTTGGTCGCCGCGCCTGAGAACATGCGCAAATTTGCGAGCCCGTTTACAGCAGAGGCGGTGACTCTCGCGCAGCAATTCAGCAATGTGAATACGCCCGTGCTCTATTTTGTTGACTCCGTACGCGATGGAGACATTGCTTTCGCCGCACGCTACACCATCGTCAGACATCTCGGCTTGCATCCTGCCCTGCGGGATTCGATATGGATCACGCAAACTCTGAAGCGCTCGGAACAGGCTCGGATGTACATGCGCTATTACTTCAGCGACCATGATGTGGTCGCGCATGAAATCGCACACGTGCTCGGGGATCTCGGGCACGTGTATCCCACTCATCGTAACCTCATGCATCAAAGCGCCGCCTACCTTGATAACTCCCTGACAGTCGAGCAATGCAGGGCGATACGCACACGCAACTTCTATGTTCACTTCTCTCCTGTGCCTGCATATCACGCAGGCAACGATATGATCCCTGCCGCGCTACTGCCGCCACCGTTACATCACTGACCAGGGAGCATGAGCTCTTCTAGGGTGCCCCTTCCTGACTGTCGACCGAAGGGTTGCGATACCGTTTTAATTGCGACATCATCCGCGGGTCTAATTAATAGCAAACAGGAAACATGAACAAAGCCGGGAACTACTGCCGTATTCTATGCTGCGCGCTGCTTCTCACTTCCGCCGTTCACGCACACGGCGGCGAATCAGTTCAAAAGTTTGTTGAACTCTACCAGCAGAACGATACTGCCTGCGCGGATCGCGGCGGCAAGCGGCAATACATAAGAAGCACCCACAAGTCTCGCGCGGTCGAGACATTTGTCGTGCGGTACTTCATGAACGTGCGCCAGGCGGATCGATCCATACTGATCCTGAAGCCAGGCAAAAAATCACAGAAGCTGGGCTGTACGCGCGTATTCGACGCGGAGCAGCGCTGGGAAGTCATCGACGCCGTGTTTCTGGGTAATCCGCCTTAGGCGCCGGGAACAAGGAACAAGTGTGATGCGCGCGGTCCGCTGCCAACCGGTAGACGTTCGATTTGGGTTTTCTTGATAAGATCAATTATCGATATGTCCCCGTCCTGCCAATTGGCGACCAGCGCAAGCTTGCCCGAGGACGTGACAGCGACGCCGTCCGGCTGACTGCCCACCTTGATTGACTTCACCTCCCGGAGCGTTTCTGTGGCGATCAGCGAGACAGTACCGGCGCGCTGTTCGGTCACCAGCAGCGTCCGGTTATCGGGTGTCACGGCCAGTCCATAAGGATCTAGATCGGTCCTTACCGTGCCGATGCGGCGAAGCGAAGCCGCGTCAATCACGCTCACGCTCGCGCCCTGTACGTTAGCGCAGTACGCCCGTCTGCCAGCCGGGTCGACGGCCAGCGCAAACGGCGCATCGTCAACAGGGACAGCTTTAATCAGTCTGCGCTTCGCAATGTCGAAAATCTGCACATTGTCACTTTCGCGGTTCGCGACAAATAATCGGGAACTGTCACGATTTATCGCCACCCCGGCTGGGGAGCGCGCAGTCTTCAGCCGCGCCAGCACGTCGCCAGAACGGGTATCGACCACGTATACGCGATTCCCATACCAGTCTCCCACGTAAAGTTCGTTTCTGGATTCGGAAAACGCGATTCCAAAAGGCTGGCCACCAACTTTCCAGACATCTTGCACCCGATAATCAGCGGTGTTCAAAACCGTTACTTCGCCGCTCTCAGGATGCGTGATGAAAGCGTGCCCATCACCCACCGCCACGCCCACGGGTCCAGCCGCAACCGTGATCGTTTCGATCACTTTCAATTTCGCCACGTCGACGACGGAAACCTTGCCCTGGTCCTGGACAGTAATCCAGGCCAACGGCGCGGCCTGAGCGAAATTCACACAAGCCAGCGTCACCAGCATGCATGCGATTGTGAGATTGCGTCGCGTACGGCAATCGCGCGCTTTGGCGCCAAAGCGGCGTGGGACCCGGCCCATTGTTCCGCGCCTCATTGCCACCGTCGCACCAGCGGCACGATGCCGTAGACGAATACCAGCAACGCCAGCGTCGCTGACGCCGGCACCCAGCGAATGTTGGCATCGACTTTCTGCATCTTCGCGTAGGCTTCATTTCTGAGCGCGTCACTGAAATCCTGCGTATCGTCAAGATGCAGGTAGCGCAGGCCCGTCTCGCGTGCGTAACGTTTCAAATGCGCCTCTCGCACCGAAGACAGGTGCTCGTTACCGGATGCGGGGTTGGCGCCAAACGGCGCGTTGCGCGGATGATAACCTTCCCGATGCCGAGCACCGGTGGGTGGAAGTCCAAAACGATTCTCCTGCGGCACATCGGATTCCCTGTAAAAACCGATTTGCATGCCATCTTCGTTGTACTTGGGCATTCGAACAAGCTCATGCCCACCCACGCCGACGATCATCCCCTTGACCTTACCAGGCTTGCCCACGATTGTAGGGCGGTAGTTCTCCTGCATGGGCGGCGCCTCGTGACCGTCCGACATAAACACGAGATTGGCATCGGTATTCCTGAGCATCTCGATCGCACGCAGGAGGCCCGTGGCCACGTAACTGTCCGCCGCCCACGCCATGCGCCAGTCCAGTTGTTGTATGGCACCATCGATGGCACTGAAGTTTTCGCAGACTTCCACTGGCTCGAACAGAATCGCGGGCGTGCGTTCCGTGAAGATACCCAGCCCCGCGCGGGACTCACACGGCAATTGCTGTAGCGCATGTCGCAGGCTGCGCTTGATGTAATCCAGCCTGCTGGTCGGCATGCCATTGAGCTCATAGTCTTCCGTGTTCATGCTGCGGGTAATGTCCACGATGAACATGTACGAATAAACGGGCCGCGACATCGCGATCGCCGGCACTACAAACACCAGCAGCAATATCACGAAGCCCGCCAACAGGCCCCAGAAGCGGATGTCGTCACGCGCGACCATTCAGGGCAGACCGCGCGGAAAGCCGGGCATCTGCGTCCAGAGTTTTTTCGACAGTTCCTCATCCTCATCGCCGCCGCTGCTCACCTGCGGCAGGTCGCGGACCAGCCGCATGGCCACGTCGAGATTGTATTTCGCATCCCACAGACCGGGCTTTTCCTTCAGCGCCTCGCGATACAGATCCTTGGCGAGCTGTACCATTGCAACGGACCGGTCGTAATCCCGACCTTCAACAAGCTCGATCGCACTGCGCAGCCGGGCGTTGGCCATGTTGTAAAGCAGCTGGCTGCGGTAGCCTGTGTCGTTTCGCCTTTCTATTGCCGCGAACAATTCGCTGGCTTCGTCAAAGCGATCCCGCCGCATCAGGAAGTGCGTGCGCGCCAGCAGAACCTCTGCAGGTGCGTCGTCGTCGACGCTGACGTCGTAACCGTCGAGCAGGCGGGCGATCGTCGCGTTGGCCGATTCGGCGCGATACAGTGCGAAGAGCTGCCAGACCAGCGTCACGGCGGCTATCGCCAGCGCAACAGACGCCAATGACGCGATCATCTTCTGCTTCATCGTAGTCGCTTCTCTGAGGTGTCTGGAAGCACGCTCGGATAACGGCACGACAGCCCGGGCACGGGCAGTCGATGCGTTACTTCTCCTCCACTGCCTGCTTGAGCCCGGCGAGTCCTTCCTTGAAAAACGCCTTGACCGCCTTCTCCGCGGCTGCGTCATTCAGCTCCGGCTTGGGAAAATTGCCGGTATCACCGCGATAATAGCGCGCAATCCATTGGACCTTACTGCCCTGACCGCTTTCCTTTACCTCGAGCGTGACGGTGTAGTAACTGACCGGAAAGACATTCACATCTTCTTCTGCCAGGCGGTAACCGAGATAATGGTGGTTTTCTTCGTATTCATCGAGGCTCTCGACCAACTCACCTCCACTCGTGAAGACGATTGTCCGCCCCCCACCAGCCTTGTCGCCGCCCTTGCC
Source organism: Gammaproteobacteria bacterium (assembly GCA_050740315.1). GTDB lineage: Bacteria > Pseudomonadota > Gammaproteobacteria > JACCYU01 > JACCYU01 > JACCYU01. The sequence continues at coordinate 4,188 of JBOIDC010000063.1, read as the reverse complement.
ACTGCTGTCTTTCAATAAAGGATGCCATTTCGCGATGCCGCCGAAATCACCTGCCACCGCCCATACGTCTTCGGGCGACGCATCTATCTCGATTGATTCAATGGTCTGCTTGGGTGTGGGACCATGTGCACTCACAGCCGCCGCGCAAACACACATGATTGCCAGCAATGAAAATCTGATAACGCCTTTCACGTTCATTGGTATCCTCTCTGTTAAGAAATAAGAAACAGTACGATCGCTCGTTGTGCCGGCCGCGAAACCCAGTCAGCACAGCGCTGCGTGCGGATGAGCCAATTGTGGACTAGCGCCACGCGCGAACCTCGATCGTCTTGGCCGCCAAAAGAAGCAGCAGACCGGCAAGTGCAGCGGTATAACAAAAACCTGCGAGGTCCTTGCGCGGAATGCGCTCCATGTATCGCAACGGCCTGTTTTCCAGTTGATCGACCTCGGCAATCGCCGCCTCCATTGCCTGCGGGTCCTCTGCCTGATAGGCGTGATACGGAACCTTCAGACTCTTAAAGAACTTGTGCAGATACTTTTCGGGCCTGGCTTCCGGCGTGTCCTCCTCGGGCTCGCCAGCCTTACCGTAGATGCCCGGCGTGCCAGCGCTGCGCAGAAAGATCCAGTAAAGGTTCGGGCGATACTTTTCGAACCACTGGCGCAGCTTTGCCTGGCCTTCACGATCGATGACTGCCGCCCCATCGGAGACCAGCATGATCACACGCGAACCCGTCAGTGGCTGATCCTCGAAAAACGACAATGCCATCGCCAACCCTTTTGCGACATTCGTGTAGGCAAGCCCCCTGCGACCCGTTGCCTGTACCGCCGCCTGCGTCGCCTGGCGATGCTGCGTCAGCGGCAGGACATACATCGCGGAGGTGCTGAAGGCCGCCACGCCGAATAAATCATTCTCGCGTCGTTGCACGAACTCCGAAAGCAGCCGGCGAGCGGTGAAAGATTTTGACTCGACTTTTCCTGACGGCGCATCGCCCGCGAAACTCAGGTCCATGCTGCTGCTGCGATCCAGCAGCAGCACGATGTGCGCGCCATGTCCCAGCCGTTCGACTGACTGTTCGGCCTGATAGAGGCCGGCAATACCGAGCGTCAACGCCACAATGGTGAATGTCGCCAGTAGCCGTAGCGCAATGTCGATCGCGCCCGAAGCGCGATCTCGCGGCAGCAGCTGGATCCACGAGTATCTGCCCGTACGTACCTGCGACGAGAGAAAAGGCAGGATAGTGAATATAAGCAGGACCAGCGCCCACGGATAAAGTACATCGAGATTCATGCCGCCTGGCGCTCGGCCATCTTTAACGCATGACAGAAGCGCTCTATGGTTTCCAGCGGATACGCGCTTGCGACCGCGCTGAACCGGTCGGAGAAAAACGTTTCCTGCGAACGCGCAAAGAACGTTTCGATATCGGTTAGCAGCGGCCTAAATGCAGGATGCTGCGCGACGAAACGATGCACGGACTCTACGAATAACGGACGCCCGTAAGTTTCATTGAATGCGCCATGGACTTCCCGTATGGCCTGCCGGTATGCGGTCGCTGCGTCTGAACGCCTTTTTATGCCGCGCACCTTGCGCGTGGCGCGCGCAAATGGTCGCCGCGCACGAACATGAAATGGCCAGATCGCGTAGTAATAAAGGAGGTACGCCAACAGACTCACTACTGTGAGCGCCAATATTGTCAGCCGGCCGGGATAGCTGCTCGTATCGATGAGCGGTGGCGGGGTGTCCGGACGCATATACGCACGACCCTCAACCTCCCGGGCCATCAGTTCACGCAGAGGCGACATGGTAAAATCCCAGCTTTCGATCGGCACATCGAAAGACTTGTTGCCGCCTCGGAAGCGCAGCATATAACCGGGTATGGTGCGAGGCAGCGCCTCTAGCGGCGCATAGAAAGTCTGATAGATGAGATCGATCTCGTATCGCGTCTCGGCGTCCCGGTCTTCTTCACTCAATCGAACGTCCTGCAAATCCAGCCAGTAACTAAGCTGTCCCTTGGCGGGCAACGTCCCCTTTTCGAGCGTGTAAGGCTTGGCGACCGCGATCCTCACCCGATGCCGTATGACATCACCGATGACATAGCCGAACGGGCGTGGCGTCATCACATCAAAGTACGTGACGGCATCTTTTTCCTGGGCCTGAGCGGCGAGCGGCAGAAACAGAAGCATTAGCGCGCGAATGAGATTCGACATCTTCCGCATCCCATCAGGCACGATGAAAATAGGCTGTAAGCGCCTCGCCGCTCACCCTGTCGAGCAGCAGAAACGGCTCGCGCCCATGCGCAACAAACAGGTTGATCAGCGCGTGCTTCCGGTCGTTGAAACTTCGCACAAGCTTTTCCCGCAGACTTGGCCTAAGCCACAGCAGTCGCGCCTGACCACTCTCCAGATCCCGAGTCCGGGTCAGACCCCAGGAGGGGAGATTCGCGTACTCGTCGTGACTCCATATCATTACGGGTACAACGTCGTGTTTTGAAAGGCTTCGCAACGCCCCATCGATCACTTGCAGTGGCAAGTGAAAGTCCGATATCAGAAAGAGAAGCTTGCTACGTCCCGTAACGTACCGTGACACCTGGAGCAGCGCATCGGCGCTGGATTCAGTTGGGTGCAGGGCCGCCAGTCGCTGTTTGAGCTCCCACGCGACACCGCGCCGTCTGGTCGCCGGCAAATGCAGTTCCGGCCTTACGCGCGCATCGCACCCGATAAAGCCGAAGGCGTCTCCGGTGCGATAAGCCGAAATCGCCAGCGACATGCAAAAATCTCTCAGCAACTGGGTCTTGTTAACCGTGCCAGAGAAGCTCATCGATGCAGACAAGTCCGCGATCGCGTATACGCTGATCGCGCTGCGCTGGTTGAATACCCGCACATAGAATCGCTCGAATGGATCACGCAGGCTGGTGCGCAGATCGATGCGACGCGGGTCCGGGTGCCGGATGAGCGGCGCGAACTCCCGGAATTCCTGACCGCCTCCAATCCGACTGCTTCGATGATGTCCCGGTTGTGCGCCTGCCGCGCGCCAGGAAATACGGTAATGAAACTCGGGAACAGCCTCTGCGCCGCCTGCCTTCGTCCGGGTGTTCACGACCGCAACCGCGCTTACGGAGCGACAATGGCTTGCATGACTCTCTCAAGAAAATCACGCGTAATCTGGTCCCTGCGAAATTCGTAGACCGGATTGAGAAACACGCGGTGCGCCATCACTTCAAAATATACATCCTGCAGATCATCCGGAATGATCATGTCACGCCCTGCGAGCCAAGCCCTTACGCGCGCCGTCCGTATCAGATGACTCATGCCGCGGGGGCTGCCGCCCGCTTGAACAAGCTGCGCCATGTCGATGTCTTCCATATCGATGCCGAACTTCTGCGGGAATCGCGTCGCCTGCCATAGTTGCAACGCGTATCGACGTAACGCATCACTCGCCTTGACACCGCGCTGCACGATGCCCGAAAAGCCATCGAGTTTTCGATAATCCAGCACCTCCGGCTGCACCGATTCAATGAGCTGGTCAACATTGTGAAAACGCGGATCGAAAATGAGATTGTCCTGAACCGTCTCGTCATCGGGAATATTGATGCCGATCTCCATCAGAAACCGGTCCCGCGCGGCGGCGGGAAGCTCGAAAGTTTCTTCCTTCTCGACCCGGTTGCGATCCGCAAACACTTGGAGGTAAGGGAATGCATACTCGCGATTGAACGCCGTCACACTGCGTTCCGCCATGATACGCAGGAGCAGGGAATGCACCTGCGGGCGAGCGCGGTTGATCTCATTGAAAAAGAAAGTCGAGAGCGTCTCGCCGTGTTTCAGCACAGGGCCGGGGTCGACGCGCGGCCGCCCCTCTTCGTTGATGTACGTGTAGTACACCAGGTCATTGGGCATCAGGTCGACCGTGCCTTCCATGCGCGCGTACGCGCCGCCGATGCCGCGCGCGACCGCACGCAATAATGTTGTCTTGCCGACGCCCACATCACCTTCGAGCAACACGTGACCGCGCGCAAACACCGCAATCGTTATCAGGCGCACGGCCCTGTCCAGACCTACCATGGCCCTTTTTACGTTTGACTCAAACGCCAGCGCACGATCGCGCCATTCGCTTAGCTGGGTATCCGTTTTCGTGCCGACTGTAGCCATGATGTTGTAGAGGTCGAAGCGTGCGCACCGCGGCCGGCTCCCGGC
>JBOIDC010000062.1:0-23021 GCA_050740315.1 Gammaproteobacteria bacterium | reverse complement strand
ACAGGTTTTGGTCTGGATTGACAGTGCGCCGCCCAGGGTATTGCGCCCGAACAGCGGATTGGAACCCGGGATCAGATTGATCGAGCCGATTGCGGAATCCGGAATAATTGCCCAGTTGACCGAATCGCCGAATGGCTCGTTAAGCCGTACGCCGTCCTGATAGACCGATAGACCCTGCGCGGCGCCCAGCAGGGGCGTGGCCAGAAAGCCGCGGTACTGAACGTCCTTCTGCAGTGGATTGTTCTGCGCGTCGTTGACGTGCACGCTGCCAAGATTCTGATTCATGAACTGTGTGATATCGGGCGCATGCGATTCCCGAATCTCCTCGCTGTCCGCGCTCTGCACGTTGGAGGGAATTTTGGTGATCGGCAATCCCGTACCGTGGCTGGGTGTAACACCGATAACCTCGATCGTGTCGATCCGAACCTGCTCCGCATCCACGTCACCTTGCGCGCTTACGTGCGCCGCGGGCGCGGATAAGCCGAAAGCCGCGAATGTCGAGAAGGTGATTACGCCCGCCCTGCGCGCTTTATTCATCAACCTGGAACCTCCGTTCTGATCGACTGTTTTCGGTTTTCGACTCGTGTTAGCGCATCAAACCGCAGTCTGCACTGCGCCCAGTTAAACCCGCACTATCTGTGTTGTCTGAAAATTTTCCTATAGGAGTTTTTCCCAACTTCGCGGCGCTTCAAGCCTTGAAGACCGAATACCACCGTGCGCAAAGGCCCGGAATCAGAGCTTCCGGGCCCATCGCTTGAGCAGAACGTCGATGAATAATTTTCGCCTGAATTGTGGGGCCAGACGACGTCCGGGCAAGAGAAATCCTGCCCGAATGCAGGGTCCGCGTTCACGTATCGCGACGAAAGCCGCTATGCAGGTTGCGCTGCCTGCTCCCCCACCGGACGGATCGGCAGGCATACCGCCACGCGGGTCCCCTCGCCCGGCGCGCTTGTTAGCTCGAACTCACCGCCCAGCGCGTTCACCCGCTCACGCATGCCGATGAGGCCCAGCCCCGCGCGCGCGGCGCGCGGATCGAAGCCACATCCATCATCCGTTACCCGCAGGCGCAATTCCCGCCGGGGTGCAGAGGTTTCGACCTCCACCGACAACTGCTGCGCGCCGGCATGGCGTTCAATATTGGTCAGGCACTCCTGAACGATGCGGTAGAGGTGGATGCTGACGGTCTCTTCGAGCGCATTCAGGTCCACGTCGCCGCGATACTCGAAACGGCAGAATCGATCCGGATGGCGCGCGTTCCAGTCATCGATGGTCTGCCCCAGGGTGATGGCCAGACCCAGTTCGTCCAGGGTCGCCGGACGTAACTGCTTGATCATGCCACGGATGACCTCGAACACACGGGACGACACCGAGACGATGGCTTGCGCGCTTTCATGCACCTGCGGCGCCACGCCGCGGCTCCACTTGCTTATCGAGACCGCATCGGCCTTCACGGCGCTTAAGCACTGGCCCAGTTCGTCGTGCAGCTCGCGCGCCATCAGGCGCCGCTCTTCCTCCTGAATAGCCAGCGATTTCTGGGTCAGATAGCGATTCTCGGCGGTGCTTTTTTCCAGCGCGCCGGCCATGTGATTGAAACTGGAAGATATGCGCGCAAACTCCGGCAGCTTGAAAGCCGCCAGCCGTAAGCGGTAGTTGCCGTGTTCGATGCCGTCCAGACCTTTAAGAATGATATCGATGGGTCGCATGGCGGCACCCAGCGTGATGAATACGAGCACGTTGGCGGCCAGCCAGAATCCCACCATCAGAATCAGCAGATCGCTGGTATCCTCCCAGGCTTCACTGATCTCATCGGCCGGATCGGCGTAAACCACAAGCTGCGAATACGGCGCGCCGCCCAGCGATATCGAACGACGAAATTCCAGCTTTTGCTGCGCCAGCAGATTTTGAAACCAGGCGGGCGCCGCTGCGGTTTTGGCATCGGCGCAACCGCGGCTTTGCACCGGCGGCGCGCCGTTTTCGTCATACAGGCCTATGCAGAGATGGCGAATGTTCTCCAGCGCGTTTATGCGTTCGAGCAGGCGCGCCTTGGCCTGCGGGTTACCCCGCGGTTCTAAAGCGGTGATGGTCTCGCCCAACAGCTGCAGGGTCAGCGTCGCGGTCGACTGGAGTTCGTCGTGCACCGCGCGACGGGTGTTGTTGATCGCAAGCACAAGCCCGAGCAGCAGCGCCAGCAGAAACAGCAAGGTAATTAACAGATTGAGGCGGAAGCGCAGGCTCATTCTTTCTTTATTCGCGCGATCAGACCACGATGATGCCGTGGCGTATGGCAAGCCGCGCGAGCTCCGCCGCGCTGGCGACATTCAGTTTGTTGCGAATCTGCGTGTTGTAGTTCGCGACCGTTTTGACGCTCAGCGACAGCAACGCCGCGATCTCGTTGACCGTGCGCCCCTCCGCCAGCAGTCTAAAAATGTCGAATTCGCGTGGCGACAGCGTACTGAGCGGATTGCCGGCGCCAGCGTGATTCAGCGCCGCCAGGCGCTCCGCGATGCCGGGACCCAGATAAACTTCGCCGCCCACCACCCGCTCGACCGCCGCGACCAGCACCTCGGCCGCGCTGCTTTTGCTGATGTAGCCGCGCGCGCCGGCTTCCAGCGCGCGCTCGATGAACACGCTTTCGTCGTGGATGCTGAACACCAGCACGCGCGCCGTCCGATCCCGCTGCGTGATGCGCCTGATCGTCTCCAGCCCGCCGATGCCGGGCAGAGTCAAGTCCATCACCACCAGATCGAAGGCTTCCGCCGCATAGCGCGCGTACGCCTGTTCGCCCGTGTCCGCCTCGAACACACTGATGTGCTGTGCTGAATTCTCCAGCAGCCGGCGATAGCCGGCGCGCACGACCGCATGGTCGTCAACGAGCAGGATCTTGAGTGGGTGGTCGCTCCCGCGCATGGATTTTAATTGTTACGTGGCGTGCCGAGTGACAACGACAGCTTTATTCCTCGTCGCCGCAAGACGGCGCCGCGCCATCCCGTCATCTTTGCTTACCGAAGTCAACCCAAAAAGGCCTTAAGCTCACGGCGCGCGAGCAGGCTTAAACTAGCCGCCGATATAAGACATCTCGACTTTCGGCGTCGGCAACGCCCGCGCGGTGCGCAGCTCCGAGTAGCGATCGCTGCGCCGTCCCCAGATCGACTCGATGCGCCGCCCGATCTGCTCGTCGCTCGCGCCTTCGCGCAGCAGGCTCCTGAAATCGTGGCCTCGCGTGGCGAACAGGCAAGTATAAAGCATGCCTTGCGCTGACAAGCGCGCACGCGTGCAGCTACGGCAGAATGGCTGCGTGATGGAGGTGATGATGCCGAGCTCGCCACCGCCGTCGACGTAACGCCAGCGCCGCGCGACCTCGCCGGGGTAGTTGGCGTCGAGCGGCTCGATCGGCAACTCGGCACTGATCATGGCAGCGACGTCGGCGGCCGGCAGCACCTGCTCGTGCCGCCAGCCGTTGCTGTTGCCGACGTCCATGTACTCGATGAAGCGCAGCACGTGACCCGTACCGTGAAAGAAGCGGGCCATCGGCACAATGCTGTGATCATTGCAGCCGCGCTTGACCACCATGTTGATCTTGACCGGCGAAAGCCCGGCGGCGGCGGCATTCTCGATGGCGTGCAACACCCGGCTGACCGGAAAATCGACATCGTTGATCGCCATGAAGGTCGCATCGTCAAGCGCGTCCAGGCTGATCGTAATGCGGCCAAGCCCCGCCCGCTTGAGCGCCTGCGCCTTGTCGCGCGTGAGCAGCGAGCCATTCGTCGTCAGACTGATGTCTTCGATGCCTGGCAGCGAAGCGAGCTTTTCGACCAGCGTCTCCAGCCGGGTGCGCACCAGCGGTTCACCGCCGGTCAGGCGGATTTTCCTTACGCCGCAACTCGCGAACACCCGCGCCAGCCGCTCGATCTCATAAAAGCTCAGCAATTGATCGTTACGCAGGAAACGGTGGTTGGCGCCGAACGCCGACCTGGGCATGCAATACGTGCAGCGGAAGTTGCAGCGATCCGTGACCGAGATCCGCAGATCACGAAGCGGGCGATCCAGGGTATCTGTCAGCGTTCCGGGACGGCTGGACATGAACGAAGATGAGCGCCTCGGACGCGCTATTTCTTGCCGAACAGGGCCTGCAGATTATTGAGGCCCGCCTCGTAAACGTCGCGAATCGCCTTTTCCGCGTCGGATACCGACACGCCGCTGACAGGCGCGAACTCGCTGGACCACTCGACGCTGCAGCCTTTGCCGGTGTCGTCCCTCACCACCCGCAGTTCCGACACGTAGTTGGCCACCGGCAGTGGACTGTCGACGATCGAGTACCGGTATCTGAACGACTCGTCGTCGATGCGTTCCAGGCGTTCGACAATGGTGCCGCCGCCAAACAGGCTCAGACGCCGCACCGAACCGCCCTGCTCCAGCTCGCTCTTTTCTACCGCCGGATGCCAGTCCGCGAGCGACTTGAACTGACCGATCATCTGCCACACCTGTTCGGCGGGCACATTGAGATGCGTCGCCGAACTGACTTTGGTTGACCTCGATGCATCGCCTGATTTGTTCGATTCAGTTGCCATGTCAGTACCCTTCTTGTCCGGGTGGGGGCACACGAGATGAAATCAACCGCCGCCGCGCTGGAAATACAGATCGAAGCGACGCATGAATGCTTCCACCTCGTGATGCGAATAGCCGACAAACTGGAAGGTGACAAGGGTTGTCGGCAGCCTTACCGACGCCAACACGCGCTCGCCCTGGGGTGAGAGTCCGATGCGCGCCTGACGCTTTTCATCGCCTAGTATAAGCGCATCGCCGTCCCGCGTGTAGCGCGAAATGCGCTCGCGAAGGTACGCAGGGATTCCACGTGACTGACGCCATGTCGCGCGTGCGCCTATGACGTGTCTTGCTATGGACAAGCCCGCGGATCACGCCCACGTGTTCGGTCAATCCTAAGCTGCTGGCGCGCACCATCGTGTCATCTTCGAATTGCAGATCAAGATAACGGAAAGGCAGCGCCAATGCTAACGGACGCTCGTGCTGTGCTTGCCTGACCCGCATACCGGGCAATCGGGGTCTTTTGACAGCCGGATCGAGCGTATATTCATGCCGCGCGCATCGATCAAGAGCAGTCGGCCGGCCAGCGTTTCGCCGAAACCGACCAGCACCTTGACGGCTTCGATGGCCTGGATGCATCCCACCAGTCCCGCCACCGGGCCCAGCACACCGGTTTGCGCGCAGGACGCGGCCGGTTCCTCGACATCGCCGTACAGACAGTGATAGCAGGGGCTGTCCACGCGATTGAAAGGGTATACCGAGACCTGGCCCTCGAGGCGAATGGCGGCGCCCGAGATCAAGGGCGTGCGCGTCTCGAAACACGCTTTATTCATGGCAAAGCGCGCCGCGAAATTGTCGGTCGCGTCCACTACCGCGTCGACGCGACCAATCTGCGCCTTCAGACCTCGCTCATCGAAGGCCCGATCGAGAGGTACGATCGAGATCCCGGGGTTCAGGGCATGCAGGCAGGCCTGCGCGGACCGGACTTTTAGCGACCCGATACTGGCGGTGGAATGCACGATCTGGCGCTGCAGGTTGGAAAGTTCCACGCGATCAGGGTCCATGAGCAACAGCTCGCCTACCCCGCTGGTCGCCAGATACATGGATACGGGCGAGCCGAGCGCGCCCAGCCCCACGATCAGCACCCGAGACTCCAGCAGCCGCGCCTGGCCCGCGACGTCGATCTCGGGCAGCATGATCTGGCGGCTGTAGCGCAGCAGTTGATTATCGTCCATGCGATGCGCGCAGGCGTCGGCAGTGCCGGTTAACGTCAGCTAGCAAAGTGGCGGACGCATGAGCTGAAACTGAGGCTCGCCGTGCGCCTCGGCGACGTAAATACGCTGGATCGCGTACGCTTCGCGTTCGCGCTCGATCTGATCCGCGCAGGAATGCGAGTCGTACTTGCCGCTGAGATGCTGGAGGTAATGGACGAATTCATGCACGATCAGACTGCGAATAAACACGCTGTCTTCGCCGCGCAGGCGGTCGTCGAGATATACCACGCCCTGATCGTTATACCAGCCCACGGCCTCGCAATCGTCACCGCCGCACGCCTGCTGGACGAAAAACCTGTGCGGTTTGTACGCCAGCGCTGGCGGCTCGCCGGGCTCCGGATACCCCGACAAGGTCACCGCCCAGCTCAACAGCACGGCGATGGTTGCCGTCATGTCCATCTCGGTTCTCCTGTTGCCGCCTCGAGAGCGCGCTCCAAGTGATTAAACATCGCGGAACTCCGGGGCGCAAGGCCGCACCTAATCGTGGTATGCCTACCTTCGCGCACGAATTGCACCCGCTGTATCCGTCCAGAGGACTGTTGTCGGCGTGGCTGAAGCAGCGTTGCCAAACTTAAACCAACCACTGGACGAAGCTCCGCGCATGGGCATACCAGCGCTTAGTCGCCTGATGAGCAGCGCGGCGTTTATCCTGGCGCTTGCGATCGGCCTGCTTGCGTGGCCGCTGCCGGCGCCCGCCGCCGATCCGCTGGTCATCCAGCGCGAGACCCGGAGCAAGTCCTTTGACGACGTGGTATTCGAACTCGAATTCGCCATCACCCAGCGCAATTTCAGGATTTCAGCGCGCAACGACATCGCCCGCGGCATTCGCGCACGAGGCGTAGAAAACGTACCGAACGCGCTCATCATTCATTTCTGCAACCTGGCTTTCGCGCGCGAGGCGCTTGAGATCGATCCGCTGTTGCTCACGTACATGCCGTGCCGCGTGGCGGTGTACGAGCACCGCGACCGCGTGGTGGTCAGCACCATGCGCTTGCCCGCAGACGCCGACGACCCGCGCGCCAATGCATTCGCCCGAAAGATCAATGGCATGCTGCATCAGATCATTGATTTCGCAGTGCAATGAACATGACCGTGAAACGAATGCTGAGCGTGCTCGCGCGGTGCCTGGCAATGGGTGGCGTCGTCGTATTTATCGGCGCCGTGCACGCCGGCGACGCTTGCCCGCCGGCGCAGGCCTTGACAACCAATTCAGATCATTCGGACGCGGTTCCCGACGGCCGCTTCAGCAAGGGAATGTTGTGGAAGATCGAGACACCGGATGCGGCTCCGAGTTATCTATTCGGCACGATACACCTGGCCGATCGGCCGATTACGCGGTTACCGCCCGCGGTCGCGCTGGCCTTGGCGAAGGCGGACCGTTTCGCCCCCGAAGTCGTGCTCGACCAGCAGGCGGTGACTTACTATCAACAGCAAATGTTTTCGCCGGATGCGCCCAATGTCGATTCGCTATTCGATCAGCCGTTTCGCCAACGGCTGCTCAGGCTGCTGGCGGCTTACGGCGTAAGTCGCGAGGCGGCCTTGCAACTCAAGCCATGGGCCGCGTTTACGCTGCTCGCCAGACCGAAACCTACCGGCAGCCCCACGCTCGATGAATTGCTGGCCAACACGGCGCGCCTGCAGGGAAAACCTGTTCGCGGACTGGAGACGGTCGAGGAACTGGTATCTTCGCTGGAAGACATTTCTATCGATCATCAGCGAAAGATCCTGATCGACACGGCCTGCAATCGCCAACTTCTTGCACGGCAGGCACAGGAGCTCGCTACGCGTTACCTGGAACAGGACCTGGCCGGCATGCTGGAGGCGAGCAGCCGCTATGCGCCGCGTGACAAGGCCGTAGCCGAAAGCTTTAATCAGCGACTTTTATACGACCGCAATCGCCGGATGCTCAAACGGCTGCAGCCGCTGCTCGAGATGGGAAATACGTTTGCCGCGGTCGGCGCCCTGCATCTGGCGGGAGCGCGCGGCTTGTTGCAAGGTCTTAAAGACCGTGGCTACCGCGTCAGCGCGGTCTACTGACTGTTGGCCGACACCTCGGTGAACTCCGGAAGCAGCTCCCGCTGCACCAGATACGTGCCCGCCCGCGACCAGGCCTCATCGGTGTTGCCGCGCATATCGACCGAAGAACCGACGATGTCCTCGCCGCCCGGCACCTGACGCAATGCGACGTTCAAATTGAGGATCAGGTTGCTGACCTTCTGCACCCAGCCGACCAGCACGTAATCCGCGTCCACGGCCTTACCGGCGCGGATTTCACACAGATTACAGTCGTGCAGGTGCACCTGATTTTCACGTAGTCCCTTCATGATGCGCGCGGTCTTTTCGTTGTTCACGACCCTGAATGCCTTCGAAGCATCGAGCTCGCGGCGTATCTGAGCCTCGGTCTTCTCCAGCCTCGCGAGATCGGCCTTGTTGGGACCTTCCATTTCGCCCTGCAAACTGGTATCCAGCATGTCGAAGTCGATCACGACAACGGTCGCCTCGCGACCATGACCCACCAAAGGCGTCACGAGCAACGCGCCCAACAACAGCAAGAGTCGACGCATGCAGAACCGGGACGTCTCGTTATGAGCCGTTATTGTTGTTGCTCATTGTCGGGTGTGCCGCGGAGAGGCCTGACATCGCTAAGTCTCAGGCTCTCCACCAGCAGCGCGGCCGAGTCCTGATTCGAAGACTGTCCAGCTTGAGTATTGGGCACCACGGTGCGCAATTCATAAACGTCCCCGGGCACCGCCTCGGACAGCGTAAATACGTAATACTTGTTCACGAACGCCTTCAGTTCATCCTGGTGCGGATCGTTAAGATAAGGCGCTACCCTGATTTCGACGCCGTCGACGACCCGACCGTCGTATTTGAACTCTACGTGCTTGACTTGAGCGTCGTCTTCCAGCGCCTGCTTGATGGCGTTCTGAAAATAAAGCGATGAGCCATCGGTGCGATCTTGCATGTCAACGACATCCCGTTGCAGAAAAATCGTAATAACCGGGTTGCCCTCGACATCAGTAATTGGATGAACGTACTGATTGCGCGCGCCCGTGAAATACTCGAATTCGACCTTACGCTTGCCCTCGCCGGCGTCGGATAGCGTCAGATCGATGCTGTCACGAAAAGGTTCTTCGAGCGAGCCGCGCTTTTCAAAGTCATAGTGCAGGATCGACGGCAACGGCACGTTGTCGAGATGGTTGGTCAGAAAAAGCCGCGTGTTGGCCCTGGAAAACTGGCCGCCACCTTCCGGGGTTTGAGCGTGCGCAGCAGCACCCGCCGCCGTCAGCGCCGTTAACACCGGGACAAAGCATAGCGCGGTCAGCCGACGGCCCGGACAGTCGCGCCGGCTAATCGTCATCATCTTCCTGCACTAAATCCTCTTTGGGAATTTCGACCAGCGGCACATTGTATTCAGCGAGAATTTCATGAATTTGGTTCTTGTCCTCGGTGATCAGCCGCTCGATGGTCTGCATCCACTCGTCTTCACCGTAGCGCATGCCCATCGAGATGCCATACTCGAAACGTATGCCGGAATCCGACTCCAGGGGCAGAACTTCAAGGTCAGCGGATTCGTATTGCTGCGCGTAATACCCGGCGATGGGTCCCCACACCAGCCCGGCGTCGATTTCGCCGTCGACGACATCTTTAACGATTCGCCCCGGCGTCACGTCACGGCTGCCGCTTTGCGCTTGATAAGGAACCAACTGCGCCAGCATGCCGTTGGCCTGCAGCCATGCCGCGCCCGGCCCCATGTCGAAAACGCCGATGCGCAAGGATCGGTCGTCTATGCCCAGCTCGGCCAAATCCTGCGCCGTTTCCAGATCCCCCAATTTGCCGCCTTTTTTGTACACGAGCGTGTAAGTCGACGCATAGTAAGGCTTGGTGGTGGTGCCCACATCCAGGCTGGTCGTACCTATCACGATATCGCAGTTAAAGCGTTTTTCCTGCTCGTTCCAGCCCTTGAGCGTCAGACGATCGAAGCCCATCTGTTGCGGCACCCAGTAGTATTCGACCGGCAGATCAAGCTGCTTGGCCATCAATTCCGCAATCTTGTTTTCGAAACCTTCTTGTTCTTTATTTGAGAAAGGCAAATTATTGGGATCGGCGCAGACACGAAATGCGTCGCGCTGCGCCTCGTCCTCAGCGGCCATGGATTTGCCGGGAAGCGCCGCGAAAGCGCCGATGACCAGAAGCGCGCCTGACAGCAGCCAGCCACATTCTCGTATCGCTAACGATTTTGTACTTGACATACGGAATTATCCTTCACAACTGCAAAAGGATCGGCGCCCGCGCCAAGGGACGCCGATTCGTGCGGCAGATTAACCGCCTTGTTTCTCGCGCAAGTATTCCGGAAGTTCGTCTTTGTCTTCCATCTCTGCGGGCCGCCCCGGCGGAATCGCTCCATCTTGCAGCGCGCTTAAGTAAGCCCAAAGCTCATCCATGTACGGCGTGACATTGCCGTCGTTGCCGAAGGCCGGCATTACGCCCATTTGCCCCTTGAGGCCGTTGTTGACGACTTGCTCGAATACGATCTCGGGCATGTCCTTCATCCGCGTAATAAGACTGGGCGCGAAGGTGCTGCCTGCGGCAGTCTCGCCATGGCAACGCGCGCAATTGCCATTGTAGGTACGCCACCCGATGAAGGTTTTTTTATCAACTTCGCCCTTCTCATTGACCGTGTAGGGTTTACCGCCCTCACCTGCCGCAGCTTCTTCAGCCCCGGCCGCGCCGGCGTAAAAGGCGCCGGCAAAAAGAGCGGCGATCAAACCGCCCAAAGCTATTGGTGTATTAAAAGTCAGTCTGCGCATAGCTAATCCGCCATTTCGGTATTGGTTTAAACGGAGGCCTATAAATGACCTGATAATACGGTACTTCCAACAAAGTTTAGGCGGTCAAGATCCGCGTGAGCTCCAAGGCGCGTCCTGCGCAACGTAAACATCGCGAGGGGTACCGATTGTGTGAACTTTGCGCTGGATGTATATCGGGCAACTGGAGATACCTTCGCGCTCATACTTCACTGCCTTAACCAAAGCAGGCTTTATGCCATTCTGTCAACTATCGGTACGGTTTGCTAGGACGATATGGGAAATTTCGGCTAATCTATTAGTTATAAAGTCGATTAGCGCTTCGTTAGGCTGAAGTTGTTCCGGTTGTAACACACCGGCCGCGACGATTAGTTGCATAGATTTGACACCTTGATGCCCAAACTGAGCGAGGAGTCGCCGATATGACACGCAAGCCTGTTTCGTTGACGAAGTCCAGACACTACGACATCCGCTCACTACTGATGGTGATCACATTGCTGTTGACCTTCGTGCAATTTGCCTGGGCGGCCGAGCTGGATCGGGCGCAGGTTGAAAAACTGGTGAAGGATTCAAGCGCCGAATCTCCGGCGGACCTGGTTAACCAAGACTTGTCGGGCCTGGACCTGTCCGGTATCGCCTTCCGGGGCGCCAATATGCGCAGCGTCACACTAAATGACGCCAATCTGAGCAATGCAGATCTATCGGGCGCGACCTTGGACCTGGCGATCGCGCCGGGCGTCAAGCTCTCGGGCGCGAATATGAAGGGCGCCAATCTTTTCAGCGTGGTAATGACTGGCGCCGATTTGTCCGGAGTGGACTTAAGCGGCGCGCGCCTGGGTGGCGATTTTGAACAGGCCAGCCTCGTTGACGCCAATCTCGCCGGCGCCAACGCTGCACCGGACATGACAAATCAGTCGATGGGCTTGATGAATGCGCGTTTCAACCAGGCGGATATGAGCAACGCCAATCTGTCCGGCGCCGATCTGTCACGCGCGTATTTGCGCTTCGCGGATCTGACCGGCGCGAACCTGCGCGATGTTAATTTTCAGGGCGCGGATCTGAGCGGCGCTGATTTTACCGACGCCGATCTGACCGACGCCAATCTGGCCGGCGCCAGCCTGAACAGCGCCACGTTCAGATCGATCAAGGGCCGCGACACGATCCGCGGGCTCGATGCCGCCAAGGATGCCGATATGGCGGTCTGGGACGAATAATAAACAGTCGTTCAGCATCCGCTAAAGCCACGTGGCTTTGGGGACCGCGCAACACATTATTTTTCGGCGGCCACCGATTCGACCGGCAGTGACGCCCTGAATTCTTCGTTCTCGGTATCGAGCACCTGCACCGTCAAATCGCCGGGTTTCTGCGGTCGGAAAGAAAATCGCAGGCTGGGATCCTCGCTGAGCGAAAACGTGGTTTCCATATCGAGCACCGGACGCCCCGAATAATCCACAGAGATCTTCTTCACGAAATGCGCCGGTGTGTACAGGCGGGTTAACTGGTTCATCTGCAGGCCGGTGTGATTAGGATGGCGAAGCATGAGCTGCACCTCTCGGGTCTCGCCCAGCGGTAACGACTGATCGTACGTTTTGAGTTTCATCTTGCCCAGACTGGCAAGCGCGGCCGCGGGGTCTTTCGAGGCCGGCGCAGAACAGCCGCCGCTGGCTTTGACAAAACGTTTCGCCATATAAAGCTGGCCATCATCCGTTTCCGCGATGGCCCGCATGTTCGTGTAGGCGTTAACGCGTACTCTCGTCGCGATGTCGGCGCGACCCGCAAGCGGGGTAAAGTGAAACTCCGCCGACATCGGCACCGGATTGCGGTCGATAATCAGCCAGAGTTTCGAAATGCGCCGTTTGCCATCCTCAGGCAGCAAATCCTTGATCGTGATCGGTACAATCGCGGCGTCCTCCGCACGCGCCGGCGCCTCAAGGCCAATCACGCCGGCACCATCCGCGATTGGACGGTCGCCGAAGTGGGTCTGCTTCAAGCTGTCCCATATTCTCTGCTCGACCTCTGAGACCGCGGCATGCGCGCTGCCATTTGCCGCAATCACCAAGAACAATGCCACTATCCGAACGCAATGGCGGCGCATAAGCCAATCTCCCTACAGAAAGCCAATCAATGAACCGACGCCCGATGGGGAATCATTCCCACTCCAGTTCCGCGAAAGCCGAGGTCACATTGCGACGATGATACTCGCTGAATAATCGCCACTGTTTTCTTGCCTCATGGCCTACCGTATCGATCGCTTCTTCGATCGTGCCGCCACGTTTAATGATCGCCCGGATCTCCTGGGCCATTGAACTGAGATACTGCCGTTGAGCGTTGAGCGCCTGCGGCCACGCTACACTGGCCGGTCCGTGCCCCGGCACCGCGCGACGGGCCTCAATGCTTTGCAGCTGATCCATTATCTCAAGCCAGCCGAGCAACCGCCCATCCAATACCGGTATGTGTTCCACAAACAGCGCATCGCCCGTCCACAACGTAGCTGTGCGAGTATCGTAAACGATTAAGTCGTTGTTGGTGTGACCGACGGGCAATGCCGTTAGTTTCAGCAGACGGTTACCCAAGTCCAGGGTGGTCGCTTTTTGCACCGTACGATCTGGCGCGACAATGATCTCCGCGGACAATTTGTGTCCGTACACGCCCGAAAACCGCTCAAGATAGGTTTGCATCCTGGCGCCCAGCGCTTGCGCATAGTCGTTATGGGCAATGAAAGTTGGCTGTAGCCCAACGAAAGCGCTGTTTCCGAATACGTGATCCGGGTGCGCATGTGTATTGATGACGAAGCACACGGGTTTATCGGTTCTCGTCTCGATGGCCACCCGCAACGCGTTTCCTACTTGTGGGCTGCCGCCCGTATCGATGACTGCCACGCAGTCATCGCCAACGACGAATCCGATATTAGCCGTATCGCCGCGGTTCGCGGCGGTCATGGGCTCAATGTGGCCCTCGTGAACATACACCCCGGGCGCGACCTCTTTGACGTCCAGTTCGGATAAGGCAGCCGCGGCGTCCGCGCAAGGCAACAGCAACCATACACAGCCGATAATCCAAAGAAGCTTATTCATACTCTTCGCAACTACAGACGGGGTAGGCTAAGACTTCTGACTGAACGCCGATCCGCACAAGAACTTGTCCAGACCGTACCATGAAATTAGATGCGCATAAAAGCACAAAAAACCCTACATCCCGGTACCGGGATGCAGGGTCATGACTACAAACACCAATTATTAACTACTGCTAATGGCAAGCATCAAGCGATGTTCATTAGCCTTCCGGCAAAGCAAACACCGTCATAACGCCGCCCAGCTGGGTGTAGCTGGAAAGTTCTTTATAGGCGCCAACCGCACCAAGACCTTCCGTATCGCCTTCCAGACCGGCGGCCATACCAATGCCGGCCCATCCGCCGATACCGGACAGCACGCCCACGTATTGCCGACCATCGTGTTCCCAGGTGTTGACGTTTCCAATGATGCCGGAAGGCGTCTTGAAGCTGTACAGCTCTTCACCCGTATTGGCATCAACCGCCTTCAGATAACCCTCCAGCGTACCGTAGAACACCACGTCACCCGCGGTCGATAAGGCACCGCTCCATACTGAGAACGGCTCGGCGATGGACCACTTGATCTTGCCGGTGGTCGCATCCCAGGCGATGAAGGTGCCAAGCCGCGGCTGTTTCGCTTCATCCGGGTTGACAGGATTGGTGATCACGTTCGGGCCCGGATACATGGACAGCGTGGCGCCCACGTACGGCTGACCCGCAACGTATTCCACAGCATACGGCTCGTAGTCCATGCACACGTGGTTGGTGGGCACATAGAACAGACCCGTCTTGGGCGAGAACGAGGCCGGCTGCTGGTCTTTCGACCCCAAAGCCGCCGGGCAGATGTTCTCAACGTTGTAGTCTTCGCCGCCCGCTTCGGTGCTGTACTTCTTGACCACCTGCGGACGTCCGGTCTCCATGTCGACATGGGTCGCCCAGTTGACGGCCGGGTCATACTTCTCGGCTACCAGCAGCTCACCTGTTTCGCGATTATGGGTATAGCCAAACCCATTGCGATCGAAGTGCACAACGGCTGGAACGGTCTCACCGTCGATTTCCAGATCGGCGAGGATCTTTTCATTGACGCCGTCGTAATCCCACTCATCGTGAGGCGTCATCTGATAGACCCACTTGGCCATGCCCGTATCAGGATCGCGCGCGAAGATGGTCATCGACCACTTGTTGTCGCCAGGACGCTGGTTGGGATTCCACGTGCTGGGATTACCCGAACCGTAGTAGAGCAGGTCGAGTTCTGGATCGTAAGAATACCAGCCCCACGTGGTGCCGCCCCCGATCTTCCACTGGTCGCCTTCCCAGGTGTTCAGGCTGGAATCCTCGCCCACCGGCTCACCGGTGGCCGCATCGATGGTCTTGTCCGGATCGAACAGCAACTGATCGTCGGGGCCGACGCTGTAACCCTTCCACGCCAGCTTCCCGTCTTTCAGGTTATACGCCGCGATGAAGCCCTGCACACCGAACTCACCGCCGGAGATACCCGTGATGACCTTGTCTTTCACCACCAGCGGTGCATTGGTGTTGGTTTCACCCTTGCTGGGATCGCCATTGACGGTTTGCCAGACCACCTTGCCGGATGCGGCATCCAGCGCCACAAGCTTGGTGTCCGCCTGCTGCAGGATGATCATCGGCTTCGCCCCGGGCGCATAAGCCAGGCCGCGATTGACCGTGTCGCAGCACATCACAGGAATGACCTTCGGATCCTGAGTGGGCTCATACATCCACTCGATCTTATTGTCCTCGGCCAGGTTGATGGCAAACACTTTGTTGGGGAAGGGAGAATGCACGTACAGCATGTCTCCGATGACGGTCGGACCACCTTCGTGACCACGCAGCACGCCGGTCGAGAAGGTCCATTCTGGACGCAAATCACCCACGTTTTCAGTGTTGATCTGATCCAACTCGCTGTAGCGGTTGCCGGTGTAATTACCACCCCACATTGGCCAGTTGGCGGGATCTTCCGATAGTTTAATCAGTTCTGGGTTGCCAAACGCGGCACTGCTAACGGCAAATGCCGCAGCGATAGCCAGGCATGGCTTCAAAACTGACCTCTTGCTCAAACTGCAATTACTCATTGCGAAGCCTCCGATCGGTTCACTTGTCTGAAGCGTTGTTAGACGACGACAGCCGTAGTGCTCCTTGCGCAGGCTGCTTGTTTCCCTGTCAGAGATAAATCCTGCTACATCATTGTATGTCCTAAATAATAGCATGCCACAGGTTGTTAGGAAGAGTGACCATCAATGAATTTTTTGTATAAGCGCTGTTTACGCATAAATCTCCAAACGCTATACAAATTAGAAAAGTTGATACGGGTTGCAAGAAACTGTGGTGCAAAGATTCATAATCGCCTGAAACTTCCGGTGGTTAAATTTTCGTTGGATGCGAAGTCAATAAGTTTTATTTATGGAGCCGCCCGGCGAGACGAAAAAAGACCCCACGCCTTGGGAGCCGGTTGTGATGCCCGCAGACTGCGATCGAGGCCGCGGATTGCCGCCAGCGGCGTCACCAGGTAAGCCGCTGCCACAAGCGCGAGGGCAACCGCGCCGAACACCCAGCTGATTTCCCGGTTTACCGGGCGTGCGTTTGCGTAACGTCCGGATCGCAGCGGATTCAGCAGATCTTCGGGCGCCTGAAGGCGGTGGTAATCCAGATTGGTCCCACGCCCCAGCTTGCGCAGATAGTTTTCCTGCAGACCTGACAGCATTGGCTGTCCGCCGCGCTGGAAATAACCTGCCATGTTGCCGCCCTGATTGTACAGTGGAATCGCGGACGGGCGCCGGTCACCCACCCCGACCAGCACGCCGCGCGGACGTTTCTGCGGCGCTGTTTCCATTGCCGCGGGCAGCTTGCCGTCGGTGGGCGGCGCCTCGTCGCCGTCGGTGAAGAACACCAGCGCGGTGGCCCGTCCGTTCGTCGTCGAGATCTGCGCCAGGGCGTCATTGATGCCGCGTGCGATGTTACTCTGCGGCGCCCAGGCCATGCGCCAGTCGATGCTGCGTATCGCAGCATCGATCTCGCGCCGGTGACGGCAGACCTCGATAGGTTTGAACAGCACGGCCGTCTGCCATGCGGTGAATAATCCCAGCCCCACCGAGGAGCCGCACGGCAGCTCCGGTAACGCCCGGATCAGTGTGGTCTTGACAAAATTCAGCCTGTCGATCGAGCGCCCGCCGAGCGTGTAGTCACGCACGTTCATGCTTTGGGTAATGTCCACCACAAACAGATATTCGCGCACCGGCTCCACCATGCGGATTGACGGGTGACCAAACACCGGCAGCAGCGCCAGCGCCGCCAGCATCAAGAGGATGAAACGCGTGTCGCGCAGCCTGGCCGGCAAGGGCCACCGTGATCCGCCGATCACGGAAGCCCTTGCGGCAACTGCTGGAACTCGGCCCAGTCTTTCTTGAACTGATGCCGGCGCGACAAGCCGCCCTCGTACGGCTGCCTCTCGGAATCCCGTTCGGTCACCAGGAAGCGCGTGTATTCCAGATTGTACTTTGCATCGAAGAAACCGCTGTCCAGGCGCAGCGCGCGCTGGTACTGCGCGCGCGCGATGCCGACCAGGGTGCCGATGTTCTTGAACCGGAGACGCTGGGCCTCGATCTGCGCCTGCGTCACGTAGATATTACCGATGTTATAGTTTGCCCTGACCTGAATCTCGCGGTCGGGGACTTTCTCGAGGCGGTAATACAGCGCCAGTGCGGCCTGGAGCTTGCCATCGCGGCGCAACTGGTAGGCCTTGGCGAACAGCGCGCGGGGCGCCGCGTCATTGCCGATCTCTCGCACGTCCCCTTGCGCGATCAGCGCGTTCAGCGCGTGACGCTGATACAGCGCGTGCGCGCTGACCGCGAAGCCGGCCAGGGAAGCCGCCAGCGCGATTGGAACCCCGACCGCCAACCCGCGTTTGAAGTTCATCGCCAGATCCTCACCTCAAACAGTTTCGCGACGATCAATAATGCAAGCATCATCAGGCTGAGCGCGTAGGCGTAAACACTGAGATCCTTGCTCGGCAATAATTCGGACGTGCGCAGCGGCCATCGCTCGAGTTGATCCAGATCCGCCACCGCCCGTTGCAGGGCTGCCGGATTCTGCGCCTCATACGCCCGGTAAGGAATGCCCAGGCTCTGGAAATACCGGTGTAATCTCTGTGCCGGCACGCCGCCTACCGGCAGCTGGCCATAAGGCACCTTGGCAAACAACCCCGGACTGCCCTCTTCAGGTATGTAAATCCAGTACAACCGTACATCGTACTCCTGAAACGCGTTGCGCAGCATGTCGCCGACTTGCGCGTCGACCGCGGCTGCTCCATCCGAGACCAGCAGGATCACCCGCGACCCGCGATAGGCGCGCCCCTCGAAGAACCCGGCCGCCATCAGCAGCGGCGTCGCGATATTCGTCAGCGCAAAACCGTCGCTGCCGGCGGCCTCGATCGCCGCATGCGTCGCGGTCTCCTTGGCGGTCAGCGGCAGCACGTAGATGGGGGCCGTGGAGAATTCGACCAGGCCATACACGTTGTCGGGTCGTTTTCTTACGGAATCCAGCAACAGACGGCTGGCCGCCTCCGCCTTGCTTTCCTCGTCTTGTCCGGCAGGCGCGCGGCCCGCAAAATTGTCGTTCATGCTGCGGCTGCGGTCCAGCACGATCACCATCTGAGCGCCTTCGGCGACGTATTCCACGCGTTGCTCGCCGCGCTCAGGTCCGCTGAGCGCGAACACCAGAGACGCAAGCGCGATAACGCCGATCACCCGCAGTGCAGCCCCCAAACCCCTGGCCAGACCATCGGCAGGCACCACCTCAAGCCAGGGGTACACCGCCGGCTTCACGCCGCTAAACAGCAGCGGCAACGCGGTCAATGCCAGCAGCAGGAATACCCAGCCGTGCTCTAGCTGAAGGTTCAACGCGCCTCGCGCTCCGCGGCCCGGCATTGCCGGCACAACGACTCCAGCCACGTCAGATCCGTGTTATCGGCCTCGCGCGCGCCGCCGCCGCTAAAAAACAAGCGGCGCGATCGCTGGAAGAAACCCTCGATGCCCGCGCGCCGTTCGGCGAAACTGGGCCACTTCGCAAAGAAGCGCTCCAGGTGTTCGGCGAACAAGACCTCACCCGCGGTCTGGTTGAAAGCCTGGTGCACAAGCCGGAACCCGTCAGGCAGCGCCCGCTCATCCCGGCGCCGCTGCAAAGCGCGAAGCCGCCGACAGGCGTGCGCGAAGGGCGCATCGGCGCGCCGCGCAAACGGCCAGAGCGCCTTGAAATACAGCCAGTAAACGCCCAACAGCGCGCTCAACAGGCCAAATAGCGCGACACCAGCGGCCGGCCACGTGGCGTCTACGGTGAGCGGCGGCGCGTCGGCGCGAACCGGGATCGCGGTCATGTCGTCGGCCTCCGGCTCGGGCCTGAGTAAAGGCGACATTGAAAATACCCAGTCCGGTACGCTTAATGCGAAACTTCGGGCGCCGTCGGCGAAGCGCAGATCGAAGCCCGGGATCGCGTCCAAGGTCACGGCGCGCGGTGTCGCGAAGATCTGATAATTGATCGCGATCGCGTAGCGATTGAGGCGCTCGCCCGCGATGTGCCTGGCCCTGACATTCTGTAACTCCAGCCATGAGTTGACCCAGCGCGACGGCGGCAGCGAGCTGCGTTGCAATCGATAAGGCTTTTCCACGGCCACCGCCAGCTCGAGGCGGACCTTGTCACCGGCCAACACGCCAAACGCGCGCTGGTGGTGGAGTTCGAGCATTTTCAAGCGCGGATCAAGCTTCGCAGCCGCTTGCCAGCCCGGAACAACGGGCTTCTCCTGATTCGGCAGTTCGAAGCGGCGCGCATTCGGCGGCTCGGCCCAGCCGGAATTTTCCGCCTGCCGGGCCAAACAAGGCAGAACCACACCGACAATCATCGCGCCCAGCATCGCCAGCATCGGTGTTGCACGGTTGTAACGGGGCGAGAAAATTCGTCGCATCATCGTTCGATGAAGAATCGATTGAGGTCGTCGCAGTCGAGCTTGTCGATCAGGAAATAGGGCGTGTATCCGAACTCGAGGAAGACCCGCTCGAGCGCCTCGCGACGCGCCGCGAAGGCTTTGAGCAGGCGGTCGCGAACCGCGGGCCTCAACAGCACGTAGCGCTCCAGCCCTGTCTCGCTGTCCTGCATGCGTGCCAGACCCCAGGCCCGCGGGGCGCGGAACTCCGCGCTGTCCCATAGTACGATGGGCACCACGTCATGTCTCGTGAACGCCCGCAGCATGCGGCGCGTGACGGCCAACGGAAAGTGGAAATCCGACAAAATGAATACCAGCGCGCGCCGGTGACCCACCAGCGGCGCGGCGTCGATCAGCCCCTGCGCACCGCCGGCCGCTAACCGCAGATCGCGCAAGCGGCCAATGATCGCGCGCGCCGCCTCGCCACTGGGGGTCGCGGGCAGGACAAATTCCGGCAAGACCTTGTCCGCGCAGCCGATCACACCCAGCGGATCGCCGGTGCGGCCGGCCGAGAACGCCAGCACAGTGAGAAATTCGGCCAATAGCGACGGCTTGGACGCCGCGCCTTCGAAACCCATCGACGCGGTTGCATCGACCACCGCGTAGACAGGCACCAGGCTGAGCTGGTTATACATGCGCACGAATAACTGATCGAACGGGTCGCGCGCTGACCGCCTTATATCGAGCCTGCGCGGGTCCGGATAATCCATCAATGGCGCGCTGGTCGCGTATTCGTGACCTGCGCCCGGGCGGCTGGAGCGGTGCTGTCCCGGCAATGCGTGGCGGGTGCGCCACCGGATTCTGTAGTGAAACTCGCGAACGTCGGCATGGCGGGTGCCGGACAGGCCAGTCTCTGGCCGCGTACCGGTTCGATTCGGAAATGCGCCTACCCTAGCCAATACGGCCATATCCTGCACGGCTGAGCCGCGAAGCGACCGCGGCCGGAGCACGTTCGCGCAAGCATGCGTTCCCATCCATTGGTCACCCTCATGGTGAGGCGACTTTGCGCAGGATCTGCTCCATCATCTGACGGGCGAGCGTGGCGCGCCGGAGTTCGAACACGGGATTGAAGAATACGCGATGCGCCATGGTCTCGAAGAAAATGGCCTGCACGTCTTCCGGCACCACCGACTCGCGATCACGCAGCCATGCCGCCACTCTGGCGGCGCGGATCAGCAGGCTGGCGCCGCGCGGGCTCGCGCCGGCCTGCACCAGTTGTGTCATGTCGACGTCGTCGAGCTCGACACCGAAGCGCTGTGGATTGCGCGTCGCTTCCCACAGATCCAGCGCGTACGCCTGCAGTGTATCGCTGACGCCGATCCCGTCCTGAATCAGCGGCGCGATATCTTTCACCTCCGTGAACGGGATCAGGCCTCGCGGCACCTCCTCGATCAACGCATCGACATCGTGAAAGCGCGTGTCGAACATCAGCTGCCGGCGCAGTGCCGGATCGCTCGGCAGCTCGATCGCAATTTCCATAAAAAATCGATCGCGCGCCGCCGACGGAATCTCAAAGGTCTCTTCCTTTTCCACGCGGTTGCGATCGGCGAACACCTGCAGGTACGGAAAGTGATATTCGCGATTGAAGGCGCTGACGCTGCGCTCCGCCATCACGCGCAGCAGCAGTGAGTGGACCTGCGGCCGGGCGCGATTGACCTCGTTAAAAAAGAAGAACGACAGGTTCTCACCATGTTTGAGCAACGGACCCGGATCGACCTGCGGCCGCCCTTGCTCATTGATGTAGGTGTAATAAATAAGGTCATTCGGCAGCAGATCTATCGTGCCTTCGAGCCGCTCGTACACGCCGCCGATGCCGCGCGCGAGCGCACGCAGCAAGGTGGTTTTACCGACCCCAACATCGCCCTCCAGCAGTACATGACCGCGCGCGAACAGCGCGATCAGCGCCAGCCGCACGGGGCGATCCAGTCCCACCAGCGCCTGGTTAACGCCGCGTTCCAGCGCCAGGGCGCGGCCGCGCCAGTCGGCGAGCTGGCTATCCGCGTTGCGCGCGCTTGCGGCCGATTCGCGATTCATTGCTCTTCTTCCTCGGATTCCTCTTCGGACCCGGTCGGATCGGGCAGATAGCAGCTTTTTGCCGCCTGCGAGAGGATGGCGTCGTAGTTTTCCGACACGCTTTCAGCCACAGGACCTTCCCGCAAAATTTCCGCGCGCTCGCCCGCGGCGCCGTGTCCGCGCAGGAACGTGTCAGCGGTAACGAACTCCTCGTGTGTCATTTTCGAGGCGATGTAATCGATGCTGCACGAGCACCGATAAAGATTGTCGTAGTTCATGCCGCCATGCTGGCGCATACAGTCGAACACATACTCCACGCGCTCATGGGTGGGATAATCGTGGGGATCGTCGGCCGCGCCTGCGGCGGCAGTTATCAACAAAGCAGGCATGGCGATGATCAGCCTCGATAAATTCATGATTTGGTTCTCCTTGTGTTGAGTCGACCCGGATGGCCAACGTTAATGAATACGATGCCGCAACCCGCGTAGACCATATCAGAATAGCCAATCGGACGTTAGTTTCGAATACGCCATGAGTCCCGGCTGGGTCATGCGGGTTAAAACTTGGCTGACTGCCGCGGCCGACGCGCGTTTGACTTTGAAGGCAAACCCACTAGACTTCTGAAGCGACATTTCCGGCGTTGACGACCCGGAAGTCATCGACGAAACTCCGTCTCCACCTCAAATCAGGCGCCCTTTTTAATGCAGGTGCACATTCTCGGCTCAGGCGCTGGCGGCGGATTTCCGCAGTGGAACTGTAACTGCGAAAACTGCGCCGGTTTTCGCCGCGGTGAAATTGTCGCGCGCGCCCGCACACAGTCCTCGATAACGGTCAGCGCCGACGGCGTCGACTGGGTATTGATCAACGCGTCGCCCGATATCCGTACGCAGATTGACGCTTTTCCGGCCCTGCAACCCGCGCGCGCCTTGCGCGACACCGGCATCCACGCGGTCGTGCTGATGGACAGCCAGATCGATCACACCACCGGCCTGCTGACTTTGCGCGAGAGCAATGTTCCGTTGGAGCTTTACTGCACCGACATGGTTCATCAGGATCTAACCAGCGGCTTTCCGGTACTGGCCATGCTGAAACACTATTGCGGCGTCAACTGGCACCCGCTGCCCATCAACGGCGATTCATTTGCCATCGACCAGGCGCAAGACCTGGCCTTCACGGCGATCCGGCTTTCCAGCAAGGCGCCGCCCTACTCGCCGCACCGGCACGATCCGCATCCGGGCGATAACGTGGGCTTGCTGATCGAAGACCATGCCACCGGCGGCGCGCTGTTTTACGCGCCAGGTCTGGGTCGGATCGAAGAACATCTGTTGCCGTTCATGGCGGGCGCG
>JBOIDC010000061.1:0-23857 GCA_050740315.1 Gammaproteobacteria bacterium | reverse complement strand
GATCCCGCCCATGCCCAGCACGGCAACGGTCTTGTTCATCAGCGCCTGCAGGTCGCGGTAGCCCATCCAGTTGTAAGCGAAGGTGTTCTCGTCGGTATGCCGCGGCGGAATGTCCGTAACGGACTCGGACATTGCTTGCGACGAGCGGCCCAGACGTTTCAATAGCGCCAGAATCATCATCAGCACGTGCTCGGCCGCCAGCACGCTTTCCCGCACGGGCTGTGCCGACACCTTTACGCCGGCACGGCGCGCGGCGTCGAGATCGATATCGTGAATCAGCGACCCCAGCC
The DNA here is from genome assembly GCA_050740315.1 of Gammaproteobacteria bacterium. Taxonomy (GTDB): domain Bacteria; phylum Pseudomonadota; class Gammaproteobacteria; order JACCYU01; family JACCYU01; genus JACCYU01. The sequence continues at coordinate 23,567 of JBOIDC010000061.1, read as the reverse complement.
GCAGGATGAACCGGAGCTTCGACGCCGCGGCGATCATCTCCGCGCTGACCGGCTGATTGCGCTCGCTGATTAGGATCTCGGCCCGCGTCAGCGCCGCCTGAAGTTCCGCCGGATCCGGCCGGCGCAGAACGGCAAGTTCGAGTTGCGGTGGCGCGGCCTTGCGCGCGTAACCTTGGTGTATGCGGCCGCGATCGGTGAGCATCACCGCACGCACCGTGCCGCGTTGTTGCGCGCGGGTCACGGCCGATCGCGCTCGCCGTCGCGTTGCCGTTGTTCCTCAATCGCGTGTGACACGTCCTTCGGCAGCGCGCGGTAGGCCGCGCTCAGCCGCAATGGACGCCGCTCGGCAAACACCTGCTCCTCGATCACGTGGGCGTACAGCAGGACGCGCTCGCCGGTGACGGTCTCGATCATCACGTCGCAGTCGGACCACCCGCAGGTGCCGGTTACCACCGGCAGACCGCGGCGGGTGCGCTCGATTTCCACTGCATCCAGCTTGTTGGCCTGCTCGCGGCCGGACACCAGCCCCGCGCGGGATGAGCGCTTCCTGTCCTTCGGCAAGGAGCTGTACCACAAGACGGCGGCTCGCGCACGCCAGTTCCGCGGTGAGACTTCCGGGCGAGAGCGCGACCAGCACGCGTCCCCGATCCTCGCGCAAGGTCAGCCACGCCACCCAGGTGGCCAGCAGCATGCCGTCGCGCCCCTGATGTCGCGCGGCGACCACATACAGTTCGGGATCGATGCGGGTGAAAAGCGGCGGGCTCAAAGCTGTTGCCCTTGGTCGCGTTGCGCAGGTCCGGCAATGCGCGCGCACGGGCGCATCAACCGTTCGCTGTGTCCGGTGAAATCCGGTTCAGGCATTGTCCTTCTTCACGAGATCCTCCAGTTCGTGGTAACCGCGGCTCAACTCGATGCGCACAAGCGCGGCGGTCAGGCGTGCGAAGTCGGCACGGTTATCAACCAGCCCGGCGAGGTCCTTCGGCGTGTCGCCGAGCCCTAACTTGGACGCCGCTTTGAGCACCCGCCGGTCGGCGTGCGGATAGACTTCCTCCCATGCAATCTGCACTTCACGAAAGAAGATGTCGACGCCCACAGTCGCCCACGCCCTTGAATGCTTTGAGCAGCCTGCGTTCGGCGGCCGCGTCCCGGTTCGCCGCCTCGCGCAAGTTGCGCAGATCGCCGCGATATTCGTCCAGCAGATGCTGCGCGGTGTCGCCCAGCATGCGCGCGGTGCTTTCGTCATAGCGCGCGTAGCCGGCGCGGTTGAGCGTGTCGGTGCGCTGCCGCCAGGTCGACTCCGCCATCCTGTGCGCCGTGTTCCACTTTTGCCGCGCCAGCGCCCTGGCGGCTTGTATGGCGATGTCGTGACTGATCCTGGCGCTGGCCAGCAATGCGAAACACAGCAGGCGGAATAGCGTTGAGGGTGTGTTTTTCGTAAGATCAAAACCGAGCTCTTGCGCGAAAGTCTGCGCGTGTCGCTGCAGGAGCGCGGCGAGCAGGTGCTTGCGATGCCGCGTTGCTTTCACGTCAGCGCGACCATGGGGAGGCGGCGGAAATCCATGCTGTACTCGCGGTGTCTGCTCAGTCTCACGGTCGTAGCCACATCCTTACTGGTCCAGCGTCTTGATGTAGGCCACCAGTTGCCAGATCTGCTGCTGGGGCCGCTTAAGGTCAGCGCCCACAGGATATGCGCGAAGCATCAGGCGCGCTTGCACGTGATCTTGGCATCAATTCAGTTCCGCAATCAGCGAGTCGAGCAACGTAATATAGACTAAGGCATCTTGCGTTAGTACTTGGGTACCTGCGCCATCATCCTCCGTCCCGGCCAATAATGAATTTTGACCTGCTCGCCACCGACGGCGCGGCGCGCCGCGGCCGGTTACACTTCGCGCGCGGCGTGGTGGAGACACCCGCGTTTATGCCGGTCGGCACCTACGGCGCCGTCAAGGCGATGGCACCAGAGGAGCTGCGTGATCTCGGCGCGCAGATCATCCTCGGCAACACGTTTCATCTGATGTTGCGGCCGGGCGCGGAGATCGTCCGCGCACTGGGCGGCCTGCACCGGTTCATGCACTGGGACGGGCCCATCCTCACCGACTCCGGCGGGTTTCAGGTGTTCAGCCTGGCGGCCAGCCGCAAGCTCACCGAGGCGGGCGTGCACTTCCGTTCGCCGGTCGACGGCGATGCGGTGTTTCTGGATCCGGAAACGTCCATGCGCGTGCAGCGCGATCTCGGCGCCGACGTGGTGATGGTGTTCGACGAGTGCACGCCGTATCCGGCGAGCGAGACCCAGGTGCGCGAGTCCATGGAACTGTCGATGCGCTGGGCGCGGCGCAGCCGGTTGGCGCACGACGCGCTGCAGGATACCGACGTACAGGCCGCGCTGTTCGGCATCGTGCAGGGTGGCATGTACGCGAATCTCCGGCGCGCCTCGGCCGACGCGCTGATGACGATCGGTTTCGATGGCTATGCGATCGGCGGTCTGGCGGTTGGCGAGAGCGCGCAGCAGCGTGGCGACGTGCTGGCGGAGATCATCGACTACTTGCCGCGCGAGCGTCCGAGGTATCTCATGGGCGTGGGCACGCCCGAGGATATCGTCGAGGCGGTGCGGCTGGGGGTGGACATGTTCGACTGCGTAATCCCCACCCGCAACGCGCGCACGGGTTTCCTCTATACCCGCGCCGGACTCGTGCGCATTCGCAACAGCCGTTACCGGGACGATCCCGCGCCGCTGGATGAGCTGTGCGGTTGCTACACTTGCCGGCACTACTCGCGCGCCTATCTGCGGCATCTGGACCAGTGCCGGGAAATCCTGGGTGCGCGGCTCAATACCATCCATAACCTTTATTATTATCAGCAGCTCATGCGCGAACTGCGCGACGCCATCGCGCATGGCCGCCTGAACAATTTTGCCGCCCGGTTTTACGCGGCACGCGCGCAGGTGTAATAATGCGCGACTTCGCAAGCCACAGGATTCAGAGTCCCGCAACATGAGCTTCCTGATCAGTCAAGCGCACGCGCAGGCCGGCGCGCCGCCCGGTGGCGGCATGCTCGAATTCGCCATCATGATCGGCATTTTTTTCGCGATCATGTATTTCATGATTATCCGTCCGCAGTCCAAGCGCGCGAAGGAACACAAGCAGCTGCTGGAATCACTGACCCGCGGCGACGAGGTGGTCACCTCCGGCGGGGTGCTGGGCAGACTCGCGGATGTCGGCGAGAGCTTCGTACGGATGGAAATCGCGGCCGGCGTGAATATCATGGTGCAAAAGCATGCGATCGCGTCGGTGATGCCCAAGGGGACGATCAAGGCCGACGCGCCGAGGCCAGACAGAAGCAGGAAGGAGAAGGGGAAAGGCAATCCTTAGAGATACGCGCCCGGGGCGACGCAGACCGCGCGGTTGGCGTTCCGAAGCCGCGGAGTCTTCCGAGATCCGGCCCCGGCTGCTGTGGTGGCCGTTGGCCAGTCAACGGCGACGGCGTTCGATGGTGCCTGGGTCGCCGGGATGTGAATTAATCAAGGAGTCTGAGAAATCCATGGATTTCTCAGCGCACGGAGGGCAAAAAATGCGCCATTGCCAATGCATATGGCGCTTTCTTTCAACGCTCTGCGGCCGCCGAAACTGGCGGCACGTCCTTGTACCGCAGGAACCTCTGAGTTAATCAGAGGCCCTTAACTGTAAAAGCGATCAATGAACGCGACAGCAACCGTTTCCGACCAATAAAAGCAAGCGTTCGCGCCCGTTATCATGAACCGTTATCCGTGGTGGAAAAATCTCCTGATCCTGGGCATCGTGCTGGTGTGCGCGCTCTATGCGTTGCCCAACCTGTATCCCGAGGATCCCGCCGTACAGATTTCGCCCGAGGACGGCCCGCCCGAACCGGGGCTGGAAGCCCGGGTCAACGAACTGCTGAAAACAGACGGCATCAGGGCGCAGCGCATCGAGCGCGGGGAGGGGCAGATGCTGGTGCGCTTCGGCGATACCGAGACGCAGCTCGAGGCCAGGGACATCCTTGCCGGCGGGCTGGGCGGCGATTACGTGGTGGCGCTGAATCTCGCGCCCGCCACGCCCGGATGGCTGCGCGCCATCAACGCCGGGCCCATGAATCTCGGCCTGGACTTGCGCGGCGGCGTGCATTTTCTGCTGCAGGTCGACATGCAGGCGGCTGCGCAAAAGGCGCGCGATCGCTACGAGGACGAGTTTCGCAATCTGCTGCGCGAGCAGGACATCCGCTATCTGGGTGTCAGTCAGGAAGGCGGCGGCCTGACGATCGACTTCAGCAGCGCGGAATCGCGAGACCGCGGCCTGTCGGTGCTGGAAAACCAGTACCAGGAGAACCTGACTTTCGAGGAATCCGGCGATGATTACACCCTGAGCGCACGGCTGACGGAGACGGCGCTGGAGGAGATCCGGCGCTTCGCCCTGGATCAGAACATCACCACCCTGCGCAACCGGGTCAACGAGCTGGGGGTGGCCGAGCCGGTCATTCAGCAACAGGGTCAGACGCGGGTGGTGGTGCAACTCCCCGGCGTGCAGGACACCGCGCGCGCCAAGGAAATCCTGGGCGCGACCGCGACCCTGGAATTCCGCATGGTCGACGAGCAGGGCGATCCCATAGCCGCCGAGGACAGCGGCCGCGCGCCGCTGGGCACGGAGCTTTATCACGATCGCGACGGTAATCCGGTATTGCTCAAGAGCCGCGTGATGCTGACCGGCGATTACATCACCGACGCGTCTTCGGGCATCGACTCGCAGACCAGCGGGCCGGCCGTGTTCATTACCCTCGACGGTGAGGGCGCGCGGCTGTTCAGCGCGGCAACTCGCCAGAACGTGGGCCGTCTGATGGCCGTGGTGTTCATCGAGAACAAGCCCGAGACCGTGCAGCGCAACGGCCGCGAGGTGCAGGTCACGCGCACCGTGGAAGAGGTGATCAACGTCGCGCGCATTCAGGAGCAGCTGGGCCGGCGCTTCCAGATCACCGGCCTGGATTCGACTACCGAGGCGCGCGATCTGGCGCTGCTGCTGCGCGCGGGCGCGCTGGCCGCGCCGATGACCATCGTCGAGGAGCGCACCGTCGGCCCCAGCTTGGGTCAGCAGAACATCGATGATGGCTTCAAGTCGGTGGTGATCGGCTTTCTGCTGGTGGTCGCTTACATGGCGGTGTATTACCGCGTGTTCGGGCTGATCGCGGACGTGGCCCTGCTGGTGAATCTGATATTGCTGATTGGCATCATGTCCATGGTGCCGGGCCTGACCCTGACCCTGCCGGGCATCGCCGGTATCGTGCTCACGGTGGGCATGGCGGTGGACGCCAACGTGCTGATCAACGAGCGCATCCGCGAAGAACTGAGAAACGGCAATTCGCCGCAGTCCAGTATCCAGGCAGGCTATCATCGCGCGTTCGGCACCATCCTCGACTCCAACGTGACGACCCTGATCGCGGCGGTGGTGCTGTTCGGCTTCGGCACCGGACCGATCAAAGGCTTCGCGCTGACCCTGACCATCGGTCTCGCGTGCTCCATGTTCACCGCCATCATGGGCACCCGCGCGCTGGTCAACCTGATTTACGGCGGCCGCCGGCAGGCCCGGCTCGCCATCTGAAGAGGGTCTCGTCATGGAATTTCTCAAGCGAACGCCCACCATCGATTTCATGCGCTACCGGCGGCTCGCCATGTGGATTTCATTTGCCGTCCTGGCCATTTCAATCGCCTTGTTCGTGACGCGCGGCTTCAATTTCGGCATCGACTTCACCGGCGGCACCGTCGTCGAGGTCCGCTATCCGCAATCGGTGCACCTGGGCGACGTGCGGCAGACCCTGGAAGCGGCCGGCTTCGAGGACGCCGTCGCGCAGCATTTCGGCACCTCCAGCGAAGTGCTGATCCGCATTCCGCCGCGCGCGGGCGAAGACTCCGCCGAACTCAGCAATCACGTACTGCAAGCCCTGCAACAGAAAAACCCGGACGCGGAGATGCAGCGCGTGGAGTTCGTCGGCCCGCAGGTGGGCGAAGAGCTGCGCGAAAAGGGCGGGCTGGCGCTGCTTTATGCGCTGATCGGCATTCTGATCTACGTGTCCATGCGCTTCGAGTGGCGTTTCGCGCTGGGCGCGGTCATCGCGCTGGTGCACGATGTCATCTTCACGCTCGCGGTGCTGTCCATATCGGGCCTCAGTTTCGATCTCAACGTACTGGCGGCGGTGCTGACCATCATCGGTTATTCGCTGAACGACTCCATCGTGGTGTTCGACCGCATCCGCGAGAATTTCCGCAAGATCCGCAAGCGCTCGGTGGAGGAGATCGTGAATATCTCCATCAATGAAACCCTGGCGCGCACCATCATGACCGGCGTCTCGACCCTGCTGGTGCTGTCGGCGCTTTATTTTCTCGGCGGCGAGGTGCTGGCGGCGTTTTCTTTCACCCTGATCGTGGGCATCCTGATCGGCACATATTCTTCCGTGTACGTCGCGAGCACCTATGCCGTGCTGCTGGGCGTGAGCAAGGCGGACATGATGCCGGTCAAAAAAGAGGGCGAACAGCTGGACAGCCGGCCATAGTGTAGCAATAACGTCTTCGGGACGCAGAGTAATGCGCTCCGTATATCCGACCGCGATCGGCGGAAGATAACGGGCCCGTGCCTGGTTTGACTTAAAAGCCGAACTGCATCTCGAAGCGAGCTAGGAAGCTGTGTGCGGATCGCGGCACGAAAGCTTGGCCGGGGATGAAGTAACCCAGGTCCAGGGCGAGATCCAATCGCCTTTGTTCGTAGCCGATAATCAGGTCGATCTCAGTCCCTAAGTCTTTGCTCAAGCCGTTGGGCTCCGCGTCGATGCTCGCTTCGCGCAGGCTGTCGGCGGCTTTGTGCTGGCGATAATCGTGGTAGACGAGATCGACAAAACTTTGCGCGGTTGGTGTGATGCCTGCGCCAATGGTGAAAATTGCGAGATTGCTGAGCTCAGGGTCGAGCAGCTCGCCGTAATACTTGAAGTCGTCTTCGTTGTTTTGAAGCCCGGTCTGTCTGAAGCTTCGGTCGACTTCGTCATCGGGATTGCCGTCGCCCGTGCCGAAGGCGTAGCCGAGGGTTATGGACGGTTGCAGGGGAAGATAGAACTCGTATTTAGAGCCGAGATCAAAGCCGTATCCTCTAACCATGTTGGACCCATCTCGGCCCCGCGCGTAGGCTCCCTCGAGCCAGTACTCGAGGCCGTCGCTTAGCTCGCCACCCGAATGGATGCCGAAGAGCATGGGGCTGTCATTCTCAAGCGAACGGTCATCGCGGACAACTACATACGCCGCCGCATTCAACTCCTCCGCGATCGGATAAGTTGCATAAGCAATGTAGTTGTTGGTCTGTTCCTCCTCGTCATCATTCAGCAAATCCTTATCCACGAGGCCGCCCTGGCTGGCCGAAGCCTCGAACAAGAACCCGGAGAACCGGAAAAACATCCGCACGGCGTCGAGCTCCTCATCGTACAACCACTGCCGCTCGTCCTCGAAGCGCTGGCGTCCGAGTTGCAACGCCAGCCTGTCGTTTAAAAGGTTCTTGAACAGGACATAAGCCTGCTCGGACTCCAGCTTCGTCCGATCCTCCTGTTGCTCCGGATCTTCGAAGAACAATTCCTCGGATAAGGTGAAATCGACGAACGTTTGCAAGTAGCTGTTCGGATCAAAAGAGAACGCCAGCGACATGCCCGGCTCCAACGCGGAAAGGTCATCCTCGGTCGCGTCATCCAGGTCGAGGTTCGTCTGGAACGCATATTCAATCTCAAGCTGTCCGCCAAATGAGAGCGAGGGCGTCAGCCTGATCCGGGTCTCAGGGGGATCGTCGGGGTCCAATCCGGAAATCTCGGCGGCCAGCTCGCTTTCATATGGCCTTGCTCGATCAACATCGCCGACGGCGGCGGCGCCGCTGAACGCCGAAACGCCCAGCCCGGCCACGAATAACGAGCATGAGGTCCCGCCTGGCTTGAGCATCGCTTAGTCCTGTTGTTATCGCGGTGCGCCGCGTGGGGCCGTGCTCTCCGATCGCGGGTAGTCTACCTCTACAGGAAGCCCGGGCGCAGCGTCGGAGTCACGGCGCCCAATACTACCCGGTGCGTAGGCTCGAGCCCTATTTCAAGCCCTCGATGGGCGCGAGCAGGTCCTCGAGAAAGAACGCCGATAAAGCCGCGCGTCCCGTGAGCCCGGACTTGGAGTAGATCGAACGCGCCTGCTCGCGGATCGTGCGTTCGCTGACGGCGCGCACCGAAGCAACCTCCTTGGTGCTGAGCCCCTTCAACAGCAGCAAAGCCACTTCGCGTTCCGCCTCGGTCAAGTTCCAGCGCGCAAATTGCGCCTCGATTGCCTGGCCTAGACCGTTCAGCAGCGAGCGCGACTCGGCGCGCCAGCGCTGCCCCTGCGCGCGGGCGATCTCCAGGTCACGGATCACCTTCACCTGCTCATCGCGCTGTCTTTGTTGCACACGAAACAGAAGCACGCACCCGACGCTGGTCAGCACCACTGGGGCAATATCCAGAAGCTCCAGCAGGAGGTCTAGCGGTGATGAGTCCGGATTTTCGATCAGCTCGATGCCGAGAAACAGCGCAATGCCGCCGATCACGGCGACCACGGCCCAGGCGCGGGTGCGGGAATCGATCCAGTCGTTCATACGCTTAATTTTACGCCAACGGCCAACTCGATGAGGCGCGTACAATCCCGCCCGGAGAACAACGCCAGGCGGGATTGTACGACCGATACCAGGCTGTCCTGCTCATTCGATTACGGTCACCAACTCCAGCTCATTATCGAACAGCAGACCCGTGCCGGGGCAATAAGTCTTCTCCGAGACATCACCCGGCTCCAGCGGCGTGGTTTCTTGAATGAACACGCAATCGTCGAAGCGGCCCGCGGGCGTTTCCTCTACCAACCCCATTGCCACGTGCTCGGCCTTATCGAGCGCCACCCGGGGCGCGACCTCCTGGAAATAGCGGGCGCCCAGCAGGAACGCGCCGCCCGGGAAGATAAGGCCGGGCTTTGCACCTTTAGTGCCGGCCAGCCAGGCGCCGTCGTGGCTCACGACCTGGCCGTCCTCATAGATGTCCACTTTCTCGCCGAAGTAGTAGACATCGCGTGTATCGTCGCACTGGGCATAATAATTATGCGAGATTTCCACCAGTTCCCCGTTTGCCGTCTCAACCTCTCTTAGGACACGGGTCGTCACATTCTTCGTCTTGCCGTCAATATTCAGCTTGAACTTGCGCGTTTTGTTGAGGATGGTAATAACGAGTTCCTCGACCTCGTCGCATTCCCCCAGCGATACACATTCAAAGTTGTTGTAATGGAGTTCGCGGCCTGGTTGAAGGATGAAATGAGGGTTCGCGTCTTCGCGCTCGAATTGTCTCGTCTCGAAATCGCAATCCGCGATCGGGAACGCCTTCGTAAACGCGCCCGCGCCGGAAACCATTCCCGGTAGCAGGGAAACTGCGGCTGTCCAGACCGCGATGGCTCTTGTGTTCATGGTAGTTTCTCTTTCAGGTAGCAACGCCATACGGCAGTTGCGAAACTATGCGGCAGCCTATGGCGCGTCCATTGGCGGAATGACGTAGGCGGAGTCGCCCGGCGTGCCGCACGCGAATCACTTGTCTAAGCGATTGATTCGGTATGCACTCGTGCAGGGACTGCGAACTGAACCGAACGCGCTCAGCGCGGACGCAACACCAGGTTGGCCGTGACTCGCTCGTCAGGAACAGTAAGAACAGGAAGCCACGTGCGCGACCGCTTTCGCAGCGCGTTTAGGCCGGGCTACGATTAACCTTCGCCACGCTGGCCAGATGCGGTTGCAGGGCATGCACCATATCCTTGAAGGCCTTGGGATTCGCCGCCAGCACATTGCCAGTGTGCACGAAGTCCGGCCCGCCCGACATGTCGCCGACCATGCCGCCGGCCTCCTGCACCAGCAGCGCGCCGGCGGCGAAGTCCCAAGGCTTCAACCCGAATTCCCAGAAGCCGTCCAGCCGCCCGCAGGCGACGTACGCCAGATCCAGCGCCGCCGAGCCCGCGCGGCGCACGCCCGCGGTGTCCGGCAGCAGGGCTTTCAGGGTGGCGAGATAGGCGTCCAGATTCTGATCCGGGCGATAGGGGATGCCGGTGCCCAGCAAGGCGCCGGGGAGCCCGTTGACCCGGCTCACGCGGATGCGCCGGCTGTTCAGGGTCGCGCCGGCGCCGCGAAACGCGGTGAACAGTTCTTCCTTGAACGGATCGTAGACCACCCCCAGCTGCGGCGTGTCTTTGTGGTTAAGCGCGATCGATACCGCGTACTGCGGAAAGCCGTGCAAAAAGTTGGTGGTGCCATCCAGTGGGTCAATAATCCACTGGTAATCGTCTTCGCCGTGACCGCCGCTTTCTTCGGCGAGGATCGCGTGCCGCGGATGCGCGCGGCGAATGACATTGATAATTTCGTGTTCGGCCAGGCGGTCGACTTCGCTGACAAAATCGTTCCGCCGTTTGCTTTGCACCGACACGCTGTCGACGCGGTTCATGTACCGGATAATAATGTTGCCGGCGGCGCGCGCGGCGGCAATCGCGATGTTGAGCAGGGGTTGCATGGCGCATATCTTGGCGGGGCGTGTAGGATAGCAGACGGATCAGTCTTTGTAAGGCGGCGCCGGAGTTCCATGTCTTATCGATCGAAAAATTCAGGCTCGTCGGGCGCTATCCGCAAGCATCTGTTATCCGCGAAATGGGGCGCGGGCCGCCGAAGTTTGACTTTCGTCATCAGGTGCGCGCTGGGATCGCTTGCGGTGCTGTTCGCGACAGTGGCCAGGGCGCAGAGCCCACTGCCGCAGTGGCCGTTGCTGGGGCCGCTGCAGACGCGCAATCTGTCGCCGTTCAGCCTGTTACGGATGGACTTCATGCCGCCGCCGGCCGCCGCCAGCCAACGGCCCGGCTGGGATCTGGACGCGCGGGTGACGCATGCCAACACCTTTGTGAAGAACGATACCGTCAAGGGCTACCTGCGCGCGCGCGCGCGGCGCGAAACGCTCACGGAGCGGGACGTGCAGGCGCTGCTGGCCGCGCAGGGCGACATCCTGTATTTCGATGGCGAGATCACCAGCCTGGATCTGACCGCGCGCTACGTGCACGACGGACACTGGACGGGCTATGTCAACCTGCCGCTGCTGTATTACAGCGGCGGCATTCTGGATGACACCATCGACGGATTCCACCAGACGTTCGGTTTCCAATCGGCCGAACGTGATCTGGTCGCGGATAACCAATATCAGGCCGTCATCCGTCACAGCGGCGACAGCCTGGTGCTGCTGGATTCGCCCTCCGGCGTGCAGGTCGGCGATCCCGTGCTGGGCGTGCGTTTCTCCACTGAATTCGCCAGCCAGGCGTTCGCGATCATCGAGGCGGCGGTCAAGCTGCCGGTCGGCGATGTCGATGACTATGTATCCAGCGGCGACGTCGATTACGGCATCCAGCTGACCTTGCAGAAACACATGGGCCGGCACGGCTTTTATTTTAGCGTCAGCAATCAATGGCTGGGCGACGCGGAGCGCTTTCCAAACGCGCTTCGGGGCCAGGCGCCTGAGGGCAGTGTGGCCTATGAATTCGGCTTCACCCGCCATACCGCGGCCGTGGTGCAAACCTCCTGGAGCAAGACCGCCTTCAAAAGCGGTACCGGGCCGCTTGCCACCGATGAACTGCTCGCAAGCCTGGGCCTGCGTCACTGGCGTGGCAGCGTCGCCTACGACTTCTCGCTCACGCAGAACTACGGCAATCACAACAACACGCAGGATATCGCCGCTACCCTGGGCGTGAGCTGGCTGCTGCTGGGCCGCCCCGTCAACTGAAGGCGCGTGAGCGACTGGTGCAGGCTTTTCAAAACATCCGCGTCGTGCTGGTCGAAACCTCGCATCCCGGCAACATCGGCGCCGCGGCGCGCGCCATGAAGACCATGGGTCTGGCGCGGCTTTATCTGGTGCGGCCGCGTAGTTTCCCCGACGTGCGCGCTACGGCCCGCGCCGCCGGCGCTGGCGATATTCTGGCGACCGCCGTGATGTGCGACTCGCTGGACGCGGCGCTGCATGACACAGTTCTTGCCGTCGGCACCAGCGCGCGACCGCGCGGGGTGGAATGGCCGCGGCTGAATGCGCGCGAAAGCGCGCGCCGGATCGTCGCTGAATCGGGCGAAGTCGCGCTGGTGTTCGGGCGCGAACGCAGCGGGCTGACCAACCAGGAGCTCGATCGTTGTCATTACGCCGTCTCCATCCCCTGTAATCCCGCCTACCGCTCGCTGAACCTGGCCGCCGCGGTGCAGGTCGTGTGCTATGAACTGATGATGTGCGCTCACCAAGGCGACCTGATCGCAACGGGCCCGCAAGAGCCGCCCGCGCCGGCGGCCGAACTGGAGCTGTTTTATGCGCATCTGGAGCGTACGCTGATCGCGCTGGAGTTTCTCGATCCCGCCAGTCCCCGTCAGCTCATGCGGCGTCTGCGCCGACTGTTCAGCCGTGCGCGCCCGACCCGCAACGAGGTCAACATTCTGCGGGGCATCCTCACCGCCGCGCGTGGCCGTTCAGCGGACTGAGATGCGCCTGTGCTATAGTAATGTGTATGAATTTGTGGGTAATTGCCCAGGTTCAGCCATGCTGAGGCGACTTAAAGAAGACATCAACTGCGTATATGAGCGCGATCCGGCCGCGCGCAAACTGATCGATATCATTTTTGCGTATCCCGGCATGCACGCGCTGTGGCTGCACCGGTTCAACCACGCTTTGTGGCGACGGGGATTGAAGTCGGTGGCGCGGATTTTTTCGCACGTCGCGCGCGGCCTGACCGGCATCGAGATTCACCCCGGCGCGCGCATCGGCCGGCGCTTTTTCATCGATCACGGCATGGGCGTGGTGATCGGCGAGACAGCCGAGATCGGCGACGACTGCACGCTTTATCACGGCGTCACCTTGGGCGGCACCAGCTGGGAGCAGGTCAAGCGCCACCCCACGTTGCGCGACAATATCGTGGTGGGCGCCGGCGCCAAAATCTTGGGTCCCGTAGTGATCGGCTCGGGCGCGCGCATCGGCTCCAACGCGGTGGTGTTAAAAGACGTCCCCGAAGGCGCGACGGTGGTCGGAATTCCCGGGCGGGTGGTGTCCGCGGGCCATGACGAACTGCAGCGCCGGCGCCAGGAGATCGCCTGCAAGATGGGCTTCGACGCCTACGGCACCACGCAGGACATGCCGGATCCGGTCGCGGCCGCCATCAACGGCATGCTGGATCACATTCATCTGCTGGACAGGAAGCTGGAGGAAACCTGCCACGAGGTAAAAAAACTGGGTGGCGCGGTGGACGACGCGCCGTTGCCGGAAATCGAGCCGCAGATTGAGCCGGTCGAGCCCAAGCAGTCCGCGCGGCGGAACAGCTGACATGTTTCCGTTGCCGGTCGAACGCCGGCGGTAAGGCCGTGACGCGGTTCGGCTGGTGTTGAAGCTTGGAGCTGACCGACAGAACACGATATGCCGTGACCGCCATGCTGGATGTGGCGCGGCACGCCGAACCGCTCACGTTGGCGGAACTCGCGCGGCGACAGTCGCTGCCGCACGCATATCTGGGCAAGCTGCTGCTGCGGCTGTGCGCAGGCGGCTTGCTGATGCGCAGTGTCGGGTCTGAACATATTTTCTGGCTCGCGCGAGCGCCGGCCGATATTGCGCTTGCCGATATTGTCTCGGCGGTACACGATCGCCCCGGCGGGCGCCGGCGCCGAGGTGCTGCGCGTCGACCGGGTCACCGTCTGGCTCATTATTTGTGGGAAACGCTGAACCAGCGGATATTGGAGTTTCTCGCGGGTATCAGCCTCGCGGACCTGCTGGCTCGGCGCCGCGTGCTGAGCATGGCGCTGCGGCCTGTCCGCAAGCCCAGACTGCGTGCCGTGCCGCGTCCCGCAAGTGACTGACGCCGCGGGCCATCTGGCGGATTCGTGAAACCAGTGGCGGCGTTGAGTGTCCATGTAAGCACCAGTTTGCCGGCCGATTGGGGCCGGAGTTGTTAGAATGGCCTGTGGCGTAAAGCAGGCGGATTAACGAGGTATGCAAGCGATGGCGATCACATTGACGGACGCGGCCGCGAACCGCGTCAGGCGCTATATCGAAAAACGCGGGAAAGGCGTGGGTCTGAGGGTCGGGGTCAAAAAGACCGGCTGCTCGGGTCTCGCGTATGTGATTGACTACGCGGATGACGTGGGAGCCGACGATACGGTGTTCGAAGACAAGGGCGTCAAGCTTGTCATCAATCCCGGCAGCCTGAGCTATCTGGACGGGGCGGTCGTCGACTTCGCGCGCGAAGGCTTCAATGAGAGCTTCAAGTTTACGAATCCGAACGAAAAAGACCGCTGCGGTTGCGGGGAGAGCTTCCACGTCTGACACGGCGCGCGTGCGCGATCGCCATCGCGCGGTTAAACTCGCGCAGAATTAAAGCGCAAAAGGGTATTGCGCGGCCGTCATTGACGGCCGGGCTTGCGCTATAAACGCGGCGCTGCGAGCGCGGATCGCGCCGTGGCGATGTAGAATAACTCTTTTCACAAATAACTTTTCCGCCCCCACTGGTTTTCCGTGGAGTTAATGTATGGCTGAACGAACGCTTTCCATCGTCAAGCCCGACGCCGTCGCCGCCAATCTTATCGGCGAGATTTACAGTCGCTTCGAGCGCGCCGGTTTGCGCGTCGTGGCGGCCAGGATGCTGCATCTGAGCCGCGAGCAGGCCGAAGGCTTTTACGAGGTTCACAGGGGGCGGCCATTTTTCAACGACCTGGTTCAGTTCATGACTTCGGGGCCGGTGATGGTGCAGGTGCTGGAAGGAGAGAACGCAATCGCGAAAAATCGTGAAGTGATGGGCGCCACCAACCCGAAAGACGCCGCGCCCGGCAGCATCCGCGCGGATTTTGCCACCAGCATAGAACAGAACGCGGTACACGGGTCGGATGGCGCGGACACCGCGCGGGCGGAGATCGATTTCTTCTTCGATCCGGCCGATATCTGCCGGCGCACGCGGTGAACGCCTCGCAAGCCGACAAGCTGAATCTGCTGGGCCTGCCGCGCCCGCGCCTGGCGCAATTTTTCGAGAGTCTCGGCGAACCGGCGTTTCGCGCTGTGCAACTCGTCAAATGGGTGCATCGCCAGGGCGTGACCGATTTCGCGGCGATGACGGACCTGAGCCTGAAACTGCGCGCGGCGCTGCGCGAGACGGCGGAAATCGTCACCCCCCAATGCGTCGCCGAACAAGTGTCGGCCGATGGCACCATCAAGTGGCTGCTGCGGCTCGACGACGCCAATGCGATCGAGACCGTGTTCATCCCGGAGCCCGGCCGCGGCACCTTGTGTATATCGTCGCAGGTCGGGTGCGCCCTGGACTGCACGTTCTGTTCGACCGCGCGCCAGGGTTTCAACCGCAACCTGAGCGCCGCCGAGATCATCGCGCAGCTGTGGTTTGCCCGCCGCGCGTTGCAGGCCCGGCCGGAATGCCGGGCCGGCGTGAGCAATGTCGTATTGATGGGCATGGGCGAGCCGCTGCTGAATTTCGATAACGTCGTCGACGCGATGCGCCTGATGATCGACGACCATGCCTACGGGCTCGGCAAACGCAGGGTGACCTTGAGCACCTCTGGTGTGGTGCCAGCGCTGGACCGGCTCAAGGACTGCATCGACGTCAGCCTGGCCGTGTCGCTGCACGCGCCCGACAATGCGCTGCGCGACCGGCTGGTGCCGCTGAACCGCAAGTATCCCATCGAGGTCTTGCTGGCCGCCTGCAAGCGCTATATCGAAGCGAAGGACCGCAAGGCGGTAGTGACCTTCGAATACGTGATGCTGGACGGCGTCAACGATTCGGAAGCGCAGGCCGCGCAGCTGGCCCGCCTGTTGCGCGAGATGCCCGCCAAGGTCAATCTGATCCCCTTCAATCCGTTTCCCGGAGCGCCATACCGGCGGTCCAGTGAGACCGCCATCGATCGTTTTCGCGACGTGCTGCAGCACCACGGAATCGTGACCGTCACGCGCCGCACGCGCGGTGACGATATCGACGCAGCCTGCGGCCAGCTGGCCGGGCGCGTGCACGACCGCAGTCACCGGCAACAGCATTTCATACGGCTGGCGGCGCGCCTCGAGCGCGAGCAGGGGGCGACCGCATGATGCATCCGTTGCGCGGGCTGGTGGTATCCCTGACGGTGCTGCTGATCGGCGCCTGCGCCTCTACCGGACCACGATCGAGCGACTACGTGCCGCGCAACGACGAGGCGGCCCGCATCAACGTCAACCTGGGCGCTCTATATCTGAGTCGGGGCGAGCTCAATCTGGCCAATGTGAAACTGCAGCGCGCGCTGGAACAGGATCCCGAGCTGGCCACCGCGCACTGGACATATGCGCTGCTGCAGATGCGCCTGAACCGGGCTGAGCTGGCGGAGCGCCATTTTCGCCGCGCGCTGGAACTGGATCCGGAAGACTCCCTGGCGCATAACGCCTATGGTACGTTTCTGTGCGACGCGGGCCGGCTGCCGGAGGCGCAGGCGCAGTTTCAGGAGGCGCTGCGCAATCCCTTGTACGAGCAGCCCGAGACCGCGCTGACCAATGCCGGCGTGTGCGCCCTGAAGGCTTCGGACGACGAACAGGCGGAAGATGCATTTCGCCGCGCGCTGGACAAGAATCCCACGTTCATCCCCGCGCTGTATGAAATGGCGAGGCTGACCTACGATCAGCAGCGTTACGCGCAGACGCGGCGCTTTCTGGATCGATATGAACAAGCGGCCGGCCACAATGCGCGCAGCTTGCTGCTGGCGGTGCAAACCGAAACCGAGCTGGGCGATCGAGAGGCGGCGCGCGCTTACGCCCGGCGCCTGAAACAGAAGTATCCCGATTCCAGGGAGGCCGCCCGCGTGGTGGAGATGGAGCGTCATGGAAGCTGAGCCAGCGCGAAGCGAACCTGAAACCGTCGCACTCCAGCCTGCCGGTATTGGCGCGATTTTGACGGCCGCGCGCGAGCGCTTGTCCATGAGCCGCGAGCAGGTCGCCAGGACGCTGCACCTGCCGCAAAGAATCGTGGTGGCGCTGGAAGAAGAGGATCACCAAGCGCTGCCGGAACCCGCCTACGTCAAAGGCTATCTGCGCGCGTACGCCCGCCTGCTGGAGATCGACGAACAACGCCTGGTCGAACAATACCTGGCACTGGGCGTCCGCGATCCAGAATGGACCGTGTCCGAGCGGCTGAAAGAAGGCGCACCGAACCGCATCTCCGTGGGCTTGAGCGCCGCCGTGGTCGCGCTGGTATCGGTGGTGCTATCCGCGATGTGGTGGAATACGCAGCAGCGCGAGTTCGCGGATATTGCGAGTCTCGACGAACCGGCGCTTGAGGCAGGCGCGCCGCGGGCTGTGGAAGGTACTGCACCGGATGCGCGGTTCGTGGCGCGACGGTGGCAGGCCGAAGGCGAACGCGAAACGAACAGCGGCGCGGGTGATGGCGATGGGGTGCAAAGCCGTAGCGTCGCCCAAAGTAGTGAGATGAACCAGAGCAGGGAAATAAATCGGAACGGTGATGCGACTGACGGCCGCGACCCACCTCCGGCACTGTACGCCGCCAATCCGCCATCGGCAGCCGGCAGGCGCGAGCCGGCTGCGGCGCGGCAGGACGCGATGCCGGAACTTGCGCGCGGGCCGGCCGCGGCAGCGATGGTGGCCGCGCCGGATAACGGCATATCGCGGCCGGATGGCGCGCAAACGCGCGCGACCGATGTGCAGGACCGGCTTGCGCTGCGCTATCGCGACGATTCGTGGACCGAGGTCAAGGACGCTACCGGCAAGCAGCTGCTGTACGGCATGGTGCCGGCCGGCGACGCGCGCCGCGTGACCGGCGAGGCGCCGTTCGAGGTTTTGCTGGGCAACTCCCGGGATGTGCGACTCACCATCAATGGTGAAGCGTTCGACCCGTCGCCTTACGTGCGCCCCAATAATACCGCCCGGTTTACCGTCGATACCCGCGCCGGCCAGTGAGCCGCCCACGGCATGCCGAAACGCATCCAGTCGATACGCGGCATGCACGACATTCTGCCCGCGCACGGCGCGAGCTGGCAGTATCTCGAAGCCACCTTCCGGCAATCCTTTGCGGCGTACGGCTATCAGGAGATCCGGCTGCCCATCGTCGAGTCCACCGAGCTGTTCGCGCGCTCCATCGGCGAGGTCACGGACATCGTCGAAAAGGAGATGTACACGTTTGAGGATCGCAACGGTGACAGCCTGACCTTGCGACCGGAGGGCACTGCGAGTTGCGTACGCGCGGGCATAGAGCACGGCTTGCTGCACAACCAGCAGCAGCGGCTGTGGTATGCGGGCCCCATGTTTCGCCACGAACGCCCGCAGAAAGGACGTTATCGCCAGTTTCATCAGGCCGGCGCGGAGACCTTCGGCATGGCCGGGCCGGATATCGACGCCGAGCTGATCGTGATGACCGCGCGCCTGTGGCGGGCGCTGGGGCTGGATTCGTTGCGGCTGGAGATCAACTCGCTGGGCAGCGGCGCGGCGCGGGGCGCGTACCGCGAGCGGCTGATCGAGTATCTGACCGCGCACGAGGGGCAGCTGGACACGGATGCCAGACGCCGGCTGCGGCATAATCCGCTGCGGGTGCTGGACAGCAAGAATCCGGAGATGCGCGAGGTGATCGCCGGCGCGCCCAGTCTGCTGGATGCACTGGATGCGCAATCCGCGGCGCATTTTGAACAGCTGCGCGGCTTGCTCGACGGTGCCGGCATCGTTTATAAGACCAATCCGCGGCTGGTGCGCGGGCTGGACTATTACTCGCGCACGGTGTTCGAATGGATATCAGACGAGCTGGGCGCGCAGGGTACGGTGTGCGCCGGCGGCCGTTACGACGGGTTGGTCGAACAACTGGGCGGCCGCGCGACACCGGCCGCCGGGTTCGCCATCGGTCTGGAGCGCATTGTGGAGCATATCGATAAACAGGCGCCCGCCGCGCCGGATATCTACTTGTGCGCGATCGGGCCGGCAGCGCTTGGCATGGGCCTGGCGCTGGCCGAGCGCTTGCGTGATGATGTGCCGGACCTGCGGCTGATCGTCAACGGCGGCGACGGCAGCCTGAAGACGCAACTCAAACGCGCCGACAGAGCCGGCGCCCGGCTGGCGTTGATCCTCGGCGAAGACGAAATGGCCGCGGAAGCCGTCACGGTCAAATATCTGCGGGAAGATCTTGCGCAGCAGACGGTCGAACAGGCTGATCTGCCGCGTCGGCTACGGCAGCTGCTCGCGAACGGCACGTCTGCTTGTGACCGATAAACACTGGCATTCAGGAGCGATCATTGGCTTCATATCATACTGACGAAGAACAGGCCGAGGCGCTGAAGCGCTGGTGGCGCGAAAACGGGCGTTCGGTGCTGGCCGGGGTCATCATCGGACTCGGCGCCTTGTTCGGCTGGCGTGGATGGAGCGCCTATCAGGACAGGCAGGCGGACGCGGCATCCATGCATTACGCCGAGTTGCGCGCGGCGGTCGCCGGCGACGACAGCAAGGCGATAGAGACGACCACCCATATTCTTCAGGAGTCGTATCCGTCCACGCCGTACGCGGCGCTGGCGGCGCTGTCGCTGGCCAAGGTCAAGGCGCAAGTCGGTGATCTGAAGGGTTCCGGGGCGCAGTTGCGCTGGGCAGCCGAGCACAGCCCCCAGGACGTGGTCAGGACGCTGGCCAATCTGCGGCTTGCGCGCGTGCTGGTGGCGCAGGGCGAGAATGACGCGGCGCTGGCTATCCTCAATGGCGATTTTCCCGCCGCATACACGTCGCTGATCGAGGAGATTCGCGGCGATGCGCTGGTCGCCAAAGGCGACATCGATGCGGCCCGTGAGGCTTACGATCGCGCGCTCGCGGCGGCAGTCGGTGATACCGAGTATTTGCGCATGAAGCGCACGGATCTGGGCCAGGCGCCGGAGTCCGCGTCATGACTGGAGATACAGAAGGTGCGTAGGATCAGGGTCGTAACGCGTTGCACGCCGCTGCTGCTTGCCCTGTTCGCCGCCGCGTGCGGCACGGTGGAAGAAACGCGCGTGCCGGCCGAGTTGACTGCGGTCAACACCACGCTCGAGGTTGAGGACAAGTGGCGTCGGTCGGCCGGCCGTGGCGTGGACGAAAGGTATCTGAAACTCGAGCCAGCGCTCGCTGGCGGCAGGATTTTTGTCGCCGACGCGAATGGCACGGTCAGCGCGTTGCGCGTCGCCGACGGCGAACTCATCTGGCAGGTTGCGTCTGACGAAGGCGTCATCTCGGGCGTGCAGCGCGACGGCGGCCTGCTGTTTGTGGGCACCGAGGATGGCGCGGTGATCGCGTTGCGCCAGCGCGGCGGCGGCGAGGTCTGGCGCCAACAGCTCGGCGCCGAGGTCATGGCCCTGTCCGATCCTGATGCCGGCGTGATGGTGGCGCGCACCGCCGACAGCCGGCTGCACGGTCTTGATGCGACCAGCGGCGAAATACTCTGGCAGACGGGACGCACCACGCCGGTGCTCAATCTGCGCGGCGCCAGCCGGCCAGTCGTGAACAGCGGCCGCGTGGTGGTGGGGTTCGATGACGGCAAGCTGGTTGCGGTCTCGCCCGACCGCGGCAATGTGTTGTGGACGACGACCGTTGCCAATCCCACCGGCAGCTCCGAGCTGGAGCGGCTGGTGGATATCGACGGCGAGATCAAGGTCGTCGGCGGCATCGTCTATGTGGCCAGCTTTCAGGGGCGGGTCGCGGCGGTAACCCTGAGCGACGGACGCACGCTGTGGTCGCGTGAGATCTCGTCGCACATGGGGCTGGACGTGGACGCGGACAATGTCTATGTGACCGATGCCGACAGTTACATCTGGGCGCTGGACCAGATCAGCGGTGCGACCCTGTGGAAGCAGGACAAGCTGGAATACCGCGACGTGACCGCGCCGGTCGCCGTCGATGACTATCTGATGGTCGGTGACCTCGAAGGCTACGCGCACTGGCTGTCCAAATACGATGGCCGTTTTGTCGCCCGCAGTCAGGTCGACGGCGCGGGCATCCTATCGACGCCGCTGGTGACGAACGATACGGCGTACGTACTCAATCGCGATGGACTGCTCGCGGCATTGCAGATCGCCGAAGCGCAACCCGCGGAAGGCGATTCGCCAGCGCCTGACAGAAACGGACTGGAGGCGCTGGAAATGGAGCCATTTCCCGAGAAGGGCGCGCCGCCGCCGAACCCGCGGTGACGCGGAGCCGCTGCTGAATCCGGTGAACCGGGCCGGCGTCTTGTCACGAGCTGGGTAAAATCCGCCCGATGCGCAATGCTTTCGCGATGACATCCGGCTCACCGGACGGCGTAATCGTGGTCGGGGCCGCAACGCCGCGCCTGGCCGGCCCGCGCCATGCCGGTCACGGAGCCACGGCATGAGATCCACCATCGCGCTGGTCGGACGGCCAAATGTCGGCAAGTCCACCTTGTTCAATCAGCTCACGCGCACGCGCGATGCGTTGGTCGCGGATGTGCCCGGCCTCACGCGCGATCGCAATTACGGGTTGGCCTGGCTGGGGTCCCGCCCGTGCTGGGTGATCGACACCGGCGGTCTCGAAGGCGAGCAGGAGGCGCTGGACAAATCGGTCACAGAACAAACCTTGCGCGCGGTGGACGCGGCCGACGCCCTGGTGTTATTGGTGGACGCGCGCGCCGGTTTGACCCCCGCCGATGAAACCATCGCCAGCCGGCTGAAAAAGACCGGCCGGCCGCTGCTGATCGCGATCAACAAGGTCGATGGTCTGGACGCGGAGCAGGCCAGCGCCGAATTCCATCGTCTGGGGATCAGCCCGTTGATCCCGATTGCGGCGGCTCACCGGCGCGGTCTCGCATCGCTGACGGCGGCTGTTCTCGACCATCTGCCGATTTCCGACGAAGATGAGCAGCGCGGCGAGGATCCGACCGACGCCATCCGGATCGCGCTGATCGGCAGACCCAACGTCGGCAAATCCACTTTAGTGAATCGTCTGCTTGGCGATCAGCGCGTGCTGACTTCGCCGCAGCCGGGCACCACGCGCGACAGCATCGTGGTGCCGTTCGAGCGCGACGGTCAGCGCTACGTGCTGGCCGACACGGCGGGTGTGCGCCGCCGCAGCCGCATCGACGAGAGCGTAGAAAAATTCAGCGTGATGAAATCGCTGCAGGCGATCGAGGCCGCGCAGGTGGTGATCGCGGTGCTGGATGCGAGGCAAGGCGTTGCCGAACAGGACGCGAGCCTGCTGGGGCTGGTGCTGGAGTCGGGTCGCGCGCTGGTCATCGCGGTCAACAAATGGGATGGCCTGGCCGAAGACCAGAAGCGGCACGTGCGGCGCGAGCTGGATCGGCGGCTGTCATTCGTGGATTTCGCCGAGCGTCACATGATTTCCGCGCTGCACGGCAGCGGCGTCGGCACGCTGATGGCGGCGGTGAATCGTGCGCATCGCTCCGCGATGATCGATGCACCGACGCCGGTGCTCACGCGCCTGCTGGAACAGGCGGTGCATGCCCATCAGCCGCCGTTGATAGCGGGCCGGCGCATAAGACTTCGATACGCCCACCAGGGCGGCCACAATCCGCCCACTTTCGTTATCCATGGCAACCAGACGGCAAAGCTGCCGGATGCGTACAAGCGCTACCTCATGAATTACTTCCGCGAGGCCCTGCGCCTGACCGCCACGCCGGTACGGCTGGTGTTCAAGACCGGCGATAACCCGTATGCGCATGGCCGCGGCGCGCCCGGCAGCCGACCCGTGGGTCGACTACCGAGACGCTCCGCGAAACGGGGCTGACGGGCCGCGAAGAATCGCGCGACTGATCGCCTTTACTGATTGAGAATGCCGCTGCCCGCCAGCGCATTGAACCAGAGTTCGGCCATGGCCTGATAACCGGCGCCGTTGGGGTGGATGTTGTCGGGCAACTGGCCCGGGTTCTGTTTGAAGTACGTATAAAAATCCGGTGGCGTCACGCTGATGGCGTTGGCGGCTACCAGTTCGTCGATCACGATGTTGTAGTCCTGGATCAGCCGGTCCTGCGACGCAGACGCGTTACGGATGAACGGCACCTTGGCGAGAATAGGAATCTTGCCCGAGTGCTTGAGGCTGGTCACGATGCGCTGCATGCTGTCCTTGAACGAACCGCTGTAACCGCTATCGCCGGGTTGCAGACCTTTGCCGCTGCGGATCGGCCGCTTGGAATCGTTGGTGCCGAACATGATCAGCCAGTACCGCGATTCGGTATGACGCTGCTTGGCGGAATTGACACGTCCGGAGCCGCCCGCTCCGCCGGTGCCGGACGTGGTGCCGCCCAGACCTTCGTTCAGCACGGTGACCGGCAGCCCGAGCTGCGCGCTGAGCCGATTGTTGAGGATGGGCGTGAAGCCCCGGCTGATGTTGCGTTGATCCGAGGACGCGTTGTCGCCGGCGATGTCGTCGCCCGTGCCGTTGGTGATGCTGTCGCCCATGGCAACGAAATAACGGCCTTTGGCGCCCACCACCGTATTCGTATCCTGCGCCAGCGAGGCGGGCACAGCGAGCCCGGCGCTGTCGACGAT
>JBOIDC010000060.1:15861-23996 GCA_050740315.1 Gammaproteobacteria bacterium | reverse complement strand
GCCGCGTCCAGAAAGCCTGCACCGCACAGTGGATCGCTGCAACGCTGACCCGCAACTGCGGGAGGAAAAGCGCGCGCACTGGCGCGCAAGGTGGCAATCAGCTGTTGCGGCGTCAGGCTGTCATTGAGCGACAGCATCAGCGAGGCCACGCCAGCGGCCAGCGGCGCCGAGAAACTGGTGCCGCTGATCGTGCTATACGTATCCCCGTTGGAAACCGGCCCCTGAGTGCCTCGATTCGCCGCGCTGAGCAGATCCACGCCCGGCGCGATCAGTCCGACCTTCACGCCGAAATTGCTGAACGACGCCAATGCGCCGTCGCGCGTTGCCGCAGCGACGGGCAACACCCCTTTACAGCTCGCCGGACTGCGACGCAGCGCATTAGTCGCTTCGTTGCCGGCCGCGGCGATGACCAGGGCGCCGGCGGCGATGATGTCGTCTATGGCGTCCTGCTCGGACGCCATGCACGTTCCCGGGCCGCCAAAACTCAGGTTGATAATTCGCGCCGGATTCGGGTTGTCGGGCACGCCGGGCACCGGCAGTCCGGCCGCCCAGCGCGCGGCATCGACAAGGTCGGACGTAAAACCGGCGCAACGACCGATGGCGCGCACTGGCAAAATACGCGCGTTCCAGTCGACGCCGGCGATCCCCTGGCCGTTGTTGGTTACGGCGCCAATCAGGCTTGCGACGCGCGTACCGTGCCAGTCGCTGGGCCGGTTTTGCCGCGGCAGACCGGGGCCGCATTCACCAGCCATGACGCCATCGCCGGGATCCGCCGGATTCGGATCGCGTCCATTTCCGTCGTTGGCGGTAAAAAAACCCCCGTCGGGATCGTTGGAGATGAAGTCGTACCCTGGGGTCAGACGCCCGGCGATATCGATATGCTCGGGTCTTATGCCGGTATCGATTACCGCCACGGTTGTGTCGGTGCTGCCGGTGGTCGTATCCCACCCCGCGGGCGCATTGATCGCGGCGCGCTCGATGGCGGCATGCTGCAGATAATACTGGCGGGCAAAGCTCGGATCGTTGGGTATGAGCGCGGGGTAACGCCGTGCATCCGGCTCGGCGTATTCGATGTCCGGTTGCCGGGACCAGATTCGCGCCATGATCGCCAGTTCGGCTCGTGTCATCGTGCGGTTCATGCTGACCAGATGCGCGCCGCCGGAGAGTTCGCGCTGAATGGTCATACCTACGCCGGTCTGCGCCGCCATTGTTGTTACGCGCCCGGCGGCCGTTGCTGCGGACTTGGTTTTATCGGGCGAGGCGCGAAATTTGACGATCAGGCGCGATGCCGGCGGCTCGGGCAGCTTGCCCGATACCGGTGCGGCGGAGGCTGGCTGCAGGATCAGGCAAGCCAGGCTCAGTACAGCAATAAGCGTGGCGGTCCTCTGTGTTTGTTGTTTGTCCATAAAACGTTCCGTTGTTTTTTGAGAGTGGTCAGTAGCTCCGCCTGCGGTCGGCCTCCGCGTATTCCACGTCCGGCCGCTGATTGAGTTCGCGAATGATGATCACCCGTTGCTCGTCCGTCATCCGGCCGTTATACAGGTGCGCGCCGCCGGACATGGCCCGCTCATGGCGCAGTATCACCGGCGCCTCGGGCGGCATGCTTACCTGAAAGGCGCCCGGCGGCGATCCCGAGCGGTCGGCAAACTTGATGATGATCCGCATCGCGGGCGGTTGTGGATCGTTCGATTGCGGCTGCGTGCAGGCCAGCGTGAGCAGCGCCACGACCATTAAGCAAAAGCCTTTGCCAAGGCTCGGCGTCCTGGCATTCATAGTGCCCCCCTCGCGGCCGGCGAACATGTCACTGCACCAGCTGATTGAGTTCGAAGATCGGCAGCAGGATCGCCAACACGATGATCAACACCAGCACCCCCATCACCAGGATCAGCACCGGCTCGAACAAGGTCATGATGGCGCTGATCGAGGTTTGCAATTCCCGTTCCTGGTGGTCGGCCGCGCGCTCCAGCATGGTCTGCAGCTTGCCGCTGGACTCGCCGCTCGCGATCAGGTGAAGGGTCATCGGCGGGAACAGGCCGGAGGTATCCAGCGAACTGCTGATCGATGCGCCCTCGCGCACTTGAGCGGCTGCATTGAGCACCGCCTCGCGCATAGGGATATGCGGAATCACCTGCGCGGCGATGCGCAGCGCCTCCAGCACCGGCACGCCGCTGCCGACGAGAATGCTCAATGTGCGGGCGAAACGCGCGGTGTTCAGGCCGCGGATCAGCCGGGAGATCAGCGGCAGGCCCAGCATGAATTGATGCACCCGCTGGCGAAAGTTGTCGTTGCGCATGCTGCGCGAAAAGAAGTAAACGCCCAGGCCGATGGCGATGATGGCAAACAGGCCATACGCCTTGGTGGCGTCGCTGACGGCGATCAGCGCGCGCGTCAGGAATGGCAGCTCCTGGCCCAGATGCTCGAACACCTGCACGACCTGCGGGACGACGTAAGTCAGCAATCCGCCGGCCACCAGAAAGGCGATGGTGGTGAGGATCAGCGGGTAAAACATCGCCATGTTGATCTTCTGCTGCATCTCCTGGCGGCTCTCGGCGTAGTCGGCCAGACGATCCAGCACCGCATCCAGGTGCCCGGACTGCTCACCGGCGGCGACTGTCGCACGATAGAGTTCGGGAAACGCAGCCGGAAATTCGCTCAAACCCGATTCCAGGGTATGGCCCTCGTTCACACGCGCCCGTACCGCCAGAATGATGCGCTTGATGCGCGGCTTGGACGACTGTTTGGCGGTGGTGGCGAGCGCTTCCTCCAGCGGTGTGCCCGAGCGCACCAGGGTGGCCAGCTGGCGCGTCATCAGCGCGAGCTCGGTGGCATTCAGGCCGCCGCCCGAAAAACGCTGCCGCAGATTGCCTTGCGTTTTGTCGCTGGCGACCTGTTTGATATCCAGCGGATTGAGGCCGCGCTCGCGCAACTCCTGGCGTGCCTGGCGGGCGGTGTCGCCTTCGATCACGCCAGCCTGCTCGCGCCCGGCGGCAGTCAGGGCCTTGTATTCAAACGCAGGCATGCTTCATCGCGCTAACGCAAAGATGATTAACGATCGAACGTTAACGAACCGGACGTGCCGCCGGCACCGTATTTGGTGAGTGGGGGCCGCATAGCCCCGGCCAGGAATCATCAATCCTCGCGCGTGACGCGCAGCACTTCTTCCAGGGTGGTGACCCCTTTGAGCACCAGCCGCACTCCGTCGCTGCGGATGCTGGGCGTCAACGTACGGGCATGACGCTCGAGCTGCTGCTCGGAACTCAAATCATGGATCATGGTGCGCAAGGCCTCGTCCAGCACCACCGCTTCGTAGATGCCGGTGCGTCCCGCGTAGCCCGTATTGTTGCAGGTGGCGCAGCCGCGCGGTGAATAAATCGTAGGTCTTGTGTCGGGCGATACGCTGATGTGCGTGCGCAGCTGTTCGTATTCGGTGGCGGTGGCGGGATGCGCCTGTTTGCACGCGGGACACAGGACGCGCACCAGACGCTGGGCGATCACGCCAATCAGGCTGGACGACAGCAGAAACGGCTCCACCCCCATATCGCGCAGGCGGGTGAGGGCGCCGATGGCGGTGTTGGTATGCAAGGTCGAGAAGACCAGGTGGCCGGTGAGGCTGGCCTGCACCGCGATCTGCGCGGTCTCCAGATCACGGATCTCGCCGACCATCACGATGTCCGGGTCCTGGCGCAGTATGGCGCGCAGGCCGCGCGCGAAGGTCATATCGACCTTGACGTTGACCTGCGTCTGACCGATGCCGTCGATGAAATATTCGATCGGGTCTTCGACGGTAAGGATATTGCGCTGCCGGTCATTCAGCAGGCCGAGCGCCGCGTATAAAGTGGTGGTCTTGCCGGAACCGGTGGGGCCGGTCACCAGGATAATGCCATGCGGTTTCTGGATGATGTCTTTGACCTGCTGGAAAATATCCGGCGCCATGCCCAGATGCGCCAGATCCAGCCGGCCAGCCTGCTTGTCCAGCAAGCGCAGCACCACTCTTTCGCCATAGCCGGAGGGCAGGGTGGAGACCCGCACGTCCACGGCGCGGCCCGCGACCCGCAAGCTTATGCGGCCGTCCTGCGGCACGCGCTTCTCGGCGATATCGAGTTTGGCCATGACCTTGATGCGCGACACGATCACGGTCGCCATTTTGCGCGGTGGCTGCAGGATCTCACGCAGTACGCCGTCCACGCGAAAGCGCACCGACAACGTCGTCTCGAAGGTCTCGATATGGATGTCCGAGGCGTTTTCCTTGATCGCCTCGGTCAGCAGCGCGTTGATGAGCCGGATGATGGGCGCGTCGTCGTTCGCCTCCATCAGATCTTCGGCTTCCGGCAGCGACTCGGCCAGCTGATTCAAGTCCAGGTTATCGCCCAGATCCTCCATCATGGCCCGCGCCGCGCCCGAGCCGGCGTCATAAATCCGCGTCAGCAATGTGTCGAATTCCGCGTCGCTGACGGCCGTCAAGGTGAGCGGTTTGCCCATGAATCGACGCACTTCCGCGATCGCCGACGCGCGCGCACCGGGCTTGCGGAACAGGATCACGCGGCCGTTGACTTCATCACCCACCAGCACGCCGTGGCGCTTGGCAAAACCATAAGCCGGGCGGCGCACACCGCCGATCACGGGCTGCAACGGGTCGTTATTATCGGCCAGTGGCTGCAGATCGGTTTCCGTCATCGTGAAGTCCCCTCGACGTCGGGCACGATCTCCATCAGCCGGTCATTGTCACGAATGGATTTGGGAATCTGGGTGATCAGTGCATCCAGCTTCGGCAGGCGCGCGGCGCTGACCTTGCCCAGGCCTCGGCGCTGATGGGCCTCGAACTGGCGCGCGCGCAGGTAATCATACTTGCTGTTCGTGTACGCGGTCGCCAGCGCCCGATCCCGCAGAATAACCGGATGAATAAACACCATCAGGCTGCGCTTTTGCTTGTCCGTACTGTCGCTGCGGAACAGATAACCCAGCAGCGGGATATCGCCCAGTATCGGCACCTTCTGCTGGTTGTCCGTGACCTGGTCCTCGATCAGTCCCCCAAGCACCAGGGTCTGTCCGTCTTCCACCAGCACGTTGGTCTTGATCGTGCGCTTGTTGGTAATCAAATCCGTTGCGTCCTGAATGTCGGTTACCGCGACCGAGGACGATTCCTGTTCGATGTCCAGTCGGATGGTGTCGCCCTCGTTGATCTGCGGCGTGATGCGCAAGGTGATGCCGACATCCTGACGCTCGATGGTCTGGAACGGACTGATCCCGCCGGTAACTTGTCCGGTGTCGACGGCGGTGGTGAACTGGCCGGTGATGAAGGGCACGTTCTGCGCCACCACCACCTCGGCTTCCTCGTTATCCAGGGTCACGAGCGTCGGGGTTGAAAGAATGTTTGTGGACGTGTCACTCGCCAGCGCCTGCAAGATCAGGGCAAAGCGGGTTCCGCCGTCGCCGGCGTCCGCCGCGCCAAGCAGCAGGCCATTGCCAAAGGCCAGCGGATTGCTGATGATCTGCGACAGTGTCCTGCCCGCGCCGCTCAGGCTGGAGGCGACTACGGGGCCGCCGCTGACGTCTTCCGGCACTACGGCGAACTGCATACCCAGCTGGTTTGCCAGCGTTGTCGATACCTCCGCGATGACGGCCTCGACCAGCACCTGTGCGCGGCGTATGTCCAGCTGCCGGATGACGCTGAGAATGCTGGCGAATTCGTCCGGTGGCGCGGTGATGATCAGCGCGTTGTTGCGTTCATCCGCCTGGATATCCAGCTCCTCGTTGTCCCCGCTGCTTGCACCCGTTGTGGTGGTCGTCGTGGCAACGGCCGACTGGGATTCCCCGGCCTGCTGCTGCTCGCGCTGTTGCTCGGCCACACCCAGCAGAATCGGCGCGAGATCCTCGGCATTGGCGTAGTTCAGGAATACAACCTGCGTATTACCGCCGGCTTCCAGCGGCGTGTCCAGGTGCGCGATCAGACCGCGCAGGCGCAGGCGCGCCTTTGCTTCACCGCTCAA
Organism: Gammaproteobacteria bacterium; assembly: GCA_050740315.1. Taxonomy (GTDB): domain Bacteria; phylum Pseudomonadota; class Gammaproteobacteria; order JACCYU01; family JACCYU01; genus JACCYU01. Next base: position 18,009 of record JBOIDC010000060.1, on the reverse strand, counting down.
CAAGATGCTGTTGGTGCGATCGTCGGCCACCAGCAGCGGTTGTCCCGGCAGTTGTCCGCCCGCCAGCTGGGAATCCTTCTGTTGCATGGCGCTGACGATGCGCACGATTTCGCTGGCGCTGGCATGCTCCAGCCGGATCACCTCGATCTCCTCACTGATGGGGTGATCCATGCGCGCCACGATCTCCGCGATGCGATCGATGTTGGCGGCGCGATCGGAGATCACCAGCATGTTGTTCGCCGTGTACGCGGCCAGATGCCCCTGCTGCGGCACCAGCGGCCGCAGGATGGGCACGAGTTGCGCGGCGGAGACGCTGGTGACCGGGATCACACGCGTGATCAATTCGTCGCCTACGCCACCGCCGGTAAGTTCCGCGGGGCCTTGTTTGGCGGTGATGTCCGGCACGATCTTGACGATCTCACCGACCGGCACCGCGGCGTAGCCGTGCACCTGCAGCACCGACAGGAAAACCTGATAGACCTCGTCTTTGCTCATCGGCGTGGCGGATACCACCGTGATCTTCGCCTTGACTCTGGGATCCACCACAAAATTCTTGCCGGTTACCTCGGCGACCGTCTCGATCAGCGAGCGGATGTCTGCGTCCTTGAGGTTGAGCGTCACGCCGTCGTCCTGTGCGCGGACACCCAACGCGCTGACCAGCAATAGCAGCGCCAACAGCAACGGGCGCCGCAGCAGCCCCGAAGTAAACAAGCCAGGTGGTCGATTCACGCGGTCTCCCATGTTGCCTTAATCCACCGATGGTACATATTTGGAATCAGCGGCCATAGCGGCCGTGTGCGACTTGAAAGGGCCACAACAGGCCCCGGCGAAGTACTCTAAATCGCGCCCGCATAATGTCCAAGCATTCGGGCCGGATATCGAAAACGGTGAGCTATCGCAGACTGTGTTCAACGGTTATTTCAGTGCCGTTCCTGAGTAAGGTGACGCTGACCTGGTCGGCCTTGACCAGGTCTTGTAACGCCAGCAGGCCCTTGTCGGGCCGATCGATCGCGATGCCATTGACGGCGGTAACGATATCGCCTTCCTGCAATCCGATCTGCTCGAACAGCTGAGTATTGCCCTGTGGTGTCAGCCGGTAACCCTTGAACTGCCCATTTTCGTTAACGGGCGCGGCCTGCACCATATCGCCAAGTCGGCCGGGATCCTGCAGAATCTGCTGGCGCACCGCACCCAGATCGACGCCGCCCTGTGCGCCGGGCAAATAGCCGGAGTCGCCATACGAGGCGGCGGCATCCGGCAGATTTTGATCGTACCCCGCGGCATAGGCCTCGGCGGCGTCCGCATAACCATCGGCGCTGGACGCATCGGCGGCATCCGCCGCCTTCAAACCGAGCCTGCTCTTGGGCAGGCGCAACGTTTCCATGCGCTGATTGTGCTCGAGAATCACCCGATCAGCGTACACCGCCTTCAGAACGCCGCCACCGACGATGGCGTCGCCTAGCCGGTAGAATCTCTCGTTGCTGCCGCCGCTGGCGATAATCGCGAGCGCCTGACCGTCGCCGGTCGCGTACACGCCGCGCAGCGCGAGATTGAGGCGCGTGTCGGGCGCATCCAGCACTTTCGGCTGTTCCTCGCGCGCCTGCCCGAACAAATGCAGATTCGCGATCTGCAAGGCGTAATCCGGGCGCTTCTTTACGGTACTGGGTAATTTGGCCGCGCGGGCCGCGGCCGGCTGCGAGGCTTCGGGCGCGGGTGCGAACACGCGCCAGGTCAGGTTGGCGAGACTGTAAGCGATCAGCACGGTAAGCCCCGCGGCCACCAGGCCGGGCAGCGCGGCGGCGAGCCAGGCGCCGGGTCGCTTGCCATTTAACAGCGCCATCGATGCAAAGATTCCAGGTTCATTTAAATATTGGATTCGTCAACTCACTTTGACCGCTGAAATCATGAAATATGCTGTGGTCCGCGCACCGTTGACCGTGTTGGCGCTTGTTCTTATATCGTTTGCACAGTTGCGACGCGTTTTGGCGCGCAAACAACGCTCACGTTCAGTATAACCACGCATGCGTGCGGCTGCTATCGGGCAGTGCGGCAGGCTCAAAACGAAACGCGCCGGTTCCGCGCCTGGTTTCATTGGCTTGCCTTGACAGGCACTACCCCGTAACGTACATTCCGGCACCGGTCGGCCAA
>JBOIDC010000060.1:0-15851 GCA_050740315.1 Gammaproteobacteria bacterium | reverse complement strand
CCCGCCAAGGCTATTCGCCGTCGAATCGTGACCAGCAAGTCCCCATCGTCTAGAGGCCTAGGACATCGCCCTTTCACGGCGGCAACAGGGGTTCGAATCCCCTTGGGGACGCCATCTCTTCGCATGCAATGACGCTGCATCGCGCGTTTGCCACCGACCATCGGTATCAGAAGCGCGATTAAGACCGTGGGCAAGAAGCGATTGCAAGCCTGCCCCGATCAAGCGCGTACCTGAGGCGATGGCCGGCGCGCACGCCAGTGCAGGTCTATGTGCGGATCCCCACCCCTCTGTCCAGCAGATACACGCTGAACGTGAACAGCGCGGCGATGAAGCCGATGATAATGCTGAAAGAGGCGAGCAGGCTGATGTCGGAGATGCCGAGAATGCCGAAGCGGAACGCGTTGATCATATAGAGGATGGGATTGATCAGCGACAGCTTTTGCCAGAAGGGCGACAGCATGTCGATAGAATAAAAGATGCCGCCCAGATAGGTCAGCGGCGTCAATACGAAGGTCGGTATGATCGAGATATCGTCGAAGCTGCGTGCGAAGATAGCGTTAATAAAACCCGCCAGCGCGAACAGCACCGAGGTGAGAAAGACCACACTTACGGTGACGAATAGGTTGTGAATCTGCAGGTGCGTGAAAAACAGCGAGACCAAAAACACCGCAAGCCCCACCGTGATCCCGCGCACCACTCCGCCGCCGATAAACCCGAGCAGGATGATGTAATTCGGCGTCGGCGACACGAGCATCTCCTCGATATGACGCTGGAATTTGGCGCCGAAAAATGAGGACACGACGTTGGCGTACGAGTTGGCGATAACGCCCAGCATGATGAGGCCGGGCACGATGTACTCCATGTAAGTGAAACCGTGGATATCGCCGATCTGCGAGCCGATCAGATTGCCGAAAATGACGAAGTACAGGACCATCGTGATCGCCGGCGGCAACACCGTCTGAATCCAGATGCGGATGAAACGCAGAAACTCCTTGATCAGGATGGTCTTGAAAGCGATGTATTTTTCTCTGAGGGTCATACCAATACCGCGCCGTTTTCCCTAGGACGCAGCCTTGCTGTTGACCAGACGCACGAACAGCTCTTCCAGCCGGTTGGCCTTGTTCTTCATGCTCAGGACCTCGATACCATGCCGGGACAAGTCCTCAAACACGCGGTTAAGGCTCTTGTCCTTGGAGATCGACACCTCAATGGTGGTGCTGTCGATCTGATGCACGTCGTGCGCGGTCAGAATCGGCAGTTGCGTTACCGGTTCGCGTAGATACAGTACGAAGGTCTCCAGATGCAAGGTGTCCAGCAGGCGGCGCATGCTGGCGTGCTCGATCAGCAGACCGTCGTCGATGATGCCGATCGTGCGGCACAGGCTTTCGGCTTCCTCCAGATAATGCGTGGTGAGGATGATGGTGGTGCCCTCGGCGTTGATCTGCCGCAGGAACGTCCACATCGAACGCCGGGTTTCGATATCCACACCGGCGGTGGGCTCGTCCAGTATCAGCAGCCGCGGGTCGTGCACCAGCGCGCGCGCGATCATGAGCCGCCGCTTCATGCCGCCGGACAGTTCCCGCGCGCGGCTCTGACGCTTCTCCCACAGCCCCAGGCGCTTGAGGCAGGCTTTGGCGGCGGCATACCCACGGCGCCGATCGATGCCGTAGTAACCGGCCTGATTGACGACGATCTCGACGATGGGTTCGAAAACGTTGAAATTGAATTCCTGCGGCACCAGGCCGAGATCGGCGCGCGCCTCGGCGAACTGTGTGTCAATATCTTTTTCGAAGATAAAAACCTTGCCGGCCGATTTGTTGATGAGCGAGCTGACGATACCGATGGTGGTCGATTTCCGGCGCCGTTGGGACCCAGCAGCGCGAAGAAATCACCCTCCTGGATGTCGAGATCGATGCCCTTGAGCGCGGTCACGCCATTTTTGTAGGTTTTGGAGAGATTGCTGATCGAAAGCGCGGCGGTCATGGTGAGGCGATGCAACTGCTATTTCGCAAAGCAAAATAGTCTAGCATAGCGGTCGCGCCGCTCGCGCAGTGGCCAATGGCGTCGCGCAAGAACACGCCGGTATTATCGAATTTCCAAGGAGATAACATGCTCGAGTGTTTTACCGCTTTGCCCGAACGGCCTCTTATTCCCATTATCCCGATCCGGCGGGACGTGTTTGCCGCCTGGCTCGCGCGGCAGACCGAACAGCGGCGCCGCTGGCTGGCGGGCGCCGGCTTCGACATCGCCGGTGACGCGCCGGCGTTGCTGCCGGGGGACGGTGGCCGTCTGGATGCGGTCGTTATCGGCGTTGGCGCGGAGATGGATGCATGGGCGTTCGGCGCATTGGCCGCCTGCTTGCCGCCTGGCAATTACCAGGTTTCGCCAAATGCGCCCATTGCAGAGGCGGCCGCCGCGCTTGGCTGGGGCCTTGGCGCCTATCGCTTTCAGCGTTACAAGTCGTCCGACCGCGAGACCCCGCGGCTGGTACTGAACGCCGACGGGGCCGCCATAGACGCGCAGGTGCGGGCCGTCTGTCTGGTCCGCGACCTGATCAACACCCCGGCCGCCGATATGATGCCCGAGCAGCTGGCGGAAGCGGCCGGCCGGCTCGCGAGCGAGTTCGGGGCGCGCGCGCAGCAGATCGTGGGCGACCATCTTGTGGTCCAGGGTTATCCCGCGATCCATGCGGTGGGCCGCGCCAGCGTGCACGCGCCGCGCCTGATCGACCTCACCTGGGGCGATCCGCAGCGTCCAAAGCTGACCTTGATAGGCAAGGGCGTATGTTTTGACAGTGGCGGCCTCGACATCAAATCGGCGGGCGGCATGCGCATCATGAAAAAGGACATGGGCGGCGCTGCGCACGCGCTGGGTCTGGCGCGTCTGGTAATGGCTTCGAACCTACCGGTGCGCCTGCGCGTGCTGATTCCAGCGGTGGAAAATGCGATTTCGGGCAATGCGTTTCGCCCGGGTGACGTGCTTGCCACGCGCAAGGGTCTGAGCGTCGAGATCGAGAACACCGACGCGGAGGGACGTTTGGTGCTGTGCGACGCGCTGGCGGAGGCGGCGGCCGAGGCGCCGGCGCTGGTCATCGATTTCGCCACCTTGACGGGCGCCGCGCGCATCGCCTTGGGCACTGAACTGCCCGCGTTCTTTACGGCTTCGGATACGCTCGCCGAAGGTTTGACGCGCGCGGCCGCGCGGGTGAGCGATCCAGTGTGGCGCTTGCCGTTGCATGCGCCGTATCGGCAGATGCTGGACAGCGAAATCGCCGATCTCATGAACGCGTCGCCCGAGTCTTACGGCGGCGCGATTACCGCCGCGCTGTTTTTGCAGGCCTTTGTACCGCCGGAAATCGAATGGCTGCATTTCGACGTCATGGCGTGGAATCTGCGCGCGAAACCGGGTCGGCCCAAAGGCGGCGAGGCCATGGGCTTGCGCGCAGCGTTCGATTATCTCTGCGAGCGGTTCCCCGCCATATGAAACTCGATCGCACCCTCTCCGTCGCGCCCATGATGGCGCGTACCGATCGGCATTTCCGCTATCTGGCGCGGCTCATCACGCGTCACGCGCTGCTTTATACAGAAATGATTACGACCGGGGCGCTGCTGCGCGGTGACACGCATCGCTTCCTGGCTTATCACCCTGCCGAGCATCCGCTGGCGTTGCAGTTGGGCGGCTGTGTTCCGGGAGATCTGGCGCGTTGTGCGCAGCTTGCGGAGCAGGCCGGCTTCGATGAAGTGAATCTCAACGTCGGCTGTCCCAGTGATCGCGTGCAGGCGGCCCGCTTCGGCGCCTGTCTGATGGCGGAGCCTGTGCTCGTGGCAGACTGCGTGGCCGCGATGCGCGCGGCGGTCTCGCTGCCGCTTACGGTGAAGACCCGCATCGGCATAGACCGACAGGATTCGTACGAGGATCTCTCACGCTTTATCGCAACCGTGGCCGCGGCCGGCTGCAGCACGTTCATCATCCATGCGCGCAAGGCCTGGCTGCGCGGCTTGAGCCCAAAAGAGAATCGGCAGCTTCCGCCGTTGCGCTATGACGTGGTGCATCGGCTAAAGCAGGACTTCCCGCACCTGGAAGTGATCCTGAATGGCGGCGTCAAGACCCTGGATCAGGCGCAGGCGCAACTCGCACAGGTGGACGGCGTGATGCTGGGGCGCGAGGTTTATCAGAATCCGTTTTGCCTGGCCGAGGCGGATCGGCGGTTTTACGGCGACCCTGCGTTGCCGCCCACTCGCGAGCAGGTGTTAGCCGGCTTCGTTGCCTATCTCGACGAGCAGCAGCGGGTTTGCGGCGAACAGCTATCCAGAATCGTGCCGCATCTGATGGGCCTTTTCCACGGCGCGAAAGGCGCACGCGCCTGGCGCGCCAGCTTGAGTCAGGCCTGCGGCCGGGGTGCGGGCATCGAACACATCCAACGGGCGGCACGCCAGGTAAAGATGCTCAGTGGTGCAAGCGCGTACCCGGCGATGCGATCCTGACCGTCCTGACCCGCGTCGACGCCCGCCCAGACTGACTCCCGGTCCAATCGCCGCGGCCGGCGTTCGCGCGATCATCAACTTTCGAGCAGATGCTCGACGGCCTGGCGCTCCTCGCGCAGCTCGCGTTCGCTTGCCCGCATTTTTTCACGGCTGAATTCATCGATGTCCAAACCTTGCACGATCTTATAATGGCCGTTGGCGCAGGTAACGGGGTAGGAATATACAACGCCGGGTTCGATGCCATAGCTGCCATCGGACGGGATCCCCATGCTGACCCAGTCGTCCTGCGGCGTGCCGTGCACCCAGGAGCGCATGTGATCGATCGCTGCCGACGCCGCGGAGGCCGCGGACGATGCGCCGCGCGCCTTGATGATCGCCGCGCCGCGCTGTTGGACGGTGGGCATGAAATCGTCGCGATACCAGTCCTGCGCCACGAGCTCCACCGCGGGCTTGCCGTTGACGGTGCAGTGGCTGATGTCCGGATACTGGCTGGCGGAGTGGTTGCCCCATACGATCATGTGTTTGATGTGATTGACATGGGTTTCAGTTTTCTGCGCCAGCTGACTCAGCGCGCGGTTGTGGTCAAGCCGCGTCATGCAGGTGAACTGACGCGGATCCAGATCCGGCGCATTGGCCGCGGCGATCAGCGCATTCGTGTTGGCCGGATTTCCCACCACGGCCACTTTCACGTCCGGCGCGGCATGGTCATTGATCGCCGTGCCCTGCGGTCCGAAGATCGTGCCGTTGGCGCTGAGCAGATCGGCGCGCTCCATGCCGGGCCCGCGCGGTCTGGCCCCCACCAGTAACGCATAGTCGGCACCTTCGAAGCCCTCGTTGATGTTGGCCGTCGTGATGACGCCATCGAGTAACGGAAACGCGCAATCGCGCAGCTCCATCTCGACGCCTTGCAGCGCCGCCAGCGCGGGCTCGATTTCAATGAGTTGGAGAACCACCGGCTGGTCCGCGCCCAGCATATCGCCGGCGGCAATGCGAAACGCGAGCGCATAGCCGATGTTACCGGCCGCTCCGGTAATGGCGACGCGTGCGGGTTTTTTCATGAGATTACCTCGTGCGTGTTAACGTTTATCAAGGAAAACTGTCGTTCAGATGGGAGAGACTCAAGGCGAACCCGCCCGGGTTCGTGTCACGCAACATAAACGCTTGGCTATAAACGCGCAATACCCGTGGACGTTTTGCGAGGGCTGCTGCGGGCGGGGCACGCTATGGCGTCCCGCGACACGGTGCGGCGCGAGCGCGTCACTCCGGTAGTTTACATGTATCGCGCCGCAGCGCCGCTTTATCCGGCCTTCACCTCATCTGCACGCCGGTATCCACGCACCAAGGGCTTACACCGGCGCTGACGCGCGGATGGCAACTTCAGCGCACAGGTTATTACGTTATTCGGCAAAACCAGTGTCGACAGGGGCATTAATCAAACCGAATGTTTGGCTATGATTAATCAAAGAACACAACGGAGGAGCATATGACGTTGCAGGAATTGCGCTATCTCGTGGCGCTGGCCGACGAGGGTCATTTCGCCCGAGCAGCGGAACGCTGTCATGTCGGCCAACCGACGCTCAGCACGCAGCTGAAGAAACTGGAGGAATTTCTCGGCGTTGCGCTGTTCGAGCGCGGCAAGCGGCATGTGTTGCCCACGCCCATAGGTGAGGTGATCATCGCCCAGGCGCGCATCGTGTTGGAGGAGGCGGGCAAGCTCCGCCAGCTTGCGAATCATGGCCAGGACCCCATGTCGGGCCCGTTGCGTTTGGGGATCATCCCCACGCTGGGGCCTTATCTGTTGCCACACCTGCTCCCGGCGATTCATGAGACTTATCCGGAGCTGCGCCTGTTGCTGCGCGAAGATCTGACACGAAACCTGCTGGCCCAGCTGCGAGCGGGTAAACTCGACGCCCTGTTGCTGGCGCTGCCGATCAACGCGGACGGTCTGGAGATTACGCCCTTGTTCGAGGAGCCGTTCATGGTCGCCTTGCCGGCCGCTCACGCGCTCGTCCGGCGCCGCCAGATACCACTGCACGAACTGCAACAGCATGACGTGCTGCTGTTGGAGGAGGGGCACTGTCTGCGCGAACAGGCGCTGGATATCTGCGGCACCAATCGCAGCGACACGGGCGAAGAATTCAAGGCCACCAGCCTGGAGACCTTGCGGCAGATGGTGGCGGCCGGCGCCGGATGTACGTTACTGCCGGCGCTCGCGGCCTCGCCGGCAGCGGGTTTGCCGATCAAGGCCATGATCGAGATTCGTCCGTTTGCGGAGCCGGTGCCTACGCGCCTCATTGGTCTGGTGTGGCGACGGAGCTTTCCGCGCGCGAAGGTTGTCCATAACCTCAAACGCATCGCGCTGGAACATCGACCGGAAGGCACCGTCGCGATCGACGCGCGGCGCCGTCGCTGAATCCGTTTCTATAACCAGAGGTTCTTTATGCAAGCAAATATTCTGATTACCGGCGCCAATCGCGGCATCGGCCTGGAGTTCATCAAACAATATGCAGCCGCTGACTGGCGCGTGTTCGCGTGTTGCCGCAAACCCCGAGACGCAGATGAACTTAACCGTCTTGCGGAAAAGTCGGGCGGCGGCGTGAGCGTGCATCGACTGGATGTGGCCGATCCGGATCAGCGCGCGGCGCTGGCGCGCGAACTGGGCGACACGCCGATCGACGTGCTCGTGAACAACGCCGGCATTTACGGCCAACACGAAGCGACCTTTGGCAACACCGACGAGCGCAAATGGCTGGAGACGTTTTCCGTCAATACGATCGCGCCCATGAAACTCAGCGAGCTATTGGTCGACAATGTGGCGCGCAGCAGGCGCAAGATCATCGCCAGCGTCAGCAGCATGATGGGCAGCATCGAGGACAACAGTTCCGGCGGTCATTACGTCTATCGGTCGTCCAAGGCGGCGTTAAACGCGGTCATGAAAAGCATGGCGATCGACCTGCGGGCGCGCGGAATCATAGCGGTTATTCTGCACCCGGGGTGGGTGCAGACCGAGATGGGCGGTCCCAACGCTCAGATTTCCGTGGCACAGAGCGTCACGGGCATGCGCTCGGTGCTTGATGGGCTGAAACCGGAGGATGCCGGCAAATTCTTCAATGTCGGCGGTGGTCTGATTCCCTGGTGATCGTTCCAGAATTTCCCTCGCCGCCGAGACGGCACGCGGGCCAGGTCCGCATTCTCTGACGCGGTGTGCACCACCTCTGAGCGTTGCGGTCACGCCTGAGGCGCAGGAATCCCACAGGCATATACCCGCCACGCCGCAAATAGCATGGATGGTGTTCGCGGGCGCGATTCGGCTACAATCCGGGCTCTGAAATTGTTCTAAAAAAGAGCACATGACGCTCGGTCCGGTGATGGTCGATTTGGTGGGTACCACGCTCTCGCCGGAAGAGGTCGAGATGCTGCGTCACCCGCAGACCGGCGGCGTTATTCTTTTTACGCGCAACTACGCGTCGGCCGGGCAGATGCGTGAGCTGACTGATCGGATCCACGCCATACGCGGGCCGCGTCTGCTGGTGGCGGTCGATCAGGAGGGCGGGCGTATTCAGCGCCTGCGGCCAGGCTTTACCCGCTTGCCCGCGCCGCGGAAACTCGGCCAGCTATTCAACCGGAATCGGGAACATGCACTGGCCGCGGCCGGCAAGGCAGGCTGGCTGATGGCCGCGGAGTTGCGTTCGGTCGGCATCGATTTCAGTTTCGCGCCCGTGCTCGATCTGGATCGCGGGGTCAGTGGCGTTATCGGCGATCGCGCCTTCCATCGCGACCCGCAGGCGGTCGCCGAACTCGCGCACGCTTACATGATCGGGATGCGGCGCGCAGGTATGGCGGCGGTCGGAAAGCATTTTCCCGGACATGGCGCTGTCGCCGCCGATTCGCATACCGCACTGCCGGTTGACGAGCGCGCGCCCGGCGACATTATGGTAGAGGACGTGTTGCCGTTCGAACGCATGATCCACTATGGACTCGCCGGCATCATGCCCGCGCATGTCGTCTATGCACGAGCAGACGCCAAGCCCGCGGGCTTTTCGAGCTATTGGTTACAAACTGTCTTGCGTCGGCGGCTGGGCTTTCAGGGCGCGATTTTCAGTGATGATCTGACCATGGCGGGCGCGGCGCAGGCGGGTGATTATGGACAGCGCGCGGCAGCCGCACTGAACGCGGGTTGCGACATGGCGCTGGTTTGCAATAATCCGCAAGGCGCGGCGGCGGCGCTCGCGGCGCTGAACGGCTACGATGCGCCCGCGTCTCAAGTGCGACTGACCCGTTTGCATGGGCAGCATGACATCGGCTACGACCAGTTGCGCGCATCGCAAGCCTGGCGGTCGGCTGAACGGACCGTGCGTTCGATAGACGATTCGCCGATCCTGGAACTGGACGTATGAAACCAGCGAGACTCGCTCGCGTGGAGTCGTTGCTTGCAGTGATAAGCTCAAACCGTCACGCACACACTTGATCTGTCCGGTTGATCGAATGGCTTCGCCCCCTCAAGACGTGCAAGCCGCGCTGGCTGATGCACAGCGGTTATACGATCAGACCGAAATCGAGATGGCGCTCGATCGCATGGCGGCGGATGTTGCGCGCGACCTTGCGGCATCCAATCCGGTCGTGCTGTGCGTCATGAACGGGGGCGTCGTGATGACGGGATATTTGCTCATGCGCCTGCATTTCCTGCTGGAAGTCGATTATCTGCACGTAACACGGTATCGGGGTCGCGTGCATGGCGGTGAGCTCTGCTGGCACAGAGAGCCCGAGCTGTCGCTGCGCGGCAGGACCGTGCTGGTGATCGACGACATCCTGGACGAAGGCCATACGCTGGCGGAGATCCTCGCTTACTGCCGCAAGCGGGGAGCCAATCGGGTCGCCGCCGCGGTACTGGTAAACAAGCGTCATGACCGCAAACAGCCGGGCGCGCGTGCGGATTACATCGGACTGCACGTCGACGACCGCTACGTGTTCGGGTTTGGCATGGATTACAAGGGTTATCTGCGTAATGTGCCGGCGATCTGCGCCGTGAAAGTCAGTTGAATGCCGGTGGCTCCCGCCAACGAGAAGCGCGGCGGCCTGGCCATCATCGGCGGCACTGGGTTCGCATCGCTGGACGGCCTGAAGGTTACCCATCGCGAAGTGGTCAACACGCCCTACGGGGCGCCGTCGGGGCCCGTGATTCATGGCCTTTTGTTCGGCAAGCCGGTCGTCTTCCTGGCGCGACACGGCTACAGTCACACCATACCGCCACACATGATCAATTACCGGGCGAACCTGTGGGCGCTCAAGCACTTGAATGTTGGCGAGGTGATCGCGATCGCAGCGGTGGGCGGCATCAATCCCGCGATCTATCCGGAGCGGCTCGCGTTTCCGGATCAAATCATCGATTACACCTGGGGCCGGGCGCATACATTTTTTGAACGCGAATTGAGCCGCGTGACCCACATCGATTTCTCGCAGCCCTACAGCGAGCCGTTACGCACCGTGCTGATGCAAGGTGCGCGCGCGGCCGGGCTGGATGCATACGAGTCAGGTACGTACGGCGCGACGCAAGGCCCCAGGCTGGAGACCGCGGCGGAAATCGATCGCATGGCGCGAGACGGATGCGACATGGTCGGCATGACGGGCATGCCGGAGGCGGCGCTGGCGCGAGAGCTTGAGCTGGGCTACGCGACCTGTGCGGTCTGCGCAAACTGGGCGGCCGGGCGCGGAGGTGCGGCGATCAGCATGGCGGATATCCGCCGCGCGCTGGATCACAGCATGAAACAAGTGGAACGCATGCTGGCTGCGATGATGCAGGCCAGGGGATAGCCGATCATCCAGGCCCTCCGAGCATAAGCCCCGTATTCAATCCGCGGCGGGCGGCGCCGCAGGGGGTGCTGTCTGGCCGCCATTGACGCCGCTGGAATCCTGACCGCCGGTCTCCGGCGGTTGAGGTTGCACCGGCGCAGGTGCCACAGGCGTAATTCGCACGAGCACCCCCAGCAGCGGATGATCGAGATAATGCAATTCGCGGCTGCGCATGCGGCGATGATCCTGAACCCGGTACTCGTAAATCGCGTTGCCGGAGGATGACAGCCCTTCGCCCTGCACGGTCTGCGTTGCCACGGGCGTGCGAAACACCAGATCGGTATACACGTGCAGATAACGGTCGAGCACCACTTTGACCGTGCCATCCAGCTCCTCGAACGTCGTCGCGGTTCGCGATTCGGAATAGGGATATCCGAGCTCGGAAGCGGACCGCGGCGACCCCGCCGCATTGTCAAAGCTCTGGTATTGCGCGCCGCCATGGATATGCACCGGTCTGGCGTTGTGTTCGTTCCAGCCGGGCTGCCGCCAGGCGACGTGCTCGATAATCGCGTAGGCCGACGAATCGGCCAGTACCGACTGCGCGCCGCCCAGGGTGAACTCCCCGGCGGGCAGCGCGTGAAAGGCATCGCCTTGCCGTGTTTCCGAAAGATCGATCGCACCGGTCAGACGCGGGAAAGGCTGGGCGGGAGCACCATCGGCGAGCTCGGCATTCTCATGCTTGAAGATGAGGATTTCGACGTCATAGGCAGCCGGCTCCGCGCCCGTTGCGGCCGTCGATAGCAGGCAGGCCGCCAGCAGCCACGCGCAAGATCGCCACAGGCTTCGTTTCCGTCGCATCAGATATCTCTCCCCGGAGTCACGCGGCCTTGCCCAGCGCCATTGCGTTCAGCAAGGTGGAGATGGCCTCGATCCGCTGTTCGAGATCGGCCATCGGTTGCCGGAAGCGCAGGCGATCGGCGCCGTCGAGTGAATACACCTGCGGGCGGCACTGAATGAGTTGCACGATTTTCTCCGGGTCGATGTTCGGCTGGCTCCCGAACAGGATCCGGCCGCCCTGCGCGCCGGCTTCCAGCTTGACCACGCCGATGGGCGCAACCTTGAGTTTCAGGCGTGTGACCTCGAACAGGTTTTTCGCGTACTCCGGCAGCAGCCCGAAACGGTCGATCATCTCCACCTGCAATTCGCGCAGTTCGTCCTCGTCCCCCGCACTGGCGATGCGTTTGTAAAGCACCAGGCGCGTGTGCACGTCGGGCACATAGCTGTCCGGCAGCAGCGCCGGCACCCCCAGATCGACCTCCGCCCCGTGTGCTCGCGTCGCGTTGGCATCCGGCAATTCACCGGCGCGCAACGCCCGCACCGCCCGCTCCAAAAGTTCGTTGTACAACGAAAAGCCGATCTCCTGAATCTGACCGCTCTGGTCCTCGCCCAGCAGCTCGCCGGCGCCGCGTATTTCGAGATCGTGCGTGGCCAGGGTGAACCCTATGCCTAGGTCTTCCAGCGATTCGATCGCCTCCAGGCGCTTGACCGCGTCCGCCGTTATGGCGGTTCTGGGTGGCGCGATCAGATAAGCGTACGCCCGATGATGCGAACGTCCCACGCGGCCGCGCAACTGATGCAACTGCGCGAGCCCCAGCCTGTCGGCGCGATTGACGATGATGGTATTGGCGCTGGGCACATCGATGCCGCTCTCGATGATGGTCGTGCACACCAGCACGTTGAAGCGCTGGTGATAAAAATCCAGCATCACCTGTTCCAGCTCGCGTTCGCGCATCTGGCCGTGGGCGAATCTTACCGACGCATCCGGCACCAGCGCGCGCGCCTGGGCAGTGATTCTCTCGATCGTCTCCACCTCGTTGTGCAGAAAATACACCTGGCCGCCGCGCTTGAGCTCGCGTCGGCAGGCCTCCTGAATCAGGCCGTCGCTCCACTGCGTGACGAAGGTCTTGATCGCATGACGATGCATGGGCGGCGTGGCGATGATCGACAGCTCGCGCAGGCTCGCCAGCGACATGTTCAAGGTGCGCGGGATCGGCGTGGCGGTGAGCGCCAGGGTATCGACCTCCGCACGTAGTGCCTTCAGCCGTTCCTTGTGACGCACGCCGAAGCGGTGTTCCTCGTCGATCACCACCAGCCCCAGATTTTTGAACTTGATCCCCCGCTGCAACAGTTTGTGCGTGCCGATGACGATATCGACCTCGCCGCTCCGAAGGCCGGCGATAATTGCCTGCTGCCGCTTGCCCGCCTGAAAGCGCGATAATGACTCGATGCGCACCGGCCAGTCGGCGAAGCGGTCGGCAAACGTCTGGTAATGTTGCTGCGCCAGCAGGGTTGTCGGCACCAGCACGGCGACCTGCCGGCCGTTTTGCACGGCGACGAAGGCCGCGCGCATGGCGACCTCGGTCTTGCCGAAGCCCACGTCGCCGCACACCAGCCGGTCCATGGGCCGCGGCGCCGCCATATCCTTGAGCACGTCGTCGATCGCGCGCGATTGATCCGGCGTCTCCTCGAACGGGAAGGCGTCGGCGAACGCGGCGTAGTCGTCGCCTGCCACCGCAAAACTGTGGCCTTGCCGCGCCGCGCGGCGCGCGTAGATCTCCAGCAGTTCAGCCGCGACATCGCGCGCCTTGTCGGCCGCGCGGCGCTTGATGCGCTGCCATTGATCGCCGCCCAGGCGATGCAGCGGCGCATTCTCCGGGCTGGTGCCGGCATAACGGCTCACCAGATGCAGCGAGGCAACGGGCACGTAAAGCTTGTCGCCGCCCGCGTATTTCAGCATCAGATATTCGGCTTCCACGCCACCGGCGTCCAGGCGTTGCAGACCGAGGTAACGTCCAACCCCGTGTTCCTCGTGAACAACCGGCGCGCCTTCGACCAGATCGGTTAGATTGCGGATGACGGCGTCGGCGTCGCGGCTGGGCGCCCGCCGGCGCCGGCGTTGCTGCACGCGCTCGCCGAACAGCTCATGCTCGGAAATAACCGCCAGGCTGCAGCCGAGTGCATCCTGTATGAGCAGGCCCTGTTCGAGCGGCGCCGTGGTAATTGCGAGCTTGGCGTCGGACGCGAGAAACGCCTGCCAGCCGTCGACTTGCGCCGGGCGCAGATCGAATCCGAACAACACCTCCAGCAAGTGCTCGCGACGGCCGGCCGATTCGGCGACGAACAGCGCGCGGCCGGCAAGCGCATCGACAAACGCGCGCAGGGCGGCGGCCGGTTCTGCACTGCGGGCGCGCACGCTCAGGTCGGGCAACGCGCGGCTGCGGTAGTTGATCGATGCGGTGTTGTCCGTTTCCTGCAGCTCGAATCGTTGCGCCACGACTGCGTGGCCGGCCTGGATCCTCGTTTCGATCTCGGCCTGCGAGATAAACAGTTGCGCGGGCGGCAGCAACGGACGCTCGCGGTCGTGGCGGCGCTGCTCGTAACGGTCGCGGATTTCCTGTTCGAAACCGTGCGCCGCCGCCAGCAGATCATCGATCTGGATGAACAGCGTATCGTTCGGCAGATAGTCGAACAGGGTTTCGGTCTGTTCGAAAAACAGCGGCAGATAATATTCGATGCCGGCGGGCATCGCGCCCCGACTCACCTCGCGATAGATCAGGCTCGCATTCGGATCGCCCTCGAACGCGATGCGAAAGTTCTGGCGGAACTGCTTGATGCCCGCCTCGTCGGTCGGAAATTCCCGCGCCGGCAGCAGGCGTATCTCGTCGACCTCGGCCAGCGAGGTCTGCTGCTCAGGATCGAAGCTGCGGATCGACTCGATCTCGTCATCGAACAGATCGATGCGGTAGGGCAGGCGGCTGCCCATGGGATACAGGTCGATGATCGAGCCGCGAACGGCATACTCGCCGTGGGTCATCACCTGCGAGACGTACGTGTAGCCGACCGTCTGCAGGCGCGCGCGCAACTGCTCGCGATCCAGGCGCTGGCCACGCGCCATCATCAGGCTGTGCTGTTGCAGAAATGAGCGCGGCGCGAGCCGCTGCATGAGCGTGGCGACGGGTACGATGAGAACACCGCAGTCCAGCGAGGGCAGGCGGTAAAGCGTCTCCAGGCGCTGCGAGATGATGTCCTCGTACGGCGAGAACACGTCGTACGGCAGCGTCTCCCAGTCTGGGAATAACAGGATCTCGGCGCGGTCGCCAAAAAACCGCAGCTCCTGTTCCAGCACCTCCGCCGCATGCGCATCGGGCGCCAGCACCACGGTCAGCCCCCGATGCTTCGCCTGCGCTCGTGCGATAGCAAGCCCGCGGCTGCTGCCGTAGAGCCGACCCCACGTCACCCGCGGATTGGGCCGGTTCGGCAGCAGGGGCTGCAGAGGGCTGATGGTCTTTGACTCAGGCATTTAAGTAACGTCGCGCCGATGAGGGCGACATTGTCTCAGGTTCGATGACGGACGCAACAGTGTATCGGGCACGGAACCCAACGCACGAGACCGATGTCAGTGCCTCGTTTTGAACCCGTGGATTGACGCTGTGCCATTCCCCGTAGACGCTCTCGCAACGCACCCGCGGATGCCGCCGTAAGCTCAGGCCGTGCCGGCCGGGATGTCTTCACCCTCGCGGGCTTGCGCGGCGGTGCCTGGGGTTTATCAGACGGCAACTCCAGCAGCGACAGCCGCTTATCTATACCTACGATAGCTTGAGCCGCCCGCACAGCACGATTACCACCATCGGCAACGCGGTTTATACCAGTTCGGTGAGCTACGACAGCAAGAGCCGGCTGGATACCACGACTTATCCCACCGGCTTTGCGGTGCGCAACGTCTATGACGGCCAGGGCTTTCTTAAGCGTGTTGAGAAGGCCAACGACGCCAGTCTGGTCTACTGGCGACTAGAAGACGTGAATGGCGATGGCAAGGCCGTCAATGCCGACGGGCAGATCATCAATGAGACCCGCGATGCGAACATCACGGTGGAGCGCACCTACAATGCCGCGTCCGGGCGCCTCGACCGGCTCATCACCGGCGGCGGTGCGGTGCAGGATCTGGCCTATGACTTCGATCCCATCGGCAATCTCAAGTCCAGGCAGGATAACCTGCAAGGCTTATGGGAAGGCTTCGACTACGACGACCTCAATCGCGTCGAGACCATCACCACCCACGCCGGCAGCGGGTCATCAAGCAAGACCCTCGGCTACGACGGCCTGGGCAACATCACCAGCAAACCCGGCATGGGCGCGTACACGTACGATCCCAGCCGCCCGCACGTGATCACCGTGGCCGGTCCGCACACCTACACGCATGATGCCAATGGCAACATGCTGACCGGCGCCGGGCGCAGCATCACCTGGAATCAGGCCAACCTGCCCACCCGCATCGAGCAAGGCGCCACGGGTTTGAGCTTCAGCTACGGGCCGGATCGGGCGCGGTTCCGGCAGCGCGCCACGGTCAACGGGCAGCTGGAGGTCACCTTCTACATCGGCGGCCTGTACGAGAAGGTCACCATGAGGTAGGTTCAAAAAAGTGGACGCCTTCAACCTTGTTATAGTGAAGGTCGGAGGTATGAGATGAAGAGACTACCAAGACAGCGATACACGAAAGAGTATCGGGAGCAGGCGGTG
>JBOIDC010000059.1:0-24024 GCA_050740315.1 Gammaproteobacteria bacterium | reverse complement strand
GGAGCTCTTCGGCGATGCTCAGAGCCTGCCCTGAGATTCTATGGTTCACGTCAAGCATTTTGTGAGTCGGTATGGGTTGAAAGTTGTGTTGTGGTGATAGATGGACCAGGCGGTGCGGGCGATCTTGCGCGCAATGATGACCAAGCAAGCGGTAGTGGGCCAGCCGCAGGCGCGATAGTGTGCATAGATCGGTTGCCAGCTCTTGGTTTTGATGGCGGACATGGCGGCATTAAACAGCAGGCGGCGCAGTTCGGCCGGCCCACGTTTGGAGAGCCGCCGACGGCCTTTACGATGACCCGAATCATCGGCACGTGGATCCAGGCCGGTGAAGGCCACAAAGGCATCGGCGCGCTTAAACGGGATGCGCTCCAAGGCAGATGTCAATCCAGCGCCGACGATGGGGCCGACGCCGACGATAGTTTGCAGCCGCGCGTAGACGTGCGCTCGCTCAGGATGCTGGGTGATGAGCTCGGCCAGGCGCTGGTCAATCAGCGCAATGAGCCGATCGATGCGTTTGAGCACCGTTTGCAGCTCGCGGCCCAAACCGCCAAGCCCGGTGAGCGATTGGCGCAGGATGCCTTTGACGGTGGTGAGCTTATGGCGGCGTTTGAGCAGGCGGTCCAGCGTTCGCTGTGCTTTGGTCGGCGGTCTATAGAGGTGCAACTTGTCGTGTTCGCGCTCGATCAGGCGAGCTATGAGGGCTGCGTCCACCCGGTCGGTCTTGGCGCGCAGCCCCACGCCGCGCGCGTAGTGGCGAGTATCCTTGGGGTTAAGGAGAAAGACGATAAAACCCGCCTTGACCGCGAGCACCGCCAATAACTCGTGATAGTGACCGGTGGCTTCCAAGCCGATGCGGCTACCTTGGGGCAGGCTGCGCAAAAAGGCCAGCAGGGCCGTGCGCTCATTGGGCAAGGTGCGCGGGGCAAAGGTGTGATGGGCACAGGCCACGCTCACGGTGTCCTTCGCCACGTCCACGCCAATCGTCAACGGTGTTTGCATGCTGTCTTACTCCAGAGTTAAAGTGCAATCGCTGGGGTGGACACACACCATTGTTAGCTTGCATTCAAATCGGCGGTCAGCAGTCGCTGCCGCTAGATTCCTCATCGACGTTGGTGGTGTGAGTGGGAGAGTTCTCAGGGTGTCTGTCCGTCTCGTCACGGCAGATGCAAGCCGATGTCCCTCCACCCCGGCGCCTCCTATTCTTAACAAGAAGGCCCACTTACACCATACAAGCTTGCCGAAGGGGCAGGCTCCGTGACTGAAGAATCCTGGCGCCACGCAAAAGCATTGATACAAATTCTTCGCGGAGTTTATATTGAACGCCCTGAACGACTCAGGTGGGTTGCGCCCCGATTGAAACGGTGGTACAGCCAGACCACGCCAACATGCTGCCGTTAAGCGCAGCGGGAAAGTGCCTATGAAAGACAGTGAAATCTCCGGTTGGATGTGGGCGGAGGCCTGCCAGCTTATCGATCAGGCCGAGCGCCTGCACCGGCAATTCTTCCGGGTGGGGCCCCAGACCCAGCACGCGCCGGCCTGGGAGCCGCCCACCGATATCTTCGAGACCGACGATGAGATCTCGATCTGCATGGCGCTGCCGGGCGTATCGGCCGATCAGGTGCAGGTAAACCTCGAAGGCGACGTGCTGTCGGTCAGCGGCGTGCGCCCGGCGTCGCCGCCCAGCGCGCTGATCCATCGTCTGGAAATTCCCTACGGGCGCTTCGAGCGGCGCATGCGGCTGCCCATGCGCGCGCTCAAGCTGGCGGAGAGCGTGTTCGAAAACGGCCTGCTCTCGTTGACCTTGCGCAGGCGATAGTGGAGGCCGGCGATGAAATATGAAGGTTTGCGAAACGACCCCTCGCAGAGCGATAAACAAGCGGCGGCCCGCAGCCCGCACGACACGGCCAGCGGCGAAGCAGCGCCCGCGCGCCCGATTCCCGATGACGCGATGCCGGTCATCCCCGTGCGCGGGCTGGTGCTGTTTCCCGGCGTGATTTTGCCGATCTCGCTGAGCCGCGAAATTTCGATCGCGGCCGCGCAGGCCGCCGCGCGCAGCGAACGTCCGGTCGGCGTGGTGCTGCAACGCGACCTGGAGGTCGACGCGCCGGGGCCCGACGATCTGCACTGGGTCGGCACTGTGGCCGGCATTCTGCGCTACATTACCGCGCCGGACGGCGGCCATCATATCGTCGCCCAGGGCGAGCAGCGCTTCCGCGTCACGCAGTTTCTGGAGGGCTATCCGTTCATGGTGTGCCGTTACGAGCGTATCGAGCAGACGGAAGTCATGGACAAGGAAGCCGAGGCGCAGCTTTTGAATCTCAGGGAGCGCGCGGTCGAGGCCCTGCAGCTGTCGTCACAGGCGCCCGCGGAACTGATCGGCGCCGTGCAAGGTGTGAAGTCGCCCGGCGCGCTGGCGGATCTCGTGGCGCATTTCATGGATCTGAAGCTTGAAGAAAAACAGGAGGTGCTGGAGATTTTTGACGTCAAGGCGCGCCTCGACCGCGTTTCCACCCTGCTCGCGCACCGGCTGGAAGTGCTGCGCCTGTCGCGCGACATCGACACGCGCACCAAGGAGAGCATGGGCGCCCGCCAGCGCGAATATCTGCTGCGCGAACAGTTGAAGACCATCCAGAAGGAGCTGGGCGAAGACGAAGGCCATTCGGAAGATATCGCCGAGCTGACCAGGGCCATCGAAGCGGCCAGAATGCCGGAGGAAACCGAGAAGCACGCGCGCAAGGAGCTGCAGCGCCTGGAACGCATGCCGGAAGCAGCGGCCGAGTACGCCATGCTGCGCGGTTATCTGGAGTGGCTGACCGAACTGCCCTGGTCGGTGATGTCCGAGAGCGAGATCGACATCGCGCAGGCGCGCAAGATTTTAGACGAAGACCACTACGGCCTGGACAGGATCAAGCGCCGTATTCTTGAATATCTGGCGGTGCGCAAACTCAAGGCCAGCGGCCGCAGTCCGATCCTGTGCTTCGTGGGCCCGCCTGGCGTGGGCAAGACCTCACTGGGCCAGAGCATCGCGCGGGCCACCGACCGCAAGTTCATCCGCATCAGTCTGGGCGGCGTGCACGACGAGGCCGAGATTCGCGGGCATCGCCGCACTTATATCGGGGCGCTGCCCGGCAACATCATCCAGGCCATCCGCAAGGCCGGTACGCGAAACCCGGTGTTCATGCTGGACGAAATGGACAAGCTGGGCGCGGGCTTCCAGGGCGACCCCGCGTCCGCGCTGCTGGAGGTGCTCGATCCGGAACAGAACTCCACGTTCAGGGACAATTACCTGGCGGTGCCGTTCGATCTGTCGCAGGTGATGTTCATCGGCACCGCCAACATGCTGGACACCATTCCCGGCCCGTTGCGCGACCGCATGGAGATCATCCAGCTGCCCGGTTACACGGAAGAGGAAAAGGTGCAGATCGCGCGGCGCTATCTGGTGAAACGCCAGCTGGAGGCCAATGGATTGACCGATCAGCAATGCGAGATCAGCGACGCTGCGATCAGCGCGATCATCCATGACTACACGCGCGAGGCGGGCGTGCGCAATCTCGAGCGCGAAATCGGCGCCTGCTTCCGCCGCGCCGCCATGCGCATCGCCGAGGGCGAATCGCAGCGCGTGCGCATCGATGCGGCCGACCTGCAGGAAATCCTGGGGCCCAAGAAATTCGAAAGCGAGATCGCGATGCGCACCAGCGTGCCGGGCGTGGCGACCGGGCTGGCGTGGACGCCGGTGGGCGGCGACATCCTGTTCGTGGAAACCAGCCGCGCGCCCGGCAGCGGCAAGCTGATCCTCACCGGCCAGCTGGGCGACGTCATGAAGGAAAGCGCGCAGGCCGCGCTGAGCCTGGTGAAATCGCGCGCGGCCGAATTCGGCGCCGACGCCGACAGCTTCGACAAGTACGATATCCATATCCACGTGCCGGCCGGCGCGATCCCCAAGGACGGCCCCAGCGCGGGCGTGGCGATCTTCACCGCGCTGGGGTCGCTGTTGTCCGGACGGCCGGTGCGCAATGATACGGCGATGACCGGCGAGATCAGCCTGCGCGGCCTGGTGTTGCCGGTCGGCGGTATCAAGGAAAAGGTGCTGGCGGCCGCCCGCGCCGGCCTGGAGACCGTGCTGCTGCCCGCGCGCAATCAGAAGGAGCTCGACGAAGTCCCGGAAGGCGCGCGCGAGCGCCTGCACTTCGTGTGGATCGAGCGCGTCGATCAGGCGGTAGAAGCCGCGTTGTGCCCGCCGGATTCGGACCGCTAGCGCGCGCCTCAGGTTGAATTACGCCGGCAACTATGGCACGCCTTCCCCGCGTGAAGGGAAGGTCGGGATGGAGTAACCAACACTCGGCAACATCAGGTTAGTCATTATTCATCCCCGCCCTGACCCCCGCTCACGCGGAGGAAAAAATTGGATAGCCACTAATCGGAGACGGCATGAAGATACTGATGGTTTTAACCTCGCACGACCGGCTGGGGGACACCGGCAAGAAGACCGGCTTCTGGCTGGAGGAACTGGCCGCGCCCTATTTCGTGTTTCGCGACGCCGGCGCGGAGATCACGCTCGCATCGCCCAAGGGCGGACAGCCGCCGTTGGATCCCAAAAGCGACGAGCCGGATTCGCAAACGGAGGCGACCAGGCGTTTCAAGCAGGACCAGCAGGCGCAGACAGCGTTGGCGAACACCCGCAAACTGGCCGGGCTGTCACCGGATGGTTTCGATGCGGTGTTTTATCCTGGCGGTCACGGGCCACTGTGGGATCTGAGCGAGGACAAGCATTCGATCGCGCTGATCGAAGCCATGCACGCCGCCGGCAAGCCGGTAGCGCTGGTGTGTCACGCGCCGGGCGTGCTGCGTCACGTCAAGGCGCCGGATGGCGCGCCA
This sequence comes from Gammaproteobacteria bacterium, assembly GCA_050740315.1. Classification (GTDB taxonomy): domain Bacteria; phylum Pseudomonadota; class Gammaproteobacteria; order JACCYU01; family JACCYU01; genus JACCYU01. The sequence goes on along the minus strand of JBOIDC010000059.1, from coordinate 19,149 downwards.
CTGGTGCAGGGCAAGGCGGTGGCCGGTTTCACCAACGGCGAGGAGACCGCGGTCGGGCTTGCGGAGGTCGTGCCCTTCTTAGTCGAGGATATGCTCAAGGCGCACGGCGCCCACTATTCCAAGGTCGATGACTGGCAGCCGCTGGCGGTGGCCGATGGCAATCTGATCACCGGTCAGAATCCGGCCTCCTCGGCGGCAGCCGCGCGGGCCGTGCTGGAACAACTACAAGGCAAGACCCGCCGCTCGACCGCGCAGGCGGCGGGTTGAGCGACGCTTCGCGCAGGCCCGCGGCAACGTCACGAACCCCGGCTCGTCCGCGAACCAACGAAGCGCTGAGGAGATAAACGATGGCGCCATTATCGGGACGACGCGTGTGGATCACCGGCGCCAGCAGCGGCATCGGCGCGGCCACCGGGCGCGTGCTGGCCGGGCACGGCGCGGAAGTGGTTTTATCCGCGCGGCGCGAGGCGCAACTGCGAACCCTCGCCCAGGAAATCGAAACCGCTGGCGGCAAGGCGATCATTCAAACGCTCGACGTGACCGACCGGATCGCCGTACGGCAGCTCGGCGAGGAACTGGAGAATCTGGGCGGCGTGGATATCCTCATCAACAACGCCGGCCTGATGCCGCTCGCGCCCATGCTCGAAGGACGCGTGGACGAATGGGAACGCACCATCGACGTCAATCTCAAGGGCCTGCTGTACGCCATGCACGCGGTGCTGCCCGGCATGGCGCGTCGCAAGCGCGGGCATATCGTCAACATCGGCTCGGTAGCCGGGCGTTTCGCGTTTCCCGGCGCGGCGGTGTATTGCGGCACCAAGTTTGCGGTGCGCGCCATTTCCGACAGCCTGCGCCGCGAGATGATTCAACACAACGTGCGGGTGACCGACATCGAGCCCGGCGCTGTGGCCACCGAACTCAAGAACTCCATCGGACATGAGGCGACGCGCGCGGCCGTGACCGGCAAGGGTGGTCTTTATGATCCGGACGCCGATATTCTGCAGGCCGAAGACGTCGCCAATGCGATCCTCTACGCGGTTACGCAACCCGCGCACGTGAACGTGAGCGAGCTGCTGATTCGCCCGGCCATTCAGGAACGCTGAGCCGGAACCGGCGCGGAAGTCGCGTTAACGGCGCGCCGGGAACAGGTTACCGATGTATAGATCGGGTCGCGTCGCCGGTCGGTTGTAACGATTCTTGCACGCCGTTGAATCAGCCACAGGAGTACAAGCCATGACCCGCGTAGTCCGTTTTCACGAAACCGGCGGCCCCGAGGTGCTCAGGGTCGAGGACCTCGAGGTCGCCACGCCCGGCCCCAACGAGATCCGCATAAACATCGACGCGATCGGCCTCAACCGCGCGGAGGCCATGTTCCGTTCCGGCATATATCTGGAAGAACCGCGGCTGCCGGCGCGGCTGGGCTATGAAGCCGCAGGCACGGTCGAGGCGATCGGCAGCGGCGTCACGGATTTCGCCGAAGGCGACCCTGTCAGCGTGGTGCCCGCGTTTTCGTTGAACGACTACGGCATGTACGCCGAGCAGGCCGTGGTGCCGGCCGCGGCGGCCGTCAGGACGCCGGCGGGCCTGGATACGATACATGCGGCGGCGGTGTGGATGCCGTATCTCACCGCGTACGGTGTGCTTATCGATATCGGCCGGCTCACGTACGACGACCCCGTCATCATCCCGGCGGCGTCCAGCAGCGTCGGTCTGGCCGCGATCCAGATCGCCAACAGCATCGGCGCCATCAGCATCGCGACTACGCGGACCAGCGCAAAAAAGGCCGCGTTGCTGGAAGCGGGCGCGGCGCAGGTGATCGTCACCGAGGAACAGGACCTGGTCGCCGAGGTAAAGCGCATCACCGGCGACCGCGGCGCGCGCATCGTGTTCGACCCGGTGGGCGGACCGCAGGTCGAAAAGCTGGCGCAGGCGATGGCGCGTTTCGGCACCTTGTTCGTGTACGGCGCGTTGAGCGGCCAACCAACCCCCTTCCCCACCATTGCGGCGATGAACAAAGCCTTGAGCCTGCGCGGTTACGTGCTGTTCGAGATCAGCCGCGATCCGCAGCGGCTGGCGCGCGCCTGCGCTTATGTCACCGGCGGTCTGGAATCGGGCGCGCTCAAGCCCACTATCGCGAAAACCTTCACCCTCGACGAGATCGTCGAGGCGCACCGCTACATGGAGTCCAACCAGCAATTCGGCAAGATCGTGGTGACCGTGCCGCGCCGCACGGACGAGTCGGGATAGAGATGAATCGGCTGTTCCCACACTACCGCACGCGCGCGCCGTGGCATCGCATAAGAGTGCGACTGGAAGCTCGCATGGGCGAACAAGTTATGCCGCTGCCCGAGCGTCAGTGCGCATCGGGTCCCGATAATCTCTGTATATATCCCGCACCCAGCCGAAGAATGGGTGGGTCTTGTGCTGGTCACGCAACGCGCATGCGGGCTTCGGAAAATTCCTGGCCGCCTCTGCGTCACTGGGCAACACCCACGGCGACAGCGCCGCGCACGCGGCCAAGTCCGCCCTGGAAAACTGATCACCGACCAGGAACCGACGATCTTGCAAGGCGACGTCCAGCCTCTCCAAGGCGGCCAGCAGTCTCTCCTCAGCGACCTTGGCCGAGTCCGGATTGATGTTCATTGCCTCGATCATCGCGCTTCGCACCCTCGGAAATATCACCGCGAGTACCGGCCTGCCATACCAGGGCGCGCCAGCGAGCATGAATCGCAAGGCGCGCTTGCGATCAGCCAGGGCGTGATAGTAAAACCAGAGCCGCAAGGTCACGCCGATCTCCTCGTCGAAGTATTCTTCCCAGCCGAGCGCCGCCTTGGCCTGCGCGGGGTCTTGCGGCGTAAGCGCACGCTGCGGATATTTCCCGTCCAGGAAATCGATGATCGCCGTCGAATCCTGAACCGCAGTACCGTCGTCGACGATAATCGGCAGGCAGGTCTCAGGCGCCAGCTTGCGCGCCGGTTTTGCGTGCAGGCCCGGGAGAAGATTGCGAGGCTTGTACGAAATGCCTTTGTAATCAAGCACCCAGCGCGCCTTTTCGCAGTAATGAGAGAACTGGAATTGGTACAGCTCGATCATATGAACACCTTCAATACCTTCACCGGGCACTTGCAGCGCTTCGGCCCGTGCTCAATAGTCAGCTCGCTTGGGCACAGGGTAAACCATCCCTGGCTGATGCGTTGGCGAAAATGCTGCTCACCCCGCCGCGCTTGCAAACCAGCGGTTGGGCATCCGTGGCTGGGTTGACGGTCCCTTGCCAACCTCATCGCCGGACGACAAGCGCTTGACAATGGCACGCCGCCATCGCGGTGTGCAAGGTAGGATGCGCGTCCGCTCGCGGTGTAGTTCGTAACGGTTATTAACATCCATCGCCGTCGCCGATGGGGACCTGCGCGCCACAGCTTGCTTGCACCGCGCGCGTCTCATGCATCTATCGTTTGGTTGCCGCATACTGGACGGTATAGCAACGCGGTATTCCGCAAAAGTTCCGCGACCGATTACGCTGGCGGGTCACCTCCGCCGGGCAGATTCTCGCGCCGAGCCGCACGCGAGTGCGGGAAATGACTTTTTCCGGCGCGCCAAGCCCGGCAACCCGATGGCGGCAACCCTGATTATTCCATTATGGAACGTGCTCAATTGACGCGCTTCGCCTGGCTTTCCGTGATGGCGGCCCTGCTGACCATCGCGCTGAAAGCGGCGGCGTATGCTATTACCGGTTCAGTGGGCCTGTTGTCGGACGCCCTGGAGTCCATGGTCAATTTGGTGGCCGCGGTGATGGCGCTGGTCACCCTCACCGTCGCCGCGCGGCCGCCCAGCGAATTGCATCCTTTCGGTTACGGCAAGGCGGAGTATTTTTCCAGTGGGGTCGAAGGCGCGCTGATCCTGTTTGCCGCGGTGGGTATCGTCTGGTCCGCCATTCCGCGGCTGATCGCACCCATACCGCTGCAGCACGTCGACATCGGCCTGGCCATGACCGTGGCCGCGGCAGTGGTGAACTTCGGTGTGGCGCGCGTGCTGTTAGCGGCTGATCGGAAATATCGGTCGATTACACTGGAGGCCGATGCGCGCCACCTGATGAGCGATGTCTGGACTTCGGCCGGCGTGGTCGTGGGCGTGGGCGCGGTCGCGCTAACGGGATGGGAGCGGCTGGACCCGATCATTGCGTTGGCGGTCGCGGCCAATATCATCTGGACCGGCGTACAACTGGTACGACGCTCCGTATTGGGTTTGCTGGACGGCGCGCTACCGGCTGCCGATCAGGAGGCGGTGAGAAGAGTGCTGGACGAGTGCTGCAATCAGGACGTTCAGTTCCACGCCCTGCGTACCCGTCAGGCGGGCGCGCGGAAATTCGTTTCGGTACATATCCTGGTGCCGGGCGAGTGGACGGTGCAGCGCGGGCACGATCTGCTGGAACACATTGAAGAACGGATCCGTACGGCGGTGCCGGGCGCGAACATGTTCACGCACCTGGAACCGCTGGAGGACCCCGTCTCGTGGGAGGATATTGGTCTGGATCGGCACGACGCGTGGTAATCGCGCGTACGCCGTCGTTCACGGCGCGGGCGAGCCTCGCGCCAGCAGCCACCAGCACTTTTAATCACTGACTTACATAACATTGCTCTAGTCGCTTCAAGCACAAGGAGCGCGCCGGCAATGGTCGGCAGGCACCACACACGTTTTCCGGTGCTTGCGAATCCACTAAGCTAGACGTGTTCAGCACCGATTCTCATGCCGCGCAAATTCCTCAAGCAATATCTGCCGGACGCCCATACCTTCCGCACGCGGCGAGAACTGCGCGCGCTGGGCAAGCTACTGGAAGATCCTTATCTGTTTCACCTGAACCGGCGCTCCGTGTCGGGCGGTACGGCGGCGGGACTGTTCGTCGCTTTCATGCCCATCCCGGGGCAAATGCTGATAGCCGCGGGCCTGGCGATTCTGCTGCGGGTCAATCTGTTGATCGCGGTAGTGCTGGTGTGGGTGACCAACCCGCTGACCATGCCGGCGATCTTTTATTTCTGCCATCGGCTGGGCAACTGGCTGCTCGGACGGCCGCTGACCACGCTGCAATTCCGCCCCAGCCCGAGCTGGTTTTGGGAACGTCTGGAAATTATCTGGGCGCCGTTTCTGCTGGGCTGTATCGTGACCGGTCTGGCGTCCGCCCTGCTGGGCTATCTTGTCGTGCGCATGGTCTGGCGTCTGCACATCTTCCGTGCCTTGCGGCGGCGACGGCGAAGGCCCGCAAGCCGACCTGCCGCGCGCAGCATCAGTGAAGAACGCTGATGAGCGGATCGGCGGACGCCAGCGCAAACGGACGCGCGCCGGCGGCGCATATTGACTTTCGCATCCGGCGCTCGTAAAGACTACGCGACGGCATTTCAATGAGAGGGCTCCCATGGCGGACGACGACAACCCCAGCATCCTGTCGCATGTTTCGATCGGCACCGATCAGTTCGAGCGCGCGGTAGATTTTTACGACAAGGTACTGCCCACGCTCGGGGGCAGGCGCATCATGCAGCACCCCGGCGCGGCGGCTTATGGCAAAGTGTATCCGGAATTCTGGGTACAAACGCCGATCAATGGCAAGCCAGCCTCGAGCGGCAACGGTGCACATGTCGGCTTTGTCGCCGCGACCAAGGAAGCCGTGCACGCGTTTTATGATGCCGCGCTGGCCGCCGGCGGCACCGATGACGGCGCGCCGGGCCCGCGGCCCCAATATGGCGAACCGTACTATGGCTGTTTCGTGCGCGATCCGGATGGCCACAAGATCGAGGCGGCGTATTGGGACATGGCGCATTCGCTGTCCGTCGATCAATGACGGCAAGGCCGGGCCTCGAAGTCTTCGACAGCCATTTTCACATCATCGACCGGCGGTTCCCGCTGGTTGCCAATAACGGCTATTCGCCCGCGGAGTTTACCGTCGAACACTATCGCCATCGCACCCGGGCGATGAATGTGGTGGCCGGCGCCGTCGTATCGGGCTCGTTTCAAGCCTTCGACCAAAACTATCTGCTGGCGGCCCTCGCCGCGCTGGGCCCGCATTTTGTGGGCGTGACGCAGTTGCCCGTGTCGGCCTCCGATGCTGAAATTCTGGCGCTGCACAAGGCGGGTGTGCGGGCGCTGCGCTTCAACCTGCGGCGCGGCGGATCGCATCAACTGAAAACGCTCGGACGCATGAGCCGGCGCGTACACGAACTGGCCGGCTGGCACGTCGAGCTGTATGTACATGGAGACGATCTCCCGGATCTTTATGTCAGGCTGCGCGCGCTTCCCGCGATCAGCATCGATCATCTGGGGCTGTCCGCGCAGGGGTTTCCGGCCCTGCTCGAGCTCATCGAGCGCGGCGCGCGCGTCAAGGCGAGCGGCTTCGGGCGCGTGGATTTCGATGTGGCGACGGCGTTGCGGGCGATCGACGCCGCCAATCCGCAGGCGCTGATGTTCGGCACCGACCTGCCCTCCACCCGCGCGCCGCGGGTGTACTCCGATCAAGACCTTGGGTTAATCGTCAATACGCTGGGCGAAGCAAGGGCGGCGGACGTTGTGTATTACAATGCGGTCGCTCTTTACCGTCCGGGCGCACGGCCGTCGGCCGCCATGTCATAGTCTCGCACGGTTGCATCCGCGCCGCCGCGCGTCACAACCTCTGTGTGATCAGCTCTTTCGTGATCAGCATGGCGTCGCCGTAGCTGTAGAAGCGGTAGCGCTGTTCGATGGCGTGGCGGTACGCGGCCATCACCTGCGAGTAACCGCCAAAGGCGCACACGAGCATGAGCAAGGTCGACTCCGGCAGATGGAAATTGGTGATCAGCGCATCGACGACCCTGAATTCGAAACCCGGCGTAATGAAGATGTCGGTGTCGCCGCAAAACGGCCGCAGCCGGCCATCGCGCGCTGCGGTCTCCAGACTGCGAACCACTGTGGTGCCGACCGCGACGACACGCCCGCCCCGCGCCCGGCAGCGCGCCACGGCCTCGCACACCGCGCGCGAGACTTCAACATATTCCGCGTGCATGCGGTGCCGGGTGATGTCTTCCACGCGCACGGGACGGAACGTGCCTGCGCCGACGTGCAGCGTCAGGGCAACCTGCTCCAGACCCCGCGCGCGCAACGCCGCCAGCAGCGTGTCATCGAAATGCAGTCCGGCGGTCGGCGCCGCCACCGCGCCGGGGCGCCGCGCGTAGACGGTTTGATAGCGATCACGATCCGCCGTCTCGTCGGCGCGCGCGATGTAAGGCGGCAACGGCATGTGCCCGCACGACTCGAGTATCGACCACACGCTTTTGTCGCCCTCGAAACGCAGTTCGAACAGATCGTCCTGCCTGCGGGTGACAATGGCATGCACAATGCCTTCCAGACGCAGGCGGCTGCCCGCGCGTGGCGCCTTGCTGGCGCGGATGTGCGCCAGCGCGCGGCGCGCGTCCAGCACTCTTTCCACCAGCACCTCGATCTTACCGCCGGTTGACTTGGCGCCAAAAAGACGCGCCGGCATCACGCGCGTGTCGTTGAATGCCAGCAGGTCTTTTTCATCGAGCAGGAAAGGCAGGTCGGCGAAACGGCAATCCGCAAGCTCGCCGCTGGCCCCGTTCAGGCACAAAAGACGGCTCGCGCTGCGCTCAGCCAGCGGGTGTTGGGCGATCAGGTCGGGGGGGAGTTCGTAGCGAAAATCGCGGGTGCGCATCCAGCGCAATGTTACCAGATCGCAAATGCGGTTTCGTTTGACAAGGGCCGGCGCATACACCGGCCCTTGACCCGCCCTAACGTGATGACTAGCGGCCGACGCCGGTAGTCAGATCCCCACAGATTTCAAGTAAGCGAAATCAATCAGAACAAGTGCTGGTACTGCAGGAATATGCGATCCTGGTCGTCGCCCACCGCGGTCTCGTTCTCATCGAGGCTGCCGGCGTTATCGGTCGCGAACACGTCCGAGCCCATCTCGTAGGTGAACTGCAACTTGTCGTCATACTCGTTGAAGAAGTAGTTGACGCCGGCCAGGTAACGTTCATCTTTTTCGGCGGCCGCGTCGGCATCCAGAACCATATAACCGATTACCGGTTCGAGGTGATGCGAACCAATCGGGATCATGTAGCCACCCTTGATGGCGTACGTATCGAAATCGCCCTCACCACCCGCGATCAGGCCGTCGGTAACCGTCGGATCGACCGTTTCCGAGGTAAATATCTGATAAGCCGCATCGACGGAGATACCCGCCCAGCGTAACGCGGCATCGGCGCCATAGCCCTGCACTTCGTCGTAATCGCTACCTGGATCATCGGACGTATTGTCGTCGTCGTTACGCCACGTAAATCCATTTACCGCCACGCCGACCTTGGGCGAGGGTGAATGCTCGAAATCCCCCTGCGCGAGATCGAATTCGCCCAGCGGATAGAAGTCCAGACGCCCGGCGAACATATCGCCAAAATATTCGGTATCCGGCGTCAGCCGGGTATCGAAATCAAGCGTATCGGTGCCCGGATCGATGCCGGCCTTGTAGTATCCGAACGCATACTGCAGCATTTCGCCGCCCTGCAAAGACACGCCCATCTGGCGGTCGGGAACACCAAAATCATGATCGCCGACAAACGTGCGCTCCACGAACTGCTGGCGCTTGGAGGACGTCAACTGCTCGCGCGAGAAGGGCGCGGTGTGATTACCAATGAGGATGTCGCCAAGCGCAAAGCCACCGTATTCGATGTAGGCATCCTTGATATCGACCTCGTCATCGGCAAAGTCAACAGCCAGCACGCCCAGCCAGTTCTCGGTCAGTGTCGCCTCGATTTCGGGGCGCACCCGCCGCAAGAATAGATCGTCGGTGCTGTCGGCGCCCGGTGTGTCGGGGTCCACGCGGAAATATTGCACCTGAATTCGGCCACCAATCTCCACCAGCGTGTCGCCCTCTTCATAAAGCACGGTTCCCGCGTTCGCCACGCCCGACGCCAACGCGCCGCCCGCGAAGCCCAAAATGCCTAGCGAACATTTTTTCATTCGCTTCGTGTGCTTAAGCATCGGTACAAACCTCTCTGACGATTGATGTGGGTTTATCGAAACAGAATGTTGTTGCTACGGAACGGTAAGCTAACGGCTCTCGATGACGAAAATATGACAATTGCGTTAGGTTTTTATGACGGGATGCGGGCAGCGCCGCTAGCGCGTTTCCCATGAAGAGGCTTTGCGTTAGACTGCACACCGCCGGCCGGGATGGCGGAACCGGTAGACGCGCCAGACTCAAAATCTGGTAGGGGTAACCCTGTGCGAGTTCGAGTCTCGCTCCCGGCACCACAGACCCTTCCAAGCAAGTCCCAGACAGTCCACAAGCCAGTTGAAAATGCTGGCTTTTTTATTGTCCGTTGTCTAAGCACGTCTCATATTGTCCATTGTAATCCGCGTTTTTTGTTGTTACTTTTCCGGCTGAGGTCCAACAACTGCCGGCGAGGTACCAACAATGCGGCTCTCAGATATCAAGGTACGTAAGGCCGCGCCACGGGAGAAGGCGTACAAGCTTAGTGACGGCCACGGCCTACACCTGCTGGTGAAGCCGAACGGCGGCAAATACTGGCGGCTGCAATACCGCGTTGACGGAAAGCAGAAGGTGCTCGCCTTAGGCGTCTACCCGGAAGTCTCGCTCGCTGAGGCAAGAGACAAGCAAGCCGACGCGCGCAAGCTGCTGCGCAACGGCCAAGACCCGGCGGAGGTCAAGCGCGAGCAAAAGCGCCAAGCCAAGATGCAAGCCGAGAACTCTTTTGAAAACGTCGCCAGAGAATGGCATTCAAACCAGAAGGGACGCTGGACGGCGGATCATGCACACCGGGTTATCACGTCCCTGGAGAAAGACATATTTCCGCACCTGGGGACAAAGCCAATTCACGACGTTACCGCGCCAATCCTGCTACAGGCGTTAAGGCGTATCGAGAAGCGCGACGCACTGGACTATTCATCGCGCGTGTTACAGCGGGTAAGCGCGGTCTTTCGCTACGCCACAAGCACCGGACTGTTGACCTATAATCCGGCCGCTGACCTGGTGGGTTCATTGAAGCGGCGCAAGCTGACACACCGGGCCGCCTTGAGCCGCGCCGATCTGCCGGAGTTCTTTGACAGATTACGGAAATATGACGGCGAACCGATAACCCGGCTAGGGTTGCGCCTGATCGTGTTGACCTTCGTCCGCTCCCGCGAGCTGCGCGGCGCAAGATGGGACGAGTTCGACTTAGACCGCAGCGAATGGCGCATTCCAGCCGAGCGCATGAAGATTACAGCCGAGCATATCGTTCCCTTGTCACGGCAGACCATTGCGGTACTCGATGAACTGAAACCGCTGACCGGCAGTTATGACCTGGTGTTTCCCGGCCGCAGTAATCTTTCCAAGCCGATAAGCGAGAACACCTTCCTCTATGCCATGTACCGCATGGGCTACCACTCCAAGGCCACCGTTCACGGCTTCCGCGCCACGGCATCAACAATCCTGAACGAAATGGGTTTCAAGCCTGACGTGATCGAGCGCCAGTTGGCGCACGCCGAGCGCAATAAGGTAAGGGCGGCTTACCATCGGTCTGAGTATCTGGAAGATCGACGGAAGATGATGCAGGCATGGGCCGACTACCTGGACAGCTTGGAGACGGGCGCGAAGGTGATCCCGCTGCATGCAAGGTAGTTGTTAGTCCCCTTTGCGGTTGTAATGTAATGGATTACGATGGATTGCATCGGATGATCCGTGTTTTCGACTACCAATGATGAAGCATGCGAAACCCTAAACGCCGGCCGACGCATCCGGGCGCGGTGCTGCGCGAGGATGTATTACCGGCGCTGGCTATGACGCAGACGGAGTTCGCCCGTCGCCTGGGCGTGTCCCGCCTGAGCGTGTCCGAACTGTTGCACGAGAAGCGCGCGCTATCGCTGGACATGGCGGCGCGGATTGGGCGGCTGCTAAATACCACGGCGGAAAGCTGGTTGCGCATGCAAACGGCGGTAGACCTGTGGGAGATCGGCCAAGAGCCGGAACGGCTGCAAGGCATCGTGCCGATCAAACATCGAGCCGCCTGAAAGTTTGCCGCGCCTAGGCTGGCTACCGAAAACCGGGACACCCTTACCCGGCTGGCGCGGTTCCTACCTTAAGGGCTAAGCGTTAAGGGGGCGCTATGCCAAAAAAGAAAAAACCGCTGCCTGACGGACGTGCGCTAGCCCCGACGATTACTGATTTCCCCGTCGATGGCGGCCTCGTCCTGAGCCGTGAAGACATAGACAATCTCGTGCAACACCACAAACTGCAACGCGATAGATTCCCGGCTGACGATAATCTTGATAACTGCTTGGATGATGCATTGCAGTGGTATTTCGCAGGCAAACGACCGCGGTTAGGTTACGCCGAGCAAAAAAGCTACTTACAAGAAGTAATTGACCGCGCTGCGCAACTACGTGAAGCACTGGACAGGATGGGCAATGACACGGCAGGAGCAATCCATCAAAAATGGCTAAGGCGTTCAACTAGGCGAGGCTGGCATGCGCGCATGCAAGCGGATACCCGCTGTCTAGAGCAATCAGCGCGAATCGCGATGGCTAAGATGCTGTCGTACTCGGGCGTTGATTTTGCGTTTTACTTGCTCCTGGATCGACTAATCGACATCTATGAGTGCGCTACCGGCACGGTTGTTACTGGCATAACCAAAGACCCCGTTGGCGACGAGCCGTACACTCAGCCGCTTGTGAAGTTTGTCGAAGATTGCCTGAGCCGGGCAGGCATCAAAAAGACCAACAGCGCCGTCGGACAGTCGCTCCGACTCGCCGTCAAACGCCGTTAACTTAATCAGTCGTCTCTATAGCATCGACTGAATAAGTTATCGCGCGCGGAGATAATGTACTAATAGTCATGTCTACCACCATCCACAAAGGTACAGGTAGACATGGCTATTCGGATACTGCGATGTTCCGCCGTCACTGACGCGAGCGGCGATGCAAAAAGCACGCTTTACAATCGTATTAGTCAAGGCTTATGGACTCGACCTATCAAGCTAGGCAAACGCAACAGCGGCTGGCCGGAACATGAATGCGACGCCATTAACGCCGCGCGCATCGCTGGCAAGTCAGACGATGAAATCCGCGCGCTGGTAAAGGAACTCGAAGCGGCGCGCACGGCGGACAGGGAGGTACGCCAATGACTCAGATACGACAACGCCCGGCGGGCAAGGCCGGGCGCGGTGGTGATGCGAAAGTTGTCCGGGCGGGACAGCGAGATGATACCAAAGCCCGTGCCAAGCCTGCATCGACTTTTTTTCAGCTCGACGAATCATATGCCATCGGCGGAGACGCACACTCCTGGCACGTCCTAAGGCGCCATCGTTACAAAGGCGGATACCGCTGGGAGCCGATACTTTGGTATGCGTCGCTTGAGCAATGCATCCACGCGCTTGCGGACAGGGCGGTACGAACCTGCGGCGCGACGACCCTTGCCGAAGCCCTAGCCGAATGTAATCGCGTCACTGCGGTCATCTGCCGCGCGCTGCGGCCATGTTTCAAGGTGGAGCGGTCATGAGTGCGCGGTTCAGACCGGACGCGGGTTTCTGGGACGCCTATGGCAAGTTGTACCGCCGACCTGAGTCCCGCTATCGCCGCGAGCTGCTACCCGATCCACTGACCTATTACAGGCGGCATCTGCACACCCTGCACGTGCGCGGCCAGTGGGCCGATGCGCGCTGTCCCTTCCATGAGGATGCACACGCGAGCCTGTCGGTATTGCTAACCCACGGCGGCTATAAGTGCCACGCCTGCGGGGCCAAGGGTGGCGACGTGCTGGACTTCCATCGTCGCCTGCACGGAATGGACTTCGTAACAGCGGCGAAGGACTTAGGCGCATGGGAGGAAGCATGAGCGAGACGCCACAACAAGCCGCGCACCGCTTCTCTGCGAAAGCGATTCAAGACGGGTTTGTGCCTGAAGGCTTGTATCCCTACCGAGACGCTGACGGCAACATCCGCAAGTGGGTTATCCGGCTAAAGCATGCCAACGGCGAGAAGCGGATACGGCCGATGCGGCGCAATGGACACGGCTACGAGCTAGGCGAGCCGGAATTTCCGAACGGCAAGCCGCTGTATCGCCTGCCTGAGATACCAGCGAGTCCCGATGATCCCGTGTGGTTTGTGGAAGGCGAGATATGCGCCGATGCGCTGGCGAAGCTAGGCATCCTGGGTACAACAAGCGGCTCTGCGGACAGTGCAAAGCATGCCGATTTTTCACCGCTGGCAAAGCGCAACGTGATTATCTGGCCGGACAATGACGAGCCTGGACAACGCCACGCGCAGGAAGTGGCCGCGCGGCTGATCGAGCTTGGCGCAACGGTGCGGCTGGTGGACGTTGCGAAACTGAACCTGCCGGACAAAGGTGATTGCGTGGATTGGCTTGAGGCTCACCCAAAGGCGACGGCCCCCGACTTGCAAGCTCTACCTATGGCTGACTGTGCGAAATCGGCCAAGACGGATACAGACACCCGCAAAACCCGTGCAATCGAAGTTGCTGATTTTCTGGCATTGGAATTGCCGCCACGCGAGCACGTTCTAGCGCCTTGGCTGCCCGTACAAGGACTCACCATGATCCACGCGCCGCGAGGCGTCGGGAAAACTCATGTCGCCCTCGGCGTCGCTTACGCCGTCGCGTGTGGCTCAACGTTTCTCAGATGGGAAGCACCAGCCGCACGCGGCGTGCTATTTGTCGATGGCGAAATGCCCGCTCGTGTATTGCAGGAACGTCTCGCAAATATCATTGCCGCATCCGACCGCGAGCCTGCGGCACCGCTGTGGCTCATAACGCCAGACCTTCAGCCGCTGGGCATGCCTGATTTAAGCCAGCCTGACGGGCAAGGGGCTATCGATGCATATATCGAGAGAATCGGGTTAATCATCGTTGACAACATATCCACGCTCTGCCGCACCGGAAAAGAGAACGAGGCCGAAGGCTGGCTTACCGTGCAGGGCTGGGCGCTTCAACATCGCGCCAAAGGCCGCTCAGTGCTGTTTATACATCACTCAGGCAAAGGAGGCGCGCAACGTGGCACCAGCAAACGCGAGGACGTTTTGGACACGGTTATCGCGCTCAAAAGGCCGCAGGACTACAAGGCCGAGGACGGGGCAGCTTTCGAGGTTCACTTCGAGAAGGCCCGCGGGTTCTACGGCAGAGACGCGGAACCATTCGAGGCGCGACTGGGCATCGATGAGCATAGCCGCCAATGCTGGACTGTCCGCAGCCTGGAGGATTCGACCAGCGACAAGATCGTTAAATTGCTGAAAGAGGGCTGCACACAGAAGGACATAAGCAGCGAACTCGGCATTGCTCGATCGACAGTGAATTACCACACAAAGCGCGCGAGAGAGCATGGGAGGGTGTCGAAATGAGTGCCGATTCGAGAGCTCGAACCCCTATAGAATCGAACCACCGAATCGAGGATGATTCGTCTCGAACCGGCACCGAATCAAGCGGCGAACGGAAATCGCTGAAAGCCTTGGCGCAGCGCGTTTTACAGGCCGGTTCGACATCGAATCAGCATTCGATCCCGTCTCGAACTAACCGATTCGAGACCCCTTCACAACGACCACCTTCAACCGAATCCGATTCGATAGTTCAAATGCCTATTGTCTCGAATCATCGAACCGAGCCAGACGCGCCTTGCCCCGCCTGCGGTTCCGGTCAGTGGTGGCAGCTACCCGGTCAACCCTGGCACTGCCGCGCGTGTGAGGCGGATATGCCGCTTGAGGCAACGAGTCTGACCCTGCCATGCCACAAGCCACAAGCGCGGCCTGTGCGCGATCCTGCGCGGCTAAGTACCGTATTCGAGGCATGCAAGGGACTCTCGGCTACGCCTGAACAGTTGGGTGAAGAACTCGCGGATGACCGGTATCCTTAGGCAACACGAATAGGAAGCGCCAATGAAGGTCAAGACAGGTAGACCGAGCAAATTTACACAGGCCCTAGCCGATGAGATATGCAATCGGTTGATTGACGGTGAAAGCCTGCGGGCGATCTGCAAGCTGAAAGGCATGCCGGGGATGAGCACTGTCATGGAATGGTGCGAGAAGCATGACGATTTCCGGAGCAGGTACGCGCGTGCGCGCGAGGCGCAAGCCGAAGTGATGGACGATGAGATCATGAAGATCGGGCTTAGCACTACAACGAAGAATGCGGCTGCCAATCGCGTGAAGTTCGAGGCGCTACGCTGGCGGGCAGCGAAGCTGGCGCCTAAGAAGTACGGGGATTCCACCACCTTGAAGCACGCGGATTCCGCTGGCGAGGCGCCGCCGCGGTTCATCATCGACCTGAGTGCGGCGAATAAGTAGCCGCCTTACGCCGAAGCTCTCGAAATCTGCAACACCGCTTGGCCGGGCAAGCCAGTGGTGGTCTTGCTTCTCAGGTGGAAGTGCCGCGACCTCAGCGTGGTGTGATCACGGTAAATTGTCCCGGCGCCGGGACAATTCAAAACTCAAGAACGTTTGAAAAAGGCGATCCATTCCTTCGCAGCATGCCGGCACGCCGGACAAAACCTGACGCTCTTAGATACGGGGAAGTCCCGGCTATAGAAGCATCCCCCCGGCACGCCCAGGTTAGCGTTCGGAAACAACTCGCGACTCGCCCGCGTATCATGGCTTGGCGAATGCCAGATACCATATAGGATTTCAGCTTCCCCCGTGCTCAGAGGACAACCGTGCAAGTCGCAACGGCTCACGCCGGTCATACTAACCGCAACGTGAGGCACTCGCACAGGCTGAACGGGCCACATTCCAGAACGCCTTTGAGCGGTGCCATCGCCATCAGTGCGGCGATCATGCCAACCATCCACATCCCGAATATCCCCTCCAGTCGGTGACTGGGGCTACTTAGACAATTGCTAATCCCATCGTTTGGTCATCAGCACCGCGAGCACCGCAATAAGGAGTACTCCTATCCATTGAGCGGCAAGGGTGGGAATAGTCACGAATCCTGCCGAGGTATCCGTCCCATCGCTAAGCCGCGGAGGATCGAACAGGAACCCGTAACCTAAATTGTGAGTTACGTCACGGACCTCGAAGTGAAATGGCGGGAACAACAGCATCAGCAGGCACACGGCAGCCGCCACGCCTAAGATGTAACGCTGAATCTTAGGCGGAGAAAATGCACTGCGCGATCGCAACATGTTAGCCACTCTCCCCGCACCAATACCTAAGCCATATATTCCCGCAACCGGAACAACCCATGCGACGAAGGCTGTCGCAAGGATTCGCAGGTGTTCTGAACGCGGCGTCGGCGCCAGAGGGCCGCTTGGCCACTCCGAAACCGTAACCATGATGATCGGAATGGCATACAGAAGACTTGTGGCAATCCACAGCTTTTGCCACCCGTTAAGGTATCGCATTGACGATCGCCCGCTGGTGATTAACTTGGACCCCGGTGAACCCTGGATCGCTCACCCCTACTGGACGCCCAAGGATAAGGCGCGGCTGATCCTCGATTTAACGGACATTTCAGCGCGCTGCCATATAAGCCCGTTTTGCGGTGACCTTTCCCTGACTTGGCGGTTAGTAGTTGAAATACCCACCATAGCCATCGGGCACGACATGCCCTCCATTAGGAGTGTAATACCCACCGAATCCATCAGGCGTAATGTGGCCGCCTCCGGGCAGCCAATATCCATCGAAGCCGTCTGGAACAATGTGAAACACCCCACGCTCGGTCGGCGCGTCAGGATCGGCCAGATACAGGTCATCCTTCGGTTGCTCGATCCAGTAGTTTCGCGGCGGCGAGGTCACGCAGCCCACCATCAGCATGGCGCATAGCAAGATTCCCTTTTTCATTGTTCCTCCACAATCTCAAAGCCGCGCATCTGCGCCTCTGACACGCATTGCTCGTAGCGGTTGTTCGCCATCGTGCCGCTGATAATCCCGATACCGGCCGCCTTGCAGGTGACCTTCTGGCCCTTGTCGTTCATCAGCGTGGCCGATGGTGTGACGCAGCCGCTAAGCAGGATCAGAATAAATCCAATAGATGCAACCTTCATTGTCAACCCTCCCCGTTCAACTTGTTATTGTTCCGAGTATAGTCGCCAATGCGAAGATTGCTCGATGGCCGGACGGAACCGGATTCGGAATCTGTTTCGGAAGACGCTGGGGCCGTTGAGTGTGAGCGCGGCTCTAAGTAGGCGCGTGATGCGAGCGATAGCACCACAATCGACACCGCTACGTCCCACCACGGCTTATCGGGGAAAATCAGCCTTTCATTCTGATCTCGGCCTCGCCCGGTTAAGCACCAGAAGTAAGCTGTACAGGCGTGGTGAAAAAGCGCACCGCGTGAGTGCGCACGGAAGCGGAACCCCGTCGGGCACTTCCCCGCTCGGCGGGGTTCTTTAGCCTCAGGCCGCGAGGCGTTGGATCAGTTCCGGCCCTTCGTTGCGCGAATTGTTGACCATCCGGCTGATCGGATAGGCGTCCAGCCATTCTGGCGGACAGGGCTGCAACAGTTGCCCGACTTCTTTTGAGCTAAAGGTCCTCGGTCTTGCGCGCTCCGCAATACCATCCCAGTCCGGAATTATCCGAGCTAAAGGTTATGGTTGCGCCCTTAGGGAAATACAGCGCGTCTCCCGCCTTAACCTTTTGGGTAGAGCTACCATCTGAAACTGTCATCTCCCCCTCTAACAAAATCTTGGCCTCATTATAGGTATACGTGTATTTGAGAGATTCCCCTTTCTCCATCCTAAACAGCCCACATGTGACGGGAGCACCAGGATCACCGGTTGACGTGACGACGTCTGTCAGGAATGCGTTTCCTCCTTCACCAAAGGAGTCAAGTTCCATCTCTTGAGCATTCTTGAAAATTTTCATTTTTGGATCCCCTGCGTTAACAGAGTAAGACGCTGCTAGCACCGGAACCGCGATAAAAAGACAAAAATGAAACTTCTTCATAAGTCACCTCATGTTGGACGTGGTTTATTTCCCCTGCTGCCGCAGCCGCAGCGGATCGTAGAATAACGGCTGCCACACGTGGGCCTTACAAGTCACCTTCGAACCTCGCACCTCGACTTCCGTGCCAAGCCTGGCAAATTCCGGCTCGACATGCACCAAATGCCCCGGTCGATGTTGGGGTCTCGACCGGGGCTGATTTGAGAATGGATGTCCTTATTTCAATCCACTGTCACTGTGAGGAAGGTGAGTTGGGACAGGAGTTCGATTCGGTGGCCGAGACATCTTCGTGCGGATTACACCGAACCTGGTCTCGCGCGTCCGGGAATTCGAGCACTTCGAAACCGTTGGAGATGAATTCCTCGGGGCTTGTGAAACCAATTTCGGCTAAATAAGGGTCCGTGACGACACCATAGTGGCCGGGCTCCCTGATGGGCTGGACCGTGGTGTCAATGACATAGTTCTTGAACAACTCACCTGGCTGCACGGTTGTGCCATCGCCGTTCCGGGAACCTGTGTTGTTCGCGAGGTTCTTGGCCTCGTCGCGCCACGTGGCGCCGTCCAAGTTGGCAAAAAACTTGACGTCGATCAGGACACCGTCGCACACGGGCGTGATCTCCTGGTAATTCGTCGGCCAGGCGGCACCATAGTAATCTTCACCGAAGTCACCGCCCACGCTTGGGCAGCCAGAACCGGCTTGAATGGTCAATGTACCCGGATGGTGTACACCATACAGTCGGGTGCCGTGCACTTCTTCCAAACCGCCCGGAACCTTCTTGCCACTGCGCTTGGTTTCAATCGTATGAAACTTCGGTTGTTCGATGATCTCGGTCTTGAATTTGCTTTCCAGACCCCGCGCAACCAAATGCGCATAGTAGGGGCCATCGGGACGGACGTAGGAGTGGCTGCCGTTTACGGGCTTGTCGTCAAATACGGCGATCAGGAAGAGGAATTCCTCATTGAAGAACGGCCGCTCAACGAGGTAAATCTCCGCTTCGGTCTTACTGGTATCGATCTCCTCCCACAGGGCTTTATGTGTGCTCAAGGTGTTCACCCAGATTCTGGCATCGGGAAGAGATTCCAGTCTCAATACTTTCGTATAGTTTTCTCTGATATCGAGCCCCGCGCGAACGCCGAGGGGGCCGACCTCGTTCGCGGCAGGCTGGGCGAAGGCGAAATTCAGGGCTGCTCTGGCCTTGGGATAATCGGCCTCGGACATGGTGCAGTAGTATCC
>JBOIDC010000058.1:0-25392 GCA_050740315.1 Gammaproteobacteria bacterium | reverse complement strand
ATAGCCTGCGCCAGCGCGGCCGCGCCCATCAGGAGGCCTTGGTGATCATCGCGCGCAAGCTCCTCAAAGCCGGCTACGCATTGGTGCAACAGCCTAACGTAGAGGTCAACACCCCGAGGTTATTCGCCGTGTGCACTTGACATCACCCTTTAGCGGGCGTTGCGAGGAGCATTGGGGCAAAGCAATCTCGATCGGGTCGCACCGACGATGAGATCGCCACGGCCCTTCGGGCCTCGCGATGACGCCGTTTTTCGGGCACGTGTCGCTATTACGGAAATGGCCCTTACTGTCAACAAAAACCTTCGGTCACACCACGGCTAGCCCACGAGTCGCGCTAGCGTGTCTTGTGAGAGCGCTCCACTTGTCTACTGCCTGCGAGATCGGGACCTATACTGTGTTCCTTTACTCGACCCCTATATGCGGTGGGACTCACGCCGAGGTGGCGTCGGAATGTGAGCGAAAAGTGAGAGAGGTTTCGGAAACCCGACTCACCAGAAACTCGCGTGATGCTGGCGTGGCTGTCTTGGAGTAATTCCATCGCCGTCTTTAGGCGGGCCTGGATGACGAATTTACTGAACGTCAGGCCATTGATGCGTTTGAACGTTCGACTGAAACATGAGGTGCTCAGACCGCAGAATTTCGCCACCGTCCTCTCCGAGAGCTTTTCCACAGATGCGACTCGATGTAGGCGTGTGCCCTGAGGATCGCTGTTTGGGTCCGCGAAAGGCTCAGTGGCGATGGCCTGTCGGGGATGTCATGTGCCGGTGCAATAAAGTCTCTCGGTGCGCGTCTGTCCCAGTGCTTGTAATCTTCTTTCCTGAACAGTGGCATGATGGAACGCAGGATCTCCGCTTCGGAGACGGGTTTTACAAAATAATCCCACACCCGCGCCCTCAGGGCCCAAATGGCGAGGGTTTCCGCGTGAGGCTCGGCCAGCATCAGAATCGGGACGGAAGGATGACTGCGCTTGGTCTCGCTGAGCATCGCGAGGTCGGCGGAAAGGGGATAATCGAACTCGAAGCACAAGGCGCGCGGCTGTACTGAGCGAATGACTTCGTCCAAGCCTCGACCGCCGAATACTCGATGAACACGGCAAACCGGGCTGCCGATGATTGGCGTGCCGGGGTTGCTCGCGCGCTGGGTTAAGTCAATCCAGAGCATTACTGGCGAGATCATGCCCCTCCTCCGCATCGACGTGCGTTGGCGTTGCCCAATTTATGTCTCGGTGCAGCGTCTTCTGAGCAGACTTTGCCGTTCGTAGCGCGCCCAGCCTTTCGTACCGGATCTTCATTACACGAGGCAAAGTTCACCCGAACTTGCACCGCAACATCCGGGAGTTTAGTCGTGACTTACCGATTGGTCTTTACAATACAGGTGACACTAACATCACCTGTTTGGGTGAGCTTTGCGCTAGTTTGTAGGCCGCCAATACTTGGCGTAGCGCCTCGCAAAAAGGATTTCCGACGGGTTTAGTGGGGTCCGTTAAAGGCCCGTACATGAACGATGTCATTCCGGCCGGGCGACACCAGCATGTTTCGGGAGAAGCGTGAGCCGGAATCCAGCGCCGGGCGCCGGCTTCACCGGGACGACGCTGAGACATGAGGGATTTAACGTTCAGGATACTTGCCTCCGGCTCGGCCCCTGGTTTGAAGCTAGTCCGGCCACCCCTTGCCTGGGTTCAGAATGCCATTGGGATCGAACTGACGCTTGATTCCCCGCATCAGTTCCAGCGCCGCGGGATCGAGCTCGCACGCGACGAAGTCCCGCTTCGACAGGCCGATTCCATGCTCGCCGGACAAGGTACCGCCGAGCCGCAGCACCAGGCCGAACACCTCGTCCAGACACTTTTCCGCGGCACGCACCTGGTCAGGATCCTGCGGGTCCAGCAGCAGGTTGACGTGAATGTTGCCGTTGCCGGCGTGCCCGAAATTGACGATCCGGATGCCGTGCGCGCGGCTCAAGCGGCGCAAGCCCTCGACCAGCTCCACGAGGCGCGACACCGGCACCACCACGTCTTCGTTGATCTTGCCCGGGGCCACGTTGCGCAGCGCCGGCGACAGCGCCTTGCGCGTCGCCCACAGCGCCGCCACCTCGGCGTCATCGCGCGCGTGCTTGATATCGATGCAGCCATGCACCTGCGCGACCCGCGCCAGCGCCGCGGCGGCGTGGTCGATATAGTCCTGGTCGCCATCCACCTCGATCATCAGCAGGGCGCCGGCCTGGTCCGGCAGTTCAGCCTGTGAATAGGCGCGGATCATGGCCAGCGCAGCGTCGTCCATGAACTCCAGCGCGCACGGGACTATGGGTTGCGCCATGATGCCTGCTACCGCGCGCGCGGCGGCGTCCACATCGGCGTAATGGGCGCGCAGAGTGCGCTTGCGGGGCGCGAGCGGGGTCAGCTTGAGGGTCGCCTCGGTGATGACCGCGAGCATGCCTTCGGAACCGATCAGCAACCGGGTCAGGTCCAGCCCCACCACGCCCTTGCTGGTGCGCACGCCGGCGCGAAGCTCCTCGCCGGCGCCAGTCACGGCTCTCAAGCCCAGCGTGTTCTCGCGCGGCGTACCGTATTTTAACGCGCGCGGCCCGGCCGAATTGAACGCGAGGTTGCCCCCCACCGTGCAATAAGCCGCGCTGGTGGGATCGGGCGGCCAGAAAAAACCTTGCGCGCCGGCGGCTTCCTGCACCGCCTGATTGGTCGCGCCCGCCTCCACCACCATCAACCGGTCCGCGGGGTTGATTTCCAGGATACGATCCATGCGCTCCAGCGACAGCACCACGCCACCCCGCAGCGGCACCGAACCGCCGGTGGTGCCGGTGCCGCGCCCGCGCGCAGTCAACGGCACGCCATGACGGTTGCACAGACGCACCACGCCCAGCACCTGCGCGTGGCTGCTGGCGAACACCACGGCCTCCGGCGGCGCGTGCTGACGGCTGTTGTCGTAGCCATAGGCCCAGCAGTCGGCCGCTTCCGTGAGCAGATTATCCTGACCGGCGACCACCGCCAGCATCTCCAGAAACGCGGTGCGCAGCATGCTCCGGGCCGCCGTCAGTCTCCCAGCAGGCGCCGGTCGGTCAGATCGCACAGACAGTGAATGACCAGCAGATGCACTTCCTGGATACGCGCCGTAGACTGCGACGGCACGCGGATTTCGACGTCCTCTTCGCGCAACAGCGGGGTCATGCGCCCGCCGTCCCGTCCGCTCAGGGCGATCACCTTCATGTCGCGCTCGTGGGCCGCGATCACCGCGTCCAGCACGCTGGCTGATTCACCCGAGGTCGAGATCGCCAGCAGCACATCGCCCACCTGCCCCAGGGCCATGATCTGTTTGGAGAAGACCTGATCGTAGCTGTAGTCGTTGGCGATCGAGGTCAGCGTGGACGAATCGGTGGTCAGGGCGATGGCCGGCAGCCCCGGGCGTTCGCGCTCGAAGCGGTTGAGCATCTCCGACGAAAAATGCTGGGCGTCGCCGGCCGAGCCGCCGTTGCCGCAGCTCAGGATCTTGTGTCCGCTCAACAGCGCGTCGACGATCAGATCGGCCGCGCGGATGACCGGCTCGGCGAGCGCGGCCGCCGACAGTTGCTTGACTTCGATACTGGCGGCGAAGGTCTGCCGCACGTGTTCGGCTTCATCCATAGGCTTGATTCTCGCGAGCGAGCTTGTACGGCAGTTTCATTAGAGACATCACCGGCGCACAGAACTCGTTTCAGGCATCGAAGGCATTGCGCACCCAGTCCAGACGCTCGCCGGCGTCGATGGTGATAATGTCGAAGCGCGCAGCGCATGAGGACTGGCTCGTTTGCAGATAATGTTGCGCGCAGGCGATCAGCCGCGCGCGTTTGAACCGATCGACGCTCATCAGCGCGCCGCCGAAACCCGGATTAGTGCGCAGCCGCACCTCCACGAACACCAGCGCCTCGCCGTCGCGCATGATCAGATCGATCTCGCCCGCGCGGCAACGATAGTTGCGTTCCAGCAGACGCAGACCCTGAGCCTCGAGATAAACGCAGGCACGTTGCTCGGCTAGGCGGCCGCGCGCCTGCCGCGTCGTCACGGCGCGGTCTGGACGGCGAGCGGCTGCGCCGGAAAACTTTCCATCACGCTGGGTTCGCCGTTCGCGAACTGCGCCCACTGCAGCTCGCGATGGATACGGCCGCGCGCGTCAATGTGCAGATCGCCGGTGAGCCCCGTATAGCGCTCGTAAGGCCGCTCCGCCAGGCGCTTGAGATAGTAGATGACGCGATAAGCGTCGAATCCGAGCGCGGTCAGGCGAGGCAACTGCCGGCTTTCCTGGGGGAACAGGTCATCCAGTCGCGCACGCAGGTCCGGCGCCGGGTTCGCGCCCGGCACAGTCCACGGCATATCGCAGTACATCACGCCGTCGATATCGCGATCCGACCGCGGATCCTCGATGCCCGTGTAAATGTGCGAGGTCGAATACACCGGCAGGTCCGCGGCGTAGTGAAAGCGCAGCTGCGGGCGCAGCAGGCGCGCCTGCCGCGGCAGCGCCACCATGAACATCATGTCGGCGTCAGGACGGCGACGCGGCTCGAACTGCAGATCGAGATTGAGCAAGCCGCGCAGCTCGCTGTTGCGCTGCTCGCTCATGTCAATCCCCAGCACGTCCTTGATCGGTATGGCGAAATCGGTGCCGCTCTCATCGTAGCGGTTCACGTCCAGCACGGTGCCGCCCAGTTCCTCGAAGCGCGCGCGAAACGTATCGAGCAGCCGCTCGCCCCATTCGCCCTCCGGCGCGAGCACGAGCGCGGTCTGATGACCCGCCAGCGACGCGCGCTCGGCCGCCTGCCGGGCCTCGTCTTCCGGCAGCAGACCGAATTCATAGAAGTTTTCCGGCGGATCGGCGATCGCATCGTTATAATTGAGCGCCAGCACCGGCGCCGGCAAACGCCGGTTGCGGGCCAGTGCCGCCACGCCTTCCTTGTCCAGCGGCCCGACCACAAAGTCCGCGCCTTCCCGCACGGCGCGCCGATATACTTGCGGTGCGCCGCCGCTGCCGACCTCGTAGATGCGGATCGTGGGTTTGTCGGGTGTGGTCTCATCGGTGTAGTGCGCGGCCATGAAACCGGCCAGCACCGCGTCGGAGATGCTGGCGTACGTGCCTGACAGCGGCAGCATGATGGCGATCTGCCGCGGGCGCAGTTGCAGCGATCGCCAGTCCTCGCGCAGTTGCGCCAGTAGCGCCGCGCCGGCCGGATGCCCGGGATAGCGCCGCCGCCAGTCGTCCAGCTGCCGGTCGAACACGCCAAAATCCGCGGGCGAGGTCTTGGCGATGTAGCTCAACTCCAACCAGCCGCGCAGCCGCTGACTGCGCTCAGTGCGCAGCCAGCGGGCAAGCTCCAGATCGCTGGCTCGGCCCAGTGCTTCCCATAACTTTTGCCAGTTCGCCTCAACGGCTCTCTTGTCGGTCAGTTCCGCCGCCAGCTCCGAGCGGACCCTAGCGCTCTCGAGCACGCGACCCGTGGGCAGCAGCGCCTGCGCGCGCAATTCCTCGACTTCCGCTTCGAAGTCCGGGGTGGTCAGGCTCAAGCCCGGTGGCAATGCCGCCAGCGCGACGTTCGGCTGCTCCTCCATCAGCGCCAGCCGCGCCTGCGCGATGCGCGCGCGCACCAGCAGCGAGCCTCGCAGCCGCTCGGCCGGAATCATGCTTAAGTATTGTCTGGCGAGCGCCAGCGTATCGGGCGTCAGTACGGTTTCCACCGCGCGCAGCTGCAGGTCTTCACGCCGCGGCGACGGTTCGGTTTTCGCCTGTTCCCAGTAAACGGCCGCGGCGCCCGCCAGATCGCCGCGCTGCAGGAGCTTCGATGCCTCGACCCGCGCCGGCCGCGCGTCTTCGCGCGGCGGCTCCGTCGCACAGGAGACGAGCGCCAGTACCGCGAAGACACACGCGCACAGGCCGCGGCAAGCGCCCATGATTGGATCGTGCGGAGCCGGGACATGTATCATCCCGCCAAGTATCTTGACTGGTCATTCAAGTGTCAATCGAAGCCGGCGTCCTGTATGTCGTGGCCACCCCGCTGGGCAATCTCGCGGATATCACCCACCGCGCGGTGCAGGTGCTCAAAGGCGTGGATTTGATCGCGGCAGAGGACACCCGCCACAGCCGACCGCTGCTGCTCCATTATGGCATCGAGACGCGCACCATCAGCTTGCACGAGCACAATGAGGCCGCGCGCGCCGGGACGTTGACGGCGCGGCTGCAAAGCGGCGAGTCCATTGCGCTGATTTCGGACGCGGGCACGCCCGTCATCAGCGATCCGGGTTATCGGCTGGTCGCCTGCGCGCGCGCCGCCGGCGTGCGCGTATCGCCCATCCCGGGCCCCAGCGCGCTGGTCGCGGCTTTAAGCGCCGCCGGGCTGCCGACCGACCGTTTCGTGTTCGAAGGCTTTCTGCCCGCCCGGGCAGGCGCGCGCGAGCGGCGACTGGAGGCACTGGCCGCGGAGACGCGGACGCTGGTGATATACGAGGCCAGCCATCGCATCGAGGCGAGCCTGGCCGCCATGCGCGATGCATTTGGCGCCGGACGCCGCGCGTTGATCGCGCGCGAACTGACCAAGACTTTCGAGACCTTGCATGGTGATTCCCTGGCGGCCTTGTGTGACTGGGTCGCGGGCGATGCGAACCGCCGGCGCGGCGAGTTCGTGGTGATCGTCGCCGGCGCGCCGGCGACCGAGGACGGCGATGCGGGGGGAGTCCGGCGCGTGCTGGACTTGCTGTTGCCGGAACTGCCGCTCAAGACCGCGGCCCGGCTCGCGGCCCAGATCACCGGCGAAAACAGGAACAGGGTTTACCAGATGGCGCTCACGCTAAGCCGTGCGACTGGAGCGCCAGACGCCGACAGCAACGATCGCTAATCAACGGTCAGGTTTTCGGCAAGGTGACACCGCGCTGCCCCTGATACTTTCCGCCGCGGTCCTTGTAAGACGTTTCGCAGACCTCGTGGGACTCCAGAAACACCACCTGCGCCACGCCCTCGTTGGCGTACACCTTGGCCGGCAGCGGCGAGGTGTTGGAGAACTCCAGGGTCACGTGGCCCTCCCACTCGGGCTCCAGGGGCGTTACGTTCACTATTATGCCGCAGCGCGCGTACGTCGATTTTCCTAGGCAGATGGTGAGCACGTTGCGCGGGATGCGGAAATATTCCACGGTGCGCGCCAGCGCGAAGGAGTTCGGCGGGATGATGCAACAGGGCCCTTTGAAGTCCACGAAGCTACGTGAATCGAAGGCCTTCGGGTCGACGATGGTCGTATTGATGTTGGTGAAAATCTTGAATTCATCCGAGCAGCGCACGTCGTAGCCGTAACTGGAGACACCGTACGAGACGATGCGCCCGTTGCCGTTGGCGCGCACCTGGCCGGCCTCGAACGGCTCGATCATGCGGTGCTCGGCGACCATGCGCCGAATCCATTTGTCGGACTTGATGCTCACGCTGCCTCCCGGTGGGGTCTCAATGCTGTCGAATGCGACGGATGTTAACACCTGGCGCGGACCGGGACACTGTAGTAGCGGTCTCCCAATCGCGGCCCTTTCCAAACATTTACCGAAATCTTACCGCGCTCTTATGACTGCGCCTTCCGCGGCCGGGTAAAAGGTAACGCATGAAACCCGGTGCAAGCATGACATCAGCGGAGGCGCCCATGAACGAAATCCACTCACTCTCCCCGACGCAGGGGGCATTTGTCATTCAATTTCGCTCGCCGCGGCAGGTGCGGCAGGGCTGTTTCACCGGCCGCGCGGAGCACGTGGCATCGGGCAAGGTGGAGCATTTCCGCACGCCCGACGAGCTGATCGCCTTCGTGACCGGCGCGCTGACCGCACACACCCCGGAGTCAGCGACCGAGCGCGCCGATCTCGCGGGGCACGCGCTCGCGGTGCGGCGCAGGCAAGCGCGGCCGTTCCTGTTTCCCGGCGGATCCTGGAGACAATGGAAGCAATCGAGTCAGGTTCAAAAGACATCGGGCCCGTAAACACTGCAAACACACCATCGTGCAATACACATAAGGAGCAAACCCATGAACCAGCAAGCAGCGCCGGATGGCATGTACGTTCTCGGGCACTCGCAACATGAGCTTGAGCGCCTGATCGATCAATACCGATTCTATGGCGATTTGACCGAGCAGGTATTCCGCAGGGCAGGGCTTGCTCCCGGCATGCGCGTCCTCGACGCCGGCTGCGGGCCCGGCGATGTCGCGTTTCTCGCGGCCAGGTTTGTGGGCCCAGGCGGCGCGGTAACGGGCGTCGATCGATCGGCGGAATCCATCGGCGCTGGCGCGAGCGCGCGCCGCGGCGGCAAGGCTCGAGAACGTCGCCTTCGCCGAAGGCGATCTGGCCGAGCTCAGCTTGCCGCGGCAAGTCGATGCCGTGGTGGGCCGGCTGGTGTTGATGTACTCGACCGACCCCGTGGCGACGCTGCGCCGGCTCGCCGCCCAGGTTCGGGCCGGCGGTCTGATCATTTTTCACGAGATGGACATGACCAGCGCCCGCTGCCTGCCAAAGTCGGACTTATTCGACCAGTGCATTTACTGGATTACCGAGACCTTCCGGCGCGGCGGGATCGAGCTGCAGATGGGACTCAAACTTTATCAGGCCTTTGACGCGGGACTGCCCGCCCCCCGGATGATGTCGGCCGCCCGCGTCGAGGCTGGGCCTGATTCGCAGATCTACGACTACATTGCGCGGACCCTGCGCAGTTTGCTGCCCATGACGGTGCGGCTCGGCGTGGCGACGCCGGAGCAAGTACAGATCGAAACGCTCGCGCAACGTCTGCGCAGTGAAGCGATGTCGGCGGGCTGCGTGTTGGTCGCACCCTTGCTCGTCGGGGCGTGGGCGCGCAAGTCAAGTACATAACCAGTACCCGGCGCTGACTACGACAGCTCTTCGAGCTGCGTCTTCGCTTCCTGCAGGTCCCTGGTGCCGAAGCCCTCGGCGAACGAGCCGTAGATTGCTTGCAGCAGCTGTCTCGCTTTCGCGCGCTCGCCCTCTTGCGCCTGCAAACGGCTCAGACTCAGCGCCGCGCGCAGCTCCCATGAGCGCGCCTGTTGCCGGCGCGCTATCTCCATCGCCCTGGAGAAGCAGGCTTTCGCGTGGGCCTCTGCGGAAGCATCGCAGCCCGTCAAGGCATCGCCGCGCGGGATGCTTGAGCCGCGCTTCTCAACTGCGCGGCGAAGAACTGGATGCGCGCCGTTGACCGGACGCCGACCCAGCATGCGCGCAGCGATGACGCATGGCTGCGCCGCACGGACGACGCCATGTTCGCCAACTTTTACGACCCCAACTGCTAGATCGAATGATGGCTGGCAACTGTTACCGATACTTAACCGAATGCTTATGACTGCGACGCCTGCCGCGAAGTAAAACAGGCATCACGACTCGGGAGCGATCATGAAAGTAGCGAAGGTATCAAGAGGCGGGCGCGATACGTTATCGCCGAACCAGGGCGCTTTTGTCATCAAGTTTCGCTCGCGGGCCGACGTGGAGCAAGGGCAGTTCACAGGACGCGCCGAGCACGTGGCGTCGGGCGAGACCGGACACTTCCAAACGCCCGAAGACCTGACAGCCTTCATGCGGCGAGTGCTCGCCGGACAGCATGGCGGCCAACCGGTGGAAGAGTCCTAGGAGCGCGGCACAGGGTGAGCCGCAAGGCAGGGAACGGGTGAGCCACGGAGGGCTCACCCAGCGTCCAGTAACTGGGGGATACCAGCCTATGCTCCGCAACGTTTTTTGCAGAGCAGGCGCGATGAGGAGGTGGCGCGACGTAAAGCGTAAACATGTGCATTCCATGTTCAACCGTTGAAAGATCATTCATACGACCATTTATTGACAAGGAGTACGCTTCCATGAAGACACACAAGACCATCTTTCTCCTGCTGGCGCTGACCATGCCGCTGGCGACGCAGGCCGCGTTTCAGACCGGCACTCACAATGCCGACGTCCTCATCGGCCGCGATGACGACGATGTCGACAATCCGCTGATCCAGCCCCCTGAGTTTCCCGTTCCGGATTTCGCTGACCAGAGCCTTAACGACACCGACGTGCAGGCGGGCCGCGGCGGCAACGATGTCCTGATCGGCCTGCTCGGCGAAGACGTGCAGCTTGGCGGACTGGGCCACGATATCCTGATCGGCGGCACCGAACAGGGCACCCCGCCGAACAGCGACGTCAGCTTCGGCGATCAGGGCAACGATACGTTCGTTTGGGCCGGCGGCGATGGCAGCGACGCCTTTGCGGGTGGTCATGGACACCGCGACGCGCTGATCTTCGGCACGATCGACCGCGACGCCAATAACGTGCCTATCCTGAGCCCGGCCATCCAACCTCATGCAAGAACTGGAGTACCGACGGCGGATGTCAGCGGTCAGGCCGCGTTCTGCAGACTGGAGCCAGTTGAAGACGCCGACTTCGGCTTTGATTTCCTGGTGCGCTTTTTCTCGCAGGCAACCGGCGGCCTGATCGTCACGTTGCGGGTGGTTGACGTCGAGCAGGTGTTCTGCACCAGCGAGCAGGGCGGGGCGATCACCTTCGCCGACTTGACCGACCCCCACCCTGAGTTCGTGGAGGTCTCATTAGAGCAAGTCAGGCGGCTTAACGGCACCGTGGGACAGATCATACGTTAGACTCAGATTACGAGGACAGTCAGGAGCGGGCGGCGGTCGACGCCGCCGCCCGTGAATGCGAAGCACGGGCTAACGCCCAAACTATTGCAGACTGGAGGCAAGACATGGCAATCGACGAAGCAAAACTCGAGACCTTCGTGCATCAGATGGTCGGCGACATGGCCGCCGCCATGTCGGGGGTGATGGTGAACATCGGGCACAAGCTCGGGCTGTACAAGGCCATGGCGGGCGCCGGGCCCATGACGCCCGCCCAGCTCGCCAGGAAGACCGGCACCCACGAGCGCTACGTGCTGGAATGGCTTAACAATCAGACCGCCGGCGGCTACATCGATTACGATCCGAACGAGCGGACCTATGCGCTTTCCGACGAGCATGCCTTTGTGCTGGCGAACCCGGACAGTCCGTTCTTCGTGCCGCCGGCCTTCGATGTCGCCGCGACGTTGTGGCTGGACGAGGACAAACTCCTCGACGCCATGCGCACGGGCAAGGGCATCGGCTGGCACGAGCATCATCATCGCCTGTTCTTCGGCACCGAGGCGTTCTTTCGCGCCGGTTACAAGGCCAACCTGACCACGGCCTGGATCCCGGCGCTGGACGGGGTCGAGGCCAAACTGAAGGCCGGCGCGAAGGTCGCTGACGTCGGCTGTGGCCACGGGGCGTCCACCATAATCATGGCCCAGGCCTATCCCGACTCGACCTTTATCGGCTCCGATTATCACCAGGGCTCGATCGAGACCGCGCGCCAGCGGGCCAAAGCGGCCGGCGTCGGCGATCGCGCGCGCTTTGAGGTCGCTTCCGCCAAAACCTATTCCGGTTCAGATTACGACCTGATCTGCTTCATGGATTGCTTCCACGACCTGGGCGATCCACTGGGCGCGGCCAGGCACGCCCGAGAAGCGCTTGGCCCTGACGGCGCGGTGCTGATGGTCGAGCCATTCGCCGGCGATCACGTGGAGGACAACATCAATCCGGTCGGCCGCTTGTACTATGCCGCCTCCACCGCGTTGTGCACGCCCAATTCCCTTTCGCAGGAAGTCGGGCTCGCACTCGGCGCGCAGGCCGGCGAGGCGCGCCTGCGCGAGATCATGCGCGAGGCGGGCTTCAGCCGCTTCCGCCGCGCCACGCAGACGCCGTTTAATCTCGTGCTGGAAGCGCGGCCGTAAGGCGCGAAACGGCGGTGACGTCTCACTTCACAACTACCGTGGGATGAACTATGGGAGCGATCATGAACCATAAAGCGTTTGTGCTCGTCGTCGGGCTGATGGTCATCGCGGCGTCAGCGCCGTGGGCGGGCGAACCGGACCAAGATGAGCGCGGAAAGGCGTACGTGTCCACGGCCAAGACGGCCGTGGTGCTCCGCGATGATTTGTCGACGATCCGCGGGAAGGAAGCAAACGTGATGCGACTGGAACTGCCGCCAGGTTGGGTCGGCGAGAGGCATTACCATACCGGCGACGTCTTCGTATATGTCCTCGAAGGCAAATTCGTCGTGGACGTTGACGGCGAGGACCGCAAGGTTTTTGGACCGGGGGAGGTCTACCACGAAGCGGTCAACACGCCGATGCGGGCGCGAAACGCCAGCACCACCGAACGAACGCGGCTCATCCTCTTTCAGGTTGGCGACAAGGGGGAACCGCTCATGATGAAGGCGGATTAGAATTCCTGGCGGGCTGGACGCCCGCGTATTCCCACCGATGAATCATTCCGCTGCGGCGGCGCCGTTTAGCGGAATGGGTGACAAAAACACGCGCGGACGGCACATGGCAAGATACGAAACCGGGTTCATGGCCGTAAAGGAGTCGCCGCATGTTCGCCACACACAAAGGGGATTTCGATCACTCGTCGGGGCATGCGTGGCTCATGACCTCCGATCGTCGACAGCGGGGAGGACAAGGTCTTCGAGGAGCCGGACGCCATGCAACAGAGCCGCGATATACCGGCGACGCTGAATGCGGCTACCGTCCTGCCTGGAAGGAAACGCGCAAGCGCTTCGATGCCGCCTGGCTGGGCGACCGCGCCGACATCGACCTCGCGCGGCTTTAGCCATAAGCCGATAGCCTGCGCAACACGTGATGCCCACGTCTAAAGTCAGGATACGGCAAGACCTGCAAACCGCCGTGCGCGCCGCGCTGGCGAGGGCGGAAGCCTGCCGCGCGCGCTATCGGCCCTGGGACCTGCGCCTGCTTGTCATCAGCATCGTATGCGGCGCTCTGGCCACACTGCTCGCCGGAGGCACGGTCGCGGGCGGCCCCGACGCCGCCCGGGCGTGGTTCGGGGGCTGGCAGATCTTATGCACGATCGTCGCCATGCTGACGGCGACCGGCACGGTCGCGAGCGCCCTGCACCGATCTTTGCAAATTACCTCCAAGGTGGCCAGCGCCGAGAAGTGCATTACACGGCTCAGGGCGCTGGACGCCACGATCGGGGCCGCCGCCATCACCTCGGAGGACGCTTTGGACACCTTCAGGCAGATCTCCGAGGAACACTCGGATTGCCTCGCGTAGCTTCGCCCGATACGGCGAAAGCGCGTTCGCTCCCGAGCTTTTGTGTGACTGAGTTCGGGCCGGTTTGCGCGTGATCGAGCCGCGGAATGGAATCGCCCGTGATGCGGTAGGCTATTGACCTGCTTTAAGGGATTCGCAACATAAATTACAGGCCGTCATTCCGGCCAAGGATTGGCCGGATTCCGGCGCGCCAGGGACGGATTTCTGGATTACGCACACCATCCTTGGCGTGCGCCCTTCGGGCCCGCGTTAGGCGGTTCAAAATCGTTCCCGACGATTTTGTCCGGCTTTCCGCCGGAATGACGGTAAATTTATCCGTGAATCCCGTAATGCGGTAGGCTAACTGACCTGCTTTAAGGATTCGCAACATACAACTACAGGCCGTCATTCCGGCCAGGGATTGGTCGGAATCCAGCGCCAGGGATGGATTCCGGCTTCCGCCGGAACGACGGTAAATTTATCTCGTTAACTTCGGAAGCGCACACCTAGTTGTTCTGAATCACGATCTTCGGGAAGCGGGCGCTGAAATCCTTGCTTTGCAGGGCCAGTTTGGCCGCCGTGCGCCGTGCGATGTCGCGATAAATCGCCGCGACCTTGCCATCCGGGTCGGCGACCACGGTCGGCGTGCCGCCGTCGGCCTGCGTACGAATATCGATATCCAGCGGCAGCGAACCCAGCACGTCCACGCCGTAATCCTGGCTCATGCGCGCCGCGCCGCCCTCGCCGAATATATGCTCCTCGTGACCGCAATTCGAACAGATATGCGTGCTCATGTTCTCGACGATGCCCAGCACCGGCACGTCCACCTTTTCGAACATCTTCAGGCCGCGGCGCGCGTCCAGCAGCGCGATATCCTGCGGCGTGGTGACGATGACCGCGCCCGAGACCGGAATCTTCTGCGCCAGGGTTAACTGAATGTCACCGGTGCCAGGGGGCAGATCGACGATCAGATAATCGAGGTCGCGCCAGCGCGTATCGTTCAGCAACTGCTCCAGCGCGTGCGTGACCATGGGCCCACGCCAGATCATGGGCGTTTCTTCGTCGATCAGAAATCCAATGGACATGGCCTGAATGCCGTGGTTTTCCTTCGGCTCCAGACTCTTGCCGTCCCTGGATTCCGGCTGGCCGACCAGCCCCAGCATGCGCGGCTGACTGGGGCCGTAAATATCCGCGTCCAGCACGCCCACCCGCGCGCCTTCGGCCAGCAACGCCAGCGCCAGATTGACCGCGGTGGTGGACTTGCCCACGCCGCCCTTGCCCGAGGCCACGGCGATGA
The DNA here is from genome assembly GCA_050740315.1 of Gammaproteobacteria bacterium. Taxonomy (GTDB): domain Bacteria; phylum Pseudomonadota; class Gammaproteobacteria; order JACCYU01; family JACCYU01; genus JACCYU01. The sequence continues at coordinate 10,983 of JBOIDC010000058.1, read as the reverse complement.
TGTTCTTGACGTTCTGCATGGGCTTCAGCGTCTTCTGCACGGCGCGCGCCTGGATCTTCCAGGACACGTCGGCGTGCGCGTCGCGCACACCTTCAACGCCTTTTACCGCCTCGCGTACGCGCGCGGCCAGTTCGTCCGTGAAGCTTTTAGCCGGGTACCCGAGAACGACATTGACACGCACACGGCCGGCGTCGATCGCGATATCGGCGATCGACTTTTCCGAGATCAGATCTTTGCCCGAATGGGGATCGATGACGCCTTTCAGCGCCGCTTCGACCTGTTCGCGCGTGATGTCACTCAATTCAACTCCTCCTGCATGACCGAGCGCCATGCCTTTTCGTCATTTCATATCACGCCCTCATTGTATATCAGGCGTCGCGGCGCGATAACCGGGCCAGCATGGCGATCGCTCTGGTGGACTTGCTAAGGTATTATTTGTTTCACTGGATAAAACAGATACGTCGATCCCTATATCGTTAACCCCTTGCTGACGCTGCATTTAGCAGCAATGAGCCGCGTTCGCGGCCATGAATTTGTATTACTGGGCGCAACAGAAGCGCCAGCCTATGAACCAGCCATCAAGAAGAATCCTCGTCACCAGCGCGCTGCCCTACGCCAACGGGCCGATCCATCTGGGGCATCTGGTGGAATATATCCAGACCGACATCTGGGTGCGCTACCAGAAGCTGCGCGGGCGTGACTGCATCTATGTGTGCGCCGACGACGCGCACGGCACGCCCATCATGCTCAAGGCGCGCGAACTGGGCATCGCGCCTGAGGAATTGATCGCACGCATGGGGCGTGAACACCAGGCGGACTTCAAGGATTTTCTCGTCGGCTTCGACAATTACCACAGCACGCACTCCGAGGAGAATCGCGCGCTTTCGGAGCACATCTACCGCCGGCTGAACGAACAGGGACTCATCGCGAAACGCACCATCTCCCAGGCCTACGATCCGCAAGTCAAAATGTTCCTGCCCGACCGCTTCATCAAGGGCGAGTGCCCGCGCTGCGGCGCGCCGGATCAGTATGGCGATTCCTGCGAAGTGTGCGGCGCGACCTACGCGCCCACCGATCTCAAGAACCCGCGTTCCGTGTTATCGGGCGCCACGCCCGAAACCCGCGACTCGGAGCATTATTTCTTCACGCTCGGCAGGTTCGAAAACGACCTGGCGACGTGGATGCAAACCGGCTCATTGCAGCCCGAGATCCGCAACAAGCTGGACGAATGGTTCCAGGCGGGCCTGCAGGACTGGGATATTTCCCGCGACGCGCCCTATTTCGGCTTCGAAATTCCGGATGCGCCCGGCAAATATTTCTACGTGTGGCTGGACGCGCCCATCGGCTACATGGCGAGCTTCAAAAACTACTGCGAGCGCGAAGGCGTCGCGTTTCGCGATTACTGGGCCGAGCAGAGCCAGGCCGAGCTGTATCACTTCATCGGCAAGGACATCGCCTATTTCCACACCCTATTCTGGCCGGCGATGCTGCAGGGCGCGGGCTTTCGCAAACCCAGCGGCGTGTACTGCCACGGATTTTTGACGGTCAACGGGCAGAAGATGTCCAAGTCGCGCGGCACCTTCATCATGGCGCGCACGTATCTGGAACACGTCAAGAATCCGGAATATCTGCGCTATTACTTCGCCGCCAAGCTGGGCGCCGGCATCGACGACATCGACCTGAACTTCGAGGACTTCGTGGCGCGAGTCAATAGCGATCTGGTGGGCAAGGTCATCAACATCGCCAGCCGCTGCGCGGGTTTCATCGACAAGCGATTCGAGGGCAGACTGTGCGAACCCGACTTCACGACGGACGTCGGGTACGACCCGGCAGGGGTTTCGTCTGAGATCGGCGAACTCTATGAGTCGCGTGAATTCGGGAAGGCGGTGCGCAGGATCATGCAGCTCGCCGATTCGGCGAATCAATACATCGACGCGAAGAAGCCCTGGGCGCTAGCCAAACAATCCGACAAGTCATCTGAGCTTCATTCGGTGTGCTCGACCGCACTCGCGCTGTTTCGAGATCTGATGATTTATCTCTCGCCGATACTCCCTGCCATCGCCAGGGGCTCGGAGGAATTTTTAAACGTCCCGCCGCTTGAATGGAAGCATGTCCACCAGCCCTTGCCGGCGGGACATCGCATCCATTCGTACAAGCCATTGATAACCCGCATCGAGCCCAGGGAGATTGCCGCCATGATCGACGCCTCGAAGGAAACCGGCAGTAACGCACCGGCCGCCGCCTCCAATGAGCAGACCGCGCTGGAGAAAGATCCGATCGCGCCGCAGATCAGTTACGAAGACTTCGCCAAACTGGACCTGCGCCTGGCCGAGATCGTGCAGGCGCAACCGGTGGAGGGCGCGGACAAGCTGCTACAGCTGCGGGTGAACCTGGGCGGCGAGACGCGCACCGTGTTCGCCGGCATCAAACAGGCCTATACGCCGGAGCAACTGATCGGCCGGCTGACCATCGTCGTCGCCAACCTCGCGCCGCGCAAGATGCGCTTCGGCGTCTCCGAAGGCATGGTGCTCGCCGCCGGCCCGGGCGGCAAGGATATATTTCTGCTCAAACCGGATGCGGGCGCGAAAGCGGGGATGCGGGTGAAGTAGCCGGCGCGCTCGCAGAACTGCCTGACTTTCGACCGTGGGAACGGGGAAGGCGCCTTGCGTGCTGACCTCAAGGTTTCAGCGGACGATCCAGATTGCCCTCGGTCAACTCCGCGCCAGCCGGGAGACCGTTTTCGGAAAGTATAAAAGCCATAATCCTGATAAGGTCGTCCCCAGGTACCGAGCCGGGATTGGTCGGCGGCATGGTCTTGTTCGTGTAGTCATAGAGTTGCGCGCCCGTCTTATAGCGCGAGAGGAACTTTTCGCCTGTGAGGGCTGGCCCCTGCGCACCGCTCAGATCGGTCCTGTGACACTGCGCGCAGTACGTGTTGTAGAGCGTTCCGCCCTCCTCCGCCTGAGCTTCTGTATACCATCCGTCTGACTCCGCCTTTGCCGTCAGCGAGACTGCCGCCGCACTAATCGCCAGGGCGACCACAGGCAGAACGCTGGACATGTGACACGGCATCTTATTCATCATCACCACTCCTCCTTTTTCGTATAACGTCTGCGTCGGCTTTGACAAATCCGCGGCGCGCGAGGGGAAACGATCCCATGAATCTCGTCTCAACTTCCGTTGGAGTATGGCATATGTTCCCGGCTTCGCAAGCAGGCCGGGATTCGCAAGCTTATCTCAGCCTACCAGCCTTGGTAGGGTGGATTAAGGCGCCCCGCGCCGAATCCACCAAGGCCTGGTGGATACGCCCGCAAAAGCGCGGGCTTTATCCACCCTACCGCTGGCCGCGAGCCCGCAGCTCCTGCGGCAGCAGGCTTGCGTAGATCAGCGCGTTGATCGGTGTTTCGACGCCCGCCCCGCGGCCCAGGCGCACCACCGCGCCGGTCTGGGCTTCGAGCTCGGACGGCAGACCATTCACGATGTCGCGCTGCATGGAGGCGGTGCCTTCCGCAGGCATCTCATCCAGCAGGTCGAGCGCGGTTGCGGGCGCGTCTGGTGACACATCGACGCCGCGCGCTCTTGCGACTTCCACGATCTCCATCATGGCCTGTTGCAGGATCTTTCGCGTGCCGCTTTGAGTGCGGATGACGCCCACCGGCGCCCGCGTCAGGGCGCCCACACCACCCCAGGCGGCGATGAACAGAACTTCTCCCACATCGCGGCTCCTATGTCCGGTGAAATTTCGACCGTCAGGCCGCGCGCGTGCTCGAAAGCCCGTTGTATGCGAACCACGCGCTCGCTGCGCCCGTTGTCCAGTTCGCCGAACTTGATGAAGGGTTTTCCTCCGGCGTGGCGCACGCGACCCGGTTCGACCACGTAAGCGATCAGACTGCACAGGCCGCCCAGCACGCGGTCGCGGCCCAGTGCCTCGATGAGCGTTGCCGGCGCCTCCACGCCATTTTGCAGCGGGATCACACAACTCTCCGGCCCCAGCATGGGCGACAGTGCGCGGGCGGCTTGCGCCAGCTGCCAGGCCTTTACACACAACAGCACCACGTCGAACATGCCCGCCTGCTCGGGAGTGTCGGCCACCTGCACGCGCGGCAACGTGAAATCACCTTCGACGCTTTCGACCCGCAAGCCCCTGTTGCGCAGCGCTGCCAGCGTCTCGCCGCGCGCGATAAACACCACGTCTTGGCCGGCCTGCGCCAGCCGGCCGCCGATGTAACCGCCGACGCCACCCGCGCCGAAAACGGCTATGCGCATGTCGAGCGCTCACGCATAGGAAAGATCATCAGCTTTGCCATACAAGGCTCGACCTATGCCCCCTTCCGTTCCATAAGGCGGTGAAGTGATGAAATCGCAGGCAGCACCGCGCCCAGCGCGATCGCGAGGTCGGCCAGATTGAAGATCATCAGATGCAACGGGGTTGCCACGATATTGATGAAATCCAGCGCGCGCCCGTCGTGCAACAGGCGATCGAAGACATTGCTCAAGGTGCCACCGGCGATCAGCGCGCCCGCCATCAGCTGCGCCGGTCGGATCGCGGCCTTTATCAGCATGAAACCGATCAGCCCGACGGCGAAGCTCGCCGCGGCGACGGTGAACACGAGGTAACGCAGCGATCGCGGCAGCTCGTCGCCCAGGCTCATCGCGGTGCCGGCGTTCTCCCAGTGGCTCAGCCGCAGCCAGCCGTCCAGATAATACTGAGCGGGCGCATCCGCCAACGTCTCGCGCACGAGCGCCTTGGAACCCAGATCGGCGGCGATGCACGAACAGACGAGACAACCCGCCAGCGCGGCCCGGTAAACTCTGTTCATGTCCGATTGACAAGCGGATCGATCTTCCGCGTGTTTTCAGGGCGAATCCGCCGAAGCGAGCGGCTGCAAGCGGCGGCCGGGCGCGCGCGACTAGCCACCATCGCGCGAGATGAGGGTCAGCCGCAGAAAGTTCAGCAGGTTGATCGCCGCGAACTGACGTCGGCGCTCCTGGTCGCCGGGCAGCCGGATGTTTCGCGCCTCGACTTCGCCCTCGATCGCGACGGCGAGCGCCACGGCATCCGGCACCGCGTTCACCGCCTCGGTATCTTCGCCAACACTGATCGCGGCCAGCCCCACGTCGGCGGCGAACATCGTGCAGGCGCCCGCCGCCATGGCTTTGGCCGCGGCTTGCGAATCGGCAGGCAGCGGCGCGCCGAACAAGCATTCACGCGATTGCGCGGCGACGGTGACGACGCTGCCGCGCAGGATTTCGTCCACGCCGGGGACTCTGGTCAGGCGCGCGCTCATCAGCCCGCCCGTCATGGTCTCCGCCAGCGCCAGCGTGAGCTTGTGCGCACGCAGCAGATCGACCACCACCGACTCCATGGTCTGCGCGTCGATGCCAAACACGAGATCGCCGAGGATCGCGCGCAAGTTCCGGTCTTCACCGTCGAGCAGACGTCGCGCGGTCGCCGTATCCTGGGCTCTGGCGGTGATGCGTACCTTGATGCCCTCGATGCCGCTCGCCAGCAGCGCCAGGGTGGGATTGCCTGTTCTGTCCAGCGCGGCGACGCGCGGTTCGAGCAGCTCGGCGAGCCCGGATTCGGACTGTCCCCAGGTGCGCAAGGTGCGGCTACGGATCACCGCCGCGCTGCCGGAGCGTTTCTGCAGATCGGGAATGACGTGACCCGCGATCATCTCGCGCATCTCGTACGGCACGCCGGGCACCGCGTAGATCATCCTGTCATTCAGCGGGCAGGCCAGTCCCGGCGCGGTGCCGGGCATCTGCGGGATGATCGACGCGCCGGCGGGCACGTCGGCCTGGCGCAGATTGTTGCGCGGCATCTCGCGGCCGCGCGCGACGAAGCGTTCGCGGATGCGCGTTACCAACGATTCGTCGCGCACCAGCGCGACGCCCATGGTCTCCGCGATCGCCTCGCGCGTGATGTCGTCGTGCGTGGGGCCCAAGCCCCCGCACATGATCACCGCGTCGCTGCGCCCGAGCGCGATGCGCAAGGTCTCGACGATGCGCGCGCGGTTGTCGCCGACGTGCGTGTGGTAATGACTGTCGATGCCGGCCAGCGCCAGCTGCTCGCCGATCCACGCGGAATTGGTGTCGATGTTCTGGCCGAGCAGCAGTTCGCTGCCGACGGCGATGACTTCACAGCGCATGAACATGCCCTTATCATTCGGTGGCCGGCCGAAATAACGTCGAGATCCGGCCGCGGATCGCACGGACACCAGCGCCTTTCCGAAGGGCGCCTCCCGGCCGGCTCCGCAATCAGCCGGTCGGGAAAGCGCGATTCAGCGGCGCCTAGAAATGCCCCAGCAAACCAAGCGCGCCGACGATGATCAGATATATGGCGACGATATAGTTCAGCAGCCGGGGTATAAACAGGATCAGGACGCCCGCGATCAGCGCGATGAGCGGCTCCAGAAGGGTCAGATCCAAGGTAAGCTGCGCGTTATCCACGGCGTTCTCCCGATGGTTATGGGTGGACGAAAGGTACGGGGCGTCGCGCCCTCCTCTATCATTTAGCACATACCCCGGCATGCTGCCCCGAACGGCGTAGCGCGTCCAGCGCTATAGTCAGCTCCCGTGCCTGGTCACGCCTATCTCGCGGTATTGGATCCGCGGTATGGCCTCAATCAAGGTAACACCGCTGAGCGCGATTTTTTTGTCGGTCTTGTCCCGATGGCGCAGGTCTTGCGGAATTCGGGCTGGAAAGCGAAACCGGCGCCTGTGAGAAAAGCGGCTCAGGGCGATCAGGTCAGCAGGTCAAGCGTGGATATCGGCTTCGCGCCCAGATCGACGAGGCGCGCGTTCGCCGGGCTGTCCAATGTGAAGACTGGTTTCGTTAAGGCGAGCGCGGTCTTGCAGATTCTCTCAATCTTGCCGCCGGGTTGCGCGTGCGCGATTAAAATACGATCCGCAAGCGCGCCGACGTATTCGTTGCGCCGCTGCGCAAGCCCGGCGGTCGGGCGACGGATCTTGTCATCGAAAAACGAGAGCAACAGCAGGCGACCTTCCGCTAACGGAGCGCGCCACTCGGCCGCAAGGCGCATGCGCGCGAGACCTCGAGCCGGACAGATCACGATCGGCGCGTTGCCACGCAGCAAGAACGTCAGACATTCCTTTTCCATCGGCGACTGAAAGCCGCTGATAATCGTCATGTTCATGTTGCGCAGGGCGCGGGCGAGGTCGTAGGTCTTGAGGATGATGTCGCCGGGGCAGCGGATGGAGGAGAAGATCGCAAGGGTATCTTTCTCCAAAGAGACAGTGTCGCCCCACGTTGTAACCGCTCCAATTTCCAGCCCGGCCATACGCCCTGCAAGCGGCGGCGGGCAGTTCGGATCGTCGCTAGACCAGCGGCGCGAGCGCGATTCTTGTGCGATACCGGGCTCAGGCTGACTGGTATTGAAATTCACGCAGATTCGGCCTAGGCACTCGCTTGGACAGGCCGAGGATTTCAATCCCAACCACCTGATTCTGTTCATTGAAATCCAAGACTACGCCGGGCGAGACTTCCTCGGATTCAATGATCTTCGAATCGTCCAGCCGCAGAAAAAGGGCGTCGGCTTTTTCGTCCACGAGCAGCTTCATAATTTGTCCCTCATCGTCCGATCGAAGTATAGGGTAACGACCCGTGGCAGTGTAACGTTCTTCGCCACGATCACGCGCAAAACGCGATTGCCATGCTCGGCGATTCTTCCCAGGCGGTGCTCCAGGTTGACCTCTCTGGGGTCAGGATCAATCCTTTCCGGCGCAGCGAGAATCCGCTCTAGCCACACCACAGAAATCTCCCCTTCAGAATCTCCCGCGCAAAAGGCGTCAACTCGTATTTCATTCACCAGGTCGATTCATACCGCCCAGCCCCATGCGGTACTTGATGTCGTACGCTCTGATGTAGTCCAACTCTTAATGTCGTTCAGATCGTAAATTCTCCCCAACTGCTTTTCGATCTGGTCAATCTTTCCTTTTGAGGACGCGGCCGACAATTCATCGTACTCGATCGTGTGCCCTTGTTTAGTAACCATTTGTTTTCGTAATGAGCTGTTTTCCAGAGGTACGACCGCAATTATCTGGTGTCGCCACTACAAACGCTCATGCGAGCCGATGTGCCGTCGGCATTGATTCGGTTGCTGCGTATGTCCCGCGACTTGCCGGGCGCGTCAGCAGTGCCACCGCAAGCCTTCATGTATCGCGCCATGCGTGCCCCCCCTTGCTCCCGAGTAACGACAAGCGTACCGTCCGCTTGCCCGTAAATCCAGAGAGGCGGGGGAGAGAAGCGCAAACATGACGTTGCAAAAGATCGTTTCCGGCGGCCAGACGGGCGTCGACCGCGGCGCTCGATGCGGCGATGGCGGCCGGACTCTAAGTCGGGCGGCTGATGTCCCAGGGCCGGCGCGCGGAAGACGGGTCATCGCCGACCGTTACCCGCTCGATTCGAACGGCAGAAGATGTTCGGCGCGGCGCGGCGCGTGACGGGCGCGCTGAATGATGCTGAAGCCAAATGGCGCGGTTCGTGCAACGTGTCAAACAGCGCGCACGGGAGCATGCGACGCTAACCCACCGTTTCGGAAACCGACGCGAGCCAGAGAACTAGTTGCAGTGAGCGATAACAAGAGGCCAAAACGCCGCAGCGTCAAGGCGAAGATCAGACGCGGCGTCGCCAGAGGCGTTGTCAGCATCCTCAGGATGCCCGAGGTGCAGACTGAGTTGTGGGAGATCATGCACCGGCCTGCGAGACGCCACGCCGCGCAGGACATTCAGTCCAGGCTTTACCTTCAGGCCACCGAGGAAACGGCCGCGTATGTCAAAAAGCACATGCCGGGCGACACCTGCTTTGATGATCGTTTCGAACTTCTGGAGACGGCGCTGCGGCGAGTCAGTGTGCCGGGTCTGTATCTGGAGTTCGGTGTATACAGGGGGAAGAGCATCAACTTCATCGCGCGCCATGTCGCGGGACAGACGGTGCACGGATTCGACTCATTGAAAGGCCTGCCGAAGGACTGGATTCCCGGCCGGGGAAAAGGCGAGTTTTCGATGGACGGGCAACTGCCCGAGGTGGAAGACAACGTGCAATTGCACGTGGGCTGGTTCGACCAGACCCTGCCGAAATTTGCGAAAGAGCACGCAGGCCCCGTTGCATTCATGAACATCGACTGCGACATCTATGCGTCCACCAAGACCGTATTCGACACACTGGGCGATCGCATCGTGCCGGGCACCGTCATCCGCTTCGACGAATACTTTAACTATCCCGGCTGGCAGGACCACGAGTACAGGGCGTTTCAGGAATTCGTCCAGGCGCGGAAACTCGGCTACCGCTATATCGGGTATAGCAGACGCGACTATTCGGTCGCGGTCATTATCGAGGACCCGCGGTGAGGCACGAGGCTTTGCCGCAATAAGATTCATCCACGCGCGTCGCAGCTGCACAGCCTGGCCAGTGGCGTCATTCATGCGCAGCCGCCTGATCGCCTTCGGTGTGCTTGCAGCATATGATTTGAGCGAAGCATGAGCGCAACGCTGCAAAAGATCGTTTCCGGCGGCCAGACGGGCGTCGACCGCGCGGCGCTGGATGCGGCGATGGCGGCCGGACTCGAAGTCGCCGGCTGGTGCCCCAGGGGCCGGCGCGCGGAAGACGGGATCATCGCCGATCGTTACCCGCTTGAGGAAACGCCGCAGCGGGATTACCGGCAGCGCACCGAGTGGAACGTGCGCGACGCGGACGGCACGCTGGTGCTGTACTGGGGCGAACTGCACAACGGCACGCTGGCGACTGTCAGGTTCGCGCGCGACACGCACCGGCGCCCGCTGCTGTTGGTGAATCTGCTGGAGCCGCTCGGCGTGCGCGAAGCAGCGAAATGGGTAGCCGACAATGACATCCAGACTCTTAACGTCGCGGGGCCGCGCGAGAGTTCACGCCGCGGCATTTATCGCATGGCTTACGATTATCTGGAAACGCTGTTTCGCGAAGCGCTGTAGGCGCGATCTGCGGACCGCGATTGCCGAAACGGTCAACGCGAGGCGGTTCGCAAGCAATCTGTCCGGAGATTGCCGCGTTGCGCGCTCCTCGCAACGACAAAAAGCGTCGCTCCTATTGAGGTTTGCGCAGGCGATTAACACAAATCTCATCATTCCGGGCTGGCTGTTCCCGCGATCCGCACAAAATCGTCTGGAACGATTTTGAACAGCTCCGAGGCCCGTGAGGGCGCAAGCCGGGGATGGCGGGCGTAATCCACGCCGAAGTACGGGAGCTTTCTGGACTCCGGTTCGCCGGAGTGACGAGTCGGTTATGGAGTGACCCGTCGGTTAATGAAATCGATGCGGGTTCAACTCCCGTCGATCACCCCAAACAGGATTTTCAAGATCAAGGCTGACAGTTTCTCCCTTTGTATTGGCTACTTCCTTGGGTTCGAACCCTCCAGAATCATTTAAAGCAGCTCGGAGTTCTTTAGACCCTTAGCGAGCCACGGAACGCCCTGGCGGCATAGTAAGAGGGCGCACTGTTGTGATACACGAAGACATTGCCGTAGCGGCGATCACAAAAGAGGGCACCGCCGAGTTTTCTAACATCAGAAGGTGTTTTCACCCAGCTCGACGTTTTCGCATCGAACTTTCCAAGTTGCTGCAGCTCTCGATATTGTTCTTCTGTCAAAAGCTCAATGCCCATGGCAGCTGCCATATCAATAGCGTTATTTTCTGGTTTATGTTCTTTCCTATCATCCAGCGCTTTACGGTCGTAACAAAGACTTCTGCGGCCTTTAGGACTTTCCGCTGAACAATCATAAAAAATGTATTCGCCCGTCTTTTTATCATGACCAACAATATCCGGTTCACCGCCGGTTCTTTCCATTTCATTGAGCGACCACAGGTTTTCAGTATTAGCTTCCAGCTTTGCTTGTACTTTAGCCCATTCAAGACCTTTATGGCGGTTCATGTTTTTCTCAAAACGGGCTTTCAATGCGCTGAGTAGTTCTTCACGTTGTTCTGGTG
>JBOIDC010000057.1:0-25729 GCA_050740315.1 Gammaproteobacteria bacterium | reverse complement strand
GCCCAGGACAAGGGCGATCGCGGAAATCGGATTCCGATTGCAGATTGACCTGAAAATTCCGATCGCGCAACGGGCGGGTCGCACACGGGGCGGTCTATTGGCATTTTTCAGAAGGCGGACCTGTTCAACCACATCTTCGACAGGCTCGCGTTACCGATGGTTGAACTGCTGGGCGAGCTGCATGATGCGAGTGAGGCTGCGCCGTTCGCCTCGCCCGCTGTATCGCCGGCATCTAATCGTGGTATAAAAAAATCCGCGATCACGATAACGTTTTGTTTAAGGACTGTATATGGCCGCCAGGCGCGCCCTGGTCGTTGATGACTCGAAGACGGCGCGGGTGATGCTGCGCCGCATGCTGGAGCAGCACAAGATCGTGGTCGATACGGCCGAGTCGGCCGAGGATGCGCTGGACTATCTCAAGTACGAACGGCCGGACGTCATCTTCATGGATCACATGATGCCGGGCATGGACGGCTTTCAGGCGCTCAAGGCCATCAAGGACGACCCGAATACCGCCATGATTCCCATCATGATGTATACCGCCAAGGGCGGTGAGGTGTATCTGGGCGAGGCGCGCGCGCTGGGCGCAGTGGGTGTCTTGAGCAAGCAGATTCAATCCAGTGAACTGGTGCAGGCGCTGCGCAGGCTGCATCTGCTGGAAGAGGGCTCCGGGGCGGCAGCGGCCCGCCCCACGGTTACCGCAGAACCGGACGTGCCTGGGGATCGGGCCCATATCGAATATCCGCGCGCCGGGCTGGAACAGGACGAACTCAAGGGCCTGATGAAGCGCCTGCTCGAGGAGCAGCGCGGCAAACTCAAAAACGATATGCGGGACAGTCTGCAGGCGGCCGCGCTGAACGCCGAAGTGCGGCGCCGCAAACCGCTCGCGTGGCGGGCGCTTGCCGGCGCGGGCAAAATACTGCTGATTGCCGCACTGGTGATCGCGGGCCTGGTGGCGTATTCGATTTATCGCCCGGCGTTGATGCGGTTGAGCTGGTTGCCATGGAACGTCGAGGCCACGCGCGCCGAATCGTCTTCGAATGTGAATGCCGGCGGCATCGACAGCGGCGCGCCATTGCGCCAGGCGGTGAACGCGCGGCAGGGCGATGCTGCCGGAGACAAGGCGCATTTGTACGACGCGATCGAGTGGGCGATAAACCGCCACGGCGCGTATGCGTTCGGCGAGCGCGCGCTGAACGACGCGCGTCTCCAGACTGTTTCCGAGCTGGTGTCACGCCTGTCCGCCGCCGGTTTTGCCGGCCGGCTGCGCATCGGGGTGCACGCCGGTCAGTTCTGTCTGCGACGCAACGCGTCGGGCGGTTACGATCTGCCGCGCGCCGCCGCACCCATCGATAGCTGCGAGATCATGGATGCGGGCCAGACAGGCATACCCTCGGAAGCGGATCTGCAGTCGCTGGCGTTCGCCAATTTTCTGAGCAGTTCGCCGCTGCTTGACAACGACGGAATCAATGTGCAAATCGTCTCGCACGGCCAGGCCCGGCCGCTATTGAACTATCCGGCGCGCGCTTCGCTGCGCAACGCGGGGGCGTGGAACCGGATTGCCAGGCGCAATAATCGCGTGGAAATAACCTTGATCCCACGTACGCGCTAGTTCCGGTCAGTGGACCTTGCACGTGTCCGGGGATCCATGTTGTCGCCGGATCAATCGCCGATGAGACGAATCTACGCCGCGCAAAACCTGATGATGGTGGGTTTCCTCAAGGAAATGCTGGAATCGGAGGGCATGCGCTGCTTCATCAAGAATGAGTTGCTGGGCGGCGGGGCCGGAGAATTGCCGGTTACGGAATGCTGGCCGGAGCTCTGGATCGTGCATGACCGTGATTTCGCGCGGGCGCACGGGCGCATCGAGGAAATTCTGGCTGCGGAAGGCCATGCCCGGCCCGGCTGGCGTTGCCCGCATTGCGACGAGTCGCTGGAGGGGCAGTTCACGCAATGCTGGCGGTGCGGACGCTTGCGCGGCGATCACGGCTGACCGACCCTGGCAATCATGCGTCGCATCCAGCCGGTCGGCTTGTGCATGAATCGGCGTCACGCCGCGGGATTACGCGTCACGGGTTGGCGGCGGACCATACGGGCAAGTGTCGCCATCGGTCAGGCGCCGACTGGCGAAATTACAGTAGCGCCAGCCTGGCGATCAATTCGCTGCGCGTATGCACGTCGAAGCGCGCGTAGATCTCGCGGCAATGGTAATCCGCGGTGTGCTTGCTCACATCCAGACGCTTGCCGATCGCCGCCAGCGAATGGCCCGCGGCCAGCAGCAGGCACACCTGCATCTGTCGGCCGGACAGCGGCAGTTGCTCCATGCGCCGCAGAAGCTTCAGCGGCAGGGGTTCTTCGCGTCGCACGGTAATGCCCACCAGCGAGGCCGGTTCCGGCAGTCCGTTGTTCAGCCAGTACACCCGGAACGTGAATCCGCCCCAGGCGTTGCGGCGTTGCCAGACCGGCGGCGCCGGCAATTCCTGCTCCTTGAACACGCCCTCCAGTTGCCGGCACAGCCGACGCACGCCTTCGGGGAGCACCAGGTCGCGCGGCTGCGCGTGCGGATGCGCCGTGACGAGCTCGGAACTGCTGGCCATCCACAGCAGCCGGCGCGCCTGCGCGGAGACATTGACGATGCGGCCCGACGGCTCGGCGATGATCACGCCGCTGTCCGGGCTTTCCACCAGCGGTGCGTCGAGGTCACCGGCGGCCGCCAGTGCGTGCGCCACAAAGGGCGCAATGGCGGCCAGCCTGCCTTTGTCCTGCGGCGAGAATTCCCGGTCGTCGGTGCGATAGAGATGAATGCGGCCCACCGCGCGGCCGCCTTCGCGCAGCACCATACGGATAAAGTGGCGGTAATTCAGCGGCCGATAGATCAGATTATAAAAATCGTGCTTGTAGAAACCGGCCTTGTCTATCTTCAGGAGGTCGTCAAGGCACTGAACGCCGCGCTCGCCGCGCATGGATTGCGTAAAACTGTTGAATATTTCGCTTTCGCGCCGGTTGTAAAACTCGCTCATGTAGACCGGCGCGATCTGGGGGAACACCGGATTCTCATCGTAGAGATTGCTGAACTGGTTGTTTTCCGTCCAGAAGAAGGCGTTGGAATAAGACGAGATCAGATGATGCAGTTCTTGCAGCAGCGCCGGCATAATCGCCTGCCCGCCCAGTCCCAGACAGCATAACTGCTGGATGCGCGCCTCGACCCTGCCCGCTGCCGTTGTTTTTGCGCTATGCATCTCGCGAAGCTCAGTAGGTCAACGCCTTTAGCGGCCCCGAATGTTGCGTCATCACCGTTAGTGACACATTACCTGGTGACGCGGTGTATGCCGTCCGATCTGGATCGCATGCGCGAAAGCAGCGTGCTGCAGTTGCTTGTCAACAGGGTTCGTACGGCTGGACTTAAGTTATTTTCAGCCGAGCTTAAACAGGTAACCTACCGAAGGCAACGTTTCCGCCTTCAACCGCGACCCGCCTGCGAGCAGCTTTGAGGCGGCCTTTATGGCGGCCTTTTTTTTGCGGGCCTTTTGTGATCGTCCATGTACCATGACCGACGCGGCGCAAATCGCGGTTGCCGGGCTTGGTGTTCTGCTTTATTTTCTCAGCTACCGCTTGCCGAAAGCGTTGCTTTCGGGAAAAACAACATGGGAATAATTACATAATGACTAACTGCCACGCATTGCGCCTGACCACGCCGCCGCTTCATTCCCGGTCTTGTGCTCAGGGCACGCCGGGCCGGAAACCGAAGTGTCTTTTCATGGCCTTGTCATTGGTCATGTCGGCCACGGGCCCCGTGCAGGCGGCCCTATTCAATGTGGCTCCAGGCAACGTAGCCGCGCTGATTGACGCGATCAACCAGGCGAACGCAAACGGCCAGCCGGACACCATCAATCTGGGTTTGAACGCAACGTATACGCTGCGCCAGTCCGCGGATGGTGCCAACGGGTTGCCGGTTATTACCAGCCCGATCGTAATCAACGGCAATGGCGCGACCCTGCAGCGCGGCGGCGCCGGGGCGAGCGCGTTTCGCATCCTCGAAGTGCAGGGCGGCCAGCTCGCGCTCAGCAGCGTGACCCTGCGCAATGGCCGGGCGGAAGCCGGTGGCGCAATTCTGAACAGCGGAACGCTGAATCTGAGCAACAGCGTGTTGGCGGGCAACGCGGCCGTGCCTAGCGAGGGCACAGGCGGCACTGGCGGCGCCATTGCCAATTCCGGCGCGCTGACCATGCTCAACAGCACCGTGACACAGAATTCGGCGCGCCTGGGCGGCGCGGTTTCCAATGCGGAATTCGGCACGGCGCGCGTGCTCAACAGCACCTTGTCCGCCAATACCGCAAGCTTCGGCGGCGGCGTTTCCAACGCCTTCGGCGGCTCGATCAATGTGACCAACAGCCTGCTGTCGAACAACGTATCCAGGTTCTCGGGCGGCGGCGTCGACAATTTCAACGCCAACGTGCGGGTGGTCAACAGCACGCTGTCCGGGAACTCGGCCGACAGCTGCGGCGGACTCAATAATGAAGACGGCACCATCAGCCTGGTCAGCAGCACCTTGACCGGCAATGCCGGGGGCGGCTTGTGCAGTTTCCAGTTTGCGAATGCGGACGTGACCAATAGCCTGATCGTGAATACGGCTCCTGGCCGCAACTGCCTGAGCGACGATTCGTTGATCACCGCCGGCAACAATCTTGACACCGACGGGAGCTGCGCGAAGTTGCGCTCCGGCACAGGGACCTTCCGGCGCGTATCCGCCGCACAACTGAAGCTGGGCGCGCTGGCCAGCAATGGCGGCCCCGCGCGCAGCCACGCCTTGCTCAGCGGCAGTATCGCCATCGACGGCGGCGGCCAGGCGGCCTGCGACAACGGCGGCATCGTCAACGATCAGCGCCTCTCGAAACGCCCGATAGACGGCAACGCCGACGGCGTGGCGGTGTGTGACATCGGGGCGTTCGAGTTCGGCGCGCCGCCGGTGCTGTGCGCCGGCGCGGTGGTAACGCTGTTCGGCACGCAAGGCGCCGAAACGTTGCGCGGCACGCCGGGCCGCGACGTAATCCGCGCTTTCGATGGCAACGACATGGTGCTGGGGCATGGCGGGAATGATGTCATCTGCGGCGGCGCGGATAACGATACGCTGGCCGGCGGCCCCGGCAACGACAGCCTTTACGGCGAGCATGGCAACGACCGGCTGACGGGGCTGGTCGGCAACGATCAGCTGTTCGGCGGCCCCCAGCAGGACCGGCTGGCCGGCGGCGGCGGTCGCGACCGGCTCGATGGCGGTCTGGGAACGGACACCTGCGACGGCGGCCCGCCGGGCGGTGATTCCGCGGTCAACTGCGAGCGGGTAACCAACGTGCCGTAAGGCAAGGGCCACGTCGCGCGAATACCTCGGCTCACGCAAAGGCGTAGCGGCGTTTCTCACGAGCGACGATTACTGGCCCAGGCGTCATTGATACGTGAAGCGGCGCGGTTCACAAGGCGCGAATTCGCGCCGACTGCGCTTCCAGTTGGGCAAGCGCGCTTCGCAGATCGTCGACCCGCGCCCGTTCTTTTTCCACCACCTGCGCGGGCGCGCGTTCGATGAAGCTGGCGTTGCGCAGTTTCGCGTCGCCGCGTTCCAGGGTCGCGCGCAGCTTGCTGATCTCTTTTTCCAGGCGCGCGAGTTCCGCTTGTTTGTCGATCAATCCGGCCAGCGGGATCAGAATCTTCATCTGGCCCACCAGCGCGGTCGCGGATTCCGGCGGTTCGCGCTGGTCCAGCCAGGTCAGTGACTCCAGTCGCGCCAATGCGTCGATCAGCAGCCGGTGACGCTCGACCCGCGCCCTGTCCTGGGGTTGCCAGTCCTGCAGCAGCGCCGGCAGCGGCCGGCCCGGCGCGATATCGAACTCGGCGCGGATGCGGCGCACGCCCATCACGAACGTCTTGAGCCATTCCAGCTCCGCCATGGCTTGCGTATCGATGCGGCTGGCATCAGCGCGCGGGTAAGGCTGCAACTGGATCGTGTCGCCCGGTTTGTCCGCCAGCGGCGCCACTTGCTGCCAGATCTCTTCGGTGATGAAGGGCATGAACGGATGCAGCAGGCGCAGCAGTGTTTCGAGCACGCGCACCAGGGTGCGGCGCGTGCCGCGAGCGTAGATCTCCAGGTTGGTCTCGGCGGAAGGAGGTCCCTCGCGTTCGCTCGGGACAGTGCTCGCTTGCGCGAGCACTGGCTTGCACAGCTCCAGATACCAGTCGCAGTACTCGTGCCAGGCGAAATCGTAGAGCGTCTGCGCGAGCAGGTCGAAGCGATAGGTCTCGAAGTGCCGGGCCACTTCGTCTTCGACGATCTGCAGCCGCGAGATGATCCAGCGGTCGGGGAGCGAGAGCTCGATAACGCCCGCTCCCTGGCCCTCCCCCGTTACGGGGGAGGGTGATAATTCTGCTTCCCGCGAGGGGGAAGGCCGGGCGGGCGAAGCGCCTTGTCCGCAGTCCTGTCCCTCGCAGTTCATCAGCACGTACCGCGCCGCGTTCCAGAGCTTGTTGCAGAAGTTGCGGTAGCCTTCGATGCGCCCCAGGTCGAACTTGATGTCGCGGCCGGTCGAGGCCAGCGCGGTAAAGGTGAAACGCAGCGCGTCGGTGCCGTGCGCGGGAATGCCTTGCGGGAAGTGCCGGCGGGTGGCGGCCTCGATCTTCTTCGCCATCTGCGGCTGCATCAGGCCGGTGACTCTTTTCGCCACCAGCGCGTCCAGCGCGATGCCGTCGATCAGATCGATGGGATCCAGCACGTTGCCCTTGGATTTGGACATCTTCTGTCCTTCGGCGTCGCGCACCAGACCGTGGATGTACACTTGCCGAAACGGCACGTCATCCATGAACTTCAGCCCCATCATGATCATGCGCGCGACCCAGAAGAAAATAATATCGAAGCCGGTGACCAGCACCGAGGTCGGATAAAACGTGCGCAGCGCCGCTGTCTGCTCCGGCCAGCCCAGGGTCGAGAACGGCCATAGCGCCGAGGAAAACCAGGTGTCCAGCACATCGTCATCCTGTTTCAATAGCGCATCGGGTCGCAACTGATCGCGGTGCTTTTGGCGGACCTCCTGCTCGGTGCGGCCAACGTAGTGCTGGCCCGATTCGTCGTACCACGCCGGGATGCGATGCCCCCACCAGAGCTGGCGGCTGATGCACCAGTCCTGGATGTTGCGCATCCACTCGAAATAGGTTTTTGCCCAGTTTTCCGGGACGAATGTTATGCGGCCGTCCTCGACCGCCTCGATCGCGGCTTTCGCCAGCGGCGCGACTTTCACATACCACTGATCGGTAAGATAAGGCTCCAGCACCGCGCCGGTGCGATCGCCGCGCGGCACCACGAGCTTGTGGGTGTCGACTTTTTCCAGCAGGCCCTGAGTTTCCAGATCGGCGACGATGCGTCTGCGCGCCTCGAAGCGGTCGAGCCCGCGGTACGGCGCGGCGCCGTCGTCATTGATGTGCGCGTCATCGGTAAAGACGTTGATCAACGGCAGCTCATGTCGCTGCCCGACTGCGTAATCATTGAAATCATGCGCCGGCGTGATCTTCACGCAGCCGCTGCCGAAGGCGGGATCGACATAGTTGTCGGCGATGACGGGGATCGCGCGATCCGTCAACGGCAGCTTCACTCGTTTCCCGATCAGATGGTGATAACGTTCATCGTCCGGATGCACCGCTACGGCCACATCGCCCAGCATCGTCTCCGGGCGCGTGGTGGCGACTACCAGATGTCCGGAGCCATCGGCTAACGGATAGCGCATGTGCCAGAGATTGCCCTTTTCTTCTTCGGAGACCACCTCCAGATCGGATACCGCCGTGCGCAGCACGGGATCCCAGTTGACCAGCCGTTTGCCGCGATAGATCAGCCCCTGGTCGTGCAGGCGCACGAACGCCTCAATGACGGCGCGCGACATGCCGGCGTCCAGCGTGAAGCGCTCGCGGCTCCAGTCCACCGACGCGCCCATGCGACGCAGTTGCCGGGTGATCATGCCGCCGGATTCGTCTTTCCACCGCCACACGCGCTCGACGAAACCTTCGCGACCCAGATCATGACGCGTCTTGCCCTCCGCGTTGAGCTGACGTTCGACCACCATCTGCGTGGCGATGCCGGCGTGATCGGTGCCCGGCTGCCATAAGGTATTAAAACCACGCATGCGGTGATAGCGCGTCAGCGCGTCCATCAGGGCGTCCTGAAACGCGTGGCCCATGTGCAAGGTGCCGGTAACGTTGGGCGGCGGGATCATGATGCAATAGGGCGCGCCGCGACCGGCGGGCGCGAAGTGGCCGCTGCGTTCCCAGGTCTCGTACCAGCGCTGTTCTATCGCGTGCGGATCGTAGGTTTTTTCCATAACTGCGGCGTTGTGTTCAGCGCGGCGGCTGGCGCGTTCGTAAAATTAACGGCAAGCATCAGTCGGCATGATTTTACGTTTTGAATGCCCGCACTTCGGGCACGTAATGACAGACTCAAGAACAGTTTCGGTAACCAATGCGGGATTTGTCCTGAGATAAAGTCCGCGCGGCGCGCGCTGTCGGGCTCACGGTCGCGGCGAATGCGCGGCAAGGCTCGAAACGCGCAACTGACGACTAATCCTTGCCGGTTTTCCCGCCGTCAGCGCGGCGCAGGCGCGCGCGAACTTCCGTCAGCACCGAGCGGGTAATTTCATCGCGGGCATTGTGCAGGTGCCGGTTCAGGATCTCCGCAACCAGGTTTTCGATCGTGGCCTCGAAAGCGGAACGTGCCTGCGGCCGTGAATCAGCGCCCGGATCTGAAGTGGTCACCGCAAGCCGGTCCGGCTGCGCCTCGGGAGGCTCGTCAGGCGCGGGCGCGCCGGGTTGTGGCGCTGCCGATCCGTCTTCGACCAGATCGTGCAGGGTCGGAATCTCGTCACGCGCGTCTTTGCGTTTGAAGAACATGATCGTGTCAGGCGTCCGTCAGCGCGTGGTGGCTCAGTTCGCAGCCGCGTTCGCGGTAAAAACGGTAACGCGCGCGGCCAGCCTCGCGCTGCGCGCTGTCGACGATCTCGGCCACGCGCTCGAAACGATCGAAAAACGCCGGCGTCTGCGTGTCCAGGTTGATCAGCACGTCGCAGCGCGGCGGCGTCCAGTCATGACCGCCGCCGTGACCTATGGTCACCGGGTAATCATCAGCTGCCGCGGGCGCTATGCCGTGCGGCACGAAGCCGCGGTCGCGAAACGTCCACAGCAATTCATCCAGACGCTTTGCGCTCTCCTCCGAGTCGGCGTGCAGATGCACCCGGCGTCCCATTCGATAGGCCTTTTCGGCGAGCCGGCAGGCGAACAGCAGTCGCGCCAGTGCGTCCGGGTCGGACAATACATAGAAGTCAATCCTGGGCATGAGTCATCGCCACGTGCTCAGCGATCCCTGATCACACCGGTGTTAAACGCCGCGAAGAAAACGCGGCTCGTGCGATCCCATCTAATGCTTAGCCCCGGTCTGCCCCGTTCGCGCGATCGATCAGATATTGCGTCAGCAGCGGTACGGGTCTGCCGGTGGCGCCCTTCTTGGCGCCGCTGTGCCAGGCCGTGCCGGCAATATCCAGGTGCGCCCAGTGATACTTGCGCGTGAAGCGCGACAGATAACAGGCGGCGGTAATGGTGCCCGCGGAGCGGTCGCCGATGTTGGCCATATCCGCGAAGTTGCTCTTGAGCAACTCCTGGTACTCGTCCCACAGCGGCAGTTGCCAGGCGCGATCGCCGCTGCTGCGCCCCGCCTCCAGCAGCGCTTCGCCCAGCGGTTCATGATTGGTCATCAGCCCGCTCGCATGATTTCCCAGCGCGACGATGCAGGCACCGGTCAAAGTCGCGATATCGATAACCGCGGCGGGGTCGAAGCGTTCGGCGTAGGTCAGCGCGTCGCACAGCACCAGCCGACCCTCCGCGTCGGTGTTGAGGATTTCGACGGTCTGGCCCGACATGGTAGTGACGATATCGCCCGGCTTGGTGGCGCGGCCGTCGGGCATATTCTCGGCGCTGGCGACGATGCCGACTAAATTGATGGGCAGGTCGAGTTCGGCTGTCGCCTTGACGGCGCCGAATACGCTGGCGGCGCCGCACATGTCAAACTTCATCTCGTCCATGGCCTGACCGGGCTTGATCGAGATGCCACCGGTATCGAAGGTGATCCCCTTGCCGACCAGCACCACCGGTTTGGTCTTCTTGTCCGCGCCCTTGTATTCCAAGGTGATCAGCCTGGGCGGCTGGTCGCTGCCGCGCGCGACCGACAGCAGCGCGCCCATGCCCAGCTTTTCCATTTCAGTCTCGGTTAGCACCGACACCTTGAGCTTGCGCTGACCTTTCTTCAGCGCCCGCGCCTGATCGGCCAAATAAACCGGCGTACACACGTTTCCCGGCAGGTTGCCGAGATCCTTGGCCAGCGCAATACCGCCGGCGATGGCCTGGCCTTCGCGAAGGGCCTGTCTGGCGCGGGTGTGATCGGCGCGATCGGCAACGAACAACGCCAGCTTGCGCAGTTTCGAGCGCTGCGGCTGACGTTCGGTTTTCATGCGCTCGAAGCTGTAGCGCTGGTCCTCTATTAAAAGCACGGCCTGGCGTACACGCTGATCGATGTCCAGGTCATCGGCGGCGAGTTCGGTAAGGTACGAGACGGCGCTGGTGGCGCCGGTTTGCTTCAATGTGCGCGCGAGATCGGCGTGCGCCTTGCGAAACGCGGCCGGATCGAAGGACTTTTCCTCACCCAGCCCGATCAGCAGCACGCGCTCGCAACTGGTGTTGGGCACGTTATGCAACAACAGCGTCTGGTTCTTTTCACCTTCCATGTCGCCGCGCTTGAGGATCGCGCTGAGATAACCGCTGCTGGCATCATCCAGCAATTTTGCGGCGCCCGATAAACGTCGCGGCTGGAACACGGCGGCCGCCACGCAGCCCACGCGCTGTTTTTCGGGTGGGCCGCTTTCGAGCAAAAATTCCATCGTAGGCTCCGATTTGTTAGTTTGCAGTCGCTTCGCACCGGCGGCCGCTGTCGCCGCTTTGGTTTCTTGGTCGTTTTGATATTCGGATTCTATGAGAAAAGCGCTTTCGAATCACCCTTGTTCTGAAGGTTAGCCGTGCGCTCCGTGCTCGACCGCTACCTGGTGCGCGAGATCTCGCTCACCCTGTTCGCGGCCGCCAGCGTGCTGGTGCTGGTGATCTTCGGCAATCTGTTCGTACGTTTGCTGGCGCAGGCGACCGAGGCGCAGATCCCGCCCGACGTCATTTTGCCGCTGCTGGTGTTGGGGGGCATCGAATCGCTGATTTTGTTGATGCCGGTGTCGCTGTTGCTCGCCGTGATGCTGACCATGGGGCGGCTTTATCGCGATAACGAGATGAGCGCCTTGCGCGCGTGCGGCGTTGGATACAAGCGCCTGTACCGGCCGGTGATGCTGGTGGCGGCGCCGCTCGCCATGGGGCTGGCGGTATTGGCGTTATACGTCTCGCCCTGGACCGCGCGGCTGGCCGATCAGATCACCGCCACCCTGGGGAGCGAAGCGCGGCTGACGGGCATCATGCCCGGACGCTTTATCGAAACCGGTGATGAAAATCTGGTGTTCTTCGTGGAGCGCATTGACGCGGACCGCGGGTTGATCGAAAACGTGTTCATTCATGCCCTGGAGCGCGGCCGCACGGTGATCGAGACCGCGGCGCGCGCCACGCAACGCATCGAGCCGCGCACCGGCGCGCGCATCGTGGAACTGCGCAACGGTCACCGTTATGAAGGCCGGCCGGGGCGCGGAGACTTTCGTATTTTGTCGTTCGCGACGCACACCGTGCGCATCCCGGCCAAGCGACCCGCCCTGGCGCCCGATCCGGGTCGCGACTCGCTGCCGAGCGCGGCGTTGTGGCGCTCCGCGCAACCCGCCGCCGCCGCGGAACTTCAGTGGCGCTTATCGGTGCCGGTGTCCGTGATCCTGCTCGCGCTGCTGGCGGTACCCTTGAGTTACACCACGCCGCGGCGGGGACGGTACGGCAAACTGGCGCTGGGCATCACCATTTATATTATCTACGCCAATCTGGGATTGATCGCCGTGAACTGGGTGGAACGCGGCGTGCTGCCGCCGTGGCTGGGCATCTGGTGGGTGCACGGCCTGCTGCTGGCGCTGACCGCGCTTTTATTTCTGCGGCAGTACGGTTTGCGCTGGAGTATGCGCCGCCTGCTGTCGCGGTCATGATGAAACTGTTCGATCGCTATCTGGGCCGCGCGGTGATCGCCGGCAGCGCTTTGGCGTTGTGCATTCTGATATCGGTGAACGGATTCGTCGATCTCATCGATGAGCTTGAGGACGTGGGCGAGCATGGTTATACGCTGCCGCTCGCCATTTACCAGACTTTGCTGACGCTGCCGCAACGCGCGTACGAATTTTTCCCCACCGCGGTACTGCTGGGCGGCCTGCTGGGGCTTGGCAATCTCGCCGCCAGTAACGAACTGGTGGCGCTGCGCGCGGCCGGCGTCTCCATCCCGCGCCTGATCCGTTCGGTGCTAACCACAGGCGTGGCGCTGATGGTCGTCTCGGTGGTCGTCGGCGAGGTCATTGCGCCGGCGAGCCAGGCGCGCGCGCAGGACGTGAAGAAATGGGCGCAGCGCGAGCGCATCACCTTGGGCGACACAGATGAATTATGGGCCAAGGACGGCAATCGTTTTATCAACATCAAGCAGATCTTTCCCGGCCTGCGCCTCAACGATATTCGCGTTTACGTGGTCGACGACGCGCAGCGTCTGGTCGAAGCCACGTTTGCCGAGTCGGCGGTCTATCGCGGCGGACAATGGCAGATGAAAGGCGTCAGCCGCAGCGCCATCAGTCACGCGCGCATCGTCACCGAACGCAGGCCGCGGGAATCGTGGCCGCGGCTTTTGTCGCCGGAATTATTCAACGTGATCGAGCAGAAGCCAGAGCACATGTCGGCGTGGCGGCTGGCTCAATATATCGATTATCTCAAGGCCAACCATCTGGCCGCTGAAAGCTATGAACTCGCGTTCTGGACGCGCTTCACCACGCCGTTATCGAGCCTGGTGATGCTGCTGCTGGCAGTGCCTTTCGTATTCGGTTCCATGCGCAGCGGCGGCGCGGGTCAGCGCCTGTTCATCGGCATTCTGATCGGTCTGGTGTTTCATCTTATCAATCGCGCGCTCAATCATCTCGCGCTGGTTTACGGCCTGGATCCGTTGCTGGGCGCGAGCTTGCCGCTGCTGGCGTTTTTTATAATCGGTTTGATTGCGGTCGCGCGAACACGCTAGACCGTGTGCTTGAACTTCAATCGACGCGGGTCAGACGCGTGCCGGATACAAGATCGTGAAACGCCAGCCCTTCGCGATTGAACAAGCACCACATAAAACCGGCGCCAAACGCAGCCCAGGAAATCGCCGCGCCGACAAACCGCAAGCCCGCCTGTGTCCAGGTAATCGTCGCGCCGTTTTTCTGTACCACGCGAAAGCGCCAGGCTCTCATGCCCAAAGTCTGACCGCCGTGGGTCCAGAACCAGCCGAAAAACAAAAAACCTACGAGATAGATGTACCCGGCATAAACCGGATAAAGCGGATGCTGTGGCGTGATGTCGAACGGCACGGCAATCATGGAGGCGAAAAACAACAACGCGAACAGCAACAGGCTGTCATAAAAGATAGCGCCGAGCCGGCGCGGTAAACTCACATGACGTGGCTGCGACGATAATGTCTTCGATGACACGTTCGAAACCGTTGGCGGGTTTGGCGCTTGTTCGGATTATCTGGGCCCATCCGCAAGGAACATGGGAAATTGGTAAAAAAGTATTTCCGTTTATATAATTCGAAATCGAGTTACTCAGGAGCAACGGCATTATGGCACGAGGCAAATCGACGAAACAGACAACGGTTCGTCCAAGCACACGCGTAAAAGCATTGGCGCCGGCGACAAAAAAACGAGAAGGTCTCTTGACGAAAACCAAACGAGCGACGAAAACGCTCAAACCAAAAGTGAAGCATAAAAATGCCGTCACCGCGGATGAGAAAATAAAGCGCGATCTGCGCAGCAAGGTTCGCGTGATGAAGACCGAGCTGAAATCGGCCAAGCAGGAGCGCAGGGAAGCTGTGCGACGCGAGCGGGCAGACGGCGCTGCGGTGCGCAATGAGCTGAAAGAGGCGCTCAAGCGCGAGCAGGCGCTAATCAGGTTGATCGACGCACGTGATGAGGCGTTGCGCGGTTTCAGTGATAAATGGACGAAACAGAAGATCGCGCAGATACAGGCGCCTTCGAAAAAACGCAGGCGGCGGCGCAAGGGCGTGACGCGAGGCGCCGTGACCGCTTAGCGCAAACATGAGAAACGGCCCGGCAGGGCCGTTTTTTTTGTCTTGCGCACAAACAATCCGCGTTTTAGAAGTCGAAGCAATACACGCCCAGGAATCTTGCCGAGTCATCCGGCACCGGCGTAACCGCACGTCGAGCGTCCGTGCTACAGTGTTCCGACGCGGAGGTCAAAATGATGCGAAGCTCGCGTTGCCGCCAGCGTGTTCGTGGCACGGCCCGCGGATCGCCAGGATAGAGTTGCCGGTCATGTTCACGACGTGCTCGAAAAGGTATCTGCTGAGTTGCGCCTGTTTGTTGCTGGGGCTGTTGGCGATGGCGGGCTCGTGGCTCGCGGCCGCGCCGCGTTCCGCGGTGGTGTTGCAGATCGAAGGCCCGATCGGTCCGGCGGTCGCGGATTACGTCGCGCGAGGAATCGACAGCGCAATCGAGCGCGATGCTGAAATCGTCGTCCTGCGGATGGATACGCCCGGCGGGCTGGATCTGGCAATGCGCACGATCATACAAAAGATTCTGGCGTCGGCCGTGCCCGTCGCCGGGTTCGTCGCGCCAAGCGGCGCGCGCGCCGCCAGCGCCGGCACGTACATCCTTTATGCCACGCACGTGGCCGCCATGGCGCCCGCGACGACCTTGGGCGCGGCGACGCCGGTGCAGATCGGCGGCGATTTCTCGGCGCGGCTTGAAAAAAACCCGCCGGACGATGCTGCATCGGATGCGCCGGGTCGTCAACGCCCGGCCGACGACAAAAAACCGCCGGCGGACGACGCGCCACGCGATGAGCCCGATGCCATGACAAAAAAAATGGTCAACGATGCTGCCGCCTACATCCGAGGTCTCGCGGCAAGCCGCGGCCGCAACGCCGACTGGGCGGAGCGCGCGGTGCGCGAAGCGGCGACCTTGACGGCCGGCGAAGCCCTGAAGAAAAACGTGATCGAGATCGTCGCCGAGGATGTGCCCGATCTCCTGCGTCAAGCCAATGGGCGAAAAGTAGATGTCGCCGGCACCGAACGCAGCTTGTCCACCGATCGCCTGACCATTGAGGTGCTCGAGCCGGACTGGCGCAGCCGACTGCTGGCGATCATCGCCAATCCGAACGTCGCGTACATTTTGATGCTGATCGGCATCTACGGTTTGATCTTCGAACTTTCCAGTCCCGGCGCGGTGCTGCCGGGCGTGCTGGGTGCGATTTGCCTGTTGCTTGCGTTGTATGCGTTTCAGGTGCTGCCGATCAATTACGCGGGTGTCGCACTGATCGTGCTGGGCATTATTTTCATGGTGGCGGAGGCATTCGCGCCCAGCTTCGGCGTGCTGGGTCTCGGCGGCGTCGCGGCGTTTGTCGCCGGTTCTATCATACTCATGGATGACGCAAGCCTGGCCGTTTCTCTGCCAATGATCGGCGGCACGGCGCTGGTCGCCGCGAGCTTTTTCTTGTGGATCGTCACGAAGCTTTTGAAGACGCGCAACACGAAGCCGGTTACTGGCGCCGAAGAGATGATCGGCAGTCTTGGCGTGGCGCTGGACGACTTTGAGGAGCGCGGGCGCGTGCTGGTGCACAGCGAAACCTGGAATGCGCTTACGCGCACACGCCTACACAAAGGACAAGCGGTACGCGTGCTTGCCATGGACGGCCTGATCCTGACGGTCGAGCCCGTCGCCGACAATCATCCGGGAGAATGACCAATGAACATGCTGCTACCTTACCTGATTCCAGTCGCGCTGGTGCTGGGTCTGCTTATCCTGTCCATCAACATCCTGCGCGAGTACGAGCGCGGTGTGGTGTTTTTCCTTGGTCGCTTTCAGGGTGTGAAGGGCCCAGGGCTGATCATTATCATTCCCGGCATTCAGCAGATCATGCGGGTGGACCTGCGCATCATCACCATGGACGTGCCGCAGCAGGACGTCATCTCGCGCGACAATGTCACCGTGCGAGTCAATGCGGTGCTGTATTTTCGGGTGGTGGACGCCGAGCGCGCCATTTTGCAGGTGGAGGACTTCCAAAATGCGACCAGCCAGCTCGCGCAGACCACCTTGCGTTCCGTGCTGGGCCAGCACGACCTGGACGCGATGCTGGCCGAGCGCGATAAACTGAACGCCGCCATTCAGCAAATTCTCGACGAGCGAACCGACTCGTGGGGCATCAAGGTGACCAACGTGGAGATCAAACATGTGGATCTGGACGAGAGCATGGTGCGCGCCATCGCGCGTCAGGCCGAGGCGGAACGCGATCGTCGCGCCAAGGTGATTCACGCGGAAGGCGAGCACCAGGCCGCGCAGAGACTGCTCGACGCCGCGAACATTCTCGCCCAGCAGCCGCAGGCATTACAGCTGCGATACATGCAGACGATCGCCAACATCACCACGGATAAAGCGTCCACCATCGTGTTTCCGTTGCCGATGGAATTCCTCGATGCGCTGCGAAGCTTGGCAGGAAAGCACACTTGAGCGCCTGCACATTACAAAGTGCATCCGCGTTCGTGACCGACACCGAACCTGTCGCTGGCGTCGTGCCTCACATCGACGCGCGGGATGACGATCTCATCGCGGCGTTTCTGGACGCGATCTGGATGCAGCACGGCTTGAGCGACAACACCTTGATCGCGTATCGCCACGATCTGCAGGGCCTCGCGCGCTGGCTGCATGCCCGCAATGCCAGTCTGAACGCGGCGACGCCCGCGCATCTAAACGACTTCCTGGCTCGGCGGCTTGATCCTAAACGAAGGAACCAGCGCTCCGTGGCGCGGGCAGTCTCCAGCATGCGGCGTTTCTATCGTTACCTGTTCGAGCAAGGGCGCATCGACCAAGACCCCAGTGACGGCATCGCGCCGCCCAAACCCGCGCGCCTGTTGCCGGACAGCCTGAGCGAGGCCGAGGTCGAAGCCTTGTTGTCCGCGCCTTCGACTGCAACGCCGCGTGGCTTGCGGGATCGCGCGATGCTGGAACTGCTGTATGCCTGTGGTCTGCGCGTGTCGGAGTTGGTGGGCCTCGGTATCAATCAGACCAATCTGCGTCAGGGCGTGGTCAGGGTGTCAGGCAAGGGCAGCAAGCAGCGACTGGTGCCCATCGGCGAGCAGGCCATGGCGTGGCTGGAACGTTACCTGAACGAGGTCCGGCCGGGCCTTTTGAAAGGTAATGGGCACAGCGATGCGTTATTCGTGACCAACCGCGGCGCGTCCATGACCCGGCAGGCCTGCTGGTATTTGATCCGGCGCCACGCCCGCACCGCCGGCATTAAAAAACATCTGTCGCCGCACACCTTGCGACACGCCTTCGCGACGCATCTGTTGAATCACGGCGCGGATCTGCGCGTGGTGCAATTGCTGCTGGGCCACAGCGATCTTTCGACCACGCAGATATACACCCACGTCGCCCGCGCCCGCCTCAAGCTGCTGCACAGCCAGCACCATCCGCGCGGCTGAGATGTGAACGCGATGCTGAATTTTTTCAAGTTATTCGTGTCGCATCATACGACAACAATTAAACCCGGAACGGCCTTATGGTAAAGAATCTTTGTGCTGCGCTGCTATCGCTGACGGCCTTGGCGGCGGGTGCTGTCGCAGCCGATGAGCAGGACGTAACCGACCGGCTGCGCGCCCGGCTCAGCGCCCTGGTGCCCGAGCTGCAGCCCGACAGCATTGAGCCCTCGCCGGTGGAAGGCATTTACCAGGTCGCCTATGGCGCGCAGATTCTCTACATAAGCGCTGACGGCCGCTATCTGCTGCGCGGCAGTCTGGTCGACCTGGAGAACCGGGAAGACCTTACCGAGGCCGCCAGCGCGAAGGTGAGACGGCAAACGCTCGACAAGCTCGACGAAGATCAAATGATCGTGTTCTCGCCAGAAAAGCCCAGGCACACGATCACCGTGTTCACGGACATCGATTGTGGCTACTGCCGCAAGCTGCACGCCGAGATCAATCAGTATCTGGCCCAGGGCATCAAGGTCCGCTATCTGGCGTTTCCGCGCGCAGGCGTGAATTCGACCTCTTATGATAAGGCGGTAGATGTATGGTGCGCGCAAGACAGAAACGTCGCGCTGACCCGCGCCAAGCGCGACGAAGCGGTGGCCGACGAGTCTTGCGACAATCCCGTCAAGGCGCAGTACGAACTGGGGCAGGCGCTGGGCGTATCCGGCACGCCGGCCATCATGCTGGAGAATGGCGAGATGATTCCCGGCTATCAGCCCGCCAAACCATTGGCCGCGATGCTCGATGAGCTCGCCCAGACGAGCGCAGCGACGGCAAATCGGTAGTGCATGTGCCATCAACGGCACTCGCTCCGCTTCGATAACGCGCGTTGCCACGGTTCCATCCCGCCGCGGTGGCCGGCGGGTAGAAGGTTGCGCCCACCGGCCGGTTGCCGCTCTTGCGTTTCCTCAGTCTTCGCGCTCTTGCTTGAGTACCTTGCCGGTCTGCGCGTCTAAGTCGATGTCCTTTCGACGCCGTGCCGATCCACGACTTCCAGCTCGTATACGTAGCGGGTCCATTCTTTGTCGAGATCCGTCTCGGTTACGCGGGCGCCGCGGTGCAGTTCTTTCGCTCTTTTGCCCGCGGCTTCCCAGGACCGGCGTTCACCGGCTCTGGATCATTCGAGCAAGCGGCACGCTTGCGCCACCGCGCTGGGGAACAAATCGCGATGACGGCAAATTTAGGGTTGACTAAATAATATTTGGGACTATAATCCCAAATTGTGTAATGAGCAGATCGGCAAGACAGGATACGGGCAGGGACGTTGAGCTCATCTTGAACAGGGAATGCTCTTGCAGGAAGCCAACAGGAAGGGGAATACGGACCGCCAATACGGACGGCGCGCGAGCAATAGGGCTTGAGCGAGCAACGGCAGCGAAGGAATCGCTTCCAGAGGCATCGCCAGCCGGACGCCGCGGGTGACCGCGCAGGGATAAGGGATAAGCACATGGACGGCGGCGGCGAGGGAATGCCACCGATGGACCGAGGACGAAAAGGTTGCCCGAACCGCTGGGAAGCGGGCCCCGGCAGGCAGGGATGTCAGCCGGGGCATGCGAGGGATCGCCGAACAACAAGCTGAATTGTCCCGATAGCCAACCGGGATTGACGATGGCCCCCTTCAGGGTGTTTGCACCCTGCTCAAGCAGCATACGGATATGCTGCTTTTTTATTGCCTAGTGCAGCATGCTCACCATCTTGCTGCGATAGCGGCTGACCAGTTCGCCGCGCCCGCCCAGGATCTCGAAGATGGACAGCATGCCTTTGCGGCCGGCATCGTCCCCAAAACGGCGATCCCGGCGCATGATCTCGAGCAGTTGTTCCAGCGCCGCCTCAAAATTCCCTGACATCACTTTTCTGGCAGCGAGCCGGTAGCGCGTCTGAAGATCATCCGGATCGTTCAGCACCCTTTGCTCCAGTTCGGCGTCATTGTCCTCAGGACGGATATGGCGCGCGAAATCCAGTCGCGCCTGCAAAGCCTTCACTTCGGTTTCCAGGGCCACGGTCGCCGGCAGCGCATTGAGAATGGCCTGCGCGCCGTCGATCTCGCCCATGAGCAACAGCATCCTGGCGGTCGCGATTCGTATCGAGGGATCGTCCGGCTCCAGCACTGCCGCCTCCTGCAGCAGCTTCAGGGCCGCGGGCGCATCGCCCGCCTCGAAGGCGGCTTCGGCCCGCTTGCGGATGCGATCGGACGGCCGCTCGATGTGCTTGTCGATAAAGGCGCGTATGGCGCTTTCCGGTAGCACGCCGGTAAACTCGTCGGCGACACGGCCGTGCCTGAACAGCTTTACCGTCGGCAGAGCGCGCACACCATATTCGCGCGCGAGCGCCGGCTCCGCGTCCGTATCGACCTTGACCAGCGCCATACTCGCCTTGAATTCCTCCGCCAGCTGCGCCAGCAACGGCGCCAGCATTTTGCACGGTCCGCACCACGGCGCCCAGAAATCCACCAGTACGGGTTTGTCCTTTGAAGCTTCAATAACCCGCGTCGCGAATTCCGAGCGGTCTACATCGTAATCAAGCGCTGCACTTTCCATGACCCATGCCTTTCAAGATCGAACCTTGCGACGCAATATAAGGCCGCGTTTACGGCACTTCAACGGTGAGCCCGGAACCGTCGCTGACCGGAAGACTCTTGTCGTGCGTCGGCGGCCATCAATTGCGGTCTTCATGCATCCAGCGTTTCAGCAAGGGCGCGATCAGCAGCAATATACAGCCGACCGCCGCGGCCACCGTGGCGATATCCATGAAGACCTCGCCATACACGCCGATCGTGCGCGCCGCGGGCAGGGCGGCTGCGGCGTTGGCGTCGGACGCGCTGGTCAGGGTGGCGATCAGCGCCGCGATGTAATGCGCGAAGGCCGACGACAGAAACCACACACCCATCAGCGTGCCGACCAGACGAGTCGGGGCGAGGCGCGTGACCATAGACAATCCCACCGGCGACAGCGACAGCTCGCCGCTGGTGATCAACAGATAACCCAGCAGCAGCCACAGTATGGAGGTTCTGCCGTCGACGCCGGCCAGGCCAGCGCCCAGACCGAACAGGCCGAATCCCACGGCGAGCTGCAGGATGCCCAGCGCGAACTTCACGGGCGTCGAAGGTTCCCGTCGCCGTCGCGCCAGGCCCAGCCACAGCGCCGAAAACGCCGGCGCCAGCAGGATAATGAACATCGGATTGACCGCCTGGAACAGCGACGCGGGTATCTCCCAGCCATATACGACGCGGTCGACATTACGGTCGGTAAACAGATTGATGGAGCTGCCGGCCTGTTCGAAGAACGACCAGAACACCACCCCGAACCCGGTCAGGATCAGAATCACCAGCAGCCGTTCGCGCTCGACGCGGGGGCTGGCATAGACGACGTAAACCAGCCACACGAATGCGGCCGCCCCGGCCGCGATCAGGACCCAGCCTGTCAGCCGGTTGTTGAACACCAGCAGGCCGAACACCGGCAGGCTCATGACGACGGCCAGCCACACCGCCCCGCGCCTGGTCAATATCCTGAGCGCGGGCCTGTGCAGTACCGGCGCGGGTGGCGGCAGGCCGAGCCCCGCGAAGCGCCACCGGCCAAGCAGAAACACCGCCAGCCCGGTCAGCATGCCAAAGCCCGCCAGCCCGAAACCATAGTGCCAGCCGTAGGTCTGACCAATGAACCCGCATACCAGCGGTGCCAGGAAGGCGCCGATGTTGATGCCCATATAGAACAGGGTGAAACCGGCATCCCGGCGGGGGTCACCGGCGGCGTAAAGCTGGCCGACCAGGCTGGAGATGTTTGGCTTGAACAGGCCGTTGCCGGCGACCAGCAACGCCAGCGCGGCGTAGAAAAAGAACGTGTTGGGTACCGCCAGGCAGAAGTGTCCCAGCGCCATCAGCACGCCGCCCATAATGATCGCCTGCTGATAGCCCAGCAGGCGGTCGGCCAGCAGGCCGCCGATGAGGGGCGTCGTATAGACCAGCGCGCCGTAAGCGCCGTAGATGCCGTACGCCTTGTCGTCGCTGAACGAGAGTTCTTTCGTTAGATAAAGCACCAGCAGCGCGCGCATGCCGTAGAAGCTGAAGCGCTCCCAAAGCTCGGCAAAGAACAGGACGTAAAGCCCTTGAGGGTGGTTCATGTTGAGCATGAGTAAGCAGGGTTGATGCGCTGATTCGAGTTTGCGCGAGATCGATGTCGGGCGCAAAATAGCTTCAACAAAGGCCACCGGAGGCGGGTATTCGCAAGTCATACGCGCGGCAGGTCGGGAGGCGGGCAAGAGAGGAAATCCAGGATGACATCGCACGCGCACGCGAATGAGACCGCGCGGCTGGCCGCGCTTGACCGCTACGAGATATTGAATACGGCCCCCGAGCCGGCCTTCGACGCGCTGACGCGCCTGGCGGCGCGTATCTGCAAGGCGCCGATCGCCGCGCTGAGCCTGATCGACGGCCATCGCCAGTGGTTCAAGTCCACGATCGGCCTGGATATCGAACAGACGCCGCGCTGCGTCGCGTTCTGCGCACACGCGATCTCGCAGCCGGAAATCCTGATCGTGCCCGATGCACTGGCGGACGCGCGTTTCGCGACCGCTCCGCTGGTGACAAACGCGCCACATCTGCGTTCGTACGCCGGGGCGCCGCTGGTGACGCCGGAGGGTCACGCGCTGGGCGCGCTGTGCGTCATGGATCGCGTGCCGCGTGATTTCGACGCCGAACAATGCGAGTTGCTGAGCGCGCTGGCCGCGCAGGCGATGACGCAGCTGGAGTTGCGTTGCGAGCTGCAGGCGCTGCGCCCCGCGCAGGACAGGCTGGAGCTTATCCTCAATGCCGCCGGTGAGGGCATTTGCGGCCTGGATGCGGCGGGTCGCGTCATGTTTGTCAACCCGGCCGCGACGCGCCTGCTCGGCCGCACCGAGGACGAACTGGTGGGCAAGGATATGCACCAGCTGATCCATCATTCGTACGCCGACGGCCGGCCTTGTCCGGGCGCGCGATGCCCGATACTCGCAGTGCTGCGGGACGGCCAAGCGCGCAAGGTCGACGACGAGGTGTTCTGGCGCGGGGACGGAACGTCGTTTCCGGCCAGCTACGTCAGCACGCCCATCAAAACGGCCGGCCAGCCTTCCGGCGCGGTGGTCGTATTCCACGATGTCACCGAGGCCAAGCGAAGCGAACGCCAACTGCGTTTGATTACCGACGCGGTGCCCTCGCTGATCGCCTACGTCGATTCGACGCAGCACTATCGTTTCAATAACCGGGCCTACGAAGCCTGGTTCAAACTGTCGCGGGACGAGCTCCTCGGCAAGCACGTACAGGAGGTCGTGGGCGATACGGCCTTCGAGTCCATTCGCGGGCATCTGCAAAAGGTGCTGGAAGGCCACCCGGTCAGCTATGAATCGCGCATGGCGTACAAGACCGGCGGCACGCGCCACACCAGCACCAGCCTGGTTCCCGACATCGACGCGCAGGGCAAGGTCAAAGGTTATGTCGCGCTGGTCAACGACATCAGCGCGCGGGTGCGGGCCGCAGAGGAACGCGATCGTTTCTTTACGCTCCCTTTGCATCTGATGTGCATCGTCAGCATGGAGGGTTACTTCAAGCGCCTGAACCCGGTGTTTGAAACCACACTGGGGTTTTCTCAAAAGGAGTTGCTGTCAAGACCTTTCCTGGATTTCGTCCATCCAGACGATCGCAAGGCCACGCTCGCGGAATTCGAGCGCGTCAGTGCGGGTGCTTCGACCCAGCGCTTGGAGAACCGCTGTCGCTGCAAGGACGGCTCCTACCGCTGGCTGGCCTGGGCGATGTTCCCGGTGCTGGAAGAAGGGCTTGTTTATGCCGTGGCGCTGGACGTCAGCGAGCGCAAGCTGGCCACGGAGGCGCTGCGCGCAAGTGACGCGCGCAAAAGTGCCATGCTGGCCACCGCGCTCGATTGCGTCATCGCCATCGATCACCTTGGGCGGATTATTGAATTCAATCCCGCGGCCGAGGCGACCTTCGGTTACACGCGCGCGGCGGTGCTGGGCGAAGACCTGGCAGACAAGATCATTCCGCCGGGATTGCGCGCGGCGCATCGAAAGGGCTTGTTACATTACCTGGCGACCGGCGAGGCGCCGGTGCTGGGCAAGCGCATCGAGATCGAGGCGATGCGCGCGGACGGTTCGGTATTCCCGGTCGAGCTTGCCATTACCCGCATTCCGGTGGAAGGCACGCCGGAGTTTACGGCTTATCTGCGGGACATCACCGAGCGCAAGCAGACCGAAGAGCGGTTGCATTACCTGGCCAACTACGACGGCTTGACGAACCTGCCGAACCGGGTGTTGCTGACCAACCGGCTCCAGCAGTCCCTGGCCCAGGCGCAGCGTTACGGGCGCTCGGTGGCCATCCTGTTCATCGATCTGGATCGCTTCAAGAGCGTAAACGACGCGCTGGGGCATGAGGTCGGTGATCTGCTGCTCAAGGCGGTCGCCGGCCGGCTGCTCCACTGCGTGCGCGAATCCGACACGGTTGCGCGCTTGAGCGGCGACGAATTCGTGGTGATGCTGACCGACATCCTGCGGCCGGCCGACGCCTCGCAGATCGCGCAAAAGCTGGTGGATGCACTGCATCGGCCGTTCGATATCGCGGGTCATAGCCTGACGGTCGACGCCAGCATCGGCGTCAGCGTTTATCCCAGAGACGGCGAGGACGCAAAGAGTCTGATCAAAAACGCCGACACGGCGATGTATCAGGCCAAGCAAGGCGGCCGCAATCAGTTCCGGCAATATTCGGTCGCGATGGGCGCGCGCGCCGCCCGGCGCCTCACCCTGGAAAACGATTTGCGCCGCGCGCTGGCCAACAACGAGTTCGAACTGAAGTATCAGCCGCAGGTCGCGCTTGCCAGCGGCGGTGTCGTGGCCGTCGAGGTGTTTCTGCGCTGGCGGCGGCCGGGCCGCAACCGGCTGATTCCGCCGTCGGATTTCATCCACGAAGCGGAGGCCCACGGCCTGATTCTGCCTATCACCAAATGGGTTTTGCGCACCGCCTGTGCGCAGAACCGCGCCTGGCAGCAGCAGGGATTCGCACTGCATGTCGGCGTGAACCTGTCGGGTGCGCGCATTCATCAGCTGAATATCAAAAAGACCGTGGAGCGGGCGCTGAAGCAGACCGGTCTGCCGCCCACCGGGCTGGAACTGGAACTCGCTGAGGGTCTGCTGCGCGCGCCGGAAGTCGAACGGGGGCTGCGGTCGCTGCGCAGGCTCGGCGTACGCATCGCCATCCACGACGTCGGCGGTGGCTATTCGTCGTTGAGCGGCCTGCAGCGCTTTGCCGTCGACAAGTTGAAGATCGACCGCGCGACCGTGCGCGGTGTGCCGGGAGATGGCAACAAGGGCGCCATGATCGCCGCCATCATCGCCAGGGCGCACGGTCTGCATCTGCCGGTCACGGCGGAGGGCGTGGAAACGGCCGAGCAGCTGGAGTTTCTGCGCTCGCTCGGTTGTGACGCCGCGCAGGGCTATTTCTTCGGCAAACCGCTGTCGGCCGATGAATTGACGAAGCTGTTGCTGACCAAGCCTGCGTTTGGCGGCGTTCCCGCGGCCGGGTAGCACGCGAGGCTTAAGCGCGAACCATTCTCTCGTTCGACCGGTCACGCGCGGAGGATGCAAGCGCGAGGGGAACGCGGCTCGATAACGGGGCGGCACTCGCGTTCACCTTGTGGACTGGGAGGGCATAAGAACATGCGGCGGCCGTGCCGCACCGACGTAACTCACGCCAAAGACAACAATGGTTTACTTATCAGCTCATGACGAAGCGGCGCGTGTGGCGGCGCTGCGACACAGACCGCTGGACGAGGGTACGCCCGCGGATGCCGACAGCGCGGCGATCGCTACCGCCATCGTCTCCATGGCGCACAGGCTGAGTCTGGAGGTGATTGCCGAGGGCGTCGAGACTGCCCAGCAGCTGCGCTTCCTGCGCTCCATCGGCTGCGACGCGGTGCAGGGATTTCTGGTGAGCAGGCA
>JBOIDC010000056.1:0-26182 GCA_050740315.1 Gammaproteobacteria bacterium | reverse complement strand
GTCAAGGCCGCCTGGGCGCTGCGCGCGCTCAGGCCGTGCAGATCCAGTTCGGCGCCGACGCGGTACTGGCCCTTTTTCAGTTTGCGCATGACCGTCTTGCGCACACCGGGGCGGCAGTACTGCAGGGCATCGCCAGGCTGCAGGTCGTGATCGGTGACGCTGAAATCGAGCGTCTCTTCCATCACGCGCGCCTGGTCGAGGCGTGTCTGCCAGGCAACGGCGGCCGGTCGCGCCGGCTGCCGCAAGACCTTGTCGGTGTGCAGGCGCTTCACGTCGCCGACCGAATCCCGGAAAATTGCGATTTCGTCGTCGCTGAGCATGTTTTTCGATTTCATAACGTCACACTCCGCGGGGCAGCGTGTGCGGCGCGCCGGGCGGGCGCGAGCGTTCTACTATAGACGCGGGAAGGCCCGATTTATTCAGCGCGTGTGTCATGTATTATCACCCGTTGCAGTATAGTGGATAAAACTGAGTCGCGCCAAGGATTTACATGCACTTTTTGATCAGCAACGATGACGGATACCGCGCCAAAGGTCTGGCCTGCCTGGCTAACGCACTGGCCGTCAGCGCGGAGGTTTCCGTGGTGGCACCGGATCGCGACCGCAGCGGCGCTAGCAATTCACTTACCTTGGAGCGGCCGTTGCGCGCCACCGTGACTGAAAACGGCTTCATCAGCGTGGACGGCACGCCCACCGACTGCGTGCACCTCGCCATCACCGGCTTGCTGGACGTCGAACCCGACATGGTGGTGTCCGGCATCAACGCGGGCGCCAATCTGGGCGACGACGTGCTGTATTCGGGCACCGTCGCGGCCGCGATGGAGGGACGGTTTCTGGGTTATCCGGCGATGGCCGTGTCGCTCGCGTCGCTGGAGCCCACGCGTTTCGACACCGCCGCGCGCGTCGTGACGACGCTGATTCGGCGTCTAGAAACGCAGCGTCTGCCGCCGGACATCATATTGAACGTCAACGTGCCCGACATCCCGTTCGAAGCAATCGCCGGCTTCCAGACCACGCGCCTGGGTCATCGGCACAAGGCCGAGCCGGTGGTGCGCATGGCCGATCCGCGCGGACGGCCCATCTACTGGGTCGGGCCGGCGGGCGCGGAACAGGACGCCGGGCCCGGTACCGATTTCCATGCCGTCAACCAGGGATTTGTCTCCGTCACGCCCATACAGATTGACCTGACGCGCTACAACGCTATGGACATGATCGCCCAATGGTTGCAAGGTTGCGAAGCATGAGCGAGCGCGACATCAGCGGTATCGGCATGACCTCGCAGCGCACCCGCGACCGGCTGGCGGACCGGCTGCAGGCCAAGGGCATCGGCGATCGGCGGGTGCTGGGCGCGATCCGGCGCACGCCCCGTCATCTGTTCGTGGAGGAGGCGCTGAGCAGCCGCGCGTACGAAGACAACGCCTTGCCCATCGGCCACCGCCAGACCATCTCCCAGCCCTACATCGTCGCGCGCATGACGGAGGCCTTGCTGGCGGGCGGCGAGGTAAAAAAGGTGCTGGAGGTGGGCACCGGCTCCGGTTACCAGGCGGCCCTGCTGGCGCAATTGGTGGATCAGGTTTACACCGTCGAGCGTATCCGCGAGCTGTCCTTGCAGGCGCGTAAGGTGATGCGCCGGCTCAAGATCGGAAACGTGCATTTCAAGCTGGCCGACGGCTTTGGCGGCTGGCGGGAGCATGCGCCGTTCGACGCCATCATGGTCACCGCCGCGCCGGAGCAGATCCCCGACACGCTGCTTCAACAGCTGGCGGTCGGCGGCCGTATGGTGATTCCAGTCGGTCGCGAAAGCGGCGTGCAACAGCTGTTGCAGATCACCCGTCTGGCCGATCGTTACGAACAAGAGGTGCTGGAAGCGGTCAGTTTCGTGCCGCTGGTGCAAGGGCCGAAGAGTTATTGACCGCCGCATGCAGCGGCGATACGGATGCAGCGACGGGGTAACGGATTGCGGGACACAGGCTCACCAGCGCCCGGTGTGAAGCATGCATCGCCAACGGGCGAAAGGCGGGATGCGTCGGTGCCGAAGGCGCATCATCTGCTGTGGCTGCTCGCGGCGTTGATACTGCTGACGGCGTGCGCGAGCACCATCGATTATCAGTCCGCCGGGTCGTGGGGCGGCGGACCGACGTACACCATACGCGAAGGTGAAAGTCTCTACGCCATCGCCTGGCGATATGGTCTGGACTACAAGGAGGTCGCGAGCTGGAACAACATCGGGCCGCCTTATACGATTTACCCCGGTCAACGCATACGGCTCAATCCACCCGTGCGTATCGCCCGCGCCGAGTCGGCCGCGCCCGAGGCGTCGCCGGATTCGCAGCCGGCGCTGTTCCCGTCGCCGAGCGCTCCGCCGCCGGGCGCACGTACCTCGCCCGCCCCGCCGCAACCCGATGTACGCGCCATGCCGTTTCCGCCCGCGGCGCCGTCGCCGTCCGCGCCCACTGCGCGGCCAGGCTGGCTGTGGCCGGTGCAAGGCGAGGTGATCGGCCGCTTCAGTCCGGACGGCAACGGCAAGAAAGGCATCGATATCGCGGGTCGGCCGGGTGAGCCGATTCAGGCCGCATCCACCGGCGAAGTCGTGTACAGCGGCGGTGGACTTGTCGGTTACGGCCAGCTTATCATCATCAAACATGATCAGGATTTTCTCAGTGCGTACGCGCACAACCGGGCACTTCTGGTGAAAGAGGGTGAACAGGTGGCCGCGGGACAGACCATCGCGGAACTGGGCAGCACGGGGGCGCAGCGCCCGATGCTGCACTTTGAAATTCGTCACGAAGGCCAGCCCGTCGATCCGTTGCAGTATCTGCCGCCGCAGTGAGCGGTCGCGCGCTATTCCCGAGGTGAATCCTGTTCGCGGCCGGACTCGTGTCACTGCCGACCGCAGCTTGCAAATCAGGCTGTATCGCGGTTACGGTAGTTACCGACAATGCGCCGCCGCGAACGAGGCGGCCTCACATCCGGGGGATCAATGCGTGACTCGCGTGACAAGCCTATGCGAGAAGATACCGAGTCCGATGTGGACGCGTTTATGGAGGAGTTGATGGCGGACGCTGCGGCCGAGGAGGTCCTGGCCGACGTGCTGGAAGAAGCCATCGAAGAGATCGAGGAGACGATCGAAGGCGACGCGGAACGCGGGCCTGAACCTCGTATCCGCAGTCATCCGCATCAGGGCGATCTCGATGCAACCCGCCTGTACTTGAGCGAGATCGAGTTTTCCCCGCTGCTGACTCCCACGCAGGAGATTCACTACGCGCGCCTCGCCCAGCAGGGTGTGGAGAGCGGGCGGCGCAAGATGATCGAGAGCAATCTGCGCCTGGTGGTGAAGATCGCCCGGCGCTATCTCAACCGCGGGCTCGCACTGCTGGATCTCATCGAGGAGGGCAATCTGGGTCTGATCCGCGCAGTGGAAAAATTCGACCCCGAGAAAGGCTTTCGTTTTTCCACCTATGCGACCTGGTGGATCCGCCAGACCATCGAGCGCGCGATCATGAATCAGACGCGCACTATTCGCCTGCCCATTCACGTCATCAAGGAGCTGAATCTGTATTTGCGCGCCTCGCGCAAGCTGGCGCGAGAGCTGGAGCACGAACCCACCGCCGAAGAGGTCGCGCAGCTGCTCAACAAGCCGGTTGCCGAGGTCAAGAAACTGCTCAATCTCAGCGACCACGTGACGTCGGTGGATTTACCGATCGGCCGCGACGGCGACCGCCCGCTGCTGGACATTATTCCCGACGAATCCAGTCCCGAACCGCCTAATATGCTGCAAACTCAGGGGGTGCACGCGCATATTGCCGCGTGGCTGGATGAACTGGACAGCAAACAGCGCGCGGTGGTCATACGGCGTTTCGGGTTGTACGGGCACGATCGCGCCACCCTGGAGAAGGTGGGCAATGAGCTGGGCGTCACCCGCGAGCGCGTGCGCCAGATTCAGATGGACGCGTTGCGGCGGCTGCGCAAGATACTCGAAAGCCGCGGGTTCTCGGAAGATAGCCTGCTGAAAGAGTAATCGATCTTGCGTGGCAGGCAAGGCGCTTGCCGGCGCGCAAGCGCGCGCTTCACGACTGGTCCATTAGCAGCGCGGCGGCCACGGCGCGCCCCTCGGCCATCAGCACGTTGAATGTGCGGCAGGCGGCCGCGGTGTCCATGGCCTCAATGCCGATCCTTCGTTCAAGAAAAAAGGCCATGAGTTCCGGCCCGGGAAACCGCAGACGTTGTCCGGTGCCCAGCAGCACGACCTCGGGTTGCAGCGCGACGATGGACTCGAGATGCGGGCGTTGCACATCGGCCAGGGTTCGCGGCGGCCACTCGGGCTCCAGGCGATCCGGCGTGACGATCAGGCTGCCCGTGTATCCACGGTCGTTGATGACGATTCGGCCGGGTTCATAACCGCGGATACGGTAGCTGCCGGGGCCGAATTCCTGCGTGATGTCCAAGTCGGGTCTCTTGTCCGTTGTGGTGTCAGCGCTCGGCCGCCGGCATCGGCGTATGCGCCAGTGCGCGCGCCCCGGCGTGGGACGTTTGCGGCGAGGGTTTGAGCGTACAGTTCAGTACCAGCGCGTGCATTTCGAATGGCTCCATTCGATTTAGTCTTGCTGTGACGACGCAAATTCCATACCGGCGGGTTCGCTCCAGGTCGGCCGGGATATCATGCGCGCGGTTGGGCAGCCGCACCGGCTTCGCGTATCATACGCCGCGACCCACGCAGGATACGCCTGACCTTGATCGAAGATTTTCCGCGCATTAGTCGGCTGCCGCCTTATGTTTTCAACATCGTCAACGAGTTGAAGGCCAAGGCGCGCGCGTGTGGCGAGGACATCATCGATTTCGGCATGGGCAATCCGGACGGGCCCACACCGGAGCATATCGTACACAAGCTCGTGGAGACGGCGCGCCGCGGCGATACGCACAGGTATTCGCTGTCGCGCGGGATTCCGCGGCTGCGGCGCGCGATCGCGCGCTGGTATCAGGCGAAGTACGACGTGGCCCTCGATCCGGAGAGCGAGGCCATCGTCACCATCGGTTCCAAGGAGGGGCTGGCGCATCTCGCGCTGGCGGTGCTGGGGCCCGGCGACGCGGTGCTGGTGCCAAGCCCCGCGTATCCGGTGCATCCGTACGGCTGCGTGATCGCCGGCGCGGATATCCGCCATGTGCCGCTGACGCCGGAGGTGGATTTTTTCTCCGAGCTGGAGCGCGCGATCGCCGACTCGTGGCCGCGGCCCAAGATGCTGATCTTGAATTTCCCCGCTAACCCGACCACCCAGTGCGTAGACCTCGGATTTTTCGCGAACATCGTCGCCATCGCGCGCGAACACAAGATCTGGGTAGTGCACGACATCGCCTATGCCGAGATCGTGTTCGATGGCTACACCGCGCCCTCCATCCTGCAAGTCCCCGAGGCCAAACAGGTGGCGGTGGAGTTTTACTCTCTGTCCAAAAGCTACAACATGCCCGGCTGGCGGGTCGGGTTCATGTGCGGCAATCCAACCCTGGTAGCGGCGTTGTCGCGCATCAAGTCATATCTGGACTACGGCATGTTCACGCCCATCCAGGTCGCCGCGATCGCGGCGCTGGAGGGGCCGCAGGAGTGCGTGACGGAGATCCGCCAGACGTATTCGCGCCGTCGCGACACGCTGTGTGATGGTCTCAACGCATTGGGCTGGGCGGTGGACAAGCCCGCCGCCACGATGTTTGTGTGGGCGCCAATTCCTGAGCCGTACCGCGCGCCGGGATCATTGGAGTTTTCCAAGAAGCTGCTGGTCGACGCCAAGGTCGCGGTGTCACCGGGCGTGGGCTTTGGCCAGTATGGCGACGGTCACGTGCGCTTCAGCCTGATCGAAAACGAGCATCGCACCCGCCAGGCCTTGCGCGGCATTCGCCGGATGTTTCGCGATGGCTTTTAAAACAGTGCGTCGATCGCCGGAGAGCCGATTTGGAGCCCGTTAAGGTCGGCATTCTGGGGCTGGGCACCGTGGGCTGCGGCACGGTTGCCGTGCTGGCGCGCAACGCGCACGAGATCACCCGGCGCGCGGGCCGCGAGATCGAGATCGTCGGCGCCGCGGCGCGCCGCCGGGATCGTCCGCGCGGCTGCGACGTGCGCGGCATCCCGCTGACCACCGATCCGTTCGAGATCGTCGACGATCCGAGGGTGGAGATTGTGGTGGAGCTGATCGGCGGCATCGAGCCGGCGCGCGAACTGGTGCTGCGCGCCATCGCCAACGGCCGTCACGTGGTCACGGCCAACAAGGCGCTGATCGCGCTGCACGGCAATGAGATCTTCGCGCGCGCACACGAGCGGGGCGTGGTGGTGGCGTTCGAGGCGGCCGTGGCGGGCGGCATCCCAATCATCAAGGCGATTCGCGAGGGGCTGGCGGGCAACACCATCCAGTGGCTGGCCGGCATCATCAACGGCACCGGCAATTTCATTCTCTCCGAGATGCGCGACCAGGGCCGCAGTTTCGATGAGGCGCTGGCCGAGGCGCAGGCGCTGGGCTACGCGGAAGCCGATCCGCGTTTCGATGTCGAAGGCATCGATGCGGCGCACAAGCTGACCATCATGGCGTCCATCGCGTTCGGGATTCCGCTGCAGTTCGACCGCGTTTATACGGAAGGCATCACGCGCATCACACAAGAGGACGTCGCCTACGCCGGCGATCTGGGTTATCGCATCAAGCATCTGGGGATAGCGCGGCGCACCCGGGAGGGCATCGAGCTGCGGGTGCACCCCACGCTGATCCCGCACCGGCGTCTGATCGCCAACGTCGACGGCGTGATGAACGCGGTGCTGGTGCGCGGCGACGCCGTGGGGCCGACCTTGTATTACGGACCGGGCGCGGGCGCCGAGCCGACCGCGTCGGCGGTGGTGGCCGATCTGGTGGACGTGGTGCGCGCGCTTACCGCCGATCCCGAGAACCGGGTGCCGCACCTGGCGTTCCAGCCGGACGCCTTGTCCGATACGCCCGTGCTGCCCATCGAGGCGGTGGAGACCGCGTACTATCTGCGCCTGCGCGCCGAGGATCGGCCGGGCGTGCTGGCGGATGTGACGCGCATCCTGGGCGATCTCAACATCAGCATCGAGGCGATTGTGCAAAAAGAGCCGGCCGAGGGCGAGACCGACGTGCCGATCATCCTGCTCACGTACAAGGTGCTGGAGCAGAACATGAACCAGGCGATCGCGCAGATCGAGCGGCTGCCGGCGGTGACGCAGGACGTGGTCCGCATCCGGCTGGAATCATTGAAATAATCGCCGACGCCGGGCGCGAATGGTTCGCGCCGGCGCCCTGAAACAGGCTACCGACATGCCCTTTACAACCCGTTACACTGGCCTCATCGACAAATACCGCGACCGCCTGCCGGTGCGCGACGACACGCGCATCATCAGCCTGGGCGAAGGCAACACGCCGCTGATCCGGCTGAGCCACATCGCGCATGAGCTCGGTGTCGACGTCGATGTCTACGTGAAGTTCGAGGGCCTGAATCCGACCGGCTCGTTCAAGGACCGCGGCATGACCCTGGCGGTGACCAAGGCGGTGGAGGAGGGCAGCCGCGCGATCATCTGCGCGTCCACCGGCAACACCTCGGCGTCTGCCGCGGCCTACGCGGCGCGCGCCGGCGTCCAGGCGTTCGTGCTGATTCCCGAGGGCAAGATCGCGCTGGGCAAGCTGGCGCAGGCGATGATGCACGGCGCCCGAATCATTCAGATCAAGGGTAATTTTGACGACGGCATGCGGCTGGTGCGCCAAGCGGCGGAACACGCGCCGGTGACCATAGTGAATTCCATCAATCCGTATCGCCTGCAAGGCCAGAAGACCGCCGCCTTCGAAATCGTGGAACAGCTGGGCCGCGCGCCG
The DNA here is from genome assembly GCA_050740315.1 of Gammaproteobacteria bacterium. Classification (GTDB taxonomy): domain Bacteria; phylum Pseudomonadota; class Gammaproteobacteria; order JACCYU01; family JACCYU01; genus JACCYU01. The sequence goes on along the minus strand of JBOIDC010000056.1, from coordinate 18,324 downwards.
GATTACCACTGCATTCCGGTGGGCAACGCCGGCAACATCAGCGCCCACTGGATGGGTTACAGCGAATATCAGCAGGTCGGGGTGGTCGCGACGCGCCCGGTGATGGCCGGCTATCAGGCGGCGGGCGCCAATCCGTTCATGCGCGGCGAGATGGTGGACCGACCGGAAACGGTCGCCAGCGCCATCCGCATCGGGCATCCGCAAAGCTGGGAGCTGGCCTGGCGGGTAAAAGAAGAATCAGAAGGCTGGTTCGATCAGTGCGAGGACGAGGAAATTCTCGCCGCGCAAAAATGGCTGGCCGAGCGCGAGGGCGTGTTCTGCGAACCGGCCTCGGCGGCCTCGCTGGCCGGCGCCATGCGGGACATCCGCGCGGGCAGGATCCCGCCGGGCGCGAAGGTGGTGTGCACCCTGACCGGTCACGGTCTTAAAGACCCGGATATCGCTATTTCACAGAGCCCGCAGCCGATGACCGCCGTCGAGCCGACGCTGGACGCGATCAAGGCGGTAATCACGGCGCAAATCGACTGATGCAGCCCGACTGGCGCAGCGCGCAAGTTCGCGGGGATCGACACGAGCCGGCGCTGACGCGGGATGTTCCGCGACCCGCGGGTCGCCTGTAGAGCGCCGCCCCGGCGCGCCCGCATTCAGGGTACGACGACCTAGTGTTGTGTCCCACTAGTAACTGTCGTAACTTCGCCGTCATTCCGGCGAAAGCCGGAATCCAGAAGTCCCTCCTTGGCGCTGGATTTCGGCCAATCCCTGGCCGGAATGACGAGTCCGGACATATATCGGTTATTTACGGAACAGCACACTGGGGTACGACGACCTAGGGTACGACGACCACGTCGCCGCTTTGCAGGACGATGTTCTGCTGGGTGTTATCGCCGTTCTGCACGGCACCGTAATCGAACGGAAAGACGATCTCCCGGCCGCCCACGCGGCGTCGGATGGTGATGTCGTCCGAATCGGCGAACGGCGTCATGCCGCCGGCCAGGGTGAGCGCCTGCATCACGTCCACATAGCGTCCGAGCACGAATTTGCCGGGCGTGTTGACCTGACCGATGACAAACACGTTGTAACCGGCGACCTCCTGTACCGACACGGTGACCACCGCGGCGGGAATGTATTTTTGCACGCGCTCGGTGATGATGTCGGTTACCTGCTCGGGCGTCTTCCCGGCCACGTTAACGTCGCCGGCCAGCGGGAAGGATATGCCGCCGTCGGGTCTGACGCGGACGTCACGCTGCAAGTCCGGTTCTTTCCACACCGAGATCGAGAGCAGATCCTCGGGCCCGATGCGATAGTTTTCGGTCGGCTCGGTAGCGGGCGTGCCGGGTGCCGCACCCTCGACGCCGGTGGTTGAAACACTGGGGTCGTACGTGCCCCCCGGCGGCGTCACGCACGCGCTCAAGACCATCGCGACCGCGACGCTAAGTGTCATCGACACCCTGCCGCGAGGCAAACGTGGCCGAAGCGGCAGGGCCGTTATCCGCGAGTGGCGTCGAGGCTTCGCATTCATAAAGTCTTCCTCTGTACGTTATGTTTGTAAGCTATTTTTGGTTTCCGCCGCGACAGCAGAGTTCCGTCGGCTCGGACGTGGATTTGCCGATATGCCCGCCGGCACGGCAGTTTTTCGCGTCGAGCGGGTGCCATGACGACACCTTCAGCCGGGAGTCTACTTCCCATGGTGAGGGATTACCGCGCATAGGACAACCGCGCGCCAGTATCCGTGTGAACTGGTCGCGCGGAATCAGTTCGGCGCCCAGGCGACCGACATGGGGCGACGGCAACTGGCAATCGATCAGCGCATATTCCCAATGCCGCAGATGCCGTGCCAGGTAAGCCATCGCGACCTTCGACGCATCCGTTGCCCAGCTGAACATGGATTCGCCGAAAAATATCCTGCCGATCGCGACACCGTACAATCCCCCGACCAGCGTATTGTCGCGCGTGTCCCATACTTCCACGGAATGCGCCCAGCCTTGTGCATGAAGCTGGCAGTAAGCGGTCAGCATCGCCTCGGTAATCCAGGTGCCCGCGCCCTGCCGTCGCGGCGCGGCGCAGCCGGCTACCACTTCGCGGAACGCCCGATCGAAACTGACGGTGTAAGGCCGGTTGCGAATGGATTTGCGCAGGCTGCGCGTTAACCTGAACTTGTCGGGAAACAACACGGCGCGCGGGTCCGGCGCCCACCACAATACCGGTTGGCCTTCTTCGTACCACGGAAAAATCCCCTGCCGATAGGCGCGCAACAACCGCTGTGGCTGCAGGTCGCCGCCGGCCGCCAGCAGGCCCTCGGGCTCGGCGCACGCCGCCTCTACCGGTGGAAACGGATAATCCGCGTCGAACGGATCCAGCCACTCTATGCTCATGACTCGAGAGGATTTCCGGATACTTAACCAATCTGTCAGACAGTTTCCCACTTGCGCATGAACTCGAAGCTCGTTTTTTACAATCGAGCATAACTGACCACCGCGCAGATGCTTATGATACTACGCATCCGGCCAGCTATTCTGCTCGTCACGGTATCGCGCGTGGTATGGTATTTGCGACACCCCGCTTGCGCTGCCGGCTTCATTCCTGTACGGATTCTGTTGCAGAATACCCTAAGGATTAGACTCAATGACTACCCGCCGACGCCGCACGCCAGCACCTGCCGCTGTTGCCGATTTGATGATTAGAAGCGCAGAGATTGCGGCCGCCTCGGGGCAAACGATTTTCCATCGCATGCTGATGCTGTCCGGCGCCAACATCGCCGCGCTGACCGCGGCCGAGCGCCGCGAGTTCGCGCGCATGTATACGGAAAAACTACAGGCGACATTGGCGTGCGGGCAGATCATGGCAGGTGAGATGATGCGCCTGAATGAGCAGCTTATGCGCGTGGCCTGGTCGCAGTTCATGAGTAACGGCATGGCGCTGACATCGATGCTGAGCGGGCGGAACCCCGGCGCGGTATTTACGGCGCAAAGCCAATTGATGAATTCGGCCGCGCGGCAGGCGGCCGAATCCGGTCAGAAGATCTTCGCGGCGATGGCGCGCGCGGCAATCAACGGACTGGCGCCGGTGCACACCGCGGTATCCGCCAACGCCGAACGCCTGGGCCGTACGAAGCGGTGAGAGAGCGGCGCAGGAGGGCTTGGCCTGAGCGGAAGCAAATTCGCGCGGGGGCCGCCAAAATTCCCTTGATTTTCAGCCTCAAACGGCCGCTACACGCCATAGTCGACCGACCGGTCGTGCGGCCATAATCGACTGATCTTCGCGCCCACATCGCTTGCCTGATTGCCCCGCATGTACTATGGTGCGTCGCAACAAGGAGTCTGATATGTGGTTAAAAAGTCGCAAAGTTGTTAATTTGGCGCTACAAGGTGGTGGCGCGCACGGCGCATTTACCTGGGGCGTGCTGGACCGGCTGCTGGAAGACGAGCGTCTGGTAATCGAAGGCATCAGCGGCACCAGCAGTGGTGCGATGAACGCGGTGGCGGTGGCTTACGGGTTGACCGTCGATGGCCGCGAAGGCGCGCGGCATGCGCTGGCCAGCCTGTGGAACCGGGTTGGCGTCAACATTCCCGGTTATTCCCCTACCGCCGGCGGGATCGCCGTGGATCGCTCACTCGCGCTGGAAGGCGCGCTGGCGCTGACGCGCGTGTTCTCGCCGTATCAGCTCAACCCCATGAACCTCGATCCGTTGCGGGAGATCGTCACCAGCGTGTTCGATTTCGAGCAGCTGCGCGAACATTGCGAGCTGAAGCTTTATATCGCCGCCACGCAGGTGCGCACCGGCAAGCTGCGGCTGTTCGAGACGCGCGAGATAACGCCCGACGCCCTGCTCGCGTCGGCTTGTCTGCCGACCTTGCACCACGCCATCGTCATCGACGGCGAAGCCTACTGGGACGGCGGCTACGCCGGTAATCCGGCGCTGTTTCCCCTGTTTTACAACTGCCGCGCCCGGGATATCGTTGTCGTCCTGCTGCACCCGCTCAGCCGGCCGGAGCTGCCGACCTCGGTGTCGAGCATTCAGCATCGCACCGCGGAGTTGAGCTTCGGCACCACGTTCCTGCGTGAAATGCGCTCGATCGTGCAGGCGAAGCAGCAGGTCGGGGGCCACTTCTGGTCGCTGGGCAGCTTCGAGCGCCGGCTGCGCCGCTTGAACGTCCATTTGATCGAGCCGGATTGCGCGTTGACCGAGCTCGATGGCGTCAGCAAACTTCACAACGACAGCGCCTTTCTCAACTGGCTCAAGGATCGCGGGCGCGCGCAGGCGGACAGCTGGTTACGGCAGAATTTCCGTAGTCTGGGACGCGAGTCCTCGATCGATCTGGCGGCGTTGTTTGGCTGAACCGCGCTCGAACCCCGAACGTTACGCTGCCGGCGGCTGGTGCGCGGGCGGCACGGCGTCGGTTCGAAATGGCGACAGCGTCCACAGCGCTCGATATTCCTGTTCCATCGCCTGTCGCTCGCGCCGGCAGAAATCCGACAGCGCGGCGCGAAACTGCGGTTGCGCGATCCAGTGCGCCGACCAGGTGCGGGTCGGCAGGAAACCGCGGCCGATCTTGTGCTCGCCCTGCGCGCCGGGTTCAAAGCGTCCCAATCCGTGCCGGATACAGTAGTCGATACCCTGGTAGTAGCACGCCTCAAAATGCAGGCTATGAAACGCCTGATCGCAACCCCAGAAGCGGCCGTAAAGCGCGTTGTCGCTGCGAAAATTGACTGCGCATGCGACCGGCTTCGAGCCAATTTCCGCGATCACCAGCACCACCCTGGCGCCCAGGGTGCGGCCGATCTCCTTGAAAAACCCAAGGTTCAGGGTCGGAATGCCCCACTTGCGGTCGAAGGTGCCAGTGTAAAATCGATGCACCGTTGCCCACAGACGTTCGTCGGCCTCGTCGCCGTGAACGACCCTCAGCGCGATATTTTGCTCGGCCACGCGCTGGCGCTCGCGCCTGATCTTCTTGCGCTTGCGCGACTGAAAACCGGCGAGGAAATGATCGAAATCGCGGTAGCCGGCGTTGCGCCAGTGGTATTGAACGCCCAGCCGCAGCATCAGGTCATGGGTCCGCAATCGCTCGGTGTCGGTGTGGTCGGTGAACAGCCAGTGCGCGCCGGTGAAGCCTTGCGCGCGGCAAAGCGCGATCGTTTGTTCGATCAGCCGATCCTTGACCCGTACGGCATCCACATCGGCGCGCACCAGCAGCCGCGGCCCGGTGATGGGCGTGTAAGGGATCGCGACCACCAGCTTCGGATAGTATTCAAGCCCATGGCGTTCGTAGGCCGACGCCCACGACCAGTCGAACACGAACTCGCCGTAGGAGTTGGTCTTGATATACATGGGTATGGCGCCGACCAGCGCGCCGCGGGCGTCGCGCACCAGCAAATGCAGCGGGTGCCAGCCAAAGGTCTGGCCCACGCACCCGTGACGCTCCAGGGCGACCAGAAATTCATGGCTTAAAAAAGGTTCGTCGCCGGCCAGGCGGTTCCATTCCGCCGCGCCCACCCGTTCCAGCGAGTCGCACGCCTGAATGTCGAACGCAGCTTGATGGGAAGTGCCGGGTTGCACGCAAGCCGCCTGAAGGCGATGTGGATAGATGGAATCGCTTTGATCGCGACGGGAGGCGCGCGTTCCGTCCGCGTCACGCGGTTTACTTTTCGAGCAGCTGATCCAGATATTTTTCCGCGTCCAGCGCCGCCATGCAGCCCGAGCCCGCCGAGGTGATTGCCTGCCGATACACATGATCCATCACATCGCCGGCCGCGAATACGCCGGGCAGGCTGGTCGCGGTCGCGTCGCCGTCAAGGCCGCTTTTGACCAGGATATAGCCGCCTCGCATCTCCAGCTGGCCCTCGAAGATTTCCGTGTTGGGCCGGTGGCCGATGGCGATGAACACGCCTTTAACGTCCAGGGTCTGCGGTTTTCCGGTGTCAACCCGCTTGATGCGCAGGCCGGTGACGCCCGAGTCGTCGCCCAGCACCTCGTCGACCACGTGATCCCAGGCGATGCGCATGTTGCCGTTACGGGTCTTGTCCAGCAGCTGGTCCTGCAGGATCTTGTCCGCACGCAGCCGATCGCGGCGATGCACCAGGGTAACTTCCGACGCGATATTCGAGAGATAAAGCGCCTCCTCGACCGCCGTGTTACCGCCGCCGACCACGGCCACCGGCTCGCCGCGATAAAAGAACCCGTCGCAGGTCGCGCACGCCGACACGCCCTTGCCCCGGTAACGGTCTTCGGATGGCAGCCCCAGATACATCGCGGTCGCGCCGGTGGCGATGATCAGGGCGTCGCAGGTGTACGCGCCGGCGTCGCCAATGAGGGTGAACGGCTTGTCGCCGAGCCGCGCGGTATGAATCTGATCCAGAATGATCTCGGTGTCGTAGCGCCGCGCGTGCTTGAGCATGCGTTCCATCAGCGCCGGGCCTTGCAGACCCTCCACGTCGCCGGGCCAGTTGTCGACGTCCGTGGTGGTCATCAACTGGCCGCCCTGCTCGATGCCGGTTATCATCACCGGCCTGAGATTGGCGCGCGCGGCGTAGACCGCCGCGCTGTAGCCCGCAGGGCCGGAACCCAGGATGAGGAGGCGACTGTGTTTAGGCTCTTTCATGCTAATTTCCGTTGCTTCCAGGCGTTGACCCTTCAGGCCGCCAGTGGTGATCGCGCACCACACCGGCTTGCGGCGCGCAAGCCCACGCGTGTTCGACCGATAATCGTTGCGGTGAAGGTGAGACGCGGTATGGTACGGGTTCGTCGTTTAACGGTAAAGGCAGGGTTTTATGCGCATCGGCATCCCCATTGAACGCAAACCGCACGAGGGGCGCGTGGCCCTCATCCCGGCCGCCTGCAAGGAGTTGGTGCGGGACGGCAACGAGGTCTACGTCGAGCGCGACGCGGGCGTCAGGAGCGGTTTTGGCGACGACGACTATCGCGCCGCCGGGGCGAGAATCTGCGCCGATGTCGCCGAGTTGTACGCGCGCGCGGAACTGGTGGTCAAGGTCAAGGAACCCATCGAGGCGGACCTTGCGCATCTGCGCCGTGAGCATCTGCTGTTCTGCTTTCTGCATCTGGCGGCCAACCGTGAACTCGCGGCGAGATTGCGCGACACCGGTCTTACCGCAATCGCCTTCGAGACGGTGGAAACCAACGGCACGCTGCCGCTGCTGGCGCCCATGAGCGAGATCGCCGGGCGCCTGTCGGTGCAGGTCGCGACGCATTTGCTGCATCAGCCGCAGGGCGGTTCGGGCATCATGCTGGGCGGTCTGCCGGCCGCCGAGCGCGGTTCGGTGGTCGTGCTGGGCGCGGGTGTGGCGGGCGGCGCGGCCGCGTCGGCGGCGGCGGCATTGGGCGCTACGGTCAAGGTGTTCGACGTCCACCGCGAGCGTCTGGCGCGCATGCGGGACCTGGGGCCCAACGTGACCGCGCTGTATTCTTTCCGGCACGATATCGAAACCGCGCTGCCGTTCGCCGACCTGCTGGTGGGTGCGGTGCTGCTGCCTGGCAAGCGGGCGCCTCAGGTGGTTACGCGCGAAATGGTGCGAACCATGCGGCCCGGCAGCGTGATCACCGATATATCGGTCGACCAGGGCGGTTGCGTGGAGACCAGCCGGCCGGTCAGCTACGCGGAGCCCGTGTACATCGAAGAGGGCGTGCAGCATTTCACCGTCACCAATATGCCGGGCGCGGTGCCGCGCACCGCTTCCAAGGCGCTGTCTGCGAGCCTGATGGGCTATGTGACGCGCCTGACCCGGCCGGACTGGGACGCGGATCCTACGTTGCGGGCGGGCATCAATGTGCGCGCCGGGCGCTTCGACAATCCGGTTATACGCGCCGAGCTAAGTGATCTATAATTTAATCGTTTCAGTAAAATAGTTAAGTGAATTAAGGGAGAATCTTAAAGAGTGGCGCAGGCAACACACAAAAGGGCTGCTGGCCGCACCTTAAGCGGCCACGTGATTCGCGGCATGCGCGAGGGCGCGTTGTTCGTGCTCCTGGCCGTCGGCCTGTACCTGCTCCTGGCGTTGCTCACGTATAACCCGAGCGACCCGGGCTGGTCATACACGGGCGGCGGCGGAGCGGCGGCCAACCTCGGCGGCGTGGCGGGCGCGTGGTTCGCCGACGCCTTCTTCTACTTGTTCGGCTATCTCGCCTTTCTGGCACCCGCCATGGTCGTGCACAGCGGCTGGCTGATATTCCGCGGCGTCGGCACGCAGCCCGTGTATGGCGACCTGGGGATTCGCTGGGCGGGCTTCGTGATAACGCTGGCCGCCGGCTGCGGGCTGGCGACCCTGCATGTCGGCGCGGATGCGCTGCCGCTCAACGCGGGCGGCATTTTGGGCGACCTGGTGGGGCACGGGCTGGAAGGCGTGTTCAATTTCGTCGGCGCCAGCCTGCTGCTGATGGCGTTGCTGCTGGCGGGTGTCACCCTGTTTACCGGTCTGTCCTGGCTGGGGTTGATGGATGTGATCGGGCGCGGCGGTATGGCCGTGTATACGCACACCGTCGGTCGCGCCCCCGCGCTGTGGAAGGCTTATCGCGCGCGCCGCGCCGCGCGGTCGGGCGCCCAGCAGGAGCGCGCCGCGCCCAGACGCCGCGGTATGCCGCGGATCGAACCGTTTGTGGGTGAGCGGGCTGCGCTCAAGCCTGCTTCACGGGCCGAGCGGGAGTCCGCGGGCGTGGACAAGCCCGTGCTTGAAAAACAGTTTCCCTTGTTCGTGGGAACCCCCGGCAGCGCCGAACTGCCGCCGCTGGCGCTGCTCGATGCGCCGCAGCCGCACCAGGGCGGTTATTCGCAAGACAAGCTGGCGGCCATGTCCCGCCTGGTCGAGGCCAAGCTGCTCGATTTCGGCATCGAGGTCGAAGTCACCGCCGTGCAGCCGGGACCGGTGATCACCCGTTTCGAGCTGCACCCTGCGCCCGGCGTGAAAGTCAGCCGCATCAGCAGCCTGGCAAAGGATCTGGCGCGCGCCTTGTCGGTTATCAGCGTGCGCATCGTAGAGGTGATTCCGGGCAAGCCCGTGGTGGGCCTGGAAATCCCCAACGAGCAGCGCGAGATCGTGAGTTTAAGCGAGATCCTGCAGGCGCCGGCGTACGAGAAGTCGCCATCGCCCCTGACCCTGGCGCTGGGCCGCGACATCGGCGGACGGCCGGTGACGGTCGATCTGGCGCGCATGCCGCACCTGCTGGTGGCGGGCACCACCGGCGCGGGCAAATCCGTCGCCATCAACGCCATGCTTTTGAGCCTGCTGTACAAGGTTTTGCCGGCGGGCGTGCGGCTGATCCTGATCGACCCCAAGATGCTGGAGCTGTCGGTGTACGACGGCATCCCGCACCTGCTCGCGCCGGTGGTGACGGACATGAAAGAGGCCGCCAACGCGCTGCGCTGGAGCGTGGCCGAGATGGAGCGACGCTACAAGCTGATGTCGTGTCTGGGCGTGCGCAACATCGCGGGCTTCAACAAAAAAGTCAGGGACGCGCGCGAGGCAGGCGCGCCGATCACCGATCCGCTGTTCGATCGGAGCCAGCAGCTGGACCCGGAGGCCCAGGCGCCGGAGCTGGACACCTTGCCGCTGATCGTGATCGTCATCGACGAATTCGCCGACATGATGATCGTGGTCGGCAAGAAGGTGGAAGAACTGATCGCGCGCCTGGCGCAGAAGGCGCGCGCTGCGGGCATCCATCTGGTGCTGGCCACACAACGGCCGTCGGTGGACGTCATCACCGGCCTGATCAAGGCCAACATCCCGGTGCGCATCGCGTTCCAGGTGTCGTCCAAGATCGATTCGCGTACCATCCTTGACCAGATGGGCGCCGAGCAGCTGCTGGGCAACGGCGACATGCTGTATCTGCCGCCGGGCCAGGCGGTGCCGCAGCGGGTGCACGGCGCCTTCGTGCGCGATCACGAGGTGCACAAGGTGGTCGATTTCCTCAAAGGCAAGGGCAAACCGGATTACGTCGAGGCCGTCTTGCAGGAACCGGAAGGCGGGCAAGGCGCGGTGCCGGGCCTGGAACCGCTGACCGGCAATGGCGGCGGCGAGGGCGACCCGCTGTACGACGAGGCGGTGGCGGTGGTCACGGAATCGCGCAAGGCGTCGATCTCGTACGTGCAGCGGCGCCTCAAGATCGGCTACAACCGCGCGGCGCGCATGATCGAGGAAATGGAGCAGGCCGGGGTGGTAAGCCCGGTGCAGGCCAACGGCGGCCGCGAGGTGCTGGCGCCGCCGCCTCCGCACGACTGATTGGTTCACGAGAATCAGCATTTGCTGGCGGCCTTCGGCTATCGCGGCGCCCACACATCGCAGGATCGTAGGGTGCGCCGGGCGCACCAGAATCTTCCAGAATTCGACGACGAGATCATGATTGATTGCCTCCGAGCGAACACAATCGCAGCTCGCGCTTTCGCGTGGTGCGCGCGGCGCACGCTGCTGTTAGGGATTCTGCTGGCTCTGATAGCTTGGCAACCCGCGCTGGCCCGGAGCGCCGCGGAGCGGCTGGCGCACTTTTCCAGCGAGGTGCGCACGCTGGACGCCCAATTCACGCAGCTGGTGCTCAGTGAGGACGGCGAGCAGGTGGCGGAATCCAAAGGCCATGTGCAACTCATGCGGCCGGGCCGGTTTCGCTGGGAATATCAGCAACCGGCCGGCCAACTGATTCTGGCGGACGGCCAGCGTCTGTGGATTTACGACGAAGAACTCGAACAGGCGACCGTCAAATCGCTGAAAGACGCGCTGGGCGCGGCGCCGATCGCATTGCTGATCGGTGAGCGGCCGCTTGGCGAACAGTTCAAGATCCAGGCGACCGGCGCGCGCGATGGTCTGGAATGGGTGCAGCTCGCGCCCCGCGTGCAGGACATCGAATTCAACCGCATCCGGCTGGGACTGGATAACGGCGGCATCCGCCGCATGATCCTGCACGACCAGTTCGGCCAGACCACCGTGATCCGCTTAGAAGACGTGCGCACCAACGTGGAGATCGACCCGGCGCGGTTTCAGTTCGAGCCGCCGGCCGGCACGGATGTGATCGACGCGGTCGGAGGCTTATAGACATGATCGCGCGCACTTCTGACGGCGACGCCGAAGTCGCGCCTGCGACAGATGACCGACCTGCCTGAGACCGGAAATCAGTACCGGCCGCTGGCCGACCGGATGCGGCCCCGGAGTGTGGCGGAATTTGTCGGTCAGCCGCATCTGATGGCGCCGGGCAAGCCGCTGCGCCGTGCGATCGAGGACGACCGGCTGCACTCGATGGTGTTCTGGGGGCCGCCCGGCACCGGCAAGACCACCCTGGCGCGCCTGATCACGGGGGTTTCCGGTGCCCGTTTTCTGAGTATCTCCGCGGTGCTCGCCGGTGTGAAGGACATTCGCGCGGCGATCGACGCGGCGCGGCGCACACGGGCGCAGGAGCGACGCGCCACGGTGCTGTTCGTCGACGAAGTGCACCGCTTCAACAAGTCGCAGCAGGATGCCTTCCTCCCGCACGTGGAGGACGGCACCATCTATTTCATCGGCGCCACCACCGAGAATCCCTCGTTCGAGCTGAACAACGCGCTGCTGTCGCGGGTGCGGACTTATGTGCTCAAGCCGCTTGGCGTGACGGACATTCGCGCGCTGATCGACCACGCGCTGGACGACAGCGAACGCGGACTCGGGCAGCGGCGTCTCGAGGTCACGCCCGAGCTGCGCGACATCCTGGCGCAGGCCGCGGACGGCGATGCGCGGCGCGCGCTTAACTTATTGGAGATCGCCGCCGATCTGGCGACCGAAATCGACGGGCGCGCGGTTATCGATGCGGAAATCATCGCCGAGGTTACCCGTCAGGGGCTGCGCCGCTTCGATAAGGGCGGCGACATCTTCTACGACCAGATCTCGGCGCTGCATAAATCCGTGCGCGGCTCGGATCCGGACGCGGCGCTGTACTGGCTATGCCGCATGCTGGATGGCGGCTGCGATCCGCTGTACGTCGCGCGCCGGATCACGCGCATCGCCTCGGAAGACATCGGCAACGCCGATCCGCGCGGGCTGCAACTCGCTCTGAATGCCTGGGATACTTACGAACGTCTGGGCAGTCCGGAAGGCGAACTGGCGATCGCACAGGCGGTGGTTTATCTGGCCTGCGCGCCGAAGAGTAACGCGGCCTACACCGCCTTCGAGGCGGCTGCGCAGGCGGCGCGCGAGTCGGGCAGCCTGGAGGTGCCGCCGCATCTGCGCAATGCGCCCACGCGGCTGATGAAGTCGCTGGGGTACGGCAAGGACTATCGCTACGCGCACGACGAACCCGAAGGCTTCGTCGCCGGCGAAAATTATTTTCCGGATGAGCTGGCCGGGCAGCGTTATTATTTCCCGGTCGCGCGCGGGCTGGAGATCAAAATAAGGGAAAAGCTCGCGCAAGTGCGCGCGGCCAATCGTGACAAACCCGCGTCGTGACGGATCTTCAGACCAGCGACCAAAGAACGATTTTGCAATCTTACAAAAAGGAGCGCCGCGATGCGTAAACTTGTTATAGCGTTGATGTTCATTCTGGGCTTAAGCGGCTGCGGCTACAATTCTCTACAATCCGGCGACGAACAGATCAAAGCGGCCTGGGCCGAGGTGCTCAACCAGTACCAGCGCCGCGCCGACCTGGTGCCCAACCTGGTCAACACGGTCAAGGGCTTTGCCAAACAGGAGCGCGAGGTGCTGACCGAGGTGACCAACGCGCGCGCCCGGGTCGGGTCCATTCAGGCCACCCCGGAGCTGATCGAGGACAAACAGGCATTCGCCCAATTTCAGCAGGCCCAAGGCGAGCTGAGCGGCGCGTTGTCGCGCCTGCTGGCGGTGTCGGAGAATTATCCGCGGCTGCGCTCCAGTTCGCTGTTTCGCGATCTGCAGGCGCAACTGGAGGGCACCGAGAACCGGATTACCGTCGCGCGCAACCGCTACATCGAGGCGGTGCAGGAATACAACGTGACGGTGCGTTCTTTCCCGAACAATCTGACGGCGATGCTGTTCGGGCACGAGACCAAACCAAGCTTCACCGTCGAGAACGAAGGCGCGATCTCGCGGCCGCCGGCGGTGGATTTCTCCAGCCCCGCGGGACAGGGCGCGCAATAGTGAGCCGCGCATGGCCCGCGAGATTGTGGGTTGCGGCCGCACTGTACGCGCTGCTCGCGGCCGCCGCTTATGCGCAGACGCCGGTGCCGGCGCTCGACGCGCGGGTCACGGACTTGACGGATACGCTGTCGGCGCAGCAAAAGACGACACTGGAACAGACGCTGGCAAACTTCGAAGCGAAGCACGGCAGTCAGATCGCCGTGCTGCTGGTGCCGACTGTGCGGCCCGAGGCCATCGAGCAGTATTCGATACGGGTTGTCGAGCAGTGGAAACTGGGTCGCGAGGACGTGGACGACGGCGCGTTGCTGCTGGTCGCGAAAGACGACCGCGCGCTGCGCATCGAAGTGGGGTACGGGCTGGAAGGCGCGCTCACCGACGCCACGTCCAAACGCATCATCGCCGAGATCATCACGCCGCATTTCCGGGACGGCGATTTCTTCGGCGGCATCCAGGCCGGTGTGCGCGCCATGATGAAGGTGATCGAAGGCGAGCCGCTGCCGGCGCCCGAACCCGGTGCATCGGATGGCGAAGGCGACAACCCTTCTTCCATCCTGCCGGGTGTGGTGTTTTTTGCATTCGTGGTGGGACAGATGTTTCGCGGACTGATCGGACGCCTGCCCGCGGCGCTGGGCACGGCCGCGGTCGCGGCAGGCGTGGTGTGGTTACTGGCGGGTGTGGTCGCGGCCGTGCTCTCGGCCTTAGCCGTATTCGCGATCCTGATGTTCAGCGGTCTGGGCGGCGGGCGCGGCATCGGCGGTTACTATTCCGGTGGCGGCTTCGGTGGCAGTCTGGGCCGCGGCGGCGGCTTTGGCGGCGGAGGCGGCGGTTTCGGCGGGGGCGGCGCCTCGGGCCGATGGTAAACCATGCGCTGGCTTAAGCACTTGTTCAGCGGCGCATGGCAGGTGCGCCGCGCCTTTCCGCCGCGCGCGATGCGAGCGATCGAGGCCGCCATCCGTGAATGCGAAACCTCGCATCGGGGCGAGATCCGCTTCGCGGTGGAGGCCGGTCTCGATATCGAAGCGCTGATCCGCGGCCAGACCGCGCGGCAGCGCGCCATCGAGGTGTTCTCGGAACTGCGCGTATGGGACACCCAGCGCAATAACGGCGTGCTGATCTATCTCCTGCTGGCCGATCACGACGTGGAGATCGTCGCCGACCGCGGCATCGACGGGCAGGTAGGGGCCGAAGGCTGGCAGGAGATTTGCACAAACATGGAAACGATGTTTCAGGCGGGCCGTTTCGAAGACGGCGTACGCGCGGGCATCCAGGCCGTGAGCCGTCACTTGGCGCGACATTATCCGGCGCGCGGCGACGATCACAACGAACTGCCGGATGCGCCGGTGGTGCTGTGACCGGAATCATGTAGCGGTTCTGAGCGTGCGCGTTCGCTTTATGGCAAAAGCGATCTCCCGAAGGCGATCACGCAGCAAATCGCCGCGGCCAAGCCGCCCCATTAAACCTCATACTGGTCAACCGCTTATGGATCAACTTCAACTCTCCCAGCAACTCATCGACGCCGTACAGGACGCACTGGTCAGCGCCGATCCGCGCGCCAGCGACCCGCTGGTGGCGATGCAGTACTTGAGCGCCATCGTCGGCTATGCGCTGGCCAAGACCAACATACCGCCGGCGGGCAGGCGCGACGCGCTCGACCAGTTGAACGCGCTCGCGCGTCACGTCATGGAGGACATCGAACGCCAGCAGGTTGCGCGGCCGCCGGCCGGCGAGGCGTTCGGCATCTGGCGGCCGGGCGATCCATAAAGTTTCCCCGATCCGCCGCGGGTCAAGGCTCGAAGGGAAAAGGAGACCGGCGCCGGCTGTTTTCTATTGACTGGTCCCGCCTGAGACTCAGTCCCGCCGCAGCCGGTCCGAGACGGCGATCGGCGTCGGGTAGCGCATGACGATCACGTACGAGGACACCATAAACGTCAGCAGGGCGGCGACCTGAATCAGGTACGACGCCTGACGGCCGATGATTTCCTGTTCCAGCGCCAGCACGGCGATCAGCAGCGAAAACTCGCTGATCTGGCCCAGCCGCGCGCCCACCTCGCGCGACCGGTGCAGAGCTTCGCCCGAGCGATGCAGCAGAAATCGGAACACCAGCGGCTTCAAGGTCAGCGAAAGCGCGGCCAGCAGCGTTGCCGGCAACAGCACCTCCATCAGAATCGCGACATCGAAACGCGCGCCTAAGGTAAAGAAAAAAATTACCAGAAAAAAGTCGCGCAGCGGCCGCAACGAGTCGGCGATATACAGCGCGATGGGGCTGGTGGCGAGCGCCACGCCAGCGATGAAGGCGCCGATTTCATGCGACAGGCCCATCGCGTGCGCGAGCTGCGCCATACCCAGACACCAGCCGATCGCAAGCAGAAAGATGTATTCGTGGATACTGTCGAAGCGCCGGATCAGGGTGATCAGCACAAAGCGCTCGAACGCCCAGGCGAACAGCACCAGCGCCGGGAGCGACAGCAGCACCAGCACGATCTGACCGACGGGCATGCCACGCTGGCCGCTGGCCTGCAGCAGCAGCAGAATGATGATCGCGATCAGATCCTGCAGCAACAGCACGCTGATGATGATCTCGCCAGTGTGACGGTGATGCAGCACCGTGGTCGGCAGTAGTTTCAAACCGATGATGGTGCTGGAGAACATCAGCGCCGCGCCGATGATCAGGCTTTCCATCCCATTGAAGCCGAGTGCCCAGCCCAACGCCGCGCCCGCCGCGGCGAACAGCGCGGAGCTCACGCCGGTGACCAGGACGGTCTCCCGGAACAGACCCACGAGCTTCTGCGGATAAAGATCCAGCCCCAGCAGGAACAGCAGAAACATGATGCCGATCTCGGCCACCTGCCGGGTCATCTCGGCGTCCTCCACCAGACCCGCACCCGACGGCCCCAGCAGCATGCCCAGCACGATGTAAGCCACCAGCATGGACTGGCGCGCGTACAGCACCAGGGTTGCCAGCGCCGCCGCGCCGGTGAAGATCAGAAAGATGGTAAAGACGACGGGGTCGGTGTGCATCGCATGACAAGCTATCCGATAAAAGTGCCGCTGTCATGCGGCCAGGACACGCGCCGCCCGCCTGCTGTAGGGCGGATGAAGCCCCTTGTGGGCGTATCCACCGAGATACCACGGTGGATTCGAGGCTTACGCCTCTTAATCCACCCTACGGCTTGTGTCCACGATTGCGGGCAAATAGCGCCCGGTTCCGCCGCTCGTCGGGCCGATGCTGCGGCAGGTCTGGCAGTGCGTCTAGATTCACGCGAGTTACGCATGCGTATTTCCACGTATTGACTTGACCCGCTAGATATGACTGGCAAACGGCCAACCCCCCCACAAGTCGGGGCAGTGTTTTCCTTGAATTCAAAGAATCGCAGGGTGGATTAAGCCCGTCGCGGGCGTATCCACCGGGCGGCTGTGCAAGTGCATTTTGTCGGGCGCCGTCGTACTCCCCCTGAACGCGTTTGCGGTCGGCACGCCCGCCGGCACCACCGTCGCCAACACCGCCATCGTGAACTTTGAAGTCGGCGGCGCGGCCGGCACCGCGAGCGCCAGCGATCGATTCAGCGTCGCCGAGATCATCGACGTGGCGGTCACGTGGCAGGACGGCGCCAGCCCGCCGGCGGCGTCACCCGATACCGACCGCGTCCTGACCTTCCTCGTCAGCAACACGGGCAACGGGGAGGAAGCATTCTCGCTGCAGGTGAACAACCGCGCGCCCGGCACCGACGATTTCGATCCTGACACCGCGCGTATCTTTCTCGACGGCAACGGCAACGGCGTTTCGTCGCGAACACGGTGAACGTGAATCTCGGTGAAGTGAGCAGCGCCGCCACGTACGCCATTACCTTCGATGTAACCATCGACTGACGGAGTAAATGATGAACAAACGAAACATGCACAACAAGACGCTGATCGCGCTGAGCATGCTGTTGCCGGCCTTGATAGTCGCCAATGCGGCGCGCGCGGATACCGTCGAGCTTATCTCGGTCGTGGAGAAAGAAGTCGTGACCACCACCGCGGACGGCGAAATCGTCCGCGAGATCGTGCCGGCCGAGACCGTGATTCCGGGCGAAGAAGTGATCTACACGACGCGTTTCAAGAACGTGGGCACACAGGCGGCGAACAGCATCGTGAGCACCAATCCGGTGCCCGAAAACATGCGGTACAAGGCCGATTCCGCCGCCGGCGCCGATACCGAAATTACATTCTCGGTCGATGAAGGCGAGTCGTACGCCGCGCCCGAGGCGTTGCAGGTGACCGGCAGGAACGGCAAGCCGCGCGCGGCCAGGGCCTCCGACTACACGCACATCCGCTGGGCGTATCGGCCGAGCCTGCCCGCCGGTGAAGAGAGCAGCGTTCAGTTCCGCGCGGTATTGCAGTGAGCCGTGCGAGGCTCATGCCGGCGCTGCGGTGGATCCGCGGCTCGCGCCGCTTAATCCGCCCTACACGCCTGGAGACGCCGTAGGTGGATAAAGCGCAGCGTATCCACCCCGCTGCGCGGGACGGTTCCAGCGGGGCCTGGTGGATTCGCGGCCGCTTCAATCCGCCCTGCAAATGGACGCAAATCCAATGACGAAATCAGGACATCAAAATCGGGGGAGACACTAACATGAAATTTGACACACGAGCCAAGCTGCTCGGCCTGTTGACGGCCACGGCACTTTTATGGGGCGCGTCGACCGGCGCGTACGCGGCGGGCACCCCCTCGGGCACCCCGGTCAGCAACACCGCGACCTTGAACTACTCGGTCGGCGACGTCGCCCAGACGCCGGTAAGTTCGGAGCCGGTCGTGTTCGTCGTCGACAACAAGGTCGACCTTACCGTGACCTCCATGGGCGGTCGGTCAGTTGAATCCGGCACGGACAATCAGCCGCTCCGTTTCACACTGACCAACACCGGTAATACCACGCAGGGATATCTACTGTCGGCTATCGCGGCCACCGACGATACCACCGACATGGAAAGTGTCCGGATTTACGTCGACGACGGTGACGGCGCGTTCGACGTCGGCGGAGATACGGAATATCAAACGGGTTCGAATGTCGGCGACATTGCTCCGGACGATACAATTGACCTGTGGATCGTAGCCAATACGCCTGACACCGCCAGTAACAACCAGACCGCTTCGCTACAGCCTGTTGGCAACCACCACGAACGCGGGCACCACGACTCTCTGACCGGCACCAACAGCAATGGCGAGACGCCGACCTTCGAGTATTCGAACGGCGGCTCAACGTACTCACCTACACC
>JBOIDC010000055.1:0-26442 GCA_050740315.1 Gammaproteobacteria bacterium | reverse complement strand
GGTTTATGCCTATGCGCTGCGTACTGATCCCGTAGTGCGCGCACCCGATCATGATTTTCCTGCACGCCCTGAAACTGGCGCTCGACGAGCGCGCGGATGTTAGGCGGCAGATCCGCATCGAGCGCGTTTTTGTACGACTTCAGCGCCACATCTTCGCCGCGTTCGGCTTCGTTCAGTATGGCCTGATCGTCCTTGCCGGTCACAGCTGATTTGACGTTCAGCCAGCCGCGATGCAGTGTGCCGGAGACGCTGCTGCCGCTCGCCGGATTTCCGCCAAGTTTCTGAACCTCGCTTTGCAGTTCCCGCGCGCCTTCGGCACAGCGGGTCGCGGCCTTCTGAAACAGCGCCGACAACTCGGGCGAGGAAGCGCCTTCGGCGCATGCCTTGAAGCCTTGCTCGCCATCCTTGCTCGCCATCCTTGCTGGTACTGATCAGATCATTGAGTATGGAAACGATTTTCTCCTTGTCCATCTTAGCCTCCTGTAAAAGCTTACGGTCGGTGCCGGTTGGAACATTTATCGTGTGCAAACCGCGTGCCGCAACGCGCGTGCAGATCAAATAAAGGCCGAGTACTGTGAGGCCCTGGGCAGCGAACCTAGGCGCCTGATCGGGCTCACTGGCGCTGGCGAGGGGAGACAAACGCGAGATCGGTGAGCGCTAATGGGTTAACTAGAGCGGGCGGGCAGCGACGCTTCGTACATCACCTGATGCCTTGACTACCAGGGCCGACTGCGGCGCTTGTACGATAAATTCCGTTTGCGAAACGCGCGTCGCGCGCCTCCCGCACATACCGCTCGAGGCCCGACGCCCGATGCGCGGCGGTGTGCGCCGCCAGCACACGCGCCCGCGCGCGTTTCCCGATCTCGTGGCGCACCGTCGCGGCGATACGCGTCAGACAATGCCGTGCTTCATCGGCCGACCGACACGCGAGGATTTCCTCGTCCGGTGTAAAAAATTCATCCAGCCCCGTCCAGGCGTCGCTGATTGTCGGCACGCCGCAGGCCGCCGCCTCGAACAACCGCACGCTGGGCGAATAGCCCGCGCTCACCATGGCGGCGCGCGTGACGTTCAACGTAAAGCGTTGCGCGTTGTAGAACCGCCGGTGCTGGTCTGGCGGCAGATGTTCAATGCGCCGCACGTTGGACGGCCATTGCAGCGACGCGGGATATTGCGGTCCGGCGACGGCAAAGCGCTGCCGCGGCAAGCGGCGCGCCGGTTCCAGTAATAGCTTTTGCAGCGGCCGCTGGCGATCGGCGCTGTAGGTGCCGAGATAGCCGAGGTCGAATTCGTGTTTGGTATCTTCCGGATAATACAGCCCCGGATCAACGCTGCAATAAAGGGGGTGCGCGCGCCTGGCGTGATATACACGCCGCAGCCGATCGAGCACCGGCCCGCCAGTGAAGGACAGATACAAGTCATAGCGAGGGATCAGCGCGGGCGATAGGTATTCGTAGTCTCGCTCAGCGAGCTTGGCCAGGGTCACCGGCGTGTCGATGTCGTAGAAGGCGGTGATCCCACGCGCCTCAGCGGTGGCCCATTCGCCCACGGCCACACCGTCCGGCACGTACGAGCCGACGATGGCCAGCTCGGCCTCGCGCACCGCGTCGCCGAAGCGGTCTTTGAGTTCCTCCAGGTTTGAATAAAGGCGAGTGCTGCAAAACGGCGGCTCGGGCATGTCACGCTGCGCGGCGTACCAAGGCACGTCTCGCTCCAGGAACAACACGTCGTGACCGCGCGCGCAGAGCGCCTTCACCAGCGCGCGGTACGTGGTCGCGTGACCGTTGCCCCAGCTCGATGTGATCGACAGCCCGAGCACCACGATGCGAAGCGGCGAGCACTCGGGCCGTTGTTCAAGATTCGCGTTCATCCGTTGACGACCATGCCGCCGTTGGGATGCAGAACCTGGCCGCTGATGTACGTCGAATCCTGGCTCGCGAGAAACACATAGCTGGGTGCGACCTCATCCGGTTGCCCGGCGCGTTTCATGGGCGTGTATTCGCCGAAATGCGCGACCTCCTCGTCGCCGAATGTCGCCGGAATGAGCGGCGTCCAGATCGGTCCCGGCGCTACGGCGTTGACGCGGATGCCCTGGCCCACCAGGTTCTGCGCAAGCGATCGCGTAAAACTGACGATCGCGCCCTTGGTCGCCGAATAATCCATCAGCGTGGCGTTGCCGACGTACGCGTTGACGGAGGCCGAATTGACGATCGTGGCGCCCTTGCGCAGATGGGGAAGCGCAGCCTTGGCCATGTAGAAAAATGAGAAGATGTTGGTCTTGAAGGTGCGCTCAAGCTGTTCGGCGCTGATGTCGGCGAGGTTATTTGTCGGATGTTGCTCCGCGGCGTTGTTGATCAGGATGTCGAGCTGGCCCAGCGTCTCGACGGTCTTCTCCACCGCCTGACGACAGAACGTCTCGTCGGCCACGTCGCCGGGAATGATCAGACACTTGCGGCCTTCCTGCTCGACCTGCTCGCGCGTCGTCTTCGCATCCTCGTGCTCGTCGAGATAGACAATTACGACATTGGCGCCCTCTCTGGCGAACGCGATCGCGACGGCGCGCCCGATGCCGCTGTCGCCGCCGGTGATCAGCGCGACCTTGCCTTCGAGTTTGCCGCAGCCGCGGTAGCGGCTCGTTTGCGGCCGCGGCCGCATCTCGGCCTCGACGCCAGGTTGGCGCTCCTGGTGCTGCGGTGGGAAAGAAGGATCTTGTGGATTCATATGATCACTCTCCGTAGATAATGTTGCGATAGCGGAAGTGTCGTTACCCTCGCGCCAGATATTTAGAGGCGTAAGGGCCGCGCCCGGGCATGGCGGTCACTGCGCTCTGCCGATCCTGCGGCTGGATTGAGCGTTACCCTCATTGCGCCCTTTCATTGAGGCAGAAGCAGCCCTTCTTTGACGCCCCCAGCACCTGCTCGACCTGCAGCGCACGATGCGCGTACGTGTGTTCGGCGCACACGCGTTTGCGCGCGGCCTCGCCGATCCGGCGAGCGCGCGTCGCGGTCAAGTCCATGACCAGTTGCGCCACCTTATCGCCCTCGTGCGCGACCAGCACCTCGGTACCGGGCTCCAGAAATTCATCCAGGCCCGGCCACGGATCGGTGATCAGGCACGCGGTCGCACCGGCAGCCTCGAATATGCGCGTCGGTGGCGAAAAACCGACGCGTGCCATGCTCGCGCGGTTGATATTGAGCAGGGCGCGCGGCGTGCAATTGAAGGCGTTGTGATCGCGGCTGCCGACGTGCCCGAAGTAACGAACGTTCGGCAAATCAGTCTGCCAGCCGCTGCCGCCCAGCAGAAACTGCCGGTCCGGCAGACAGCGCGCGGGGTTGAAGAAGAATTCCTCCACCCGCGCCTCGCGGTCGGGCAGGCGATTGCCGAGGAAACCGAGCAATGCCTCGAAGCGACGGTCCGGCGGGACAGGGTGATGGGTGCTCGTGTCCAGTGCATTGTAGATGGGCACGCATTCGCGCGCGCCTAAGGCGCGATAGGCCTCGACCACCGGCGGGCCGCCGCCGTAAGTCAGGATCAGATCGTAGCGCGGAATCAGCGCGCGAAATGGATCCGCGGCGTTTCCCTCCACGCTCGCCAGGGTCGCGGGCGCATCCACGTCCCAGAACACCACTTGCGTATCCGGACCCTGCAGCGCGAGTACCTCGCGCTCCAGCAATGCATCGAACACGCCCACGCCGCTGGCCTTGACCACCAGGTCCGCGCGGTGCGCGACTTCCAGCACGCGATAAACGCCGGCCTCGTCGGCCGGATACACGACGACCTTCGCCCAGTCCGGATCGGCCATGTCGCGATGTTGCTGACGCTCGAACGCATCCGGTTCGTAGAACCTGATGAGATGACCGCGCGCGTGCAGGGCGCGGATGATGCCACGATAATACGTGGCCGCGCCGTTCCAGTAGGTCGAGACCAGACTGGAGCCGAAGAAGGCGATGTCGAGCTTCTGCGTCACTTGCCCGGCGAGGCCCGTTTGCCGCGCGTGAATCCGCCAGCGTGCAAATATGGCGGTTGAGCCTCGTCGCCGGGCATGGGCGCTGAGTCGCCGGCTTCGATCTCCCGGCAGATGCCCAATAGTTCGTCCACGCGGTGGGCGCAGGTGTGGCGTGCGAGAATGGTTCTGCGCCCGTGTGCCGCCAGTGCTTGCGACATGTCGGAGTCGTGCAGCAGCGCCCGCAGTCGCGCTTGCATGGAGGCGCCATCGCGCGCCATCAGCAAATCGTGGCCGGGTTGGAACAGGCCTTCGGCGTCTTCCCAGGGCGCGCAGATAAGCGGGATGCCGCAGGCCAGCGCCTCGAACACGCGGATGGTGGGGACGCCGGGCAGTTGCTCACGGTACGCGCGGCGCGGTACATGTACAGTCGCCTTGAAGCGCGCGAAGATCTCCGGCGCGCGGTAGTTTGGCAGCCAGCCGCCATAGGCGATGCCGGCTTTCTGCAGCGCCGTCAGCGCCGTTTGCGGATAACGCACGCCATGCGCGCGCGCACTCAGCTTGAGTTGCCGCACGGGTCCCAGCAGGAACGCATGCAGTTCTTCGCTGCGCTCCTCATCACCCCAGTTGCCGATCCACACCAGATCACCGGCGCGCCGCCCGGCGTCCGCGTCGCGCGGCGGCTTGAAGACGCGCGTGTCGGCCGCTTCGTGCCATGTCCACGCGCGCTCCGCCCAGCCGCGTTGCAGATAAATGTCCCTGATGACCGCGCCGAAGGCCAGCACGCCATCGTACGCGGACAGATCGAGCGCGGCGAGCTCAGTGCTGGCGGTCACCGCCCGGTGGTGCGTGTCGTGGAACAGCAGACGATAGCGGGAAGTGCGGATGCGGTGCCGGCCGATGCGCGCGATCAGCGCAGGCTCGTTCCACTCGTGCACGATCACCACGTCGGCGCCGTCCAGCGCCTGGTCGAGATCCAGGTCTTCCAGGGTATAGAACCGGCTGTTGAGGTGCGGATACGCGGCATGAAAATCCGCGATCGGCGCCTCGCCATGATCCGCTTTCAGATTTGTGAGGCTCCAGCCGTTCGCCGGTTCGAAGATTTTAACTTGATGGCCGCGGGCCAGAAGCTCGGAGGCGACGCCGCGCAGGAAGTGGGCATTGCCGTGGTTCCAGTCCGACACCAGCGAGTGATAGAAGAGGACGAATTTCATGGCCGGGCGATCTCCAGACGGACCGGCGCGCTATTCCGCACGCCGAGGAGTTCGTCGTACGCAGCGTGATACGCCGCACCCATGCGCGTCGGCGCGTAGCGCCATGAGGCGCGGTTGCGGGCCCTGGACCCATAGCGTGCGCGCAAACCCTTATCCGCGATGAGCGCCTGGAGCGCGGCGGCCAGCGCGGCCTGATCGCCGGGCGGCACGAACAGCGCCGTGTCGTCCCACACCTCGCGCAGGCTGGGGATGTCCCCCAGCACCAGCGCGCAGCCGGCCAGCGCCGCTTCCAGCGCCGACAGTCCAAACGGTTCGTAACGCGCGGGCAGGGCATAGATCGAGGCGGTCGCATACCATTTCGCGAGCACCGCGCGGCTCAGCCTGCCCAGCGCCTGTACGTTGGAAAACGCGCTCGGCTCGCCGCCGCCGGGCGTTCGCGTTTCGCCGGCCACGGCCACCGGCCAGTCAAGCTCCGGCGCGACCCTCGCCAGGGCCTGAACGTTCTTGGCCTCATCCCATAAACGTCCGGCGGCAAGGATCAACGCCTGCTTGCGTCCCGGCGGATAGTCATTCGAGGCGCGCGCATTCGAAATCACCCTCCGCCTGCGCGATAGACCGTAATGACGTTCCAGTGCGGTCAACATGGCGTGCGTGGGCGCGACGATCATGTCCGCGCCGTCAACGCCGCGCCGCACCGTTTCGCGATAGCGGGCCCAGACGTTGGGCGCCGGCTGGCC
This sequence comes from Gammaproteobacteria bacterium, assembly GCA_050740315.1. Taxonomy (GTDB): domain Bacteria; phylum Pseudomonadota; class Gammaproteobacteria; order JACCYU01; family JACCYU01; genus JACCYU01. Next base: position 20,551 of record JBOIDC010000055.1, on the reverse strand, counting down.
GTGCACGGCCTGCCACCATGACAGCACGCACGAATGCCCTGCCATCAGCACCGGCGTGTTCCAGGGCAGCGCGCCGTGTGCGTAATCGTTCAGATGGATGATATCCGGGCGCGTGTGCGCGGCGATTTCGAGCAACCACTCGCCGGCCTGTTCAATATCGCTCCACGGGTCGGGCATCCATTCCAGCCGGTAAGCGCTTGCATAGAGCGTGATGTTCGGCCGCGACTCAGCCGCCGCGCGTTGCGCGGGTGACGGCAGCGCGCCCGTGCTGGCGAGAATGATCTCCACATCGAAAGATTCGAGCACGCGCGCCAGTTCCAGCGCGTAACTCCAAACGCCGCCCACCGTGTCGGCTGTCATCAGCACTTTCATCGCCAGTAGATCATCGGATACGGTTCCATGGACGACTTTGGCTTCATCGTGCGTAGATCGTGTCTACGATCCGCGCGACTTCGGCCAGGTGCTCGGCCTGCGTGTCGAAACGTCGGTCGTGGTTCAGCCGCTCGGCCCATTCCAGCACCGCGCGTCCGCCCCAGTCATCGGGAAACGTGCCCAGGGTCTCGCGCGCGGTGCCGCGAAACCGCTGCACCTCGAAATCGTAGAAAGAGCCGTTGACATTGCGTATCGCGGCGCCGCCTTTGGTACCGTAAAACGACGCCTCGATGACCGCGTCGCAGCCGGCTGGCAGCCGCCATGAGCAGGCGAGACGGGCGGTGGCGCCACTTGCCAGCTCGATTTCGGCGATCGCGTAATCCTCCAGTGCGGCTGCAGGTTTGCCGAGGACGCTGCCTTGTGCATACAAACGGCTGGAGACATGCGCCACATCCGGAAAATCCAGCGCCCACAAGGCGAGATCGACCAGATGAATCCCCAAGTCCATCACGCAGCCGCCACCACTCTGCCTGAGATCGTAGAACCAGGCTTTATCCGGGCCGTACGCATTGTGGAACACCAGATCGATCGCGTAGATTTGGCCCAGCTCACCCGCCCGGATCGCTTCGCGCAGCCGCGGCATGCCGCTCACGTTTCGGTAACAGAAGTCCACGGCCAGCAGCCGATCCGCCCGTTGTGCCGCCTGGATCACGTCCAGCGTCTCGGCTGCGTTGCGCGCCAGCGGCTTCTGGCAGAACACCGTGCAGCCGCTCTCCAGCGCCGCGATCGCCTGCCGCGCGTGCAGGCTGCTGGGTGTGGCGATGAGCACGCCGTCCGGCACGGTCTCCAGTAGCGCCTCCAGCGAATCGCACACGTGCGTATCCGGCCATGCCGCGGCCGCCTGCGCGGCCGCGTCCAGATCCGCGTCGCCCACGGCGACGATCTCCGCGCAGCCGCTGTTGGCCACGGCGTTCAAGCGATTGCGGCCGATCCAGCCTACGCCCAGAAACCCGAGTCGCGGGCGGGCGATTGGCGCCGCTCTCGCCGGCTGGGCCGTGCCAGTCACGGCATCACCAGGGCTTTGATGAAGCCGTCGGGGCGCTGGCGCAGCGCCTCGAACGCATCGGTGAGTTCATGCAAACCGAACCGGTGCGTGTAAAGCGGCAGCGGATTCAGGCGCCCATCCCTGACTGCGTCCACCGCTTGCCGGATGCCTTCGACATACACCTCAGGCTCGCGCTCGTGCGCGTTGACGACGTCCAGACCCTTCCAGTTCCACTGCTGCATGTCGATATGTCGCAGGCCATCCTGGTGATAGCCCGCGATCACCAGGCGGCCGCGCACGCCGATGATATCGGCGGCGACATCCAGCGCGGATTGATGTCCGGTCACCTCGATGACGCGCTGGCAGCAGTCCGGGTGCGTCAAGGCATTGATCTGCCGCGCGGTATGGCCCGGATCGTCGCTCAGTCGCACGGTCGCATCCGCGCCTTTTTCGCGCGCCATCTCCAGCGCGAACGGGCGCCGCGAGACGGCGATCACCCGCGCGCCCGCAGCAGCGGCAAGTTCGGTCAGCAGCGCGCCCAGAAAACCCGTGCCGATGATCGCGACCGTCTGTCCGGTCTGAACGCCGCTGCGCCTGAAGATGTTCATCGCGCAGCCCAGCGGTTCGCCGGGAAACGGCTGATCGTCGAACTCGGGCGGCAGCCGCACCAGTGCGTTGCTGGCGGCGATGTCGACCTCGGCGTAGGCGTTATAGCTGAGCGCGGCCACGCGCTCGCCGAGGGTGAAATCCGTAGCACTTGACCCGAGCGCGTCGACCACGCCCCAGCCTTCGTGCCCGGGCGCACCGGGCGCGAGCGGATAATCAAACCACGGGCGGCCCTCCCACGCCGGGAGATTCGACGCGCACACGCCGGAGCCTTGCAGCCGTACGCGCACCTGATGCGGACCCGGTTGCGGCAGGTCGACGTCGATGCGCTCGACACGACCGTCGCCCGCCAGTAGCGCGGCGTTCGCTTTGCGCGTACCGCTTACCATGCGGCTACCGGTTTTGCCGCCCGCGGTTCGATCTCGCCGCGCGATTCGCGCAGCCACGTGACTAATGCCGTCACGCCCTCGCGCACGCCTACACTCGGAGACCAGCCGGTGGCGGCCTGGAAGCGCCCGATATCCGATACATAGTATTTTTGATCACCGTTGCGCCAGTCGCCGAACTTGAGCGCGGGATGCAGGCTTTCGAGCGCGGCGATGTGTTCGATCACTTCGAGCAGGCTGACCGTATTGGCCGGTCCGCCGCCGATGTTGAACGCCTGGCCCGACAGTTTTGCCATGCCCTGTTGCGCCGCGAGCAACGCATCGGTGAGATCATCGACGTACAGAAGATCGCGCACCTGACGCCCGTCGCCGTAAATGGTGATCGGTTCGCCTGCCAGCGCGCGGATCAGAAAATGCGCGACCCAGCCCTGGTCCTCGGTGCCGAACTGGTGCGGACCGTAGATGCAGCTCATGCGAAACACCACCGCGGGCAGTCCGTAACAGCGCGCATAATCGAGTACATATTGATCCGCAGCACCCTTCGAACAGCCGTAAGGGCTGTGAAACTCAAGCCGGCGCGCCTCGTCGATGCCGGCGCGTCTGCTCTTGAGGTCCGCGGGTTCATATCGCATCCGGGTTTTGCGCAGCGGAATATCGCGCAAGTTTCCGTATACCTTGTTGGACGAGGTAAACACCAGCGGCGGCGGATCGTCCATGCCGCGCAACGCCTCCAGCACGTTCAAGGTGCCGCGCGCGTTGATCTCAAAATCCTGGACGGGCGCCTGCAGGCTGGTGGTGACGGCTACTTGCGCGGCCAGGTGAAAGACCTGTCCGGCGCCGCGCACCGCGTCGCGCACCAGATGTGGATCGCGGATGTCGGCGATCTCGATTCTCAAGTGCTTGCCGTACTTCTGGTGCAGCCAGCGCAGGTTACGCTCCACGCCGGGACGGGCGAGATTGTCGAGGATCAGCACGTCCTGTTTATCGGCCAGCAACCGCGCGGCCAGATTGGTGCCGATAAAACCGGCCCCGCCCGTAATCAGCGCCGGCCGCTGTTTGACTTTAGTCGCGCTGACGATCCGCCGCTGAGAGGTATTCCGCGTGAGGTTTGCACCGGCGGCGCGGCCCAGACGGGCGAGCGCGCGCACCCCGTCCAGCCCGTCTTCCGCCCACGCGCGGTACAGCAGCTTGGGTTTGCCATGAGCGTCCTTGAGGCCGAAATGGTAATGGCGTTCGTCCTCGTGAAAACCGTCCTGGTGGCACATATCGGGATGCAGGTCATAGGCCGAATACCAGTAGACTCTTTCGACCGGCGCCCGCAGCAGTTCCTCGAACACGCGCAACTGGCGGAATTCATCGTGCCGCCAGGTCGAGTAACCGGCCTCGGTGATCCATATCTGCGTATCGAGACGGTGCCGCTCCAGCACCTGGCGCAGCTTGCCGATAGGCTCGCCCCAGTCGTCCCAGTCGAACTCCCAGGTGCCGGGGAAGCCGTGCGCGCCGACCACGTCGATGTGTTCCAGCACGCCTTTGTGGCACAGTAGATCCAGCCAGTTCGGATCGGTGGGCGCCATGCCGCCGAGCAAGGTTTTTTTGCCGCGTTGGCGCGCCCAGTACGCGGCCGCGCCGATCATCTCGCAGAAGATGTTCCACTGCGGGTCCAGCCGCCAGTCCCAGTCGTTGATGTTGTTGGGCTCGTTCCACAACTCCACCCACGTAAAATGCGCGCCCAGCCGGGTGATAATCACATCCAGAAAGTCGGCGTAATCCCGCGGGTTGCGCGGCGGCGCCGAGGTCTTCGCCTGCACGCCCAGCGAGGGCGGCGTATAGGTGAAGCAGGGGATGACATTCACCTCACCGGCCAGCCGCGGCAGCAGCCAGTCATACCATGCCCTGCCTTGGTCGATATGCCAGTCCGCCCACGAGAAACCGGTGCGCAGCTCGCGCACCTGTAACGCCTTCAGATCGGCCAGCAGGTGTTCGACCCTTTCGTGCTCGCCGGGGCGCAGCCATTCCTGCACGCCCAGCAGCGGTCGTGAATTCTGTGCGCCGGCGCGATGGGTAGCGGTGCGTGCGCGGTTCATGCCGTCAAGCTGCGCACTGCGCGGTCACCGTGCGCGGACGCGCAAGCGTCCAGCGCATTTTGTTCCCGCAGCCACGCCACCAGTTCCTCGAGTCCATCCTCGAGCTTCACCCCGGGCGCGTAGCCCAGCACCGTGCGTGCGCGGGTGATGTCGGCAAAACAGTGACGAATGTCGCCGCTGCGATAGCGGCGCGTGATCTGGGGTTTCAGGTCGGACTTGCCGAGCGTGGCGGCCAGCCGCCGGGCGATATCGATGATGCGGTGGGCGTGACCGCCGCCGATATTGAACACTTGACCGGCTGCCTGGGGCGTCTCCAGCGCCAGACGGCAGGCGTGCGCCACGTCGCGCACGTGCACGAAGTCGCGTTGCTGGTGGCCGTCCTCGTAGATCAGCGGCGGCTCGTCGTTTAAGTAGCGCGCGGAGAATATCGCCAGCACGCCGGTATAAGGATTGGACAACGCCTGGCGCGGGCCGTAGATGTTGAAAAAGCGCAAGGCCACCACCGGCAGGTCATAGGCGCGACCGAACAGCAAGGCCATGCGCTCCTGGTCGTATTTCGACAAGGCATAAATCGAAGCGGGCGAGGCGACCTTGCTCTCCGGTGTCGCCACGGGCGCCAGGCGGTTGCCGTTATCGATAAGTTCCCAGTGACCGCGCTTCAATTGCTTTGCGGATCGTTCCGGCGGATTGCGCACGCCGCCGCCCGCGTCGCGATAGAGCCCTTCGCCGTAGATGCTCATGCTGGAGGCGACCACCAGGCGCGCGACGGGCTGTTCGAGCAGCGCCTCCAGCAACACCGCGGTGCCAATGTTGTTGATGTCGGTATAGCGTTCGATCTCGTGCATGCTCTGCCCGACGCCGACCGCGGCGGCGAAGTGATAAACGGCGTCGACGCCGTCCAGCGCGCGGCGCACGTCGTGGCGGTTGCGCACGTCGCCGCGCAGGCATTCAACGTCGCCGGCCAGGTAGGCGGGAAATCCGGCGCCCCTGCCGTGCACCTGTTCAGTGAGGTTGTCCAGCACCCGCACCTTGTAACCGTGCGCGAGCAGTTCGTCGGCGAGATGGGAGCCTACGAAGCCCGCCCCGCCCGTAATCAGAATGGTCTCGTGCATGCGATAGCTCGTGTGGCCTGTCATGGTTTGGCGGCCGCCGCGAGCGCGGGTCGCAGCGGGATCACGTCGTCCGCCGCGCCGGATTCCGTGTGGCGCAACGTCCGCTCGAAGTATTCGATGGTGTGCTGCAATCCCTGCTCCAGTGCGACGTTCGGCTGCCAGCCGAAGCTGGCCTTCGCGAGCGTGATGTCCGGGCACCGGCGCACGGGGTCGTCGTGGGGCAGGGGATGACAGATCAGGCGGGAGCGGGAGCCGGTCAGTTCGATAATCCTGCGTGCCAGCCCCGACACGGTGATTTCGGACGGATTGCCCAGGTTGACGGGGCCGGTGACATCGTCCGCGGCATTCATGAAAAGCACAATGCCGTCGATCAGGTCGTCCACATAACAGAACGAGCGGGTCTGGTTCCCATCGCCGTAGATGCTGATGGGCCGGTTGCACAACGCCTGCACGATAAAATTGGAAACCACGCGTCCGTCGTCGACCTGCATGCGCGGGCCGTAGGTGTTGAAGATGCGCGCGACTTTCACGCGCAGGTTGCGCTTGCGATGATAGTCGAAGAACAGGGTCTCGGCGCAGCGTTTGCCCTCGTCGTAACACGCGCGCGGCCCGGTTGGATTGACATGCCCCCAGTAGCTTTCCTGCTGCGGATGTATGGCGGGATCGCCGTAGACTTCGCTGGTGGAGGCCTGAAAGATGCGCGCGTCGATGCGCTGCGCCAGCGCCAGCACGTTGTACGCGCCGCGTACGCTGGTGATCAGGGTACGCACGGGATCGGACTGATAGTGTACCGGCGAGGCCGGACAGGCGAGGTTGTAGATGTCGTCCACCTCCGCCTCGAATGGTTTCAGAATATCGTGATAGACGAATCTGAAACGCGGGTGGCGCGTGAGGTGCCGGATGTTGCGTGCATCGCTGGTCGCAAAATTATCGATACACAGCACCTCGTGACCATCCTTCAACAGACGCTCGCACAGGTGGGAGCCGAGGAATCCGGCACCGCCGTAAACCAGTGTTCGTCGGTGCGCTTGCGTTGTCATTGGTCCATGGCGCTCGATAACATGTGCGGAGTCGGTTCATGACGAAGCGACAATGGCGCAGGCGCTTGGCGTTCATCTCGAAAGAAGACCGGTCCAGCGGCCTTGGTTCTAAGGGTTGGCTGGAGCAGCTTCCATGCCAGCCCCGCAATCCGGCCGGTTGTTGTTGATGATGCCGGTGCAGCGTGCTGAAACCGCGGATTGAGGCCGGAATTGGTAAGAAAATACAAGCGGCTTTGTAAAAATTACCGCTGTTGAGCTTCGGCGATACGCTGGCACACGCCTTGAACCCCGGGGGGCGGCGGAGTCGCGAGCGTCACTCTCATCATGATCACCGGAGGCTAAACACGCGTGCGCGTTATTTCACCGGTTGACTTCGGCGCTCGTATGCGCCGATGCTTGGGCTTTGGTGCCAGCAAGTCCGGACGCCATGGTCCTTGGAATTACGGGATCGCGATGACCCGCGTCCTCTCACGCTGCGCTTGCGCGATCGGCATGCGGTCGAATGGGTCCCGGTGCGGCCCCGGCTCGGCCTGCCGCCATCGCGTGTTTCGATGAGATGAGCCCTGGCGTGAAACGATGCGTAAACGCTCCGGTTACTGGATGCTGTTCTTCGTTCTGACCGGCCTGTTGGTCTTCGCCTGGGCGCTGGTGACGCAGCCGCTGCTTCCGGTTGCGCGCAACGACAGCGCGGCAAGGGCAGCGCCGGCCAGGCTGGAGGCGCACGTGCGCAGGCTCGCGGAGATATTCATCCCGCGCGACGAAGCGCATCCGCAGAATCTGGACCGCGTCGCCGCGTACCTTCGCCGCGCGTTCGAACGGGCGGGCGGACGGGTCTCGGAGCAGCCGTACGAGGTGGACGGCAAGACGTATCGCAACGTCATCGCGCGGTTCGGCCCGAACACGGAGGAGCGCATCGTGATCGGCGCGCACTACGATTCGGTCGCCGCCGATGTGCCCGGCGCCGACGATAACGCCAGCGGCGTGGCGGGACTGATCGAGCTCGCGCGCATGCTCAACAAAAGTCGGCTTGCCGTGCGCGTGGAACTGGTCGCGTACACCCTGGAAGAAGGCCAGCACTTCCGCACGCAGCGCATGGGGAGCGCCGTGCACGTGCGTTCGCTGCAGGAACAAGGCGTATCCGTGCGTGCGATGTTCTCGCTGGAGATGCTGGGTTATTTCACGGACGCGCCCGGCAGCCAGCGCTACCCGCACCCAGTGCTGAAGCCGTTCTATCCTTCGGCAGGCAACTTTATCGCCGTGGTCGGCAAGCTCGACCAACCCTGGATCGTGCGGCGAGTGAAGGCGGCCATGCGCAGCGCCTCCCCCTTGCCGGTCTATTCGATCAACGCGCCGCTGTGGGTGCCGGGCGTCGACTTCTCCGATCATCGCAACTACTGGGACGCGGGCTACGACGCGGTGATGATCACCGACACCGCGTTTTATCGGAATCCCCATTATCATACCGCGCGGGACACACCGGAAACGCTGGACTACCAGCGCATGGCGATGGTGGTGCAGGGCGTGCACGCGGCAGTCGTGGCATTGGCGCAGTAGCCGGTCTGGCATGCGCCGGTGGTTCGCATCTCGTTCGCATCGAAATTATCGTCGCGTCGTGCGCGCGCTCGCCACAGCATGAATGACCCTTTGCAAACGGGCGTGGTCCGCACCAAGGTGCCGGCGCGCCTGGATCGTCTGCCGTGGTCGCGCTGGCACTGGTTGATCATCATCGGTCTGGGTACGGTGTGGATCCTCGACGGACTGGAGGTCACGATCGTCAGCGCGGTCTCCGGCCGGCTTGCGGAGCCGGGCAGCGGGCTGGCGCTTTCCGCCGCGCAGATCGGTTTTGCCGGCGCGGTTTATATCGCCGGGGCGGTGAGCGGCGCGCTGTTTTTCGGGTATCTCACCGATCGGTTCGGGCGCAAGAAACTGTTTCTCATCACCTTGGCGGTGTACCTCGCCGCGACGGTGCTGACGGCGTTCGCTACCAGCGCCTGGTGGTTTCATCTATGCCGGTTTTTCACCGGCGCGGGCATCGGCGGCGAATACGCGGCGATCAATTCCGCCATCGACGAACTGATCCCCGCGCGCCTGCGCGGACGCATCGCCTTGCTGATCAACGGATCGTACTGGGTGGGCACCGCGTGCGGCGCCGGCCTCGCCGTAGTCTTGCTCGACACCGATATTTTTGCCGCCGAGCTCGGTTGGCGGCTCGCGTTCGCCTTTGGCGCGATCCTGGGCTTGGGCATTCTGCTGGTGCGCCGTCACGTCCCGGAAAGCCCGCGCTGGCTTTACATCCACGGCCGCGCGCGCGAGGCCGAGGCGCTGGTGGACGGCATCGAAAAGGAAATCGAAGCAAAGCTCGGTCAACCGCTGCCCGAACCAAGCGCGTCCATCACCGTGCGGCAGCGCGAGGCCATCGGTTTTGTCACCATCGCGCGCACGATGTTCAAGGTTTACCCGCGGCGCGCATGGTTGTGCTTCTCGCTGTTTACCGGTCAGGCGTTTTTGTACAACGCGATTTTTTTCACTTACGTGCTGGTGCTGACGACGTTTTATAACGTGCCGTCCGGGGCTGCGCCGCTCTATCTGATCCCGTTTGCGATCGGCAATTTTCTGGGCCCCGCGCTGCTGGGCCCGCTGTTCGACATTATCGGGCGGCGCGCGATGATCGCCGGCACCTATATCCTCGCCGGGCTGCTGCTCGCGGCGACCGGCTGGCTGTTCGTGCAGGGCCTGCTCTCCGCGCTCACGCAGACCTTGGCGTGGATGGTGATCTTTTTCTTCGCCTCGGCCGGCGCGAGCGCGGCGTACCTCACCGCCAGCGAGGTGTTCCCGATGGAGATTCGCGCGCTGGCGATTGCGTTCTTCTTCGCCATTGGCACGGCCGTGGGCGGCATCTCGGGGCCGCTGGTGTTCGGTGCGCTCATCGAGACCGCACGCGTGGCCGATGTGTTTATCGGTTACCTCATCGGCGCCGCCTTGATGATTGCCGCGGGGCTGGTCGAGGTGTTCATCGGCGTCGACGCCGAGCGCAAAAGCCTGGAGGATATCGCCACGCCATTGACGGCGGAAGGCGTAAGCGGTTCATCCGCCGCATGAACCTGGTCACAGCAGCGAAAACCGCTTTCGATGGGGTAAGCGATAGCGCGAGAAGTCGGCGAGGTCGGTGGTCATGATGTCTGTGACGCCCGTTTCGACGGAGAGCCAGTAGAGCGAGGCGTCCGCCAAGTCCATCTCACGCTTGCCGGAAGTTGTATAGCGCCGCATCCAACCCACTATATCGCCCAGGTGATGAGGTTCGAAAGGGTAAACGACGGCGCCGCCCAACTCTACCCAGCGCAGCATTTCGAATCGCTGCGGAAAGCCTAGAAGATATGAAGCTTCGACCACGCACGGCCACGTGGTCAATAGCCGCAGCCCCTCGCTAGACAGCTTGCTGACCAGCGCGTCGTAACGCTGGTGATGTTTATCGTCTACCGCGAAGAGCGCGATGATCGGCCCTGCGTCAAGCAGGACGTTGCGCACGCAGTTTCTTTTTCACTTTGGCCGAGACGTTTTGCGAAGCGTTGGGGTCGCCCATAGGGGTGAGGCTCCGGACGGATTGTAAAAGCGCAGCCGGGTCTTTGATCCCGAGTACTGTTTCCAGGGCGTCTTTCACAAACTCAGATTTGGTGATGCCCAGGCGCCGTGCCTCCTGCCCTACCTTCGCCTCCAGGTCGGGGCTGAGTCTGACCGAAATTGCCATCAAAATCTCCGTGTGTTTGTATTACAAGCATACGATAACATGCGCTGTCGTTCGCGTCGAGATTAAGCGGAGCGCCGGTTGCCGCAAGCTTCGACCTGTAGATGTTCATGCCCAAACGGCCAGCGCGTACCCCGCCGCGTAGGCCGCGCACAACCGTCGCCGCCGGCCCGGAACCTGCCGCCGGCGTTCAGTCCAGGCGCATTACTCCTGCGCGGGGACCGTCCACATGTAAATCATGTGGCCGTCCATGTTTTCCGCGTGCTGCGGCCTCCAGTCGCCCATCGCGAAATCATGTGACACGATCGGGGTGCCGGGTTGCAGTTCGTCCAGCAATTTCGGCATCAGGCGCTCGTTCAGGCTGGGCAGCAGATAAAGCGTCACGACTGTCGCCGGGCGCAAATCGGCCTCGAAGAGATCGGCCTGCCGGAATCGCACGCGATCGGCGACACCGGCCTCGCGCGCGTTTTGCCGCGCCTCGCGGATGCGCTGCGGATCGATATCGATGCCGACCCCGCGCGCGCCATAGTCTCTGGCCGCGGTGATGACGATGCGCCCGTCGCCGGAGCCGAGATCGTAAACCAGGTCGTCGGGCGCAACCCTGGCCAGTTCGAGCATCCTGTCGACCACCGGCTGCGGGGTCGGCACGTGGGCGACATCGGGCGCGGCCTGCTTTTCGGCCTGCACGCTGGAGCTGACGACCAAAGCAAGCGCGGGTAAGAGCTTATTCGACATGGCGCTTTCCTCAGTGGCGGGCGTCTGGCGACCTGCGTCGGACGGCGGTTCGGGCGCGCGCACGGGTAAGCCACCACGCCGGCACACCGCAGATCAGCACCGCAATCCCGAACAGCGCGCCGATGCCGGTATGCACGATGCTGGCATACAGCAGGTAGGCGCAGACACAGCAGAATACGACGGGCGTCAGCGGGTATAGCGGGACCCGGAACGGGCGCGGCGCATCGGGTTCGCGCACGCGCAGCACGAACAGCGACACGCCGGCCAGCAGGAAAAACAGCCAGAACACGGGCGCGGTAAACTCGACCATGGTCTCGAACCCGCCGCGCGTCACGGTTCCCAGCAGCACCAGCGCGAGCGTGATGCCGGCCTGCACCAGCAAGGCGCCTGCCGGCGCGCTCCCTCGCCAGCGCCCCAGCGCGGAGAAGAGCGCAACGTCGCGGCCGAACGCATAGGTCGCGCGCGCGCCCATCAGTATGGTCGCATTGGCCGAAGTCAGCGCGGCGATCGCGATGAACAGGCTGACGAGCTGCGCGCCCCATGGACCCAGGCCAAGCCGCATCACGTCGGCGGCAAGCGCCTGCGAATCGCTCATGCCGGCCAGGCCCAGCGCATTCAGATAGCCAAGATTGATGAGCACGTAGAGCGCGGTGACGATGGCGATGCTCCATAACAGCACGCGCGCGATGTTACGGCGTGGGTCGCGCAGTTCCGCGGAAATGTAGGCAGCCTCGTTCCAGCCGCCGTATGTGAGCATCACGAACACCAGCATCAGACCCCAGTTGGTGGCTTGCGATACGGCCGGCCTGGCGTCGGCGGCAGGCGAGGCGGACACCAGCAGCAATCCGACGATGATGACCAGACCGACACCCGTCACCTCGATCAGGGTCAGCAGGTTCTGTGTCCATTTTCCCTGCCGCAGGCCGATCAGGTTCAGCGCGGTCAGCAGCACGACCATCAATGCCGCGTACAGCGCGGAAGAGCGTGCGCCCAGGGTAAGCAGCTGCGAAGCGTAATCGCCGAAAACGAACGCCAGCAGCGCGATGGAACCGGTCGGAATGATCGTCAGCCGCGCCCAGGCGAACAGGAAAGAAACCGTTTTGCCGAATGCAAGCCTGAGATAGTGATAATCGCCGCCGGGGTGCGGATGCATGGTCGCGAGCTCCGCGTAGCACATCGCGCCCGCCAGCGAGATCAGCCCGCCCAGCACCCAGGCGGACAGCATGATCAGCGGGTCCGCGGCATTGCCCGCGACTATGGAAGGCGCGCTGAAGATACCGGCGCCGACGACGATGCCGACGACAAGCCCGATCCCATCGCGAAACCGCAGCATGGGCCGCGGCGCGCCGCCTGGAGCGGTTATGCGCCGCCTGTAATCATTGACTCCGTCAGCTTGGGTCATGTCGGCCGCACCCGCCGGGTGACGATGACGGTAACAGGGCCTTCGTCCGGTAACGATGCTGTGCTCATAGGCAATCGTCGCTCGCACAGACTGCGGCCGCACGGGCGATGCGGCTGATGATAATACCCTCAGGCGTGATTTCCGTGAGTTTTTCAGGCCGCGGCCGTGGACGGCTCCAGGCGCATGGGCATGATGATCAGCGGCACGCCCATGAGATGCAGGCGTTGTTGCAGGGCGTACGCGGTATGGTTGTGGAGCAGGCGGGTGAACAGGTTTTCCTGACGGAAAATCAGGGTACCGGCAAAAAACACGCTGTTGGGAAACTGATCGAGAACCTGTGCGGCCAACTGTGTGCCGGCTGCGACAGGATCGATGCCGAATGCGGAGTAACTGGTCGCCGCCATGCCGTGTGCGCGGCAAAAGCGGACGTAATTGTCCAGGTGACTGTCGACGTCTTTTTGCAAATCCAGTATTTGCTGATCCTCCTTTATGGCTGCGGTGTCGACCACGCCGGTGCTTAAGAATACGAAATTTTTGAAGCGGTCCGGAAACAGCCGCTGCGCGTTGAGCAAGGTGTGAATACCGACCCCCCGGTAATCAGAGACGAAGAACGCTGCGGCAGGCTCGCCCTCTTGAAGCTTGGGTTCTTTTCCTTTTCCCCGCACGGGGGCGGGAAGCTGGCCGAGGATCTCGTCCAGCGATGCCAGCGTCCGCCGCACATTTCGATAGTGTTGGGATATGGCGTAGCAGAACGCGACCAGCGCACCGATCATCAATACCGCCAGCCAGCCGCCATCGGAGAACTTCCCGATAACCAGCACCAGGAAGATGCTCACGGTTATGCTCAGTCCAGATAAGGTCAGCAACAGTCGCCGCCGCCAGCCGGTCTGGGTTCGGCGACGGCGCCACCAGTAACGAGTTAGGCCCAGCAAGGTGAGAGAGAAAGTCAAAAACACGCTGATGCTGTATACGACCACCAGGAATCCAACCTCACCCCGGCTGCCTAGCAGCACGCCCAGCGCCGCTCCCCCCATCAGCAGCACCCCGTTTTTGGTGACCAGACGATCCGAGAGCTGGCTGCAACGGTGCGGTACCCAATGATCGACTGCCATGTTGGCCAATGTCGCGGGGCCGCCGATAAACCCGGCATTGGCCGCCACAAACAGCAGCCCCGTCTCCAACAACAGGGTGACGATGAGCGCTGTCTCGCCCACGTGCCAGTTACCCCAATACCAGCCACCCAGGATCTTCTCGAACGTGACCGCGTTGAGTGTCTGACCGGGGGCCGGCTGCGCGTTCCACAACAGATACAGCAGGATCGTGCCGCCCGCAGTCGCGGCCAGTGATAACGCCACGTACAGCATGGTGAGCTTACCGGTGCGAACCCGCGGTTCTTTAAGCAGGTGAATGGCATTCGAAACGGCCTCGATCCCGGTGTAGGTGCCGCCGCCGATGCCGTAGGCGCGGATGAACAGCGCGATGACAAACAGGATGCCGACATCGTCGGCAAGCTCCGTTATGCCATTCAAGCTTGAGACCACCACATCGTCGAAGCGGTGCGCCTGCGCGCCGATGCCATAGATGATCAGGCCCAGGTGCGTGACGACAAAGCCGAGAAAGATCGGCAGCAGCACGTAGATGGATTCCTTCACCCCGCGCAGGTTGAGTATCATCAGCACGGTGAGCAGCAAGATCGCCGCCCCGGGCTTCAGGAAGTGCCAGCCTTCTGGCAGGGAACTGAACATTGCGTCGGCGCCCGCCGCCAGCGAGATAGCGATTGTCAGGACGTAGTCCACGATCAGGGCGGCGCCGGCTACCAGCCCTATGCGGCGGCTGAGCAGCCGCGAGGCCACCCTGTAGGCGCCGCCGCCGGTCGGAAACAGCTCGATGACTTGCCGATAAGAGAGCGCGATGATGAAGACCGTCGCGATCGTGGCAAGCGCGAGCAGCAGCGCCAGGCCGGTGTGTTCTCCGAGCGCCCTGAAGGCGTGTTCGGGACCGTACGTGGAAGAGGAGAGACCATCGGCGCCCAGACCCACCCAGGCGAGGAAGGCGATCAGCGTGATGTGCTGGCGCGTCTCCGGCGCGAGCGGGTCGCGCGGCGGGCCGATGACCGCGCGGTGTACGCGGGTTTTGACGTCAGTCCAGGTCACGCGACAGTCTTTGCACTGTGCGATACGGCTGCGATCACCGTATGGCGTGAGATGTTGAGCCCGAAGGACAAAAGGAAATCCGGATCAGTCCAGGGGCGCCAGCGCGCTGTGCCGCCGTGCGAATGCGAAGTAAACGATGAGGCCCAGCGCCGTCCAGACGGCGAAGCCCAACCATGTGATGCGCTGCAGATTGGAGATAAGATAAAGGCACGACGCGATACCCAGCGCGGGGATGACGGGGCTGAAAGGCGTGCGGAACGGGCGCTTCAGTTGCGGCTGCTGACGGCGAAGAGCGATCACGCCGGCGGATACCAGGACGAAGGCGGCCAGGGTGCCGATGTTGACCAGCTCGGCTACCGCCGAGATCGGCGCGAAGCCCGCGATCGCCGAGATGCTGACGCCGCACATCGCGATCGCCTTGACCGGTGTGCGCGTCTTGGTGTTCAGCTGCGCGAACAGGTCGGGCAGCAGCCGGTCGCGGGACATGGCGAACAGGATGCGCGTCTGCCCGTAAAACATCACCAGCATCACCGTGGTCAGGCCCGCGATCGCGCCGGCGGAGACGAACGCCGCCGCCCAGCGCGCGTCCACGTGCAGCAGCGCCGCGGCGACGGGCGACGCCACGTTCAGGCTGGCATAAGGCGCGATGCCGGTCAGCAGGAGGCCGACGACGATATAGATGATGGTGCAAAACGTCAGCGACGAGATGATGCCGATAGGCAGATCGCGTTGTGGATTGCGGGTTTCCGCCGCCGCCGTGGAGACCGCATCGAAGCCGATGTAAGCGAAGAACACCAGCGCCGCGCCGCCCATCACACCCGCCCAGCCGAACGGCATAAACGGCGCCCAGTTCGCGGGATCGACGTGAAACAGCGCCACGCCGATGAAAACCCCGATGGCGATCAGCTTGATTGCCACGATCGCGGCGTTGAAGCGCGCGCTCTCCCGCACGCCCAGCATCAACAGCCCGGCCAGCATCAGAATAATGAGCATTGCCGGCAAATCCACGATGCCGCCCTCATAGGGGCCGCGCAGCAAGGTCTTCGGCAGATCCAGACCCACGGCGGCGAGCGCGTTGTTCACGTAGCCCGACCAGCCGATCGCGACCACCGAGACCGCGAGCGAATATTCCAGGACCAGATCCCAGCCGATCAGCCAGGCGACCAATTCGCCAAAGCCGGCGTAGGCGTAGCCGTACGCGCTGCCGGCGCCGCCGACCGCCGCAGCGAGTTCCGCGTAAGCCAGCGCCGTGAACGCGCAGGCGACGCCGGCGACGATAAACGACAAGGCGACCGCGGGTCCGGCTTGCGTGGCCGCCGCGATGCCGCTCAAGACAAACACGCCGGCGCCGATGATCGCGCCGATGCCGAGCAGGGTGAGATCCCAGGCGCCCAGCGCGCGCCTGAGGCCGGTATCGCGCTGCGCTTCGGGGTCGATCGGTTTTTTGCGGAACAGGCCGGTTGCCGGCGAAGTTCGATTATTCAAATCAACTCGCGTCGTATTGATAAATACCTGGCAGGCGAACCGGTATTATGAAGGACAGTTTGCTGCGGTGCTACCGATCAACAGCGCGCATGGTAGCGATTCTAAACCGTGACCGGGAAATGATGCCTGGATTCAGCGACCCGGAACCGGTCATTACATGCTTGCGTCCTGGCCTAGAGACTGAGGCGCCTGATTGACTGGCCGGGCCAACTGCCTGGAAAACTCCTCGGCCGGCAGCGGCCTGCTCAGCAGATAGCCCTGCACCGCGTCACAATCAAGCGTGCGCAAAAACGCCAGTTGCTCCTCAGTCTCCACGCCTTCGGCGGTTACCTTAAGATTCAGGCTGTGTGCCATGGCCACGATCGCCCGGCAGATCGCGGCGTTATCCGTGTGTTGGGGCAGGCTATGCGTAAACGAACGGTCGATCTTGAGTTTATGCACCGGAAAGCGCTTTAGATAACTCAGGGACGAAAAGCCCGTGCCAAAGTCGTCGATGGCGATCGTGATCCCGGCCGCCCTCAACGCCGGCAGAATGCGCTCCGCCGGCTCGGTCTGTAGCAGGCTTTCGGTCAGCTCGACCTCCATGCAGGAATGATCGAGATCCGACGTTTTAAGGGCGCGATCGAACACCTTCTGGATGTTTTTCTGGCGGAACTGTCTGGCCGAGATATTCAAAGCCAGTCGCACCGGCGCGAGGCCTGCGCTGCGCCACGCCTGGAGCTGCGCGCAGGCCGCGCGTATCACCCACTCGCCAATGGGCACGATCAGGCCGCGCTCTTCGGCCAGCGGAATAAATTCCATCGGTGGCATGAGCTGGCCGGAATCCGGGCGACGCCAGCGCAACAGGGCCTCCACGGTATCGACTTGACCACTGGCAAGCTCGATCTGAGGCTGGTAGTGCAATACAAATTCGTCGCGCCCCAACGCGCGGCGCAGCTCCCGTTCCAACGTCATGCGATGGGAGGCCTTAACGCCCAGGTCCGATGAATAATGCTGATAACTGTTGCCGCCTTTTTTGGCCAGATACATGGCGGTGTCGGCGTTTTTGAGAAGGCCCTGGGGCTCCTGTGCATCTCTTGGGTAGAAACTGACGCCAATACTGGTGGTGACAAAAAGCTCGTTCCCATCCAGTTCCAGGGGCTTGGATAAGGTCTCCAGAATGTGCTGGGCCACTCGACTGGCGTCAGCGGCGCGCGCCACATCGGCGAGTATCAACACAAACTCGTCGCCGCCGAAGCGCGCGACGGTGTCGCTGCTGCGCATGCAGGCGACGAGCCGTCCCGCGACGGTCTTGAGCAGCCGATCACCCGCCTCGTGCCCCAGCGTATCATTGATGTGCTTGAAGCCATCCAGGTCCAAAAACAGGACCGCGACCTTTCGTTTGTGTCGAGACGCCACCGCCAGTGCATGCGTCAGGCGGTCCATGAACAGCACGCGGTTGGGCAGTTCGGTCAGGGTGTCGTAGTTGGCCAGATAAAGAAGGTTCTGCTCGGCGCGTTTGCTCTCGCTGATGTCCGCGCAGGTGCCTACCCATTCGCGCAACTCACCGCCAGCGTTGAAAACGGGCACGACCCGCATCAGCATATGGCTATACCGGCTGTCGTGGCGTCTCACGCGCAACTCGTATTCGGCCGGTCCCTCGCTGTGCACTGTGCGGGTCCAGTGTTCGGCCGCAAGGGCGCGATCGTCAGGATGCACGGCGTTGAGCCACCCCGAGCCTTTGTACTCATCCGGCGCCTGCCCGGTGAAGGCCTCCCAGGAAGGCATGTCTTCGACGATGGCGCCGCTTGCGTCGGCGCGCCACACGATGGCCGCGGTTGCCGTCACCAGTGCGCGGTAACGCTCTTCGCTGCGCCGCACGGACTCCCCGGCGCGCTTGCGCTCCGTGATGTCCTGGACGACGCCTATGCCGAAGGAGGGTTTGCCGTGCGCATCACGGATCACCGAGCCATGCAGTTCGATCCAGACGATCCGCCCGTCTTTGTGCAGGAAGCGTTTCTCCAGACGGTAGTGCGGCGCGGCGCCGGTCTGCGCGCGCCGGTAGTGCTTCGTGTCGGCATCGATATCATCGGGATGCGTGATGTCGTGCGTTCGCCGTTGCAGCAGTTCTTCCCGGCTGTAACCCGTGATTCGACAGAATTCGTCGTTGACCCGCAGCAGACGGCCCTTCAACGTCGCTTCGTAGATGCCAATGGGGGCGCGTTCGTGGATGATTGTCAGCCGTTCAGCGCTTTCCCGCAGCGCCTTTTCCAGTCGCATGCGCTCCGCGAGATCCGCTTCCAGATCAGCGGTGCGTTCGGCCACGCGCAGTTCGAGTTCCTGATTCAATCGCTGCAGCGCCCGGGTTTTTCGATAAAGGTCGGCGAAGACTGTGACGCGAGCCCGTAACAGGTCCGGCTCGATCGGCACCGAGACATAGTCCACCGCGCCGTATTCATATCCCTTGATTCGATCGAGGTCTGACGAGGCGATCGCGGAGACGAAAATAATGGCCGTCTTCTGACAGCGCGGATGCTGGCGAATAAGGCTGGCCAGTTCGAAGCCGTCTATAATCGGCATGCACACGTCGACCAGCACCAGGGCGAACTCGGTCTTCAAGAGCTGCCCCAGGGCTTCCGCACCAGAGCTCACCTTGATCAGGTTGTGGCCAAGCTCGCCCAGGATGGCCTCGTAGGCAAGCAGCTTGCTGGGCTGATCGTCGACCAGAAGAATATTGACCCGGTCGCCGTCGTTCACGCGCGTGCCTAGCGGTGCAGCCACATGCGCAGTGCGGACAACAATTGCTCGGTATTTACCGGCTTGGCGAGATAATCGGAGGCGCCGGCCGCCAGGCACTTTTCGCGATCGCCCTTCATGGCCTTGGCGGTGAGCGCGATAATGGGCAGGCGGCGAAATGATGGGTTCTTGCGGATGACCTGCATGGTCTGATAGCCGTCCATTTCAGGCATCATGATGTCCATCAGAACGATGGCAATGTCCTCGGCCGACTCCAGAATGTCGATCGCCTCGCGGCCGGTGTGCGCCGTCAGGACCGTCATTCGGCGGCGCTCCAGTACGCTGCTCAAGGCGAAGATGTTGCGGACGTCGTCGTCCACCACGAGCACGGCCTTGCCTTGCAGGTCATCATCCGAGCCGTGCAGCCGCTCCAGCATCTGCTGCTTGGCGGCGGGCAGGTCGGTGATGATGCGGTGCAGGAACAGCGCGGTTTCATCCAGCAGCCGTTCCGGCGACTCGACCCCCTTGACCACCACACTGCGGGCCAGCGTCCGCAGCTGCGCATCCTCCTCCGCGCTGAGTTCCTTGCCCGTGAATACGACCACAGGCAGCTCCGACAGCGCCTCGAGGTCGCGGATGCGCTCCAGCACTTCGAATCCCGACATGTCCGGCAGGCGCAGGTCCAGCACCACGCAGTCGTACGGCTGCTCCTCAAGCGCCGCCAGCGCCGCGGCGCCGGAGTCCGCCGTGACGATGTCGATGTCGTCATGACCTAACAGTTCGGTAACACTCAGGCGCTCGGCCGCATTGTCCTCGACGACCAGCAGGCGTTTGCGGTGTGGCGTCGCGAACGCCTTGATCCGCGTGAGCGCCGCTTGCAGCCCTTCGCTGGTCGTGGGTTTGGTGAGGAACGAGAATGCACCGCGGGCGAGCCCATGCTGCCGGTCCTCGTCCAGCGTTACCATCTGCACGGGAATGTGACGGGTGGCGGAGTCCTGCTTGAGCTGGCTCAACACCGTCCAGCCGAGCATATCGGGCAGGAATACATCCAGCGACACCGCGGTCGGGCGGTGTTCACGGGCCAGCGCGAGGGCCTCCGAGCCGCGCATCGCGACCAGCACCTTGAAGCCATTTTCGCGAGCAAGATCAACCAGCAGCCGCGCGTAGTGCGGGTCGTCTTCCACGATGAGCAGGATGGGGTCATCCGCGCTGAGCGACTCGCGATCGTCCGGTATCTGCAGCGTCGGACGGTCGGCAGAGGACTGTGCCACCGGCAAGCCGGTAGTGATCGCGGACACCTCGGCGTCTTCTGCGGGTATCGGCTCCGAGGAGCCGACGTAACGCAGCGGCAGATAGAGCGTAAACGTGCTGCCCACGCCCGGCGCGCTGCGCAGCTGGATCTCGCCGCCCAGCAGGAAGGCCAGTTCGCGACTGATCGCAAGGCCCAGGCCGGTGCCGCCGTACTTGCGGCTGGTGCCGGCGTCCGCTTGCTGGAATGCCTCGAATATGAGTTTCTGCTTGTCCAGCGGGATGCCGATGCCCGTGTCCGACACCTCGAAGGCGACCACCGTCGCCGCTGCCTGAAGCACTGAATTGTCGGAGTTCCAGCCGCCCGCGACTGCCGAAACATTAAACCGCACGCCGCCATGCTCGGTGAACTTGAAGGCGTTGGAA
>JBOIDC010000054.1:0-27730 GCA_050740315.1 Gammaproteobacteria bacterium | reverse complement strand
ACCCATCATGGCGGCACTGGTATTCGTATCCGGCTGCGCGCAATTGCAAACCATGGATATTCCTTTCGCCGGCGCCCAGAGCCGCTTCGATACGGACGGGGACGGCGTTATCAGCAAGCAGGAAGCGGAAGAAAACGCGCAATTGTCAGCCAGCTTCAACCGCATTGACACCAATCGCAGCGGCGGCATCGACGGCAATGAATACGCGGCCGCCACCTCCAATATTGCGCGCCTGGAGTTTAGCGAAGTCGATATCAACGGCGACGGCGTGATCAGCGAGCGCGAAGCGGCGGCCATGCCGGTGTCATTGCGGGAAGCGTTTGGCACGGTAGACGCGGACGGCGACAAGAATGTAAGCGGCGTGGAGTACACGTCCGCCACGACGAATCTTCTGCAGGGCGTGAATTTCGATGATATCGACACCGACGGCGATGGCGTGATCAGCGTAGGCGAAGCCGCGGAAGTACCCGTTCTGTCCGATGCTTACGATCGTGTAGACAGCGACGCCGACGGCCTGATCAGCGAGGAAGAATTCGCCGCCGCCGCCGCCCAGCGGATGTAAGTTTCAGCAGATATAATACGCGGAGCGCGAAGTTCGCGATTCCGTTTCGGCCCCGTTCAATTCCGCTGGCGGGGCCGAATTGTTTTTATGAGGCTTGAATAGTCGTTACAGCCTACCGCTGGCGCGCCAGCCAATAGCGCTTGTTCAGCGCGCTCTCCAGTTTTGCATCCGTGCCTTCGGTATTTTTTCGGCGGAATAAGCCCGCAATTCGCTTTCCGCCAGCTGGATCTCGTCCGAGTCGGGTTCGATGTTCACGACCAAAGTGAATACACCGCGCTTATCCTCGAGATTTTCCTTCCACTCACCGATCCACTATAAGCCTGGGCCTGGCGCCTTCGCGCCGCTGATCACGCTCTTCTGCATTCATAACGCAATACCTTGTTGCGCCGATTCACTCGGGCCAGCTTACCGGTTTGGGCCTCACTTGCGAAGCGCAAAACTGGTTTGCCAAAAGCGTAATGCGTGCAACTGCGCCTTATTCACCCGGACACTTGCGTTACAGTGGCTTCAGCGACCATTCTTGCTAGACCATCGATCTGCAAACCCTTGCGCTGAGACGCTATCTCTCCGACCCGGCAAATGTACGGCCGTCGATGGGCTCGGTCGGTGACGCCTACGACAATGCCATGTGCGAAAGATCCTTTGCGACGCTGGCGTGCGAGTTGCTCGACCGCATGCACTTTGAGCACTAAACTGGCCTCAGTATGACGCTTGTACCCCAGGCCCTAACGGTCCACGAAACCGGGGCAGCAAAGAGCAAAGCCCGGCACCTACATCCGGTTGCAGGCGCCAGCGAGCTGTTATTCCCTGGAGGCCCTTCTGGAAAAATTGTCACGATCGAACTTGACAAAGTTTACGAGCAGCCGAGGCAGCAAACGGATGTGGTACAAGTTTCTTTTCCCGCCACGCGCCTGTAGAACCTCGTTACAGCAGGCAGCCTTCAACGCCCAATAGATCGGAGGCTCGCTGGCAGCTATTTCGCGCTTTTGTCGAGACCAGTGCTGTAAACGCTCCAGCGTGTGGTCCTCCGCGCGTATTTCAGAGGCCAGCCTGTCATATCGCATTGACAGCTTCTCATGCTTCTCCACACGATGTGAGAAGTGCAGCACGAGACTAAGCGCGCCTAATACAACGACACCAAATCCGGATACTGCTATTGCGTTCCCTTCGGTGACGCCGAATGCTATCCAACCGGCAATGACTACGGCCACTATTGTTACATTGTGCAGACGACCATAAAACCAGCCGCGCCGTTGATGATAGCGGGTGGACTGTTCAAGTTCGACTCTCAACGCGTCTGACTGAGCTTTGATACGACCGGGGGCGGCAGTCTGCGGGGCGGGAATTGAGTTATATCCTGCTCCTGGTGGTTCGGCAGCTTCTCTTAACATTAAAAAGGGATAACGGTAGTTGTTCCAAGCATCATCATACTCGCTCCTGCAAAGTGTTGGCGGTATAACTTTGAGAGCCGAACACGCGCCCAGAGTGCTCTTCACGCGTTATGCTTCAGGAAGGCACTGCTCTACGCAAGCAGACGGTGTTAGCGATGCGTGCGCAGCCTCGGCTTATGTCTTTGTTAATCTTTCAGTTCCAGCGCCGTCGTCCTCTCAATAACAACGTGAAAATCCTCGATTCGACGGCTTCTGGAAGCGGGCTGAAGGCATATTGCTGGCGCACCCGATAAGGCTGCCACTATGCTCAGCGCAGCACGAATTCCCGCGTACGGGCGTTTTCCGCCTCATCGAACACAGGACAGATATGCCTGAGCCTTACGCATGGATATACCTCGCCTCAGGCTCGTCTTTTTTGAATGGTGTGCACCACGCGCTTGGCGTAGTCGTCAGCACGCTGCATAGCAGATAACTACCGGCGTGAGAGCCGGATTGGGTATCGCGCGCCGTCTGCGGTCGCGCGAGACGATCCGCGATCAACGGCTTGCCATAGTCCACGACCCGGCCGAGGAGTATAGTCCATACGGCGACTTAAATATCCAAACATGAACAGCTGAGATTGCTCACAACCCACGCCTCGGGGATCAGGGGCGGAGACTCAAGATGAAGACCTACAAGCGGTTCTACGACGCGCGCAGCCAGTCACGTCGTCCCCTGTACGCTCTTCTTGACGGCCAAGGCTGCTGGCTTGTGAAGAAGCCTGTCCCGCACGTGATCGAGTCCACATCGTTCCGCGCCATCCTTTCCAGGGGATTGAGCGATCTGACCCGCAGCTTTGAATTAGGTCAAACGGAAGGGTATTACTCGTCCATTTGTCGAGGCATCGGTGAAAATGATCTCATCAACCTGTATTTGTCTGAGGAGGAGGCGCGTCAACATTACGAGGAGGCTGTGAGTCGCCATAATAGCGACAGCAGTCATTGGCAGCGGGTAAACTAATCGTTCCTGCCGCTGGCGCGGGCAGACGCCGAACCATCCGCCATAAAGTGCGTGTGCTTTATCTTCTTAGTCATCATTCCCAGCGACGCACCTGCCTTGAACGGCGATAGCCCTATCCTAGACGAACTGCCGACCCGCACGTGCAGTCGAAGCATTATTCACAGGCGACACCTTGGCTGAATTTCTTCGCTAAGTGCCCGGTGCAAGCGCCACCAGCCCCAACTCGCTGCCACTATTCTTGAACCCTGAGCCACGCGACAACAAGATGCTGGTACTGGCCGGAAAGGGTGTCTCTCCGGGTCTGGCCAGCGGGACGGCATTTGTCTACAGGGACATACTTCAGCGCGGCACCGAACTGCATGTAGTAGACGATATCCAGGTCCATGAAGAGCAGGATCGAATCGAGAAAGCAGTCGATGACGTACGGCAGAGCCTGGCGATCGATGCGGAGCACATCGAAGCCAGGTTGAGCAAGGAATCCGCGGACATCTTTCGCGCGCAAGAGGCAATGCTGTGCTCTCCCTCCGTCGTCGAGGAACTGAAAAGAACTTTGGCGGCCGAGCGCATCCATGCCGAGGAGGCGGTCAAGACCGTGTTTCGGCGCCTGGCGCGCCGATTCAGGGACATGAACAATCAAGTCCATCGAGAGCGCGGCGATGACATCGATGACCTATCGCGCAGGCTCTTGCAGTCGCTGGCCGGGATTCACGCGCATAGCCTCGAAAACCTGCCCGCGAATACGGTGCTCATCGCACGCCGCTTGCTCCCTTCCGACACGGTGTTTCTCTCGCGTCGCTCCACCGTCGCCGTGCTCGCGGAATTCGCCGGCCCCGCCGCGCATGGGGCGCTGCTTGCCCGCGAACTTGGCATTCCCTGCGTGGGCGGTATCCCTAAATTACTGGAAATCGTTCACGCCGGCGATGTCGCGCTGGTAGATGGAACCTGCGGAACGGCGATCATCAATCCGGATGCTCAAGCCTTAAAAACACACGAAGACGCTGTCGCCAAGGCGCGCAAGCGCAAGGAAACGGCAACGCAACGCAATCCCTTTGAACCTACGGTGACCAGGGCCGGGATCGAAGTGTCCGTGATGGCCAACGTACGCAGTCGCGAAGATGTGGCGCTCGCGATGAACCAGGGCGCCGATGGGATCGGGCTGTTTCGAACCGAGCCGTTCTTTCTGTCGACCAAGCACTTTCCGTCAGACAGAGACTTCGCGGAGTTCCTCTTTGACAGCCTTCAACCCGCTCGCGGAAGACATATCGACGTTCGGCTGCTCGACATCGGCGCTGACAAGAACCCGATCTACCTCCATCTGCCGTCCGAGCCGGACCCGTTTCTGGGCCGGCGCGGGGTGCGCCTGTTGCTTGATTATCCCGATCTACTGGATGCGCAGTTACGGGCAATGCTGGACGTGTCCCAGCAAATCCCGATTGGTGTTCTGATTCCAATGGTGACTACCGAGAGCGATGTCGTGCAAGTCGTGCAGCGACTGAGTGGACTGGCCCAGGAAATGGGCATCCGCGCCCGGCCACGTATCGGCGCGATGGTGGAGACTCCAGCCGCAGCGCTGTCGATCCCGTCGCTGCGAAAGCATGTCGACTTTTTCAGCATCGGCTCCAATGATCTTACCCAGTACACGATGGCCGCGGGACGAGAGAACCCCATGGTGACCGAGTACTTCTTAGACGACCATCCGGCCATTCTACGGCTGATAGCGCTGGTAATCAGGGAATCCGCGGACACGCCCGTGTCACTGTGTGGAGAGCTTGCGGGACGAGCCGATGTAATACCCGATCTGCTGGCAACCGGCATCAGATCGCTCAGTGTGCCCGCCTCCTTGGTTTCCGCCATCAAGGATGCGATACGCAGATCCGACACTTGAGCTAAAGCTGGCAGAACCTCGGGAGATGTGACCTTCCTATCGCAAAGGCAAGCGGGCTTGGCAGAGTCAGCGGCTTGCAGTAACGTTAGCCGGTTGATATCTACTGGTGCTTCCACGGTGACGATCCCCACTGGATTCTTCCGCTCGCGACCTGATCGGGGTGTGACCGGCACGATATGCGCCTGCATCCTGTTGAGCCGTTCCACTGCGTCGCCTTTGCGTGTGCGTAGCAGCGCACCGCACCACGCCAGAGCGGACGATTAATGCGAGGCACCCCGCACGACTGTTTGTTAATGATTAGGAGTGATCTGAGTGAGTTCTGAGGAAACGGCAGATAACAATACAGGCCCGACCGCGGCTTCGCCCTTCCAGCCGCTTGAGATTTGGCTGGATTGGCTTAAGAACAATATGGGTGCGCCCACACCGACCGACGATCCGGTGATGTCAGTGATGCAGACGCTTCGGGACGCTAACCCCTTAAAGGACGTGATACCGATTAACTGGACGGAGATCACGCGCGCCCTCCAGACCCTTTGGGTGCGCGAGATGTCCGACCCGGAGCGGGCAATGCAGGTAGCCACGCAGTACCACTATCGCCTCCTCGAGGCGACGATGGACATGTGGGCGGATGCCGCGACCCGCTTCTGGGGCTTCCCGCGGCCGCAGCAAGATAGCAAAGTCGACAAGCGCTTCGTCGGACCGGAATGGGACGCCAACCCTTACTATCAGGGGCTGAAACAGATGTACCTGATCGCCTCGGACTATCTCGTCCAAGAGGCTCAGAAGACATCTGTCGAAGATAATGCCGAGGAGCGGCGCCTCAAGTTCCACCTCAAGCAATTCGTGGAAGCGATGGCGCCAGTCAATTTTCTCGTCACCAACCCCGCCGCACTCAAGCGGATCATGGAAACAGGCGGGGCAAGCCTCGCGGCAGGCGTCCGCAATCTTGTCACTGATCTGAAGGAAGGGCGCGTGAGCATGACCGACGCGAACGCCTTCAAGCCGGGCGAAAACCTCGCCACGACCCCCGGCAAGGTCGTCTACCGCAACAAGCTGATCGAACTCATCCAATACGAACCGCAGACCAGGCAGGTCCATGAAACCCCGATGCTGTTCATTCCGCCCTGGATCAACAAGTACTACATCCTCGACCTGCAACCCAAGAACAGCATGGTCAAGTATCTGGTGGAACAGGGGTTCACGGTCTTCATGATCTCGTGGAAGAACCCTGACGCCGCAATGGAACGCACGAAGTTTGAAGACTACATGACCTTGGGACCACTCGCCGCGGTCGATGTGATAAAGGATATTACAGGCAGCGAAACGGCCAATCCGGTAGGCTACTGCATTGGCGGAACGCTGCTCGCGGTCACATTGGCTTGGCTCGCCGCGGGTAAGGACAAGCAGGCCTTCGGCGCCAACACCTTCATGGTCTCGCTTCAGGACTTCAGCGAGGTCGGGGAAACCGAGGTTTTTATGGATGAGCCTCAGTTTGAATTGATGGAGCAGCAGATGATGGAGCGGGGCTATCTCGACCATCGGACGACCGCGAACATGTTCAATCTGCTCCGCTCGAGCGAGCTCATCTGGGCCAACGTCATCAACAACTACCTTCTGGGCCAAAAGCCACCGGCCTTCGACATGCTCTACTGGAACGCCGATGGCACGCGTATGGCCCGCGACGCCCATACCTTCTACATCCGGAACACCTATCTCGAAAACAATCTGGTCAAGCCCGGCAGGGTGAAGGTCAAGGACCGCCCGATAAACCTTGGCAAAATCAACGGCGAGATCTACGCCGTCGGCGCAGAGATGGACCACATCGTCCCGTGGCGGTCGGCGTGGAAGATCGGTCAGCTCGCCAGCGGAACAGTGAGGTTCGCGCTTGCCTCCAGCGGTCACATCGCCGGCATGATCAACCCACCTTCCAAGGGCAAGGGCAAGCACTGGGTCAACGAGGAGGGCGACGCCGTTTCCGCCGCGACGCCAGACGAGTGGCGCAAGGCTGCCGTCGAACACGAGGGCTCCTGGTGGATGGACTGGACAACGTGGCTAGCGGCCCGCTCTGGCAAGAAGGTCAAGCCGCCGGGCCTGGGTAGCCGGAATTACCCGCCCATCGAGAACGCCCCCGGCACTTACGTCAAAGAAAAATAGGCTTGACAGCGAACGGCGGCATGGCCGCGTTGCGGCACTGTTTCGCTGCCAAAGCTCCTCGGAGAGCAACGCTTGACGACTGGCGACTGGACTGGCCGGTTTCGGGTGCTGCTTCGGGGCGCAATCCAGATTATTCAAGCGTAAACTGATCGAGTCGAGTGGCTGGATAGCACTCGGCGAGCTACGGTTGCGGGGTAATGGGCACTTCATAAGAGGTAATCGACCATGCGAGATAAAGGCTCAGAGTTCGTAAAGGAGGCTCAGGAGGCGAATCGCTCCGCTCTTGAATCGATTCAGGGGCTGGCTGAAACGCAGTTTAAAATTCTGCAGCGGCTGGCGGATGTACAACGCGAGCAATTCCAGCAGGCGGTCGCGGCGGCTCGTGAGCAGCTACGGCTTATCAGCCAGGTAAAGGATCCGCGCGAATACGCTTCGGCTCAGGCGAAGCTGGTACAGAACTACGGTCAGGAATACCTCAAGAGTATGAACGACGCCGTGGGCATTATGTCTTCTGCCTGGGAAGCGTATGTAAAGCAGATGGAAAAGAGCGTGAAGAGCGCCGCGGATACCTTTCGGAAGGCCGCAGATACCACCACACGCGGCGCCCAAAAACCGGCCGGCCGCGCTAGTCAGCGCGCTACCAAGGGATCTGCGTCCAAAAAGTCTTCTTGATGTGCGCCACGCGAGAAGCAAGAAGGAGGGGTAAGGAAATAGAGCCCCGCTTTTGGCGGGGCTCTATTCAAATCGGCGGCTTGAGCAACTGCTATTTGTCGCTTAGCCCGAATGTGCCTGTCCAAGGCCATCACTGGTTGCGGGAAGCCCGCTTGATCACTAGAGATTAAATGGCGCGCCCGGAGGGATTCGAACTCCGACCACCAAGTTCGTAGCCCGGTACTCTGTCCAACTGAGCCATGTGCGCCCGCTCGAGCACAGCTTGAGCGGGCGCACATGGCTTGCCTTTCATGGGCAGCGGAGACTGGAACGACGGGATGAATCGCGTCGGCCAACACCGGCGCGGCGAAAGCATTTGGCTTGGATGGTTTCTACACCGCACGTTGTCGCAATTTGCGAAATTGGCAGCATCCCGCGGCGAAACGGCTTATGCGCAACGCTGGCGACAACATGCCGCCGTTCTTCGTGTGATTAAAAAAACACGCCGCGATCAACGCGGCGCACGTTTGAACATCTTTCCGGACTGCGTAGCTGGCCTGGAACAGCCGATCCCGCAGTTTAGCCTTGCACCTCAATGCGGCGCGGGAGCACCTTCACCTGCTTCGGAATGCGTACTTCCAACACGCCGTTTGCGTACTTGGCCGAGATGCTTTCGGCATCGGCCGTATCCGGAAGCGTAAACCGACGATAGAAGGTGCCCGACACGCGCTCGATGCGGTGGTAGTTGTCTCTCCCTTCCTTGACTTCCGACTTGCGCTCGCCGCGCAAGGTCAGCACACCGTTCTCCATATCAAGCTCGATATCCTTGGGGTCTACTCCCGGAACGTCTGCGTGTACGACATACGCGCCGTCTTCTTCCCTGACGTCGACGGCAGGCGCCCAGGCTGCGGCTGTGACTTCACCCCGTGTCGCGCCATCCTCAACGCCATTAAACACGCGTTCAATATCGCGACGCCACTGATTCACCAAGTTCGAGGGATCGCTCTGAGTTCTGGCTAACATGGTGCACCTCCAACGATGCAGTTACTCGCTTTCAAGGCTAACACGTGGCCACTGGAAGATATTTCAAGCGCCGATCAGCCTGCTTATAAGATGGGGGCGCCGGGAGCAAACGCAAGGTGCCAGCGGTCAGATTCGAAGCCAGACGTTAAAGCTGCAGAAGGGCCTGCGTGTTCAGCGAGGTGGCCCGCCACTATCGCTTCCGCGATCAGCGCCCAGACGGCTACGATCCATGCGGATGCGACCGCGGTATGTTACAGCTTACGGTTGCGGGCGAGATTCCGGAGATCAAATGGCCTCTGTCGCCCGACGTGGTGCCGCCGATGCGCCGAAAGACCCTCGAACCAAGCCGAAACAAGCACATCCAGGCAGATGCGCTTGTAGACCGAGCAACAGCTCCAACGGTGCCTAAACCTCGGGCAGTGCTCGGCGCCGAAGTGGAAGCGCCAACAGCTATTGACAATGCTTTCCGTTGACACTCCGAGACAACCCAGGAGATGTCGACGCGCGGATCAGTTCGATTATCTATTCCAGCCCATGTTCACATTCATCCGCTTGGTCTTAAAGGCGACCGGTTGGGCGGCTGAAAGACGCTGATATGTACTCGGTAAGACTGGAATGGATCACCGAAACAAAAGCAGGAAAAGTTCGGCAACGACTTTGTTGAGGACAGAAAAGAGGCTAAGCATTTGATTTATCAGGAATGGCTATGGGTGGACTCGCATTGAACATATAAGTACCTGATCTAAGCAAATCTTTTACAGCGAACGGCTAAGGTCACCCCTACTAGTTGCCCCCATCTTTCGCAAGTTTGTTAGTCCTTTAGATTCGCTCGCTGAAGATCGTAGGTCCCCGGGCTAGTTTCATTGGCTCGCCGCCATCATAATGCGTTTGTAGAGAGAAAGAGCGATCGATTCAACGCCCGTGTCGACGTAAGACGTGCGACGGCGTACGTCTTTTTACCCGCCGCTGTCCGTCTTCCGAAATCCGGCGGCTCGCTCGAGCACATGGCGAATCATGCTTAGCAAGAGTTCGTGCTCTCCCATGAACACCTTTCGTGCATTCCCCCTTCGAAGGAGTATGGCCTCTTCTTCGCTATGAGTACGCACGACCGTCTCAGTGTTCGGATTGAGCTAATACCGTACAGAAGATGAATGAGGAACAGTCAAGCGGGTATGCAGGGCTGTGAGTACGCGGTTATGCAATCGTCGTCGGATGGCATAATCATTGTCGACCAAGATAATCGTGTCACGGAGTTCAATCCTACTGCGGAGAAGATGTTCGGTTACACTCGCGCCGGCATCGTTGGCAAGCTATTGGCGGAGACCGTTGTTCCGCCCGGGATGCACAAGGCGTATCAACGCGCCGTGGAACACGTTCGAGCCGCCGATCAAGGGCCCTCGGGAGGCGTACACATCGAAGTGACGGCCATCCGTGCCGA
This sequence comes from Gammaproteobacteria bacterium, assembly GCA_050740315.1. GTDB lineage: Bacteria > Pseudomonadota > Gammaproteobacteria > JACCYU01 > JACCYU01 > JACCYU01. The sequence goes on along the minus strand of JBOIDC010000054.1, from coordinate 17,627 downwards.
TGGTTCCGAGTTTTGCGCCGAACTCGCTATCGCCCCTTTAAGCTTGCGACGGCAATCAGCCTGCGTGATCTTTGTTCGCGACATCTCCGATCACAAACAAGCTGAAGCCTCGCTGCGCAATAGTCAAAAGCGGTCCCGGCAGACGGTAGACGCCTCACCTGCGATGATGTGGCTAAGCGGGATTGACACATTGTACGGCTGGTTGAACAAGCCGTGGCTGGATTTTGTAAGCCGACCCTTCCCCGAAGTAACGCACAAGGAGTGGGCGCAGCTGCACGAGAGTGTTGAGCGGCTGAACGCCGCCATGACCTACGCCGGAATCGGGAGCTGGGAGTGCGACCTCCTGACTGGCCGGGTCACACAGTCAAAGCAGATGGGTCTGATGTTTGGCAAGCCAGCAGGATGGGCCCATTCTGATCTCGTCTCATGGCGGCGTCTAATTCATCCGGAGGATCGAGCCCAGACCATTGCCCAATTCGAGGGAGCGCTCGCGGACGGCGTGGGTTATCACACGGAATATCGGGTGTTGTGGGAAGATGGCGTAACCGTGCGGTGGCTAGAGTCGACGGTAACTATTCTACGCGATGAAACCGGACGAGCGGTGCGCGTGGTCGGTCTCGACCGCGACATCACCGAGCGCAAGCAAGCCGAGGCCCGTATCCAGTCGCTTGCGAACTACAACTACGATGCACTGACGGGCTTGCCGAATCGCACGCTGTTGGCGGATTTACTAGCGCAGGCCATAGCCCAGGCCAATCGCGATGGGCACTGCCTCGCGGTGCTATTCATCGACCTCGATCAATTCAAGACCATCAATGACTCACTTGGGCACCTAGTCGGAGACAAGCTGCTCAAGCAGGTCGCTGCTCGATTGAGCAAGTGCAGGCGCAGGAGCGACTTCCTGGCACGCTTAGGCGGTGACGAGTTCCTGATGGCGCTGAGCCAGGTTAAGCAAGCTCAGGATGCAGCGCAGATTGCTCAGAAGATAGTTAATACCCTAGCGCGCCCTTACCGCACCGGCGGCCACACACTCAATACTTCTTGCAGCATCGGCATCAGCATATATCCCAACGACGGCAAGGACGTGCAGACGTTAATGAGAGGCGCCGACATGGCCATGTATCACGCCAAGGATGCAGGCCGCAATCACTATCAATTCTTCTCGACCGAGATGGATGCCCGCGCGGCTGAGCGGCTGGCGATCGGCAATGCGTTGCGGCAGGCGCTCAAGCGTGAGCAGTTCGTGCTGCATTACCAGCCTTACGTCGACCTCCCGTCTGGTCGCATTGCGGGTATCGAGGCGCTAATCCGCTGGCGGCATCCCGACCTGGGACTGCTACCGCCAGCCCGATTTATCCCGTATGCCGAGGAGACGGGAATAATCGTGCAAATCGGCCAATGGGTGCTGCGCACCGCCTGCGAGCAGATGAAGGCCTGGCAATCGGAGGGCATAGCGCCAGTGCGCCTGGCGGTCAATCTGTCGGCACGCCAGTTCCGCCAAACCGATCTGGCACAGCAGATCGCCACGACGCTCAAGAAGACAGGGCTGGCGGCAAACGCGCTGGAGCTGGAGATCACTGAGAGCATGGCAATGCAAGATCCTCGGAGAACAATAAAGTTGCTGCATGAACTAAGGGACATGGGCATCGGGCTCACCATCGACGACTTTGGCACCGGCTATTCTTCGCTGACCTATCTCAAGGCCTTTCCGATCCGATCTCTCAAAATTGATCGCGCTTTCGTCGATGGTATCCCGAGTGACGGCAATGACGCCGCCATCACGACGGCCACCATTGCGCTCGCTCAGAGTCTTGGTCTCAGCGTTGTCGCAGAAGGCGTCGAAACCATCGCGCAGCAGGCGTTTTTAACCAAGGCGGGATGCAATCAGGGGCAAGGGTATTTATTCGGACCCCCGAGACCCGCGTCCGAATTGCTTGTCGGACGTCTGCGAGACCACCGCTCCGAATGATGTTGCTTAGGTCTATCGGGTCGGCAGGGCGGCCGCCCCGTTCGCCCACGCTCTTTGCCGCACGTTCGCCGGATCGGCACCTACGGACTCGAGCCAGTGTAAGCATTAGAACTTGCTGTAGGTCGTTGCCCGCACGTTGTGCCTCAGTTTCAGAGCTGTAGTTTTTGCCTAACAGCAATAGGGAGTCGGAGTCTTTAACGGGCTGGTCGTCTCGGCACGCGCGAAGATATACGGAGACACCCGGTGCGGTAAGGAACGGGCCAGATAGGTTGCTCGGTCTGATCATTCCGGACAGACCTTCTCAATTCGGAACAACCCTGCTCAAACCGTCTCTCACAAACACCTTGCCGACACCTTTCCCGTTACTAGCTGCGGCGTAGATGGGGACGTATTTGATCTTCAATACCCTTGATGGCTGCTGCGATTTTTATCGATAGCGGGTTCTTCTCGTCACCGCCTACAGAGGAGACAGTGCTACGCATTTCTTTTGCGAATTTCTTGTCAGCTTTGAAGTCATCGCCCTGCTGGGCCTTGTCGCGTATCACAGCCTCAACGGCTGTGTATAGCTCAATGACACACTGACGCAGCTCGTCGGTTTGCGTGCGCATTGGCTTTCCCCACAAAGCCTCCGCTTCGAGAGTATGAGTGTCAAATTCCTGGACAGCGTCCCAGACTGGAATCCAGCGATTTTCATACATGTACGCATATGCTTTTGCTGTTTCTTCCGGCGTCTTACTTGCCATACCATCCTCGTGCCCCCTTGGAAATTCGCTCTGTCTAATCAAAGGAGATCGAAAGGTTTGCACTGCATCTCTTAGCCGATATGTGGCTCGGATGAGTTTGCGAGCAACGTCGAACTCAGCTCTGGTCTGGAGTTCTCGTCTCCCGATGATCAAGCCAAACAGCGCCGCCGTCGCGGTGATTACTGCCGCTAACCCCACCAGCGCGTCTGTAACCATGGCGACTATTTCCGGTATTGCCATACAAGTATGGCTGCGGCTTGCGCGCCTAATTAGTCGCCATACTGAAGATATGGGACACGACTTGACGTACAGTCTCGCTGCTGGCTTTCTTTACACCATCACTCGCAATGCCATGGATTCTTGATATTAGCGACTCCGACCTTTCCTTTTGTTCGAGTGCTGCCGGAACATAGCCTAAGATATCGAGACCCTTCATCGTTAGCCGAGCTTGCGAAAACTCGCCGCCGCCGATAACGCCGCCATGATGTGTTAAAAAACCTTCCTCCGCCAAAAAGGTTACGGCTCCGTCTGCAATCGAATCAGCCTCCCAAGCCTCGTCGAATGACGCATCTTCTGGAACTGCGGACTCGGCGAGGCTTGCCGTCGAGATATCGATAGGTATGGGAAACGCTGAATAGAGCTTGTCGAATAGTGACACACAAATGCGGTTAAAAGCATCGATGTTTTTCCGAGATTCCATTGATCGTACTCGCTCGGCTAATCATTCGGTGGCGTGCAGATAATAATCAGGCGGCCTGCAACGGCACGATCAATTGCGAATCATTATTGCGCGGTATCGACGCGCCGATCGAACGGATATACCTGAAGGTCAACCCGCACCCGTCAATAGCAATGCCTCGGCTTCATCGAGCGAACCAGCAGCAAGCCAGATGTCAAACGCCTAGGGCTCGAAGGCCACCGGCTGGCGATGATGAATAGGTGCAACCAAAGGGCTGGCCGCAGTAATGATCGTGCACGATTTGGATCACTTCACCCGACTGCTTATCCGCCCAACTCTCGCACAAGCTAGCTTGGCCATTGGCCACGATCCACCCATTGGTTCCAGAGCTTAATATCGTCCATTATTTGCAGGCAAAGGGTTCTTTTAAGGCAGTAAGCACGAGGATTGTAGCTGGCATCGTCCACGTCTCCGGGTTCTCATTTAGGAATTTCTCAACTATAGCCATTGCTTGGCCAGCCCTCATCGATCTTGGAGCGCATAGAAGTTCTGCTCGACTATATGCATCGAACACTCCCTTTATGTAACCAATGCCCTCGGCAGAAGCTTGATAATCGCCGGGAACTTCCCGCCCTTGATCGACTCGGGTACTTGCGGCAAGTAGTTCACGCAAAGCATGCCCATCCACAAACCCCGCACGTACGTTACCGCAAGCCAAATACGCTATTAGCGCAAGTCCGATCCAATGGCGGCACCTTTTCCGGTACATAACGACTCCACTCCCCAAGTTTAGTCATGGTGTGATCAGATACTGCGGGCCTTCTGCAAAACACCTTTCCATAACCTTGCCCGGCCATTTTTATGATTTCGGCAATTGTCTAAGTTATTGATTTTATGGTGGCTATGCCCAGATTCGAACTGGGGACCCCAGCATTATGAGTGCTGTGCTCTAACCGGCTGAGCTACATAGCCGCGAAAAAAGATTGTCACGATACAAAATACGTCCTGCGCCCGCAAGCTAAACGTACCGGTGCTGTCAAACGTTGAAGCGAAAGTGCACCACGTCACCTTCGCGCAAGATGTAGTCTTTGCCCTCCAGCCGCCATTTGCCCGCTTCCTTGGCGCCCTGCTCGCCGCCCAGCGCGACGAAGTCGTCGTACCCGATCACTTCCGCACGGATGAAGCCGCGCTCGAAATCGGTGTGGATCCGTCCCGCGCCCTGCGGCGCCGTGGCATTGCGCTTGACGGTCCAGGCGCGGACTTCTTTAGGTCCGGCCGTAAAAAACGTTTGCAGATCGAGCAGCGCGTAGCCGGCGCGGATCACACGATGCAGGCCCGGTTCGGTCAAGCCCATCGATTCGAGAAACTCGCCCTTGTCGGCCTCGTCCAGGCGCGCGATCTCCGCTTCGATGGCGGCGCATATCGGCACGATTTGCGCCTGCTCATCCTCGACAGCCGCCTGCAGGCGGTCGAGCAAGGGATTGTCTTCGAAACCATCTTCGGCCACGTTGGCGATATACAGCATCGGCTTCATAGTGAGCAGATGCAGATCGCGCGCCGCGCGCCACTCGTCCGCGTCCAGCTCCGCGCTGCGCGCCGGCCTGCCTCGATTGAGATGATCCTGGAGCTTGTCGATCACCGCGGCTTGCGCCACCGCGTCCTTGTCGCCCGATTTGGCGATACGGGCCACCCGGTTCGCCGCCCTGTCCAGCGTCTCCAGATCGGCAAGCAGCAGTTCGGTGGCGATGGTCTCGACGTCGGCGGCTGGATCGATCCGGCCCGCGACGTGCGTCACGTTGTCATCCTCGAAACAGCGCACCACCTGCGCGACCGCATCGGTTTCGCGGATGTGCGCCAGGAACTGATTGCCGAGCCCTTCCCCCTTTGACGCACCGGCGACCAGCCCGGCGATATCCACGAACTCCATCGTGGTCGGCACGATCTTCTGAGGCTTGACGATCGCGGCCAGCCGCTGCAGCCGCATGTCCGGCACCGGCACCACGCCCACGTTGGGATCGATGGTACAAAATGGATAATTTTCCGCGGCGATTTCTCCGCTGGTCAGCGCGTTGAACAGTGTGGATTTGCCCACGTTGGGTAAGCCGACGATGCCGCACGTAAAGCCCATGGACAGAACCTAGCCGGCGCTCGACGGCGTGGTATGCAACCGGTGCATGGCCTGTTCGAACTGGCCGGTCGCGAGCATCGGCATTGTTGCCAGCGCCCGCTCCGCCGCGTCCACAATCGCACGCTGGTCGGCCTGGCTGGGCCTGGACAAGACATAATCGACAACCAGATCGCTGCGGCCAGGATGACCCACCCCCAGGCGCAGCCGCCAGAAATCCGCGCCTGTGTGCGCGAACACATCCCGCAGACCGTTGTGGCCGCCGTGGCCGCCGCCGCGCTTGAGCCGCGCCACACCCGGCGGCAGATCGATTTCGTCATACACGATCAGCATGCTGGCTAACGGGAGTTTGTAGAAACCCAGCATGGCGCGCACCGGCCCGCCGCTGCGGTTCATGAAGGCGCCGGGCTTGAAGACTCGCACTTCGTGGCCGTCCAGCGAGGCCACCGCGGCGTCGCCATCGAACTTTCGCTGTGGCGCAAAGCGACCGCCACAAGCCCGAATCAAGGCGTCCACAAACCAGAACCCGGCGTTGTGCCGGGTCTGTTCGTACCTGGGCCCGGGATTGCCCAGACCAACGATGAGCCGTATCGGCTCCGCCTCGACTATCATCGGCCGGCGCCGCGCGTGCTATTCCCTGTCTTCGTCGGCGGCCCGTTCCTCGTCCGTCTCGGCTTGCACCTCAGGCGCCTCGGCCTCCTCGGTCTCTTTCTCCTCTACCCGCGGCGGGTGAATCGCGACCACCGCAGCGTCGTATTCCTCACCATAGCCCAGATCGACCAGCTCCACGCCCTGCGGAATCTTAAGATCGGACAAGTGCAGTGAATCGTTGAGATGCATGGCGGAGATATCGACTTCGATAAACTCCGGCAGATCCTTCGGCAGGCAGGACACCTCGACATCGGACAGCATGTGACTGACCTCGCCACGTTCCAGCTTGACGCCGGGCGCGGTCTCCTCGCCGATGAAATGCAGCGGCACGCGCACGCGGATTTCCTCGTCCTCGCTGACTCTCTGCAAGTCCATGTGCATCACCAGCGCGTTGGCCGGATGGCGCTGCAGGCCGCGCAGGATGACCCGCTCCGACGCGCCGTTCACGTTCAAGGTCAGGATGTGGGAGAAGAACGCCTCGCGCGCCAGATTCTTCTTCACCATGCGGTACTCCATCGTGATCGGCATCGGCGCCTTGTCGGCCCCGTAGACGATGCCGGGCACCATGCCCGTACGCCGCAGACGGCGAATCGCGCTCTTGCTCATGCCTTCGCGCGGCTGCGCGTCCAAAGTAAATTCATCGCTCATAACAACTCCTAAAATCTAGCTGGCGCCGACACGGCGGACTAGTCCATGAATAAGGTGCTGACCGACTCTTCGAGATTGATCCGCCGGATGGTTTCGGCCAGGATGCCGGCGATGCTCAACTGGCGGATGCGCCCGCACTCGCGTGGGCCGTCCTGCAGCGGGATGGAGTCGGTGACGACCACTTCGTCCAACATGGACGACTCGATGTTCTCCACCGCCCGGCCCGACAGCACCGGGTGCGTCGCGTACGCCACGACCCGCTCGGCGCCGTTTTTCTTGAGCGCTTCGGCGGCCTGGCACAAGGTGCCGGCCGTGTCCACCAGGTCGTCCACGATGACGCAGTTCTTGCCCTCGACATCGCCGATGATGTTCATCACGCGTGCCTCGTTCGGCCGCAGACGGCGCTTGTCGATGATAGCCAGATCGGCATGGTCCAGGCACTTGGCGATCGCGCGCGCGCGCACCACGCCCCCCACGTCCGGCGACACCACGATCAGGCTGGTGTATTTCTGCTGCCAGATATCGCCCACCAGCACCGGCGACGCATAGACGTTATCGACCGGCACATCGAAGAAGCCTTGAATCTGGTCGGCGTGCAGGTCCACGGTCAGCACCCGATCCGCGCCGGCGGTGGTGACCATGTTCGCCACCAGCTTGGCCGAGATCGGCACCCGCGCCGAGCGCACCCGGCGATCCTGCCGCGAATAGCCCAGGTACGGAATCACGGTGGTGATGCGGCCGGCCGACGCGCGATGCAGCGCATCCACCATGATCAGCAATTCCATCAGGTTATCGTTGGTGGGCGCGCAGGTGGGCTGCACGATGAATACGTCGCGGCCGCGCACGTTTTCGCGGATCTCGACCTGCACCTCGCCATCGCTGAAACGCCCGACCTGCGCCTTGCCCAGCGGAATGTTCAGATGGTTGGCGATGGCTTGCGCCAGTTCCGGGTTCGCATTACCCGTAAACACCATCACCCGAGTGCTTTCTGCCACGATCAATACCTATTCCCGCGAGGTTCCGCGCATACCACACCCGCAAAGCTGGCTGGGCCGGGAGGATTCGAACCTCCGAATGCGGGGATCAAAACCCCGTGCCTTACCACTTGGCGACGGCCCATTGGTTCATCCTGTCCATTGGCTGATCCTGATGAATAACCGTCCCTGACTTGCGGCGATTTTCCGTTCAATCGCCCGCGGCTGCAAAATGACGGCAAATCCGTTTGCCGCGGACATCCAGGTGGGGCTTAAGCCGGGGTCTCCATCGCCAGCCGGGCCTGCAGCGGCGACCGGTTACATCCTTGGGCGACGAAACCGCGCCAAGCCGGCGGCGCCTGATCGAGAACCTGCTCGGCCATCGCCTGCGCCTGAAAGGCCGCGAATACGCAACTGCCCGTTCCACTCAGCCGCGCCGGCGAAAACGCGTTCAGCCAATCCAGCGCCCGTGCGACATCTGGATATCGACGCCTCACCACCGGTTCGCAGACGTTGTCGCCGCCGAAGGAAAGAAAGTCGGCTATTGTGATTGGCGGACAATTACGTGTCAATTCCGGCGCGGCGAATACATCCGCCGTGGAGATCGCGACCTCCGGCTTGAGCACCACAAACCAGTGCTCGGGCGGGTCAATGGTTTGCAGCCGCTCGCCCACGCCCTCGGCCCAGGCCGCGCGCCCGTGGATAAACACCGGCACGTCGGCGCCCAGGCGCAAGCCCAGCGACATCAGCTGTTCACGCGACAGGCCGCAGCGCCACAAATGATTCAGCGCCACCAGCGCGGTAGCGGCGTCCGAGCTGCCGCCGCCCAGCCCGCCGCCGACAGGCAGATTTTTCACGATCTCGATATCGGCGCCCAGCCGGCAGGCCGTTGCCGCCTGCAAAGCGATCGCGGCGCGGATCGTCAGATCGCGCTCCGGCGCAATGCACGCGACCGTGTTCAGCCGGTTGATACGCCCATCCTCGCGCGCCGCGAAGCGCAGTTCATCGCCCACGTTCAGGAACTGAAACACGGTCTGCAACAGATGATAACCGTCGGGCCGTCGACCGGTGATGTGCAGAAACAGATTGAGTTTGGCCGGCGCGGGCCAAGGCAAGGCGCAGGTCAGCGCCATCGCGCGGAGACATCGGGCGTTGCCCACGACTGGACCACCAGCTTCACGCGCAGATCATGGCCGCTGACCGCGATCTTTGCCGGCAGATCCACCGGTTCGGCATGCTGGTAGCGCTGATAATCCACCGACCAGCCGGACTGCTCGAGGTGCGCCAGCCGCCCTTGCGCATCGAGCTTGCGCCGCGGGCCAGGCGCTTCGGCATCTATGTGCGGTCCGGGCATGCCGCGCACCCAGTAGCGCAAGCCGGACACCGGCAGGGCCCAGCCGAACAATTGCCGCGTGAGCTTATCCGGTGTAGCGGCGCTGGCCGTGGAGCCATCGTGCCGGGTCAGCTTGACGCGCCGGTCATCGCCCGCGATGCGCGCCACTATGCGGCCGAACGAATCACGCAGATTGATCTGAAAGCGCTCACCCTGCTGCTGCCAGCTCAGACCCGCGAACCAACCCTCCTGCGGGGTGTGAACCGCGAGCTTGCCCGTCATGCTCCACACGCGCTGCTGGCTCAAGGCCTGCTGGCGCTGCGCCCAGGCCGCGTGCGTATCGGCCGGTGGAGGCGATTGCGGCGCGGTGGCGCAGGCCGTCAAAGCGAAGAGCAGCGCGATCGCGACGAATCCGCGTTCGACGCTTCTCCGAAACGCGTCGCCACCCCGGGCACCGCTCCAGGCGCGGCGCGCTGATGCGGCTTGCCCGCAGAGCGGCAACAGACCCGTCATCCGCGATGCTCAGTCCGCGTAGCGATCACGCAATTCCAGCAGGTATTCGTGCTGCGGCTCTCGGGCGAGCGCCTCGCGCAATACCGAGCGCGCTTCCTCTTTCTGTCCCTGCGTCCACATCAGCTCGCTGAGATGGCCGGCGATTTCGCTGTCGGGCAAAAGCTTAAAGGCGCGACGCAGGTATTGTTCGGCCTGGCCGTAATTGCCTAGCCGGAAGTGCACCCAGCCCATACTGTCGATGACGGCCGGATCGTCCGGGCGCGCCGCGTACGCGCGCTCGATATACCCCAGCGCCTCCCGCACCCGCTCGTTATGATCCGCTAGAGTGAATCCCAGCGCGTTCAAGGCCGTGGCGTTGTCCGGATCGGCGCGCAGGATGGCGCGCAAATCCGCCTCCAGCCGGTCGACTCTGCCGATCTCCTCGGCCATCAGCGCGCGCGCGTACAGCAGATCGCTGTTGCCGGGATGCTGTTCGAGCGCGTTTCCGAATAATTTCATGCCCGCCTGGTAGCGACCCGCCTCGCGCAATAGCTGGCCTTCGGCCAGATACAGTTGCACCACGTTGACGGGCTCGCTCTCCTCCAAACGGGCCCGGTGCAGATAATCGCGGCCCTGATCCAGATTTCCGCGCTGTCCAAAGATCGCGGCGGTGCGAGCCTGCGCATCTATTCGGTACTGACCCGCCTCAACCTGCCCGTACCACTCGATCGCGTCGTCGAGCCGCTTTTGTTCCTGCGCCACGCGGCCCAGATAGTAGCGCGCCTCGCTGATTCTCTGGCCGCTCGAATTCAGGCGCTGAAAGTATTGTCCGGCCTCGGCGTAATTGCGGTCCTGCAGATCCAGCAAGCCCAGCGTGTAAAGCAGCTCCGGATCCTGCGGGCGCTTCTCCAGCAAGATGCCAAACTGCGCGCGCGCTTCATCGAAGCGTTCGATCTGCACCAGCATCTTGGCGTAAGCCAGCCGCAGATCATCCTTCTCGGGCGCGGCCTGCACGGCCTCGCGCATGCCGACCGCCGCCTCCCCGGTTTTGCCCGAAGCCAGCAAGGCGCGGGCGCGCACGACGCGGGCTTCGGTCAGGTCCGAATCGATCGCCAGCGCCCGTTCGGCCGCGCTCGCGGCATCCTCGTAGTGCGCCGCGCCCAGCGCCAGATTGGCATAAGTGTAATGGGCGAGCGGTTCATTGGCATGACGCCCCACCAGCATCCGCATGGTGGCCAGCGCGGCGTCGGTATTCTCTTCCTGCGACAGCGTGGCGCCGATCAACATGAAACCGTTGCCCGGCGGGCCCGGCGCGTGCTCGATCAGGTATTCGAGATGCGGCATGGCCGCCTCCGGCTGACCGTTGCGCACGTGTAACACGCCCAGCGTCTGGTGCGCCTCGGGATCGGCCGGCGCCAACTTCACCCAGCGTTCGGCGGCCTCAAGCGCGTTGCCCTGATCCTCCGCGTATAACGCAATGCTGGCCGCGCGCTCGGCCACGCGCGGATCATCGCTGAGCCGCAGCGCTTTGAGATAATGCGTCACCGAGCCTTCAAGATCGCCGTAATGGCCGGCTATCTCGCCGGCCATCAGCTCGTACATCAAAGCAGTGGCCGGCGCGCGCGCCGGCGGCGCGGCGCTCGTGACGCCGGCGATGTCGGTCTGCGGCGCGGCGAACGCGCTCTCGCTCTCGATACCCGCGCAACCGACGATGAATGTGGCCGCGAGCGTTGCGAAGCCAATACGGATCATACGACTCCAAAAACTATAGTGCTGCATAAACCTGAGGGTCGCCTGCTGGCGCACGGTAAGTTAAATGACAACCTATCGGGAGGCGCTTGCGCAGCGGCCTTTGCCTTGACCGCGAATCCTGACACTGCGCGGGCGCCGCGCCGCGAGACCTCGCGCTAAGCGGCGCGGTGGCGGCAACCAGCGGCATTGCGGATTTCAGCGCCTTCACCTGTCGCGAACCCCGCACCGTGAAGGCACATCTAAGGAATAGTAGCCCTGTTGGGCGTCTGGTTCTATAACCCGCGGCGACAGGTGACCCGTGCGCGCGCTGGCCGCAGTTGTTTTCCCCGTGTGCATGGCTCAAAATCCCCCGGCTGAGAATCATAGGGCTTTTTGCAGATACCGCGTGCCCGCATCCTTCATGTCGCTTTGCACCATCGGAATTAACCATACCACAGCCCCGGTCGGCATTCGCCAGCAGGTGGTATTTCAGCCTGAGCGGCTGGCCATCGCCCTGCGTGAACTCAGGCAGGTCAACGGCGTCGACGAAGCGGCCATATTGTCGACCTGCAATCGCACCGAACTGTATTGTCACCTGCGCAATGCCCAGCTCGACGAGGAGATCATCCACTGGCTGAGCGCATATCACCACTTCGACCAGGGCGCGATTCGGCCGTTCCTTTATCACCATCTGGACCGCTCGGCGGTGCGTCACGCGCTACGGGTCGCGTGCGGCCTGGATTCGATGGTGCTGGGCGAGCCGCAGATCCTCGGCCAGCTCAAGACGGCATACCAGGACGCCAGCCGCGCCGGCACCCTGGGCCGGCAGTTGAGCCGGCTTTTTCAGCACGCTTTTGCGGTCGCGAAACGGGTGAGATCCGACACGGCGATCGGCGCGAGTCCGGTTTCGGTCGCCTTCGCCGCGGTGACCCTGGCGAAACAGATCTTCGGCGATCTTAAGACTCAGACCGCGCTTTTGATCGGCGCCGGCCAGACCATCGAGCTGGTCGCGCGCCATCTTGCCGGCAGCGGCATCGGCCGGATCATCGTCGCCAACCGGCATGTTCAACGCGCGCAGGCACTGGCGGCGCAGTTCAAGGGCGATGGCATTGGCTTGAGCGAGATCGCGGAAGCGTTGCCCGCCGCCGATATCGTCGTCTCGTCGACCGCCAGTCCGCTGCCGATCCTGGGCAAAGGCATGGTCGAACGCACCTTGAAGCAGCGCAAGCATCGCCCGATGTTCATGGTCGACATCGCGGTGCCCAGAGACATCGAGCCGGAAGTCGGCGCGCTGCACGACGTTTATCTCTACACGGTGGACGATCTCGAGCAGGTGATCGAGCAGAACGTCAGTTCCCGGCAGGCGGCCGCGGCGCAGGCCGATCAGATCATCGACGTGCAGGTCGAGCACTTCATGGGCTGGCTGCGCGCCCAGAATGCGGTGGGCGCCATACGCGCCTACCGCGATCGCGCCGAACAGCAAAGCGCCGCCACCCTGGCGCGTGCGCGGGGCCTGCTGCGCAAAGGCAAATCGCCCGACGAAGCCTTGCAGTACCTGGCCCACGCCTTGTCCAATCAACTCACACATGATGCCACGCATGCGCTCAACAAGGCCGGCCGCGAAGGCCGTGACGATCTGCTGGAGGCGGCCCGTATCCTGTTGCGACTGTCCGATGACGATGAATAACGTAGCGCATCGCCTTGCCCGTTCCATTCTAAAAGCCCTTCTCTGCTCGCGTCCGTGACCCCCTCTATTCAAGCCAAGCTGGAAAGTCTGGCGGAACGCCACGCGGAGATTGCGCGGCTGATCTCCGAACCCGATGTGATGGAGGATCAGGACCGCTACCGAAAACTGTCGGTTGAATACGCGCAATTAGATGAGCTCGCCGCCCGCTTTGCCGAATATCGCGCGGCCGGCGCCGAATTGGCGACGCTGGAGGAGATGCGCAACGACGCTGATCCGGACATCAAGGCCATGGTCGAGGACGATATAAAGCGCGTCACCGCGCGCCTGGAAGCGCTGGAGCTGGAGCTGCAAAAGCTGCTGCTGCCGGTGGATCCGCACGATCGCAGCAACGTGTTTCTGGAGATTCGCGCCGGCACCGGCGGCGACGAGGCGGCCATCTTCGCCGGTGACCTCTACCGCATGTACGCCCGCTACGCCGAACGGCGCGACTGGACGGTCGAAATCCTCACCCGCAGTGAGGGCGAGCACGGCGGCTACAAGGAGCTGATCGCGCGCATCAGCGGCCAGGGCGTTTATGCAAAACTGAAATTCGAGTCCGGCGCGCACCGCGTGCAGCGCGTGCCGGAGACCGAGTCGCAGGGGCGCATCCACACTTCGGCGGCGACCGTGGCGGTGATGCCCGAACCCGACGAACTCGACGAGATCGAGATCAACCCCTCCGATCTGCGCATCGACACCTACCGCGCGTCCGGTGCAGGCGGCCAGCACGTCAACAAGACCGACTCCGCGGTGCGCTTGACGCACCTGGCCACCGGCATCGTGGTGGAGTGTCAGGACGAGCGCTCGCAGCACAAGAACCGCGCGCGCGCGATGTCGCTGATGCAGGCCAAGCTGATGGAGGCCGAGCGCGCCAGGGCGGCGACCGAGCGCGCCGAAACCCGCCGCAACCTGGTCGGCAGCGGCGATCGCTCGCAGCGCATCCGCACCTATAATTTTCCGCAAGGGCGGGTGACCGACCATCGCATCAATCTCACCCTGTATAAGCTCGAAGAGATCATGCAGGGCGAGCTGGAACAGATCATCGACCCGCTGATTCACGAGCATCAGGCCGATCTGCTCGCGTCGGTTGTTGAGTGAGCCGTGAATGCGCAGGCACGGCGATTCGCGACAGACCGTGGAGGATTGAAAATCACCCCTGCAAAACCCGTGCATACATCGGCGACTATCGGGGCGGCGCTGCGCTCGGCGCGATTGGCGCTGACCGCAATCAGCGAAACGCCCGGACTCGACGCGGAAATATTGCTCGGCCGCGCCCTGGACTGCGGCCGCAGTCATCTGCACGCGCACCCGGAAGCGATGGTGAGCGAACCGCAACGTCAGCTTTTCGATCGGTTGGTGGAACGACGCGCGCACGACGAACCGCTGGCCTATATTCTCGGCGTCAGGGAGTTTTGGTCGTTGAGCTTGCACGTAACACCGGAGGTGCTGATCCCGCGCCCGGAAACCGAGCTGCTGGTCGAACTGGCGCTCGCGCGGATTCCTGAGGGAGCGCCGTGGAACATCGCCGATCTCGGCACCGGGAGTGGCGCGATCGCGCTTGCCGTCGCCAGAGAACGCCCCGACACGCGTATCATCGCCACCGATATTTCCGAGGCGGCGCTGAGGCTCGCGGCCGACAACGCCGCGCGCCTGGGAATCACAAACGCCTGCTTTCTGGCCGGCGACTGGTTCGAGTCGATGCGCGGGCGCTTTCATGTGATCATCAGCAATCCGCCCTACGTCGCTGCCGATGACCCGCATCTGCAAAGCGCAGCGCTACAGTACGAACCTCACGCGGCGCTGATAAGCGGAACGAATGGCCTGGCAGATTTAAGCCGGATCGTGCAAAGCGCCAGCGCCTTTCTAAGACCAGGCGGCTGGCTGATGCTGGAGCACGGCTTCGAGCAAGGCGCAGCCGTGCGAAAGTTATTCGAAGAAGCGGGCTTTTCCGCGATCAGGACTGATCGAGACCTGGCCGGCCGGGAGCGCGTCACGCTGGGACTTCGCAGCAGGGATTCCGCCTACACCCAGGATTAAGCCGCCGCTTGCTTTTGGATAATGATCTTAGGGTTGGGATTGCCAGGCGGAACGGGTAAACCCTGCTGCTTGAGTAAAGCGACGTGCTCGGCCATTCCCCATTTCGCCTTGTATAGACAATCCTCCACCGAGTGGCCAATGCCTGTGAAGCCCTCCAGGTCAGGAGAGAAAAAACCATCCTGCGCGTTGGTGGCTTCAATAATCAGCGAGTATGGCAGTTCGATCATGGCTTACCTGTGGTTCTGATTCCAGCCGCTTTCAAAATGGCTCGGCAAGTTCCCGTCGGAATCTCTCGAAACCTTCTCCTTTGCAATCCGGAACAAGCTCGCTGAACTTCATCCCTTACATCCGTGATGCGGCGGCTGAGCCAGCTTGCCAGCACGTAGAGGGGCTTTGGCCGTCATCGACATGGCTTACGGCGCCAGCAGCTTGTTCAGCAGCTCGGTCTTGTTATGCACGTCAAGCTTCCCATAAATCCTGCGGATGTGGGTAACGACTGTGTGCTCGCTCATGCCCATGCGCCTGGCGATCTCAAAATGAGAGTGGTTGGCGGCCACCAGAAGACAGATATCCATCTGCCGACGCGAGAGCGGAAACTGTTCGAGCTTGGCGATGAGCTTCACCGCCAGCGGCGCCTCATGCTGGATGGTGATGCCGATCAGATTTGATGGCTCGGGGCTACCGCCGTTCAGCCCCGAACCATTCAACCAATACGCCCGGAAACTGAACCCGCCCCACGGATTCTGATGACGCCACACCGGCGGGCAAGCGGCCGGTTGTTTGCCTTCGAAGGCGCTCACGAGATTTCTGCATAACTGCAGAACCCCGTCCGGCAGCGTTGTCTGCGCATAAGGAGCCGGAAACGTCTTCGCCGACACCTGCGGGTGAGTTGCCAGGAACAATAGCCTGTGGGCTTCGGGCGACATGAATTGCACCCTTGCCTGGCGGTCGACGACGATTAAGGCGCTGTCGCCGTCTTTAGCCCGTGAGACATCCAGTTCGTCGGCGGCGGAAGCACTTACGGCATGCGCGATGAACGGCGCCATCGCGGCGAGCTTTCGTTTGTCCTGCATGGTAAACCTGCCTTCTTCGAGATCGCGGTGCACGATCCAAACGCCCACCGCGCGATCGCCTTCGCGCACCACCAGGCGCATGGAGTCCTGATAATGCACCGGGCGGATGATCTGGTTGTAGTAGTCGTGACGGCGATAGGTCCGCTTATCAACCCTGAGCGATTCCTCAATCGTCGTTACGCCCCGTTCGCGCTGAATCGCCTCGGTGAAGCTGGGCAACACCTCGCCTTCACGCCGATTGCAGAACTCGCTCAAGTAATGCGGCAGCACCGGCGCGACCTCGTCGAAATTCTCGTGATAGACGTTGCCGACGTCGCCATGTCCGTCGATCCAGAAAAAGTTGTTGGCGTAACACGGAATAACGCTGTGCATCTGCGCCATCAAGGTCGGCATGATGCTCTCGCTCGGCAGCCCTAAGCAGCACAATTTCTTTATACGCGTCTCGGCGCGCGCGGTGGGGTTCATGGCGTTTCAATAGCCGCCTCTCACCGGCCTGTAACTGAATTTTCCTGTTGCGTGTACGATCATCTACCCTCTGTTGAGTCTAGCGTGCTTTCTGCGCGTTGATAGGATTAAGCAGGTTACTAACCGTTACGAACTGTGCAGGCGGCGCGCGCTGGTTAACACTTCGCTTGCACGGCGCCAAAACGGCTGTGCTAATCAACAACAGAGGATAAGCTGCAGGCGAAGCGCGAAGTAGACTTACGCCATCCCAGCGGACGGAAGTTGCGCGCGCTTGCAGGCAATCTTGCCGCCTGCATGGCTGGCGGCGCACCCTCTAAATGCCAGCTAACGTCAGGGCGTTGTAAAAGCGATCGCGGAGGCTGGCGTCGAGCGCCAGACCCTCGCGACGCTCGTCGAGGCGGCAGTAGTGTGGAAACAGGCGCTTTAATTCCGCGCCTATCTGGCGTGCCTCGTCGATGCGACCGGCTAGCGCATAGCTGGCCGCGAGCACGGTGTAACCGCCTGAGAAGGTGGGGGTCGTCCGCAGTACCTGCTTGCCGAGATCGATTGCCTCGTCGTAATGGCCGGTGAACGCGTAGTTCTGCGCTCGCGCCCACAGGTAATAAACGGGAGGGTGCGGATTGAAGCGCATGGCCTGCGCCAATGCGCGGTCCGCTTCATCGTTGATTCCGGAAAACGAAAGGCTGACACGTAACCAGTAATAGACTTCCGCCCCGCCCGGGTCCAGCGCCACTGCTTGCCTGGCGGCGGACATCGCCTCGTCGTGCCGCCCGCTCCATGTACATACCCAGCTCAACATACCCTGCGCCAGCGGAAGCTGTGCGTCCAACTCCATGGCCCGTCGCGCGAGCTTAAGCGCCGTGTCCAGCGACTCCTCCCGGCTTGTTCGCAGTCCGGTGATCCAGGGATACGTATGGACGCGCGCGAGCCGCGCGTAAGGTTCGGCGTAGCTGGGGTCTATGGCGATCGATCGTTCGTAGT
>JBOIDC010000053.1:0-27758 GCA_050740315.1 Gammaproteobacteria bacterium | reverse complement strand
TCCGCGATCGCCCTTGTCCTGGGCTGATCGCTTCTTAATTCTGGCGGCGGGTACGGTTCGCCGCACCGGCAACAACTCGAGGGAGAAGCCAGACATGCATAAACCGCTTACGCTGCTGGTCGCCACTGGTGTTGTCGTGGGCCTCGCGGCCTGCGCGGTCGGACCGGATTATCGCCGTCCCGCGCTCGATTTGCCCGAACAGTGGAACAACGAGGTGTTGCTCTCCGCGCAGGAACGCGAAGACCTGGCCGGCTGGTGGAGTTATTTCGAGGACCCTGCGCTGCAGGCGCTGGTGCGCCGGGCGGTCAGGCGCAACCTTAATATCCGGCTGGAGATCGCGCGGGTACGCGAGACGCGCGCGCGGCTGGGTTTCGCCAAAGCAGAGCAGTTTCCGACCGTGGATCTACAGATCGATGCCGCGCGCCAGCGGGCGAGCGAGATCGGCGGCGCGCGAGATCAGGGCGTCGGCACCTTCAATCTGTTCTCCATCGCCGGCGCGCTCGATTACGAGGTGGACCTGTGGGGGCGGCTGGACCGTCTGGAGGAGTCGGCGCGCGCGGCGCTGTTTTCGTCGATTTTCGCGCGCGACGCGGTCGGGCTGATCGTGATCACCGATGTCGTCACCACCTATTTTCGATTGCTGGGCGCCGAACGCCAGCTGGCGATCGCGTTGCGCACGGTGCGCTCGCGCGAGCGCGGCTTCACGCTGGAGCGCGCGCGCTACGAAAATGGCGCCGCCGATCAACTGAGCTTCCGCCAGGCGCAGGCGGAGCTGGAAAGCGCGCGCGCCGAGGTGCCGCCGCTCAGGCAACAGGTGCGCGATCTGGAAAGCGCCTTGTCGGTGCTGGCAGGCGACAGCGCGCGGCAGATCATCGAGGCGCGGCGTGCGCCGCGGGGCACGCTCGCCGAACTGCGCCTGCCCACGCGCATGCCGGCGCTATTGCCGTCCGGCCTGATCGAACGGCGCCCGGACATACGCGCCTCCGAAGCCGCGCTGATGGCCGCCAATGCCGATATCGGCGCGACCAAGGCGCAGTATTTCCCGCGGTTGAACCTGGGCGCGCTGATCGGGTTTGAGGCGGTGGAAATCGGCGATCTGTTCGACGATTCGTCCGAGACCTGGAGCGCCAGCGGCTCGCTGCTCACGCCGCTGCTCTACTTCGGACGCATCGAGGCCGATGTGGAGCGGGCGCGCGCCATACGCCAGCAGGCCGAGGTGCAGTACCGCCGCACCGTGCGGACCGCCTTCCGGGAAGTGCGCGACGCGCTCACCTTCCTCGACATCGCCAATCAGCGGCTGGCGACCCGGCAGCGACAGATCAAGGCCTTGCGACGTACGCTGGCCCTGGCCAGAATCCGCTATCGGGCCGGTTACTCCGGTTTTATCGAAGTGCTGGACGCGCAGCGCCAGTTGCTGGACGCCGAGCTGGCCGCCACGCAGGCGGACCGCGACCGCTATATCGCCACCGCGACCCTGTTCAAGGCGATGGGCGGCGGCTGGCGCGAAGGGCGCCCGAACACGGCAATGAACGCCGCAGCGGCTGAAAACGTGACGGAAGCCAGCGTATCCCAAGAAATGGCGCTGTCGCCGGTCGGATCGTCGGCGGCAAAATCTCGACCTGCCGAGCCGACTTCCGCGACTGCGCAACCCTCAACGGACGCGCCCCGATCCGGGACGGCGGCGTGGGCGGTGCAGGTCGGCAGCTTCAGCAAGGAGGCCAACGCCAGGGCGCTGCGCGACGAACTACGGGCATCGGGCTTTGCGGCGTTCGAGGAACCGGGCAGCAGCGAAGGTCAGCACGTGTTCAGGGTCAAGGCCGGTCCCGAAATCGATCGAGTACGCGCCGAGGCGCTGCGCTGGCGACTGCGCAGGGAGAAAAATCTGCGGGGCATTGTGGTCAGTCATCCGGTCGCCGGCAACCGGAAGCCCAAGCCCATGACCCGGCTCGCCAATTGAATGGATTAAACGCCAGCCAGATACAGAATAAGACGCACCATCCCCCAAAGCATCAGCACGAACGCAACGGTGGCGATCAATCCGGCCAGGATGAAGTGCGCCGGGTTGCCGTGCGCGAAATCGTGCGCGCGATTCCTTTCGCTCTGCACGCCGAGAAAACTCGCCCCGACGCTTTTGAAAACGCGCAGCAGGCCGGGTCTGGGTTGTCCATTCATAGCAATGGTTCCGTCGTAATCATTAACCTGGGGTGACGCCGCCAGCGGCCACGGGTGACGGACCGTGGCGCTCGTCGACGAACAGCAATACGATCGCGCCCACGATAAACAGCACCAGCAGCGAAAGGATGCCGAGTCGATGGCTGCCGGTAAGCACGCCTGTCCAGCCGACCATCACCGGGCCGATGATCGCCGCGAACTTGCCCAGCATATTATAGAAGCCGAACAGTTCCGCGGCCTTTGCGGGCGGGATCAGGCGCGCGTAAAAGGCGCGGCTCAGTGACTGGATGCCGCCCTGCACCAGACCGATCGCCACGGCCAGCACGTAAAACTCCCACGCGGCATTGATGGTCGCGCCCCAGCACAGCACCAGAATGTAGACGCCGATCGCGATCAGGATGCCGCTCTTGGTGCCAAGGCGTTGCCCGACATAGCCGAACACGATGGTCGCCGGAAAACCCACGAACTGCACCACCAGCAGCGCCAGTATCAGATCCCCGGTGCCGAAGCCCAGCGCCTTGCCGTAATCCACCGCCAGCAGCACCACGGTATCCACGCCATCGATGTAAAACCAGTAAGCCACCAGAAACAGCGCCACCATGCGCAGTTCGCGGATATTCTTGAGCGTCGCGGCGAGCCGGCGGAAGCCCGCCCGCAGCGTGCCGGTGGCGCCAGCGCGCCGGACGTACGGCGGCTCGCGCACCCATATCGCCAATGGCAGCGAAAACAGGCACCACCACAACGCGACCAGCAGGAACGACGTGCGCACCACCTGTGCGCCGTCTTCGAACCCGAACGTCTGCGGAAAGCTGTACATCACCACGCACAGCGCGAACAGCAGCCCGCCGCCGAGATAACCCAGCGCGAAACCCAGCGCGGAGACGGTATCGTACCGATGCCGGGGCGCCACGCCGATCAGCAGCGAATCATAAAACGCATTGGCGCCGGCGAATCCGATGGTGGCGAGCGCATACACCGTGGCGGCCAGCAGCCACGCGCCCGCGTCTATCCAGAACAGGCAGAAGGTAGCGACGATGCCCAGCGCCGCGAAGGCCAGCAGAAAGAACTTTCGCCAGCCGGCCACGTCCGCGACCGCGCCCAGCAGCGGCACCGCCGCGATCACGAGCACAGCCGCAATCGAGTTGGACAAACCCAGATGCAGGGTAATGTCCGTGCTCGCCTGCCCCGCGCTCCAGTATTCGCGGAAGAAAACCGGGAAAAAACCGGCCATGACCACAGTCGCGTACGCCGAGTTGGCCCAGTCGTAACACGCCCAGGCGAGCACTTCTCGCGTGTTCGGCTTTGATCCGTTCTTGCGTTTGTCAGCGGTCATGCGTCGTCGAGCTTACTACACAGACGGAGCTCATCAATGGATTCCCTTCGCGGCGAGGACTACACTTTGCTTTAAGGGCCATTGGCTAGCCCCCTAAAACAGACGAGCTTTTAATCGAACAGCCACGTAACCGCGATGTCGTCTCATGCACTGAAACACGGCCGTTACACTTATCGGGACTACTGCGCGTGGCCGGATGACGAGCGCTGGGAGCTCATCGACGGCCAGGCCTACAACATGAGTCCCGCGCCCGCGCGGCGGCATCAGGACGTCGTCGTGGAGCTGTCACGGCAGATCGCCAACTTTCTTCGCGATCATTCTTGCCGCGTGTACACCGCCCCGTTCGACGTGCGCCTGCCTCGCGCGGCCGAGGCCGACGACGAAGTCGATACCGTGGTGCAGCCCGATATCTCTGTCGTCTGCGATCCGCAGAAACTCGATGACGCCGGCTGCCGCGGCGCGCCCGACTGGATCATCGAAGTGCTCTCGCCCGCGACGGCGGCCAAAGACCAGATCAGGAAGCGCGAACTGTACCAGCGCCATCGCGTCAAGGAATACTGGCTCGTGCATCCGATCGATCGGATCCTGACCATTTACCGGCTGGAACAGGACGAATACGGCAAGCCTGATATTCAGGCCACCGAGGACGCGACGCCAGTGGCCACCTTGCAGGGATTGCAGATCGACTGGGGATTCATGGCCGAATAACGACCGTCCGATATCCGGCTCGTTTCAACCACCGATAATCCGTGGCGACGTTTCGTTACGATAGCCGGTGTAATTCATCGCGAGCATTCCGATCACGCCTGCCAACATCTGTCTCGGAGTCGCTCATGCCTGAGGGACGACCGTCTTCGCCGCATGCCCGATCGATCGCGCCACGTTATCCCGCCGCATGCTCGCGTGTGGCATGGAACTGCACGTCGGGCCAGCGCTCCTGCGCCATCTGCAGGTTCACACGCGTGGGCGCGATGTACACCAGTTCACCGGCGTGATCGATCGCCAGATTGGCGATGGCCTTGTCCCTGAACTCATTGAAGCGCTTGTCATCGTCGCTGCTTACCCAGCGCGCGGTGTTCACGTTGACCGCCTCGAACGCGCAGTCGACGTTGTATTCGTGCTTCAACCGGTGCGTGACCACCTCGAACTGCAGCACACCTACCGCGCCCAGTATCAGATCGTTGTTCTTGAGTGGCCGGAATAACTGCGTGGCGCCCTCTTCACACAGCTGAATCAGCCCTTTCTGCAGCGCCTTCATCTTGAGTGGATCGCGCAGCTGCGCGCGGCGGAACAGCTCCGGCGCGAAGTTCGGAATGCCCGTAAACAGCAGGTCCTCGCCTTGCGTGAACGTGTCTCCGATGCGGATCGTGCCGTGATTATGCAGGCCAATGATGTCGCCGGGATACGCGGTCTCCACCCGCGCGCGCTCGGCCGCCATGAAGGTCAGCGCGTCCGCGATCTTGATCTCGCGCTTGAGGCGCACGTGTTTCAGTTTCATGCCTTGATCGAAGTGACCGGAACACACGCGGAGAAACGCGATGCGGTCGCGGTGCTGCGGGTCCATGTTCGCCTGCACCTTGAACACGAAACCGCTGAATTTTTCCTCGGCAGCTTCGACCGTGCGCGAGGGCGTCTCGCGCGGGCGCGGCGGCGGCGCGTGCTCGACGAAGAAATCCAGCAGTTCGGCCACGCCGAAATTGTTGATCGCCGAGCCGAAGAACACCGGCGAGAGTTCGCCCGCCAGATAAGCGTTTTCGTCGAACGCATGGCTGGCGCCCTTCACCAGTTCGATCTCCATGCGCAGTTCATCGGCCTGCTCACCCAGCATGGCGTCGAGCCGCGGGTTGTCGAGACCTTCGATCATCTCGCCTTCGCGAATCTTGCCGCCGTGCGCGGCGGCGTAAAGATGCACCTGATTTTGCGCGAGATGAAACACGCCCTTGAAGCGCCGGCCCATGCCGATCGGCCAGGTGACCGGCGCGCATTGGATCTTGAGAATTCTCTCCACTTCGTCCATGAGTTCGATCGGATCGCGGCCTTCGCGGTCCAGCTTGTTGATAAAGGTCATGATAGGCGTGTCACGCAGGCGGCACACCTCCATCAGCTTGATGGTGCGTTCTTCCACGCCGCGCGCGGCGTCGATCACCATCAGCGCCGAATCCACGGCGGTCAAGGTGCGATACGTGTCTTCGGAAAAATCCTCATGGCCCGGCGTGTCGAGCAGATTGACGATGCGCCCCTTGTACGGAAACTGCATCACCGAACTGGTGACGGAAATGCCACGCTGCTGCTCCAGCGCCATCCAGTCCGAGGTCGCGTGGCGCGCCGCCTTACGCCCCTTGACCGCGCCGGCCAGCGTAATCGCGCCGCCGAACAGCAGCAGCTTTTCGGTCAGCGTGGTCTTGCCGGCGTCCGGGTGCGAGATGATCGCAAACGTACGTCGGCGCGCGGTTTGTCGGAGATGTTCGGACATGAGCACTGCGCGAAGCGTGGGCGCGCGATTATAAACGATAGGCAAATAAAGTGGCGATCCAGCGATCGCGAGACCGCGCCATCAAGCAGCCGAGGTCGCACGCCATGAAAGGCCGCGGGCGCGCGCAAAGGCGGATCAAGCGCCTGATTGGCTGGAAGCGCGCGTCGTAATACAGACGCGGCGCGAGTCCCAGCGGCGCGCTACGGCGACAGTGCCTTGGCCAGAATCACCGCGTCTTCGCGACCGCCGCGCGCCGGATAATAGGCCCTGCGCGTACCCAGCTCGTTGAAGCCTTCGGAGCGATAGAGCTTCAGCGCGGCGTGATTGGACGGGCGCGCCTCCAGCAGCATGGTGTCGGCGCCGTGATCGCTGGCAATGGCAATCAGCCGGCGCAATACGGCGCGGCCCACGCCCTGTCCATGCATCGCGGGATTGACGGTGAGATTCATCACGTGGCATTCGGCGGCGGCGATCGACATGATCGCGTACGCCTGAATGCAGCGCCGGTCCTCGTACACCCAGCAGGAATAGCCTACCCGCAGGCAGTCCTGGAAGATGCCAGACGACCACGGGTATTGATATGCGCGCGACTCTATCGCCGTGATCTGTGCAAAATCGCGCTTGCGCATCGGGCGCAGACGATATTGCGAAAGATCGAGAACAGCGCTCATCAATACGTGACTGTCAGCGGGAAATCAGATGCGGCTCAATCGCTTTGTACCAGCTTTTTCGCCCGCAGCAAATCCTCCCACGCCTTGCGCTTTTCCAGCGGACTGCGCAGCAGGTAGGCCGGATGATACGTCACCAGCAGCGGAATGCCGGTATCGCCATAAACGTATTGCCGCCCGCGCATCCTGCCGATCGGGGTGTCGGTATGCAGCAGATTCTGTGCCGCGATACGGCCCAGCGCGATGATGATCCTGGGCTCTAGCAGTTCGATCTGGCGCTTGAGATAAGGCTCGCAGGCGAGCGCCTCTTCCGGTTTCGGATCGCGGTTTTTCGGCGGCCGGCACTTCAAAATATTGGCGATGTAAACTTGTTCGCGGGACAAACCCACGGCGTGCAGCATGCTATTCAGCAACTGGCCCGCGCGCCCGACGAAGGGTTCGCCCTGGGCGTCTTCATCCCTGCCGGGCGCCTCGCCGATGAACAGCCAGTCGGCGGTATGACTGCCGACGCCGAACACGGTCTGCGTGCGGGCTGTGTGCAATCCGCACAATGTGCAGCCCGCGACGCGTTTTTCCAGCGCATCCCAGTCAAGTTGTGCGACGTCCGCACCAGCCGCCCCGCACCCTAACCCTCCCCCGCGAGCGGGGGAGGGATGGGAGGGGGATGACGCATGCGGGCGCGAGGCCCGGACGGGATCGGAGAGGGACCGGTTCTCGCGTGGAAACGGGGTTGGCACCTGCCGTGAACGTTCCAGGTTTTCAGGCGTCGCTCCAGCAGCCGAAGAATTCAAACCACGCGTTCCGACCAAGCGCGGCACCCACACATCGATGCCCATGGCGCTTAGATATGCCAGCCGCCGCGCCTCGCCCGGGCAGCCGCCGCTTTCTAGAGTCCCGGCTTCCGAGCCCCGGATCCCGGCCTTGTCCTCAGACATCGCCTCTTTGCGGATGCGGCTTCGCCCGTTGCACCAGCTTGTTCAGCGCGTTCAGGTACGCCTTGGCCGAGGCGATCACGATGTCGGTGTCCGCGCCCTGACCGTTGACGATGCGTCCGGCCTTTTCCAGCCGCACGGTCACCTCGCCCTGCGCGTCGGTGCCGCTGGTGATGGCGTTGACCGAATACAGCTGCAACTGCGTGTTGCTCTGTACCACCGACTCGATCGCCTTGAACGACGCATCCACTGGCCCGCCGCCGGCCGCCTCGCCGCGCCGCTCCTCGCCGTCCACATTGACGGTCACGGAAGCCACCGGCGTCTCGCCCGTCTCCGAACACACGCGCAGCGCGGCGAGCTTGTAGTGTTCGGTCTCGGCCTCGACCTGCGCTTCGGTGACCAGCGCCTGCAGATCCTCGTCGTAGATCTCGTGTTTCTTGTCCGCGAGATCCTTGAAGCGCGAAAAGGCGATGTTGAGCTCTTCCTCTGAATCGAGCACGATGCCCAGTTCTTCCAGCCGTCGGCGGAAGGCGTTGCGCCCGGAGAGCTTGCCCAGCACGATGCGGTTGTCCGTCCAGCCGACGTCCTGCGCGCGCATGATTTCGTAGGTCTCGCGCGCCTTGAGCACGCCGTCCTGATGAATGCCCGATTCGTGCGCGAAGGCGTTGGCGCCGACGATGGCCTTGTTGGGCTGCACCGGATAGCCGGTGATGCCGGACACCAGCTTGGAGGTCGGCACGATCTGCGTCGCATCCACAGTCGTGTCGCAGTCGAACACGTCCTGGCGCGTGCGCACGCTCATGACGATCTCTTCGAGACTGGCGTTGCCGGCGCGCTCGCCCAGCCCGTTGATGGTGCATTCGACCTGCCGGGCGCCGTTCATCACCGCCGACAGCGAATTGGCCACCGCCATGCCCAGATCGTTGTGACAATGCGTAGACCAGATCACCTTGTCGCTGTTGACCACACGCTCGATGAGTTCGCGGATGCGCTCGCCCCACAACGCCGGGATGCTGTAACCGACCGTGTCCGGCACGTTGATGGTCGTGGCCCCGGCATCGATCACCGCATCGAACACGCGCACCAGAAAATCCATTTCCGAACGCACCGCGTCCTCGGCCGAAAATTCCACGTCGTCGGTATACCGCCGCGCGCGCTTGACCGCAGCCACCGCCTGCTCGAACACCTGATCCGGGGTCATCCGCAGCTTGTTCTGCATGTGGATGGGCGAAGTGGCGATGAACGTATGGATACGGCCGGAATTCGCACCTCTGAGCGCCTCGCCGGCGCGATCGATGTCCTTGTCCGTGGCCCGCGCCAGACCGCACACCGTACTGTCCTTGACCGTGCGCGCCACCGCCTGCACGGCTTCGAAGTCGCCGGGACTCGAAATCGGAAAACCCGCCTCGATCACGTCCACCCGCATGCGCTCCAGCGCCTTGGCGATGCGCACCTTTTCTTCCCTGGTCATGGACGCGCCGGGACTCTGCTCGCCGTCGCGCAAGGTGGTATCGAAAATAATGAGTTTAGCTTTTGCCGCCATGTCTCAAGCTCCTGCCATGCCGCCGCCAGTTGAGTGTAATGCAACCGGGGCGGCACCGTACAAATCAACGCCTGCCATCACGGGCAGACACATTACGGGAAGGGATGCGTTTGACCTCGCCAGGCATCGAGAATCGCCGCTAGCGCGGCAGTCGCAGGGGCAGCAGTTGACGGGCAACAACGGACGGGCACGCGCAACCGAACGGTGTTTCAAAGACAGATTGTGCGCGATCGGAAAACATGGGCCGCACTATAGCGCCGCCGGCCGGCGTTGCCAAGCCTCTTCGACCGATGCGCGCATCGCGAATCCGAACGATCGCGAGCTAAAAGACCGGCTGAAACAGGCGGGACAGATCCACAGTGGCGTCCGGCAGTCGTTCCGGCGATATAACGCCCAGCGACGCTGGGCTGATCACATGCTGGTATACATCGCCCTGCGGTGCGCGGAACAGGCCCAACTGCTGCTGATCCACGTCCACCAGCCACACCTCGGGGATGCCGTGCCGGGCATAGAGCGGAAGCTTGATCTCACGATCATAGCGCAGCGAGGACTCGCAGACCTCGACCAGCAGCAGCACGTCTTCGGCGCGTGGATGTGAGCTGGTGTAGACGTCTCCTCGGGGGCGCAAGAGAGCGAGATCCGGCTGCGGTTCGGACTGCGTGCCAAGGATGATGGGGTCCTGTATCGAAAGCACCGCCGAGCGACCGATAACAAGACGAAACACCTGAACCAGCCTCTTCAACGTGCCGGAGTGCGTGCTGCCAATCGGTGACATATCGATGATTTCCCCCTCGATCAGCTCCACACGGGCGTCCGCGCGCAGAATGCCGGTCTCGCCCATGCGATGGTAATCCGCCACCGAAAGACGGTGTTTTTGAACCAGGTCCGGCGCTGTGCTCGACATGATATTCCGCAAAGCAGGCTCAGTTGGCCTTAAACCACCAGCTTAATGACGCCCTTTCCCGTTTACAAGCGGCGCTGTTGGCCGGCGAGCCTGCGCCGCGCCCATACGCTGACCAGCGCGACCGAAATCGGCGGAGAATTCTTGCAGATCATTTCCGACTCCGACCCGATGCACAGCGGATTGCCATTACCTCCGTCTATTCTCGAACCGCCAGGTAAAGGTTGAATGCGTCGTCACTGAGATCGTGATTGAAGGGCACCGACACAAGAACTGCGGCTTTGTCGTGTATGCTGATCTTTATGAGATTACCAATTGTGTCGAACAAAGAAATGGCCGAGGTATTTCGGGGGCTGATTTCAACGATGATTGCCGCGCCCGACGCCTGTTCCAGCGAAGCCCCCATGACACGAAGTTTTTCGACAGCATCCGCCGAGGCGGCGACGGCCGCTTCGCAACCTTGCCCACTCGCGCGAACGACGCGAATAAGGCCGCCTCCATCCAGCGCACTGAGGTAATCCGCGAAATCGACGCAGACCAAGGTTGTCTTGCCGAACTCCAGCGGAGTGGCAGCCAGGGTGATGAACCGTGCGACGACCTCCGGGCTGGAGTTCTCAGCGAAATGCCATCGCGATGTCGGGCGTGATGATGTTTTAACCTCACTCGCTTGAGCGTGCGCGCTCTCCGCCCGAGACGCTATGCCGCGCATCGTAATTAAGACAAGCGGCAGGGTATCGAAGGTCAGTCTGAATCGCTCCAGCCATTTACCCGGCTCGGGTTCGTCACGATCGATAACCGCGAGCAGCAGGCTGGTGTCCGGAAACCACAACGGCTTCTTTCCCGAACCAGGCCCCAACAGATAATGCCGTTCACGCACCAGATGCACATGCAGCAGCGGCCCGGTCTCGCAGCCGGCCAACGCGGTCGAGGCGTTCTGGCCCAGACAGAAAATATGCGCGTGCCATTCATCCGGCGTCTGGTTCTCGACGATTTCCGCGAAAGTTTTCATAATTCGCTCCGCTGCCTAATCGCCGTGATGAGTGTTGAATCTGCGCCGACACGCATTAATTTCTCCTCCACCACGGATCCTCCATCAGGGTCTCGCCGTCAAGGTCATGGCCGATGTCATGCATGTAGTCCCTGAAGTCATCCCGATCAAACCAATCGGCTGCGTCCGGTCGCCACGCGATACCCGCGACGGCGAACTCGCGGACGATGGCATCTCGCGTGCCCGCTCTAAGCGCGCGATTCTCGATACCGCGGATGCGGCCCACTACCCAGCCGAGCAATGGATCTCTTTCGATGGAGATCACCGCGGCCTCACGGCCTCGCCATTCGTAGAAATGATAAACGCCCGCGACCGCTTGTGGCGTTTCGCACCCGAGGCAGTTTCCGAACCTTTCACCCGCAGCCACGATGGCATGGACGCTGTCGAGCGGCACGAGCCGGGCCGTTCCCGGCCACGGCGCCCTGGGCACCGGACCTTTCGTCATCCAGCGCGAGAACCACCGCCGCATGTCCACAAAGGCCTTCACGCGGTACAGCGCTCGCCTCGCGTCGGCGATACGTTGCGCGGGAAGGATGCGCTCCAGCGCCGCGGTCATGTAGAGAAAGGTGTGCAGTCGCTCGGCGTTGTTCAGGAGCCAGATCAGCCGGGGTGTGTGATAAGCCGGGTCGAGCATATCCAGCGCCTTGAGGTTGAACGGTGAGATAAAGCCGGAGTGTCTGAGCGCCTTGGCCGAGACCGGATTGGCGATATGCTGGAGTAAACGATCATAGTAGGCGCGATTATGCAGGCTGAACCCCATCTTTTGTAGCGCGCTCAGCAAGCCGCGCGGATGGTCGGGCCACAGCGCGCGCAACACCTTTTTGCGCGACTGCGCGCGAAGCAGAGCGGCGACCTCTTTCGGATCAGGTTTCGTGGCGGAACGCGCAAGTACCCGGTTCACAATAGCCAGATAGTGAAGACGACCATCGAACCTATCTTGCGCGCGCACGCTGAAGTCAAGATCGCTCACGCATAGTTCGCGAATCCAGGGCCCAAGCCAGCCAGAGGAAACCGGGCCCAGCCGTGTGCTTAATTTCGATGCCTGCATCATGAATGCCCCTCACGTTTGTGACTCCGTGAGCTCAAGGTTATTATCCGGTCATAACACGACAAATCCTGTCGTTTATAAACTTTGGGGATCGACATGGCAGAGACTTATTTGCGGCAGTGGGAAATGCTCCGGATGATCCCGAAACGGCCTCGTAAGATGAGTGCCCCGAGTCTGCGTAACCGGCTTATGGAGAAAGGATTCAAGGCGGATTTACGCACAATACAGCGCGATCTGAATACACTGTCGCGGACGCTGCCGCTTGTCTTGGACGGCGCGAAGCCTGCCGGCTGGAGCTGGGGCGAGAAGAAGGTGTTCGATATTCCGGGGATGGACGCGCAAACCGCGCTGACTTTTGCGCTCGTCGAGCGGTTTCTGACGCCGATCATGCCGAGACAAAGCCTGGCGTATCTGCAAGCGCATTTTGTCCGGGCGCGAGGTACTGAAGGAAGTCGGCAACCCTGGTTTGAGAGACTGGACGCGCAAAGTCCGCGTCTTGCCCCGAGGACTGAAACTACTGCCCGCGCAAATAGACGCGGACGTGCTGGATGCCGTCTACACTTCGCTACTCGAAGAAAAGCGGCTGGGCGTCAGCTATACGCCGAGAGGAGAAAGCCGCGCAAAGCAGTACGCGATCAGCCCGCTCGGGCTCGTGGTGCGCGAGGCCCTGACTTACGTCGTCGGCACACTCTGGGACTATCCGGAGCCGATGCACTTCGCGGTTCATCGCATGAAGAAGGCCGAAGTTCTGGACAAGCCCTGCAACATACCGAACGACTTCGACCTGGACGACCATATAAAAACCGGCGAATTCAGCTATCCGGTCTCGGCACGCAACATCAAGCTCGAAGCATTATTCGACAAAGACGCGGCCATCCATTTATACGAGACGCGCCTCAGCGACGATCAGCAACTCACCTCGTGCCGCGACGGCCGCGTAAGCGTGAAAGCAACCGTGAAAGACACTCAGGAACTGCGTTGGTGGTTGTTGGGGTTTGGCGAGCAGATGGAAGTCAGAAAACCCGTCGAGCTACGGCAGCATTTCAAATCGGTCGCAAGGCATTTAATCATCCACTACGAGTAATTACGCACTTTACTAATTGAGTCAAGCAAAATCCCGTTGAGCTTGGCTAATACATGAGCCATATGAACCACACGCGTAAAGATGTTGCCGCCGGTGACTACCTTCTCCATAGACTCCCTTATTACCTATCTGCCGACTGGCTAATCAAGGTCACGAGACTTCTGCACCAAGCGCGCTACGCTCACAAAAAGTTCTTGATTCGTTTCGATCATTGCTACATCAACGGTGATTGCGAAGCTATTAAGCTTCCTAACGTATGAAATGTTCGCGCTGTCCAGCAGACTCGCGACCTCTTCTTGCATAGACTGATCAACACGAAATCTCAAGAGTGACTTTTCCGTACCGCGCTTGCGGAGCGAAAGATAAATGTTACGCCCGACGCTGATTGATATGTAATTCTTCACATAGTTGAGGGAAGCTTTTTCAAAGATGTCTTGTGTAATACTGGCTAATGCGTCCGCCGTTTCAAGTGTCCACTTGGCTTTCTTGATCCAGTAGTCTCTATTGTAGTTCTTGTCATCAAGCGATGTGCCATCGTCAACCTCTTGATAAGTATCGAGAACTGTTGAGAAGAAAAGGCTTCTCATCGCTCCATTTCGAATTAGGGATACTTGAATCGCGATTATCGGTATGGAATGGCTCAGCAGGTGAATGACGTTGAAGAAGCGACGATTAATGTGCTCCGCAACCAATACAGCGAAGTGCTGACGCTGTGGCCATCGACGCTTTTCGTTATCCCAATACTCGATCGTTCGGATAATGTGTGTCTCATCTGTCTCCCCGAGCATGATCTCCACTTCATACATGCTGTCATCTTCTGGATTCTTGAGGAGCAAATCGAGACGCCCTCCAGATGACTGGTGCCGCTCTTTATCTAAGGCATCCAGTTCTCCTAAACCGAGCGCCGCGGGATTATCAACAATCTGATCTTGCAGCCAATATTCATCGTAGCCGGCTGCACGAATAGAGAGTTGTTGAGCGACTGTTACTTGTTCGGGCATGGATCTCCCTTCGATAGGGCGGTTGAGCTTCATGGCTTGAACGTTCGATCCGGAATGGGATTGTGGGTTGTTACCTTATCCCCAAGCGCAACAACCCTCAAGTATCGACGGCAAGGCGGGCACCACAGCGGCTGCGGCGCGCGGTTGGACTGGGAAAGTTTTGACAGCGCAGCTAACCGGTATTACGTTTGGTAATAGACGGATTCATAGGATTTACGCATAGGCACACGTACAGTTCGGCTCGATGACGAGGCCGAAAGAACTTTAGCGAGGCTTCGCAAGCTCACCGGGCTGTCGATCTCCGAGGTGTTGAAGCGGGGGCTGATCGCCTATAAGGCGAAAGCGCTGGAAGATTCGACTCTCGTACCTTACGAAATCTACCGGCAACTCGATCTCGGCGAAGGCGGTTATGCCGTGGCGCCTGCCCGGCAGGCCAAGTCCAGGGTGAGGGCCGCTATTGAACGGAAACACGCGCGTTGATCCTGGTGGATACCAGGCCGCTGGTGGCGCTGTTCGATCCAGCCGATGGCTCGCACCGGCATTGCCTCGGCATCCTCAAAACCATCAAGGAGCCCATCTGCACCACCACCCCGGTATTAACCGAAGCTTTTCACTTGCTTTCTCCGGGAAGCGCGGGCTGCCTGCGCCTGATGCAGTTTGTCGAGCAAAGAGGCTTGGTCATGTGGTTCATGGACGACCGGACGCTCGATCGCGCCTTTGACTTGATGGTGACGTACTCCGATAGACCCATGGATTTCGCGGACGCTTCACTGGTCACCGCGGCCGAGGCGCTGCGGCTGCGCAAGGTCTTCACTTTGGATCGAGGCGACTTCGACGTCTACCGTATCAAACGGGGCCACCGGCACTATCCATTCCAGGTCATCAAGTAAGCGAATGGCTCACGATTATATCTGGCCACAATCAACGCCAACAAAGACCAGAATTCCAAGCTATGGCGGTCGCTTTGCAATATACCGCACATCTTCAAGCCCTTCGAAGTCCGAGTCTTGGCTCCACAGCGTCGCGTTGTGGGCTCGCGCGGTTGCCAGCATGATGCTGTCCGCCATTGGGATTTTGAGATCGCAACTCACGCGCGCCGCGGCGAGCGCGAGACGCGACGTTAGCGCCACGAGGGTGCCTTGCTGCATCAGCGCGACCGCCTGCAGCGCATCGCCCTCCCCACGCTGTTGAAGCACACGTTTGAAGACTTCATAGAGACTTATGGTCGGAACAAGCAGCTTCTCCGTTGCTTGTATCGCAGATGCGAAGAAGTCGCCGTTTGGCCCAGATGCAAAGTATTCAAGCCAGCCCGATGAGTCGACGACATTCACGTCCTATCCGACTCTCTCGGAATGTCGGTGTCGATGCCCTTCAGAAATCCCTTCATCTGCTTGAGCGGACGTACGGGAATGAGCTCGATGCGATTATCGAGCAGGACGATCTGAACTTTCTGGCCGGGACGAAGCTTGAGAGCTTCGCGAACTTCTTTGGGAATGACGACCTGGAACTTGGGAGAAATAGTTAAGGTATTCATGGCTAATCAACGATACACATTTCGTAATACCGATACTGTATCGATGCGGAAACCTGTGCGCAAGACGGCGCGCAATCTGTTAACAACGACGCATCGACTCCGTGCGACCAATCTAAGTTCGCGCCGGCAGAAAATGGCTGCGCCTAACCCACAATATGCCGATGCGCCCGCTTGCGCCGCCAGCGGATTACGCCGAGCACCGGGCCGGACAAGGTATAAACGGCAAAAAACGTGAACAGCACTTTTGGCGGGTCCAGGGACAACAGCATCAGGCCCAGCACCACCGCCAGCATCACGGTGAACGGC
This sequence comes from Gammaproteobacteria bacterium, assembly GCA_050740315.1. Taxonomy (GTDB): domain Bacteria; phylum Pseudomonadota; class Gammaproteobacteria; order JACCYU01; family JACCYU01; genus JACCYU01. Next base: position 11,715 of record JBOIDC010000053.1, on the reverse strand, counting down.
ACGCGGTCGCGCAGATCGAAATCCTTGAAGCTGTAATAAGTCAGGTTGCTGACCATCAGCGCACCGGCGGTGACGGTGATCAGCAGCGCGGGAATCTTGAGATTTGCGCCCTCGAAATCCAGATCGTGCCACATCCAGATCATGCCCATCAGCAGCGCGGCCGCCGCGGGGCTGGGCAGACCCTGGAAGTAGCGTTTGTCCTGACTCACGATGCGGGTGTTGAAGCGCGCCAGCCGCAAGGCGGTGGTGGCGGCGAAAAAGAACGCCGCCAGCCAGCCGATCTGGCCCCAGAACCAGCCCATGGGTTTCATGTAGACCAGCGCCCATTCGTACATGACCAGCGCGGGCGCGAGGCCGAACGAGATCATGTCCGACAGAGAATCGTACTGCGCACCGAACGCGCTCTGTGTATTGGTCATGCGCGCGACCCTGCCATCGAGACCGTCCAGCAACAGCGCGACGAACACCGCGATCGCCGCTGCTGCGTAACGGTCGTTGATGGCGGCGACGATGGCGTAGAATCCGGCGAATAAAGCTCCGGTGGTGAACAGATTCGGCAGCAGATAGATGCCGCGGCGCGAGCGTTGGGCTTCCTCGTCCACGGCTGATTCTTCCTGACGGTCATTCATATTCATTGGCCCAGCCGAACCTCGCATGCGCATGGCGCAACGCATGTCGCTGATAATGCGTTACACCAACTTTAGCTTTCATCGGCGACTCGTTTCGGTGAGATCCTGACTGCGATATCGCGTTCAGCGCCGCGCAATCGGGTTGTCAGCGTACCGTCTTCGATATTGCCCCGCCAGCTTGTGGTCTGGCCGGAACGCGGATTCAGGGCTTCGATGGTCACCGCGCCGTCGGGAATTTGCAGGTCGGTCAGTTTCAGTTGCGCGCCCTGATCGATCGGCTCGTTGCCGATGCCGGCGTGCAGATAGACCACGGCTTCGGCCGGCGAGGCGAGCGCCAGCGCAAACTCGCCGGGTGCCGTGAGTTGTTCCTTGGGTAACGGCGCCAGCGCGGCGTAATCGTCGATCTGATCGAAAAACCGCATGAGAATCTTCGAGCGTCTGGCGTAGCTCGACACCGGCGGCGTGGAAAAGTCGAGCGGGTATTCTTTGGCGTATACCCCCACGCCCTGCACTTTGGTCAGCAATGAATACCATTGATACAGATGCAGGGCCTCCGGGCTGTCGTGCGGGCCATAAGCCGGACTGTTGGTGCTGATCACGGGCTTTTGATAGCGCGTCCTGAACTCCAGCGCGAGGTCCTTGTGCATGGGTTCCCGATCGCCGGCCACCAGGGTCGGTACCACGTGGCTCTCCGAGCCTTCGGCGATAATCACGTCCAGGCGGGGGTTGGAAAGCACATAGTCCAGCGGCTCGCGGTCGCCGGTGCGCTCGAACCATTTGTACAGATGGTCGAAGTCCATGCCGACCATAATGTCGTTGCCGGTCTTGTGCTCCCATTGTTCGATGATGTCCAGGGTGGTCTCGATCCATTCCGCGGTTGTACCCTTGCTGAAGCTGCCCTCGTTCATGAGATCGATGATAACGTTGCCGTGATCGCCGATGGCGTTGAGGATATGTTCCACCCATTGGCGATGCACGTCCCGCCACGGCGTATCCTCGGGCATGGCGGCCAACAGGCCGTAGCCATCGTTGACCGGCTCGGCGTCGCCGAACCAGTCCTTGACCGTGTCCTTGACGGCGCTCAAAAGACCGCCGTTGCCCGAACTGGCCGGCACGGGATAATCGTTGACGTTGTTGGCCGGATTGAAATAGTTGATGGCCCAGCCGTCCTCGCGTTCTTCGAAGTATACGCGCTGGTAGAGCTGCATCTGCAGTACCACGCCGCGTTGTTTGGCCGCGCCGATGACCCGCGACATGTTGTCCCAGTATTCGGGATTGAACCGCGTGAGGTCCACGATGGGCTTGTCGCCTTCCCAGCGGACCACCTCGTACGGGTATAAGCGGCCAGCGGCGCGGGGCGAGATCACCGTGTGGCCTCGCTGACTGGACAGCCGCGCGTAGCCGCTGTCGGGGTACACGCGGCCGTACGCCAGGCGGTTGTCTTCCATCCAGTCGAGCCAGCTTGCGTGATCGAAAGAATCCGCGCCGCCGAACTCCAGCGCGAACATGGCCTGCTCGGGGATGGGCCCGACCTTGAACATCGGCGCGCCCCGGTACATGAGCGTTGGATTGTGGGTGTCGTCGTTGGTGATCGTGATCGCCGCGGCGGCCGGGGCCGCGATGGCGGCTACGAGCACCATTCCGGACATGCTCAGCGCGAGCGATTTGGCTTTAGGGTTAGTCAACAGGCTAGACATGGGTTCACTCCTTTGAGCGATTTCGGTGGTTTGTAATCAAAGTTCACTCTGACACCGATCACCGAGGAAATTCCCTGATGACACTGCTAAATCTGAAATATCCCAGCGCGCGAACCCTGAAGCGGTGATTCGCCAAACGGCAGCCAGCGCAAATGAATGCGGCTTGAGCGCGCGAAACTTCAAATCGTTGTTTCGCCGCCCGCCAGTACGCGCCACGACAGGCGGCCTTGTGCGATCGCCGCCCGCAGATCGGCGCGCCGGGCAAGGACTTCGGCTGCGCGGGGACAAGCACTTTGCAACAGCGCCAACGCCGCGGCGCGTTGCTGCAAAGGATCGGGATCCGCCAGCACCTTTTCCAGATCGGACACCGTGCTGTCGTCGGCGTATGGCCCGACCGGCCGCCACAGCTCCGGCGATACCCGGCGTTTGGCCGCCCAGCGCTCGTGGGCGTAATCGACCAGCATGCGGGCGAGCTCGGGATTCGCGCGACGGTCGAGGCCTTCGATCAAATGCAGCGGGCTCTCCACGAACAGCGCCTTGAGCACCAGCTGATTCCAGGCGCCGTCATCGAAGTGCTCGGCGGGATACGCGTTGCACAGCGCCACGGCGTTGAATACCGCGGTCATGTTGCTGCGCGCGCCCTCCGCCGCCAGCGCGCGCAGCCGCTGCCGGTGCGGCAACAGCGGCAGGCTCTGGTAGAGCGCGATCAGTTCGTCAAGATCAGCGCAGCTGGAAAGTTTTTGCAGCTTGCCTGCGTAAGCTTCCGCATCGCCGCTGTCGACGGCCAGCAATAGCAGCGTCCGCCCGGCCTGATCGACACGCCAGTGCGCCCAATGGGCGCGATTATCATCATTAAGCTGTGTATCTTCAGCAGACAGGCGCAACTTGCCCGTGTGGCGCGGCACGGCGCTGAAGGCGGCGAAGAAAATATAATCGGGCGCGCTCGCGGCGAGCCGCTCGTGTTGCCCGTCCAGCCAGGCCAGCGCCTTCGCCTCGACCCGTCGCGCCAGCCAGCCGCGCAACAGCTTCCGGATTGCCGGCGAAGCCGGTTGAACCTCAGCCCGCATGGCGCGCGCGTTCCGATTCGGCAAAGAGATGCGCCAGAACGAGATCACGAACTTCGCAGGCGCGAAGCCCCGCATCCGGCAGCAGATGAGCCTGTCGGGTGGCCACCAGCGGCGCATCGGCGGGATCGGCCGGCAATCTTCCATGCGAACCCTTGACCAGCGTGCCGTCCAGCGCAATCACGTCCATCAGATATCGAAACCCCAGTTTTTTCTTGAGCAGCCGCTGCGCGACCTTCAGCGCGGGCCAGCGGATGGCCGGGTCCACGAACAGTTCGACGGGATCGAAACCCGGCTTGCGATGAATGTCCACGGTGCGCGCGAAATCCGGCGCCTTGTGCTCGTCCAGCCAATAGTAATAGCTGAACCAGGCGTCCGAGGCCGCCACGGCGACCAGCTCGCCGGCGCGCGGGTGATCGAGCCCTTGCACGCGCTTGCCTTCCGCGTCCAGCACCTGTTCGACGCCGGACACGCTTTCCACCAGCGCGCGCACCGCCGACAATTTCCGCCTGTCGTTCACGTAGATGTGCGCCAGCTGATGATCCGCCACCGCGAAGGCGCGACTGGCGCCCGCGTCCAGCAACTCCAGACCCAGCTCTTCGCGCACCGCAATGAAACCATGTTCGCGCAATGCGCGATTCAAGGCGACCGCGTGTTTCACCGGCGTAATGCCGTATTCGGAGACCAGCACCACATTAGTGTCGCGCGCCTCGTAATAGTCAATCAGCTCCGCGCAAACATGGTCGATCTCCCGCAAGTCCTGTTCTGTCGCGGGGTCGTCCGGCCCCAGCCGCTGCAGGTTGTAGTCCAGGTGCGGAAGATAGATCAGGGTCAGGGTCGGCCGGTAATCCGCATCGACTTTTTTTGCGGCCCGCGCAATCCACTGGCTGGAGCGGATGGACGTTCTGGGCCCCCAGAAATCGAACAATGGAAACGTGCCCAGCCGCGCGTTGAGTCTGTCGCGCAAGTGTGCGGGCCGGGTGTAGATATCCGGTATTTTGCGCCCGTCGGCCGGATACATGGGGCGCGGCGTCACCGACACATCCACCTTGGAATACATGTTGTACCACCAGAACAGATTCGCGCAGGTGAAGCCGGGATCGATCGCGCGCGCCGTCTCCCAGATCTTCGGCGCCTGTACCAGATGATTGGACTGGCGCCAGAATTTCACCTCGCACTCATCGCGAAAATACCAGCCGTTGCCCACGATGCCGTGCTGCGCCGGCGTGGTTCCGGTCAGATAGGTGGCCTGCGCCGAACAAGTAACGGCGGGCAGCACCGGCATGATGGTCGCTCGCTTGCCGTGCGCGACCCACTGCGACAGAAAAGGCATCGATGGCGACAGCAGGCGAGGCGTCAGGCCGACGACGTTTATGACGACTGTTTTGCGCATCGTTTCGCCTAAACGCTCTATGCCGTCATTCCGGCGAAAGTGGGGTCGCATTCATCTTATCCTCCTTTAGTCACGGCACGGCTTCGGCAACCGAGGCCAGCACCCATTCATATTCGCGCTGGATCGACGCGGACAGATCCAGCTTGAGCGCCGGCGGCAAAACCTCCCAGGTATAGGTCTCGATCTCCAGATGCGAACAAACATGCGTTGCGCGCAACGCGGCCAGCGCGGCGAGGATGTCTTCCTGCGTGGAATAAACACCGTGATAATCGCCGCTGAAGATCGGCACATGAAAGTGAATGCGCCACTCGCGCGCCGCCGGGTGCGGCAGTAAATCCATCGACAGATCAGGATAATGATGCAACCGTTCGTCCTCGCGGCGCTCGACGATCTGATGCAGGTAGGTCGGCTCGGCGAACGGGCGCAGACGCTCGATGATCGCGCGGCGTTCGTCAGCCGCAGCGGGAATCGGCGCCTTCAGCGCGGCGCTCAATTGCACCTTGCCGATGCGGATGCCGGCGCCGGTCAATTGTGTAAACGCGGCAGCGGGCTGTTCGTATTGCAGCGCGAAGTGGCAGGTGTCGTAACACACGCCGATATGTTCAAGTAAACGCGCTTCGGCGGCCGCGCGAGAAACGCCCAGCCGGGAAGCCAGCCAGGCGCCGCCGACCGGCAACAGCCAATGCCTGAAAAAATTGACGCTCTCCTGGCTGTTCTCGAGCAGGCAGTCCGGTTCCGGTTCCAGGTCCACGTGCAGACGCTTGCCGGCAGCTTTGTGGATCACCATCAGTTCCGCTGTCACGCGCGCGAGGTTCACACTGGCGTACTCGAACGCCGCTGCCCGTTCTGCTTCACCACCGAACCAGGGCTTGTACGAAATCGGCACCGTGGAAATGCCGCCATCCATGTCCTGCGGCAACAGCACCGCCAGTATGCGCGCCAGACGCAGGGTGTAGTCCACCCGCGCCGGATCACGCCAGTCGGGCGCGTAAACCTGATCTTTCACGACCTGCCGGTGAAAACCACCGTAGGGGAAACCGTTGAGCGTGAAGACGTACAAATCGCGTTCGGCCAGCCAGGTCTTGAACCGCGCGAGCGCGTCGGCCTGCAACAGCTCGCGCGCGGCGACGTCCGACAGCCTTAGTCCAATGCCGAAGCGTCCATCCGGCGACAGTCGCGTCTTGAGCGCCGGCACATGTCGTTCGAGGCCGGCGAACACCGCCGCCCAGTTTTCGCCTGGATGGATGTTGGTGCAATAGGTCAGATGGAAAGCGCGGCTGTCGGCAATCCTCATTTTTCCTTCTAACCGGCAATGATGGTGACCTGCGGCAGGTTCCTATGCGGTTGCATAGTTCACCGGTGATACGTTGTGCCGGACACGCGCGCGCAATGCTGCGATGGCGAGGTGGTAAAGCGCCAGATCGACTTCGTGTACATCGATGGCCCGCCCGATGCCCCGTAACAAGGTGATGGTCAACTCTCCGCCCAGGTGTTCCTTGAACTGACTTAATCCCTGGAATATGCACAAGTCCGGCGCCGCATCACTGCGCAGCTCCAGCTCCGGCGCGTAAAGCGTGAACCCGACGGCCTCCAGGACGCCCAGCGCCTGCTCCAGTTCGGAACGCGGCAGCAGACCCGCGAGGCAGGAATACACACAATCCAGCGCGATACCGATCGCCACCGCTTCGCCGTGACGCAGACGATAATCCGTCATCTGTTCCAGCTTGTGCGCGGCCCAGTGCCCGAAATCCAGCGGCCGGGAAGAACCGGTTTCGAATGGGTCGCCGGCGGCGGCGATGTGCGTCAGATGCAATTGCGCGCAGCGATAGATCAATTTGCGCATCGCCGTCATGTCCCGCTCAACCAGGGCTTGCGCGTGTGTGGCGATGAACGCCAACAAAGCCGCGTCCTTGATCAGCGCGACCTTGACGGCTTCGGCGATGCCTGAACGCCAGTCGCGATCGTCCAGGGTGGCAAGCCAGGTGAAGTCGTTCAGCACGGCGTAAGGCGGCGCGAACGCGCCGAGAAAATTCTTCTTGCCGAAGGCGTTGATGCCGTTCTTGACGCCCACGCCGGAGTCGTTTTGCGCCAGCACCGTGGTCGGCACCCGGATCAGGCGCACGCCGCGGTGCGCGGTCGCCGCCGCGAAGCCGGCCACGTCCAACACCGCGCCGCCGCCGATCGCCAGCACGTACGAATGCCGGCAAAGGGCGGCCGTGTGAATGGCGCGATGAATGTGTTCCGGCAGCGCCGGATCGTTTTTGGCCGCCTCGCCGCCGGGTACGATCAGGGGCGGCTGAAGCGGTGCCGCAAGCCTGCTCGCCGCATAAACCGACAGCTGTCCCAAAAGGGCCGGATAATGTCTGAGCAGGCCGGCATCAACCACCGGCAGCAGCTTACCGGAACCCGGCTCCCGATCCGCCGCGATCACCCACGCGAGCAGCGGATTGTCAGCCTCGAACAGCCCGCGCGTGAAGTGCACGGGATATTCGAACACGACCGGGACACGCTGGTGAATCACGCCTTCCATATTCGAACGCCCTCAAGTCACCGCGAACGCGCGCGCGAGCGCGATCGATACCGGTAACAGCATCAGCACAGCCAGTCCATACCAGATACCCGCAAACCCGGCGGCGATGGCCGCGTTCAGCGCGATCAACATGATGACGCCTGTTTTGACCGCCGCGCGAATCAGTTCCGGAGTCGGGCGCTGTGCGGCTTTTACAAACGCCGGGACAACGAACCACCAGAACAGGATCAGAAACGGCGCGGCCGCCAGCAGCACAAACCGCTCCGTCAGACCCAGCAACAGGACACCCGCGCCAAGCAGACCGATCAGCGCCAGCGCCGCGATGCCAGCGGATCGCGTGCCGCCATGCACCTCGCCGCGGCTGATCAGGGTGATCGAGGCGATGTAGACGATCGGGATCAGCGCCAGAAACCACAGCTGCGGCACGGATGCCGGCAAGGCGCTCATGCCGAGCAGCAGATTCAGGCCGCGGCAGGCGCCCATGTTGAGCGGCCCCAGCCATTCGAGGTGCTTTCCGTAAGCGTCGTACGCGACAGCCGTCAATGCGATCATGGCGGCCAGCACCCCGCTGAACTGCGAAACCTGCAACGCGGCGGCAATACCGCCCAGCAACAACAGACCACCGAATACGGCAGCGGCGCCTTGTGAGACCCGACCACTTGGGATCGGCCGTTGCGGCCGCTCGGCGGCGTCCAGTCGCGCATCGAAAACGTCGTTGAACACGACGCCGCCGGCATACAATCCCGCGGTGGCGATCAACAGCCAAACCAGCGCCACCAGACTGCCGGTTTCAATCACGCCGCTCGAATAAAGTCCGGTCACCGCAAATCCGGCCAGCACATCGGACAGCGCGGTCACGACGTTGGCGGGACGGGCTAATTGCAACCAAGGTCTCCAGCGCGATGCCCGTGCGAGCGCCTCGTTCATGTCGCTGCCTGACTGCATTTTTCTCTTATCGCCTTATTTCAGCCATTCTCGGGCACCGATGCTTGAGTAAAGCAAGTTCTCTCATCGCGAACGCTACCGCGCGCTATTAGATATCCCACGTTAACTCCGGCTCCTGCTCACTCAGAACATCAACACATTCATTCTCAGAGACAAGGAACCAGTGGATTAGTGGAAATTTGTCCATTGTGCCAAGACATTCGGCCTTGAATTGAGCCACATAAGCAGAGTGGCCTACGACGTATACCAAAGAGCCTTCAGCAGAATTAAAGCACCCGAATGTACTCAGCCTGTACCCCTCATCTGCCGCCTTGAATGCGCGGAGAAACGGAAAGTGAAGTTTTAGTGAGCGCCTGGGGCCGTTCGAAATCAAGAAAATGCATCTCAGACCATTGTTGTCCCACGTAAGGCTGGAGATATCAGCCTTTAGATTCAACTCCTGCGGCCTCCATGCTTCGTAGTTTTGCTTTGTCATGGTGCGAAAGACGGCTAACGCGCCTTTACAAGCGGCGTCTGACCTCGCAATACCGAGTTGCCGCTGTAAAGCTGGCGCTGATCGATCGGTTCCGGATCGAACCAGTCGGTGTCGCGCATCTGGCCGCTCTGACCGTAGGCGTCCAGCGCGTTTTGATAGCAGGCCAGGCGTACATCGGCTGCCGGGATGCCCCGTTCGCACATGAGCCGCGCGGTTTTGGGAACCGACAGCGGATCGCTCTCGCCCCAGTCGGCGGAGCTGTCGACGATAATCCGCTCGGAACCGTACTGGCGCACGATTTCCACCATGCGTTCCTTGTCCATCTTGGTCTTGGGGTAGATCGTGAAGGCCGCCCAGAAACCGCGCGCGAGCGTGTCCCGCACGGTCTCTTCGTTGTTATGGTCGACCACGACCCGCGCGGGATCCAGGCCATGCTCCAGGCAGATGTCGAGGCTGCGGCGGGTGCCTTCTTTCTTGTTTCTATGCGGGGTGTGGATCATCACCAGCATGTCGAGCTCTTTGGCGAGCTCCAGCTGCGCACGAAAGTATTTTTCTTCCAACGCGGTCATCTCGTCGAAGCCGATCTCGCCGATGGCAACCACCCCTTCCTTGCAGGCGTACAGCGGAATCAATTCCATCACCTGTTCGGCGAGCGCCTCGTTATTGGCCTCTTTCGAATTGAGGCCGATGGCGCAGTAGTGCGCGATGCCGAACTGACGCGCGCGGAAACGCTCCCAGCCGACCAGCATGCTGAAATAATCCTTGAAGGTGCCGACCGCGGTGCGCGGCTGCCCGACCCAGAAGGCCGGCTCGATGACGGCGACCACGCCGGCGGCGCGCATGGCCTGATAGTCATCCGTGGTGCGCGACACCATATGGATGTGGGGATCGATAAGCAGCATGTCGTCGCTGGCCATGACGTTGAATTCTTTCTGTCTCCGCCGATGTTGTTAGCGCACGCCCGTGTATTATTCTGAGTTGCCTACACGGGGCGCTAAGCGTCGTTTCCCCAGTGCTGACGATGACCAACTACTCGATACTTGCGTTCGATTGAGTTGGTTCAATGCACTGATGTTGGGTAATTATTTCAACTGGACAGAAATATCGCGCATTCGATCCCGCATGTTTAGAGATTCAATGTGCATCTTCGTAATCATTTGTCATTCCGGCGAAAGATCCAGTGGAAATACTGACTGGATGCCGGTTTACACCGGCATGACGGCACAATAGCTCAATCAAAGATCTCTTGGATCGTGCCGCTGATAATTACGGAAAACCTGCGTTTCACCAGTACCGGTCAGTTGCTGCTCTGGTCAACGAGCTTGTTAACCTTGATCCAGGGCATCATCTCGCGCAGCCGCCCGCCCACTTTTTCGATCTCATGTTCGGCGCCCAGCCGCCGCATGGCTTTCAAGGTCGCCGTGCCGGTCTGGTTTTCCATGATGAATTCGCGCGCGAACTGACCGCTCTGGATTTCTTTAAGGATACGCCGCATCTCGGCGCGCGTCTCGTCGGTGACGATGCGCGGGCCCCGTGTGAAATCGCCGTATTCGGCGGTGTTGGAGATCGAATAACGCATGTTGGCGATACCGCCCTCGTAAATCAGATCGACGATCAGCTTGACCTCGTGCAGGCACTCGAAGTACGCCATCTCCGGCGCGTAACCGGCCTCCACCAGGGTGTCGAAACCGGCCTGGATCAGCGCCGTCAGACCGCCGCACAACACGGTCTGCTCGCCGAACAGATCGGTCTCGGTCTCCTCGCGGAAGGTGGTTTCGATAATCCCCGCGCGCCCGCCACCATTGGCGGATGCGTACGATAGCGCGACTTCGCGCGCCTGTCCCGAGGGGTCCTGATGCACGCAGATCAGACACGGCACACCGCCGCCCTGTTTGTACGTGGAGCGCACCAGATGACCCGGGCCCTTGGGCGCAATCATGATGACGTCGAGGTCGGCTCTCGGCTCGATCTGTTGGAAGTGGATATTAAAGCCGTGCGCAAACGCGAGCGTCGCGTCTTGCTTTAGATTCGGCTGGATCTGATCCTTGTACAGACCCGCCTGATGTTCGTCCGGCGCCAGCACCATCACCACATCCGCGCCACTGACGGCAGCCTCGATCGGCTTGACATCGAGACCCGCCTTTTTCGCCTTGGACTCGGAGCGTGAGCCCGCGCGCAGGCCGACTGTCACCGCGACACCGGAATCCTTCAGATTGTTGGCGTGGGCGTGACCCTGAGAACCGTAACCGATGATGCACACCCGCTTGCCCTGGATGAGCGACAGGTCGGCGTCTTTGTCGTAATAGATATTCATTTCATCAACCCTAAAACGTATAAGAATTTGGAGGAGCGAGGTCTTCGTCGCATTCCGGCCAGCCAGCGGCTGGAAACGTGAAATTGCGATCTGGAGATCGCGCCTGCACGCGTTTATGAATTAAAGCTTCAGCGTGGTCTCGCCCCGCGCGATCGCCATGGTGCCCGAACGCACCACCTCTTCGATCGGCCGGGCGCCCAGGGCGGCAATGAAGGCGTCCAGCTTGGCGCCGGTGCCGGTGAGTTCGATCACGTACGCACGGTCGTTCACGTCGATGATGCGGCCCCGGAAGATGTCCGACAGCCGCTTGATCTCCTCGCGATCGGCGCCTTCCGCCCGCACCTTGATCATCATCATCTCGCGCTCGATATGAGAATAGCCGGTGAGGTCCAGCATCTTCACCACGTCCACGAGCTTGTTCAGCTGCTTGGTGATCTGCTCGATGATCTCGTCCGAGCCGTGCGTAACCAGGGTCATCCGCGCCAGCGTGGGATCGTTGGTCGGCGCGACAGTGAGCGATTCGATGTTGTAGCCGCGCGCCGAGAAAAGCCCGGCCACGCGCGATAACGCGCCGGACTCATTCTCCAGCAAAAGGGAAATGATGTGCCGCATCCTGTTAGTGTCTTTTTGCGTGTGAACAGGCGGAGAGTCTGCGCAATCGTCATGCC
>JBOIDC010000052.1:0-30619 GCA_050740315.1 Gammaproteobacteria bacterium | reverse complement strand
GTTGTGGGGCCGCACCCACGACAGCCACGACAAGGTGATGCTGGCCTTGCAGGAGTGGTGTCGTCAGGCCGAGGCCACCGGCCTTGAGGTGCTGCAGGACTTCGCGCGGCGACTACAAGGGTATTCGCTACAGCCGGCGCGCGCGTGATCCGGTGCTGGGCTGATCTGTGCCTCTGCGCGGGATCGCGTTTATTTGATCTTGGATTCTTTATAGATCACATGCTTGCGCACCACCGGATCGTATTTCTTCATCTCCATCTTGTCCGGCATGTTGCGCTTGTTCTTGGTGGTCGTGTAGTAATGCCCGGTGCCCGCGCTGGACACCAGTTTGATCTTGTCGCGTGCTGATTTGGCCATGGTGTTTACACCTTGTCGCCGCGGGCGCGCATGTCGGTCAGCACCTGATCGATGCCTTTCTTGTCGATGATCCGCAAGCCGCGGGTGGACACGCGCAGCCTCACCCAGCGCTGCTCGCTCTCCACCCAGAAGCGGTGCTGGTGAAGATTCGGCAGGAAACGGCGCCGGGTCTTGTTGTGGGCGTGCGAGACGTTGTTGCCCGTTGTGGGGCGCTTGCCCGTGACCTGACAGATTCTGCTCATGCGCCGCTCCGGTTGCCGATTATTGAAAACAGCCGGGGATTTTGACAAATAACCCGCGTGTGTTCAAGGCGCAAACGCGGATGCATGGTTCATCGCTGCGGATTACCCATATTGGCAGGCCGTCCCGCAGCCGCTATATTGACCGTCAATGACCCAGCGACCCGCCGATCTCATCTACCTGCGTGAACTGCGCGTGGCCGCCGTCATCGGTATCTACGAATGGGAGCAGCGGCTCAGACAGACCTTGTGCATCGATCTGGAGATGGCCGTGGATATCCCCAAAGCCGCCGCCTCCGATGCCATCGAAGACACCCTCAATTACAAGGCCATTGCCGAACGGCTGGTCGATTTCATCGAGCAAAGCCGCTTCAACCTGATCGAAACCCTGGCCGAGCACGCGGCCGGCATGCTGCTGGCGGAGTTCGGCATCCGCTGGCTCAGGCTCAGCATAAGCAAGCCTGGCGCGGTGCGTGGCGCGCGCGATGTTGGCGTGGTTATCGAGCGCGGCCGCGCGCCATCGTCGGTCTGACTGGTTGCATTGACGCTATCCCGAAGAGGTATCCCGAGTTATGATCTCAAGTGCTTGACATCAATGCGCTCTTGCGCCATGTCTCGCGCGAAACGCTGCATCCAAGCTGAAACGTGTCCCGTAAGATAATGGTAACGGGAGTGGGTTTCCCGATTGGCGATCCGGGTCCTCTGTTAACTCGCGGGGTGTTGCATGAAAATCAGGCCGACTACAAACGTATTGCTCAGCGTCGGTATGGCCGCGGCGGTAGCGGGGGTCACATGGTCCGCGCAGGCCTCCAGTCATCGCGAAGCGCCGTTCATCACCGGGTTGCCCAAGGTGGACAACACTGATTTTTACATGTTCAACAGCTACGAGCCCGGGCGCGATGGCTTCGTCACCATCATCGCCAACTGGGTGCCGTTGCAGGACGCCTACGGCGGACCCAACTACTTCGCCCTGGACGACGAGGCGCTGTATGAGATCCACGTCGACAACAACGGCGACGCGGTCGAAGACATCACCTTCCAGTTCCAGTTCGATACGCGCTTCAGGAATCAGGGCCTCGACACCGGGGCGGCCGCGCCGGTGCCGATTCCGCTCATCAACAAGGGCCCGATTACTCAGCCGGCCGATGCCGATTTGAACCGTGTCGAGCGCTACACCATGAACGTGGTGCGTGGTGACCGACGCACGGGCACCAGCCAGACGGTGACCGACGCGAGCGGGGCAACCAGCTTCATCAAGCCGGTGGATAACATCGGCGAGAAGTCCATCCCCGATTACCAGAGCTACGCCGATGCGCACATCTTCGACATCAGCATCCCGGGCTGTGATGCGACCGGCGCGAAGGTCTTCGTCGGCCAGCGCCGCGAAGGCTTTTTTATCAATCTGGGCGAGGTCTTCGACCTAATCAATCTGGATCCGGTGGGCGATCGCAGCGGCGGGCAGAATATCATCGACGACAAGAACGTCACCGCGTTCGCGCTGGAGCTGCCGACCGAGTGCCTGACCGCCGGCAACGAACCCGTAATCGGCGCGTGGGCCACCGCCAGCCTGCCGCAGGCGCGGGTGCTGGATCCCACCCCGGGCGTTGCCGCCCCGACCGCCGACGGCGGTGCCTGGACGCAGGTCTCGCGCCTGGGTTCTCCGCTGGTCAACGAGGTGGTGATCGGTCTGCCCGACAAGAATCTGTTCAACGCCAGCCAGCCGGCCAATGACGTCACCAACTTCGCGACCTACATGACCAATCCGACCTTGCCGGTGCTGGCCAACGTGCTGTTCGGCACGGCCATCCCCGCGCCGCCCAGACTCGATCTGGTGCAAGCGTTCGTCACCGGCATCGAGGGCCTGACCAAGCCGGCCAACGTCAATCTCAACACGCTGGCGGGTGCGGGCGAGATGCTGCGGCTCAACACCGCGGTCGCGCCGACCCCCATCGGCAGCCAGAGCGATCTGGGTTTTCTCGCTTGCGACTTGAGCGGCTTCCCCAACGGCCGGCGGCCCATCGACGACGTGGTGGACATCGAGCTTTCGGTCGCGCTCGGCGCCATCACGGCCAGTAATCCGAATGGTCTTCAGACCTGCGATGTGCGCAATCCCGGCAACCTGCGGGTGGTGCCGGGCGCCGTGGTCACCGACGGCGCGTCGCTGGCCAACGCCGGCGATCTGTTCATCGACCGGTTTCCGTATTTGGGCTTGCCGCTGCCCGGCTCGCCCGCCGAGTCCAGCGCGCCCAACGGCGGCGGCAGTCCGCTATGAGAACGCGTTCGCTGCTTGCGCTCGTTTGTGCGGCGCTGGTGGCCGGCTGCGGCGGGGATGGCGACCCGGATTCGGGCAATGCCTTTACGGATATCTTTACCCGTGACGCGAATTCGCAGCCGGTGGAATATGGCGACCCGGCCCCGCTGGAGTCCGACATGGAGGCATTGTTCGGCGCACCCAACTCGGAGCCTCGGCGCCCCCGCGACGTCTTGTAGCGCCGTGGCTGTAACAATCGATAACCACAGGGATGATCGTTGACCGCGCTTAAAACGAAAAACACGCGGCAAATCGGAGGCGATTACAGGGGCCCGTAGAGGCCCCCTTTTTTTGCGCGTTTGAATCCGCCTGATACCGCCGCGCGCTGGGTTGCGGCGCCACGCCCAAACACATCATCATCTACTGGCGATGGCGAACATCGCCGATACTTTCAACATATCGCTTTGGCAAGCGGCGATTGCAGGCGATTGGTTCCGCACGCGCGGTAAATGCGGTTATACTGGCGCGACTTTTTGTCCATGTAATTAATCAAACAGGAGGAGAACCACGCATGAGACGAAAGCTGCCGGGCGTGGGCGGAAGTTTATCAATTAAAGCCACCTGGCCTTGCGCGCTTGCGATGCTGCTGGGACCGCTAAGCGGGCCGGTACTGGCGCAAGGGGACGCGGAGGCGGGCGAGATGAAGGCCGATACCTGCCTTGGGTGTCATGGCATACCGGGCTACACGAACGTTTATCCGACTTATCACGTACCCAAGCTGGGCGGTCAACACGCCGAATACATCGTGGCGGCTTTGCAGGCTTACAAAGCCGGTCAGCGGGATCACGACACCATGCATGCGCAGGCCGAGGCGCTATCCGACAAAGACATGGCGGACATCGGCGCGTACTTCGAGTCGCTCGGGCCTTCGATGGCCGAAAGCGGCGGAGCGCAGCAACGGCCCGCCGCCAAATCCGGTGGCGGCCAAAAGGCCGCTCAACAGAAGCCGGCGAAAGCGGACGCTGCGGCGGGCGGTGGCGCCCAGGCCGGCGGCCAGCAGACATACGCCCAGGTGTGCGGGACCTGCCACGACAGCGGCGTGGCCGGTGCGCCCAAGCTGACCGATACCGCGGCCTGGCAGCCGCGCATCAAACAGGGCAAACAGACGCTCTACAAGCATGCGATCGGCGGGCTTGGCACGATGCCGCCCAAGGGCGGAGACGCCAGCCTCAGCGACGAAGAAGTCCAGGTGGCCGTTGATTACATGGTGAGCCAGGTGTCCAGCGCCGGCGGACAATCAGGAAAAACGGCTGGGGCCGGGCAGTCACAGCCAGGCAATGCGAAAAAGGGGCAATGATAATGAAGGCGATGCTTCTGACGTTGGGCGTCATGTTGTCGTTGAACGTGGCGCAGGCGGCGGGCGATCCTGCTGCCGGAGAGAAGAAAGCGGCGCCCTGCGCTGCGTGCCATGGGCCGGACGGTAACAGCCCCGCGCCGAATTTTCCCAAGCTCGCGGGCCAGCACGAAGATTACCTGCTGCGGGCGCTGGAGGACTACAAGTCCGGTGCGCGCAAAAACCCGGTGATGGCCGGCATGGTCGCGCCGCTGTCGGAGCAGGATATGGAAGATCTGGCCGCGTTTTATGCGCAGCAGAAAGGCCTGATTACGCCAGAGGTCGACTGACCTTCAGCCGGCGCCAACGGGCGCGCTGGCCCGTTCACTGTGTGTTCAGATCCCGCCACTCCTGGGGCGTATACGCCTTGATCGTCAGCGCGTGCAGCGCGCCGCTGGCGATCTGCGTGCTCACCGTGGCGTAAACCTTTTGCTGTTCCCTGACCATGCTCAATCCGTCGAAGGCCTCACTGATAACCACCGCTTCGAACTTGTAGCCGTCGCCGGTCACGATCGCCTTCGCCCCGGGAATCCCGGCCTCGATCAACTGCTTTATTTCGTCGGGTTGCATGCGTTCAGGGTAAAGGACCTAGCACGCGCTGTCATGCGCCCGTCGATTCAGCGCAGGCGGACGCGCCGACACCCTTTGTTTGAACTGCCGAGTTGTCGCTCCTCTCGCTGGTTCGATGTACTGCGGGAACGCAGCCGAAGCTGCTAACGGTTTTCCGGGCGGCGGCTTTGAGATTCGAGTCCCTCATCCAGTGAACATTGAGGGCGCGGAGTGGAGGATGATTGGACCATAGTCGTACACTGCCAGGAATTTTTGCTTCATGGTATGGGGGGAGTGTGGCTTTTCATCCACGCAAACTCACGTGATGAGATCCGCGTGAAATATCCAGAGCTTCACATCGTCGACCAGCATCCAGATTGGCTTAAAGGAGAGCAGCGTCAGTCCATTGAGGATAACCGGAGCTTCGATATTGACGACCCTCCAACAGGATGGTTGCTATCTTTGGTTAACGCGCGAACCAAGCGTTAGCACTGTAGACACTCGATTCTAGAGATGGCGATGCGAAGAGAGCCCGAATCTCAAACGTGTTGAACTCGGTGACATGAAGTGGATTGACCAGTACGGGGAGCTTCAGCCTCATGAGCAGGCTGCAATGCGAGACATTAAAGCTAGGATGCCAGAATTAGGAGTCGAGATAATCGACTGCCCACGCAAGAATAGTAGGGCTGGTGCGCCCCTATTAGGCGTTGGATTCGTTGTGTACAGTCGGGGATTGTCGATAGGGGGCGAAGTCAAGAGCGTTGACTACTTAACGGAACATGCGGTTAATACGATAGAACGTGTGAGAAATGGTGAGCTGGAACCGCTCGGCCGCAAAGGTTGGTACATCTCTTACTCGCAAATATTACTCGCAAAGCTGATTAGGCGGCAGCTTGCGCGCGCACGCGGCAAAATGAATGAAACACGGATCAAGGCTATATGTTTATAACGCTGTAACCAAGTGGACGTAACCAAAGGAGCAACACATGAAGACAAATGGATGTTAGGAATTGGGATGCTGGCGATGTCGGGTTTTGCATCGGCCGCCGGCTGGCAGGACAGTCAGGAAATCACGGAATACCTCATCGACGGCGTCGACACCGGCGAGAAGATGATGGTCGGTTTCGAGGTCGCCCCGAATCCCGACGGCTGCAATGGCGATCCGGGTCTGGCAAAGGTCGATGGCAGCACGGCCAAGGGCAAGTACCTTTTCTCGGTTATCCTAAGCGCGCATTCCGCCCGCCAACCGGTCGCGCCCAAGTTCGAAGGCTGCGACCCCCAGGGCCGCCCGATCCTCATAGGACTTAAAGTCAGCTCCAACTAGCGCTCGGCTTGGCAAACACACGCCGCTCGCGGCCCTCCAAGCCGCGAGCGCCGCTCTGTCGTGCAGGAATGCGCTTCTCTCTTGCTCTGCCAGCCTGCGCGCCAATCAGCGCTGCGTAGCCGTGTGCCTTACTCGCCGTGCTGATGTTGGTGCCCGCTGCTGCCGCCCGCGTTTCTGACCGCCATGGTCGTAATTACACGCTCGTCGCCGCTGAACTTCAGGGTCACCTTGACCTGGTCGCCGGCGCGCAACGGTTTGGCCGGTTCCAGCATCATCAGGTGATAACCGTTAGGCTTGAACTCCACCTGACCGCCGGCGGGTGGGATGGACACCGCTTTCTGCGGCGTCATGCGGGCGACGCCTTTTTCGACGAAGGAACGATGCAGCTCGATGCTGCCGAACGAGGGGCTTTCCGCGCCGATCAATTTGCGCGGCGCGACCCCATGATTCTCGATCACCATGTAGCCGGCCAGCGCCGCCGCAGTGGGCGGCGCCTCGCGGATCCATGCATTGTGCACGGTCAGCGCGGTTTCTGCGCCGGCAGAACACGCAGCAGACAAGGCGACGACAAACCATAACAAATAGTGACCGAGCATGATTTAACTCCAAACAATGCTGTGAGAGAAATGCAGCGCCATAATAACGCCGACCGCGCCGTTTTGCCGCGAAAGGGCGGGCAAGCTACCCAACAGGTTGCGATCGACGCTTGGCTCGGGCTAATCTTCGAATCCTGCACGGCCACAGCCACACGCATGGCCCGATGCACCCATAACGAAGCGGACAGCCCCGGCGGCATGACGACTGACAATCCGGTCAAACAAACGGCCCTTTACGCCAGGCACGTCGCCAGCGGCGCGCGCATGGTGAGCTTCGGTGGCTGGGAAATGCCTCTGCATTATGGCTCGCAAATCGAGGAGCATCATCGGGTGCGCCGCGACGCGGGCGTGTTCGATGTGTCTCACATGACGGTCATCGATGCAACCGGTCCCGGCGCACACGCCTACCTGCGTCACGTACTGGCTGCGGACGTGGCTGCGCTGAGCATGCCGGGCCGCGCGCTGTACAGTTGCATGTTGAACCCGCAAGGCGGCGTGATCGACGACGTGATCGTCTACTACGCCGGACAGGATCGCTATCGCGTGGTGGCCAACGCCGCGACCCGCGCCCGCGTGCTCGCCTGGATGCGTGAGCAGGATCATAGCGTCGAGCTTGCGGTACGCGATGACCTGGCGATGCTGGCGGTGCAAGGCCCAAAGGCGCGCGGCCGGCTGCTGGCGCAACTGGATAACGAGGCGAGGACCGCCGTCGAGCGGCTGGGCTATTTCCACGTGGCCGAAACTGCGGCCATGTGGGTCGCCCGCACGGGATACACGGGCGAAGACGGCTTCGAAGTCATGCTGCCCGCCGCGGCCGCGCCGGCGCTATGGCAACATCTCGTCGACGCCGGCGTCACGCCCGCGGGACTGGGCGCGCGCGACAGCTTGCGGCTGGAGGCGGGTCTGAACCTGTACGGCGCGGAAATGAGCGAGGACATCACGCCGCTGCAATGCGGGCTCGCCTGGACCGTGAGCTGGGAGCCGGAGCGCGATTTCATCGGCCGCATGGCGCTGATGCGGCAACACGCTGCGGGCGTGGTCTGCAAGCGGACGGGGCTGGTCATCGAAGGCCGCGGTGTGCCGCGCGCGCATCAAAAGGTGATCCTGGACGATGGGGGCGAAGGCGAAGTAACCAGCGGCGGCTTCTCCCCAACGCTCGGCGTGCCGATCGCGCTGGCGCGAGTGCCGGTTACGATAGGCGAGCGCTGCGAAGTGGAAAGCCGGGGCCGGCGGCTGCGGGCGCGCGTGGTCAGACCGCCGTTTGTTCGAAACGGGAAATCATGTGTCCCGGCGCGCCGCGCATGAGCTTGGTCTTAGGCCGTGGTAAAACCTGTAATCATTTGATAATTGACTGGAGATTGTGATGAGTCAGTTGCCCGCCGACCTCAAATATACCGCCTCGCACGAATGGGTGCGGCTCAGTGACGATGGTACGGTAACCGTCGGGATCACCGATCACGCCCAGGAGCGGCTGGGCGACCTGGTGTTTGTCGAGACGCCGCAGCCGGATACGGAGGTCGAGGCCGGCGAGGCGTGCGCGGTGGTGGAGTCGGTCAAGGCCGCTTCCGATATCTACGCGCCGCTGTCGGGCAGGATTCTCGAGTCCAACGCGGCGCTGGCCGAAACTCCCGAGGCGATCAACAAGGACCCTTATGGCGAAGGCTGGCTGTTTAAGCTTCAGCCCGCGGACGCGACCGCGCTCGATGAGCTGATGGACGCCGAAGCTTATCAGGCGCACGCGCAGGCCGACGCCTGAACCGGGCGATGCAAAACTCACCGCCGCGCCCGCTAAGCGCGCGGCCAGTGCACATGAACCTGCCCTGACCATCAAGCATGCCTTTCATCCCGCATACCGAAGACGACATCCGCGAGATGCTGGCCGCGGTTGGCGTCGAACGTATTGAGCAGTTATTCGACGAGATCCCTCCCGGCCTGCGCTGCGGTGCGCTCAGTGACGTGCCCGCGGGCATGAGCGAAATGGAAGTGACGCGCCTGATGACGCACGCCGCCGCGCGCGACGGCAATCCGCTGAATTTCATCGGCGCCGGGGCGTACGAACACCACATCCCGGCCGCCGTGTGGCAGCTGGCCACGCGCGGCGAGTTCTACACCTCGTACACGCCTTATCAGGCCGAGGCCTCGCAAGGCACCTTGCAGCTGACGTACGAGTACCAGAGCATGATGGCCGCATTGACCGGCATGGAGGTCGCGAACGCCTCGCTGTATGACGGCGCCTCCGCGCTGGCCGAGGCGGTACTGATGGCGATGCGGGTGAGCCGCAAACCCAGGGCTTACCCCAAGCGTGTGCTGCTGCCGGACAGCGTGCACCCGGCTTACCGTGCGACCACGCGGAGCATCGTTCGCCAGCACGGCGTGGAGTTGCTGGAGCTGCCATACGACAAGTCCAGCGGTCGCATCGAGCCGGCCGCACTGCGCGCGTATGCGGATGCGCAAGTCACCGCGCTGGTCATCCCGCAGCCGAATTTCTTCGGCGTGCTCGAAGAAGTGGACGAACTCACCGCCTGGGCGGAGGCGCACGGTGTGCTGACCATCGCGGTGGTCAATCCGGTATCGCTGGCGCTGGTGAAACCGCCCGGCGAATGGGGCGGCCAGGGCGCGGATATCGTGGTCGGCGAAGGTCAGCCGCTGGGCGCGCCTTTGAGTTCGGGCGGGCCCTACTGCGGCTTCATGTGCTGTAAGCGCGCGTACGTGCGCCACATGCCGGGACGCATCGTGGGGCGCACCGTGGACGCGGACGGCAATCCCGGCTTCGTGCTTACCCTGCAGGCGCGCGAGCAACACATCCGCCGCTCGAAGGCGACGTCCAACATCTGCACCAACCAGGGCCTGCTGGTAACGGCCGCTACGATTCATCTCGCGCTGCTGGGCCCGGAAGGGCTGGCGCGCGTGGCGTCGAGCTGTTACGCGAACACGCACGCCCTGACCGATGCGCTGCGGCGGATCGAGGGCGTGGAACCCGCGTTCGACGGAGATTATTTCCACGAAGCGGTGCTGCGACTGCCGCGACCGGCGCCGGAGGTGCTCGATGCGCTCGCGGCGCAGAATATTCTCGGTGGTTATGCGTTAGGTGGGGATTATCCGGAGCTTGGCGGCTGCGTGCTCGTGTGCGCGACGGAAACCAAGGACGCGCGAGACATCGAGCGTTACGCGCAGGCGCTAGCCCAGGTGTTACAGTAGGCATTCGCAAACCCGCTGCCTTATCCTTCATTACACGATCGCGGTGATGAGGATCTTCTCGCAAATGATTTCAATCGATAATTTTAAGGAGCGACTTAGATGAGCACCATTACCTTCCAGGGCAAACAGATTCACACCAACGGCGAACTGCCGAAGGTCGGCGACAAGGCGCCCGAGTTCCGGCTGGTGAACAAGGATTTGAAAGATGTCTCGCTGGCCGATTTCAGGGGCAAGAAAAAACTGCTGAACATCGTACCCAGCATGGACACCCCCGTGTGCGCGATGTCCGTGAGGAAATTCAACGACTTCGCCAAGAAACAGGGCAACGCGGTGATGCTGGCGGTGTCGGCGGATCTACCGTTCGCCGCCGCGCGCTTCTGCGGCGCTGAAAACGTGGAGCGCATCATCCCGCTGTCCATGATGCGTTCGCGCGACTTCGCCAAGGACTACGGCGTGCTGATCGAGGACGGTCCGCTGGCCGGCATCGCCGCGCGCGCCGTGGTGGTGTTAAACGAAGACGACAAAGTGGTTTACACCGAGCTGGTGCCGGAGATCGCCGAGGAGCCGGATTACGACAAGGCCATGACGGCGATGGCCTGAGACTTTTATCGCGACGCTGGCGCTTGAAGCCGACGCGCAATTTCTCAATCGATCCTCTCTATCACATGCTGATCTTCGAACGTGGCCGTGCGGGGCGGCGCAGCCATGCGCAGGCGCCGTCCGTTCGCGCCGATACAGAAACGCTGCCGGTCCGGTTCCGGCGCGCCCGCCCGCCGGCGTTGCCGCAGGTCTCCGAACTGCAGGTCGTGCGCCATTACACGCGGCTGTCGCGGCTGAATTTTTCCATCGACACGCATTTCTATCCGCTTGGCTCATGCACCATGAAATACAACCCGCGCGCCTGCAACGCGCTGGCGATGCTGCCGGGCCTGGTCAATCGTCATCCACTGGCGCCGCCGCGGTTCAGCCAGGGTTTTATGGCGTGCATGTTTGATCTGCAGGAGATCCTGAAAACCATCACCGGCATGCGGGGCGTGTCGCTGACGCCGATGGCCGGCGCCCAGGGCGAGTTCGCCGGCGTGGCCATGATTCGTGCCTATCACGATTCGCGCGGCGATATACAACGCAAGGAGATCCTGGTGCCGGACGCGGCGCACGGCACCAATCCGGCCACCGCCGTGATGTGCGGTTATGCCGTGCGCGAAATCCGCACCGACAAGTCGGGCGATATCGACATGGCCGCGTTGCAGGCCGCGGTCGGGCCGCGGACGGCCGGCCTGATGCTGACCAATCCGTCGACCTTGGGTGTGTTCGAGCGCCGGATCAGCGAGATCGCCGCGCTGGTGCACGGCAATGGCGGATTGTTGTATTACGACGGCGCCAACCTCAATGCCATATTGGGACAGGTGAAGCCCGGCGATATGGGTTTCGATGTCATCCACATGAACCTGCACAAGACCTTCTCCACGCCGCATGGCGGCGGGGGGCCGGGTGCGGGGGCGATCGGGGTGGGTGCCCGGCTGCTGCCGTTCATGCCGGTGCCCGTGGTTGGCAAAGTAGATACTTCCCCACCTGGCGAGGGCGCCCCAGGCACCTCCTCCCCAACGCTGCCCCGTTACGGGGAAGGGAGCATTTATCGCTGGCTGGACCAGCGTGATGTGCCGCAGACCATCGGCCGCCTGTCGGCCTTCGCCGGCAACGCGGGCGTGCTGCTGCGCGCGTACGTTTACATTCGCATGCTGGGCCGCGAGGGACTCGCGCGAGTCGCGCAATTCGCGACCCTGAACGCCAATTATCTGATGGCGCGGCTGGCCGCCGAGGGTTTCGATCTGGCTTATCCCGGCCGCCGCGCGACGCACGAATTCATCGTCACCTTGAAGCGCCAGGCCAAGACGCAGGGCGTGACCGCCGCCAGTTACGCCAAGCGCCTGCTGGATTACGGCTATCACGCGCCGACGACGTATTTCCCGCTGCTGGTGCCTGAATGCCTGCTGATCGAGCCCACGGAGACCGAGAGCAAGGACGAGCTGGACGGATTCGTGAAGGCCATGGTGGCGATCCGCGCCGAAGCGGACAACGAGGCCGGCCGCGTGCAGGGGGCGCCGTACACCTTGCCCAATCGCCGTTTCGACGAGGTGCGCGCTGCGCGCGAGCTGGATCTTAAATGGCAGGGTGAAGCGGGTTAGGGCGCTTTTTTCGCCAGGCAGGCTGTGAGCGCATCCGCTAGGCGCTGCATCAAAACGAAATACGCGTCCGCGCCAGGCGCGATGTCCGCGCCTTCGGGGTCCAGCATGCCGCGGCGCGCGCCGGTATCTTCCAGCACCGTCTCCACCAGCGCCGGATTGAACTGCGGCTCGCCGAACACGCAGCGCACGTCTTGTGCCTCGATCAGCGCCCGCACGCCGACAATCCGCCGCGCGCCGGGACTGACCTCCGGGTCGCTGGTAATCACGGCGGCCGCATTGAGACCGTAACGGCGCTCGAAATACTGGTAGGCGTCGTGGAACACCACGAACGGCAGGCGCTTGACGGGAGCAAGACGCTGCTCGATCAGCGCGTCAAGCGCATCCAGACGCGCCAGCGTGCCTTGCGCGTTGGATTGGT
Source organism: Gammaproteobacteria bacterium (assembly GCA_050740315.1). Lineage (GTDB taxonomy): Bacteria > Pseudomonadota > Gammaproteobacteria > JACCYU01 > JACCYU01 > JACCYU01. Next base: position 18,108 of record JBOIDC010000052.1, on the reverse strand, counting down.
AGCGCTGCGCGTTGGCCGCGTCAATCATCGCCAGCCGCTTCGCGACGTGTGTGACGATGGCGCGCGCGTTGCGCGGATCCAGCCACAGATGCGGATCCGAACCCATGGGCGTGCGACTGGGCGTGAAGTTGCCGCCGTTATCCTTGCCGCCCGGTCGGAGCTTGAGCAAACGCACGCCCGGCAGCTCCGCAAGCGTCACGCGCGCGCCAGGGTCTTCGAGTATGCGCAAGGGTTTTATGAGAAACCGCTCCAGCGGCGTGCCCACCCACACGATCAGATCGGCCGCATAAAGCGCCTGCATATCCGACGGCGCGAGCGCGAAAGTGTGCGGTGAGGCGCCGGGCGGCACCAGCAGGTCAGGCTCGGACACGCCCTGCATGACCGAGGACACCAGCGAGTGCACGGGCGCGATGCTCGTCACCACGCGCGGCGCGGCGCTGGCCGGATATATCCACAGGCAGGCGAACAGCGCGATAAATCTTCCCGGAGGCATGGGCTTTTACAGATACATCAAGTGATCAATAACGTTATACTGTAACAATAACGCGTGATGCCGGATAGCCGACTTATGCAACGAAGATGGACCGCCGCTGACCGCCGCGCGGGACTGGTAACCGCCGAGCAGGTCTGCAAGCACAGTGGCGTACGACTTACACCACTGCGACGCCGGGTGCTGGAGCTGGTGCTGGCTTCCGGCAAGCCGGTGGGTGCCTACAGCCTGCTGGACAAGCTGCGGGCCGACGGCTACGGCGATGCGCCGCCGACCGTCTACCGCACCCTGGAGTTTCTGCAGAGCCACGGGCTGGTGCATCGCATCGCCAAATCCAGCGCCTTTGTGGCCTGCTGCCGTCCGCGCCGCGACCACTGCGGGCTGATCTTCGTATGCAGCGAATGCGGCGGCGCGACCGAGCTCGACGAGCCGCGCATTATGGACGAGATCGGCGATCGCGCCGCGCGGCTGGGATTTCGGACGCCCCGCCAGGTGATCGAGGTGGAGGGGGTTTGCAGCGCCTGCCAGGCCGCGCCGTGAGCCGGCCCGCAACAGCCGTCTCCACATTGCCGGCCGGCGATGCGCCGCTGCTGCAGGCGCGGGGCGTGAACGTGACGATCAACGGGCGCGAGATTCTGCGTGACGTCAGCGTGGCCGTTCACCCGCGCCAGATCGTGACCCTGATCGGTCCCAACGGCGCCGGCAAGACCACCTTGCTGCGCGTATTGCTGGGGCTGATTCCTTGCAGCTCAGGGCAGATGCTGCGCGCGCGCCGGCTCAGGATCGGTTATATGCCCCAGCGCCTGCGCATCGATCCCGCCATCCCGCTGAGCGTCAAACGCTTTCTCGCGCTCAATAACCGCACGTCCGGTCAGGCGGTGCGCGCCGCGCTGGCCGAGGTGGGCGCCGCCCACGTGGAGGACTCGCTGGTGCATGTGCTCTCGGGCGGCGAGTTCCAGCGCATACTGCTGGCGCGCGCGCTGCTGCGCAGGCCGGAAATGCTGGTGCTCGACGAACCCGCGCAGGGCGTGGACGTGGCCGGCCAGGGCGATCTCTACCGGCTGATAGCCCGGATCCGCGACCGGCACGGCTGCGCCGTGTTGATGATCTCGCAGGATCTGCATGTGGTGATGGAGGCGTCGGATTCGGTCATTTGTCTGAATCATCACGTGTGCTGTACCGGTCAGCCCGAGGCGGTGAGCCAGCACCCCGAATACCTGAAGCTATTCGGCGCGGGGCGGGTAGGCGGTATCGGCGTTTACACTCATCATCACGATCACGCGCACGATCTGCATGGCGAAGTTGTGCCCCTGAACGGTGAATCGAATCCGCGCGAGCGCAGCGATGCCCGTGGATGATTTCATGCTGCGCGCGGCCGGCGCGGGTCTCGCCGTGGCGATGGTGGCCGGCCCGCTGGGGTCGTTCATCGTGTGGCGTCGCATGGCGTATTTCGGCGATACCCTGGCGCACAGCTCGCTGCTCGGCATCGCGCTGGGCTTGCTGTTCAACGTCGGGCTCAACCTGGCCGTGCTCGCCGTGTGCATCACCGCGGCGCTGCTGCTGGCCGTGCTGCAACAGCAGCGCCACCTGGCGAGTGACACGATACTGGGCATTCTGGCGCACAGCGCGCTGGCGTTGGGACTGGTGGCGGTCGCGTTCGTCGAGGGTCTGCGGGTTGACTTAACCGGTTACCTGTTCGGCGATATTCTGGCGGTTGCTGATGACGATCTGTGGTGGGTCTTCGGCGGCGGCGCGCTGGCCTTGCTTGGCGTAATCGCGCTGTGGCGTCCGCTGCTGTGCATGACCATCGACGAAGAACTGGCGCGGGTGGAAGGCGTGCCGGTGACGTGGGTGGGCATCGCCCACATGCTGCTGGTGGCCGTGGTGGTGGCGGTGGCGATGAAGATCATCGGCATTCTGCTGATCACCGCGCTGATGATCATCCCGGCCGCGGCCGCGCGCCGGCTCGTAACGAGCCCGGAGCAGATGGCGGTGCTGGCGAGCCTGATCGGCGGTGTGGCCGTGATCGGCGGCCTTGCCGCGTCGCTGCAATGGGATACGCCGACCGGGCCGTCCATCGTCGCGGTCGCGGCCCTGGCGTTTATCGTCTTACAGGTCGGCCCGTCCCGCAGCACTGTGACCGCGCGTTGATCCGCGGTTAGCCGGTCCCGATACCGGGCTTGAGACGCCCGCTCGCGTGCTGCCCCGCACGGTGGTCACGATCTCCTGTGCCTGGCGCACGTTCGTCCCTGCCATTGCCGCCGTCCGGCGATGCGACGGATTCTGTCCGTTCAATCGCACCGTTCATCCAGAACGGAAAAAGCTGCGAAAGGATCGATGCAATACTCGCGTTTTCCGCAGATCTTCGTACGCCTTGTGATCGTTGCCAACAAAGATTGCGCAATGTGGACAGCCACGACTGGATGATGGGCTACATCTACGTTGCGGATACGGCGCAGTTCAAGCGGGTCGGCACGGAAGGCATCGCCATTTTCGAGGGCGTGCCACTTGGCCGATGTCGCGTGCGCGCGTGGCATCCGCGGCACAATGGCGGACGCGAAGAGCGCTCGCGGCAGATCAGTTCATCCGGCGGCGGTATTGCGCAAATTCGATTCGAATGGAAACTCGCCAGGCCGGCGGCGTCTGAGCAATCGCCGAAACTTGTGCAGGAAAAACCCAGGCGTCTGCGGTGAAGATTCACAGTTTCCACGCGAAATTACTCATTCTGTTCAGCGGGCTGATTGCGGTGGTGCAGATCGCCACCTTTCTCGCCGTGCTGCTGACCAGCAAGCACAACATCGGGCTGGAAGCCCGCGACGACGTGCGCGTGGGCGCGCGCGTGTTTTACCGGCTGCTGATCGAGCGCGGTGAGCAACTGGCGAGTAAGGTGCAGATACTCACCTCCCAATACCCGTTTCGCGAAGTGGTCGCCACCCAGGACGTGACGGCCATACAATCCGCGCTGGGCGACTACGGCGCCGAAGTCGGGGCGGGTGTCGCTATGCTCGCGTCGCTGGACGGCAAACTGATCGCCAGCACCCATCATCACCGCAGCAAGAATCGATTTCCGTTTCCGCATCTGCTGGAGCGCGGGCCGGAAGAGGGATCGGCTTCCGCCGTGCTGATGTTCCGCGGGCAGCCTTACCAGTTCGTGCTGGTGCCCGTGCACGCGCACGACGCCTGGGTGTGTATGGGTTTTCGCATCGACGAGGAAACCGCGACCGACTTCAAGTCGCTGACTTCACTGGATGTGTCGTTGCTGGGCCAGGGCCCGCGTGGCAACCGCTACGTACTGGCTTCCACGCTCGACGCGGGCGAGGCGTTAGGGCTGCTGAAGGTGTTCCCGGAGGTGGCGAGCGCCACTGGCAGTGAACCGTTTATCCTCGATGGCACCGATCGCCTGACCTTGCGCATCCGGCTCGCCGAGTACGCCAGCCACAAGGTTATCGCGGTGATACAAACTTCCATGCCCAGGCAGCTGGCGCCGTATTACCGCATTCAGTGGCAACTGGTCTGGGTATCGATGGCCGCGCTGATTCTGTCCATCGTGGCGGCTACTTTGCTTGCGCGCAACGTCACGCGCCCGGTGCAGGCGCTGATCTCCGCGGCGCGCGAGATCGAAAACGGGAGCTACGCGCGCGCGGTCGAAGTCGATCGCAAGGATGAGATCGGCATGCTGGCGGCGACATTCAACAGCATAGTGCATCGCGCCCACCACGACGCCCTGACCGGCCTGCCCAACCGCGCGGTGGTCGGCGACCGGCTGAGCATGTCGCTGGCGCGCGCGGAACGCAATGGATCTTCATTCGCGCTGTTGATGATGGACCTGAACCGTTTCAAGGAGATCAACGACACCTTGGGGCACCTGACCGGTGACCTGGTGCTGCAGGAAACCGCCAAGCGCCTGGTGGACAATGCGCGCGCCAGCGACACGGTGGCGCGGCTGGGGGGCGACGAATTTCTGGTGTTGCTGGAGGATATCGACGAACGGCAGGCGTTGCAGGTGGCGCGCAAGCTGATGCATGCGCTGACCCAGCCCATCGCCTTGGCGCAGATGCGCATCAGCCCCAAGGTGAGCATGGGAATCGCGCTGTACCCTGTGCACGCGAGCAAACTGGAGGCCTTGCTGCGGCGCGCGGACATCGCCATGTATCACGCCAAGGAGACCAAGACGCCGATCGCGATATACGAGACAGGCCAGGACGAGCGGCACCTGCGCCAGATCGCGCTGTTGAACGACCTGCGCCGGGCGATCGATCGCAGTGAATTGTTTCTTCATTATCAACCGAAGATCGCGCTTGCAACCGGCCAGCTCGCACAGGTGGAGGCGCTGGTGCGCTGGCGCCACCCGGCCTACGGTGTGTTGCCGCCGGACGAGTTCATCCCGCTGGCGGAAGAATCCGGCCAGCTGCAGGCGCTGACGGCCTGGGTGCTGAGAGCGGCGATTAGCCAGGCGCGCGCCTGGCGCAGCCAAGGCCTGGAGGTGGCGGTAGCAGTCAATCTCTCCGCGCTCGATCTGCTGGACATGAACCTGCCGGACACGATCACGCAGTGTCTTTCGGCGTACGGTGTCGGCGCCTCCAATCTGATACTGGAAATCACCGAGGGCGCGGTGATGCGCGATCCGGCGCACGCGGTGCAGGTGCTCGACAGCCTGAAGGATATTGGCATCCGCCTGGCGATCGACGATTTCGGCACCGGTTACTCTTCGCTGACGCAGCTCAAGCGTCTGCCGGTAGACGAGATCAAGATCGACAAGTCGTTCGTGATGCATCTGAAAGAGAGCGATGAGGACGCGGTCATCGTGCGTTCCACCATCGACCTGGCACACAACATGGGACTGGAGGTCACGGCCGAGGGCGTGGAGACGGGTGTATGCAGCGCGCTGCTCGAATCATACGGTTGCGATCTGGCGCAAGGTTATCTCATCAGCCCCCCGTTGCCCGCGGAGGAACTCATGGATTGGAAAAGGGATCACGACCATCGGCAACTGCGGTATCAGGCGTTGCATGCCAGCGGCGCCGAGTGACGGCGGGCGATCGGTTCGACGCCCTGACGGATGCACCGGCGACGATGGTGCATGAGCGCGTGAATCTGACCGAAGCATATTCCGCGTGCTGGCCGAGGGACTGATCGACACCACGGAGGCGCTGCATCGGCCGTTGGCCACACAGAATCACCTGCTTGTGTGGCGGGCGTCGATGCACGACGGCGTCGTAAGCAGCTGAAATCGGCGCGTCGTCGATACGGGTCGTGGCGCCGTCTGCCGCCGCCTGATTGCACGCTTCAGCGCCGCGAATAAATGTTCATCCGCGCAAGTGCCTCTGCTGGTCCGGGGACCGCTGCTCCACCACCTCCAGGATCGCCTCATGCGCCAGCTTCGCGAGCGTGCGGCGATCCACCGGCTGGCAGGTGAGCGGCGGACACAACGTCACCTCGACATCGATGCGTTTCTCGCCGAGCGCGCGCAGGCCGTGGCTGAACAGCGGTTCGTTGTTCACGAACGGCGCTGCCGGATGCACGCCCAGCGGGTGCGGATAGCGGATCGCCACGGGTTGAACGTCGGCCTCGGCGTGTACCGCCGCGCCGAACAGCCGCGGGTGGAACCGTCTGACGGAGTGGCCGTCGGTGGTGGTGCCCTCGGGGAACAGGACGATGTTGTCCCCGCGCCGCAGCCGGAAGGCGATCTGTTCGGCGGCCTGATTGGCGGCGTTCTTGCCGCCGCGCCGGATATACAAGGTGCCACCGCGGCCCGATATAATGCCCAGCAGCGGCCAACTGCGAATCTCGCTTTTGGAAACGAAGCTCACTGGCAGTACGCTGCCGAGCACCGGAATATCCAGCCATGAAATATGATTGGAGACCACCAGCACCGGCCGCTGGGGGAGGCTTCCCACTACTTTGATGTTCAGCCCCAGGATGTGGCTGGAACGCCGCTGCCACCAGCGGATGACCTCTCGTTCCCGCTCGCCCGGCGGCCGGCTTTCGCCCCGCCGCAGCAAGGTAGCGATAATGGCGAGCCCGACGACGATATGAACTCCGAGCAGAACCAGGCGATACGCGACGCGGATCTTTTTCATAAGCGATCGATCAGCAAGCTTCCGACGGGCGCTTATGTTAGCGGATCGACGCGCGTGCGCGAATCCCGGTCCACGCCGCCGCGCGTAGTCAGCCCTTGGTATCGGACTGCGCGAGCACTGCCTCGAAACGCGGCCCGTCTGTGATCGGCGCGGCGCACGTCATGCCCTCGCACACATACGCGACCGCCTCGCCGAGCGGCTTCTTTTCCGCCAATGACCGCGGCAGATCCGGCGCATCGGCCGGGATGGCGAAACTCATGCGGTGTGGCGCATACGCGTGCACCGCCGCGCCATGCCAGTGGTCGAATGTCTTGCCCCGTCCGCGCAGGATCAGGATCTGCGGCGGGGTCAGCCGCTCTTCCAGCGCCGTGAGCAGGCTGGCGTGCGCGATCGGGGCCTGCGCTACCGCGCCGGTGGCGGCATCCAGGGTACGCGCGGCGGTCTCGAGGTAGCGCGTGTCGCCGATCAGAAATCCCAGCCGCGCCAGAGCCTGCGCCGCCACGCCGTTACCCGCAGGCAGGGCCTCGTCGGCCATCACCTTGGGCCGCTGAATCAGCGGCTCGTGATCGTCGGCGGTGAAATAAAAGCCGCCGCTTTCCTTGTCCTCGAAGTGATCGATCAGCGCATCGGCCAGCTCGCAGGCGAACGCCAGCTCGTCGCCGCGCCAGCGCGCCTGCAACAGCTCCAGCTGCGCGTCGATGAGAAACGCGTAGTCGTCGACATAAGCCGGGATGTGCGCTTTGCCGTCCTTGAACGTCGCGAGCAGCCGCCCATCCCGCCACAGCGTCTGGCGGATGAAATCCAGCGACCGGGTCGCCGACGCGATGCAGTCGGGCATTTGCAGATGTCGGCCCGCCGCGGCCATGCCCTTGATCATCAGCGTGTTCCAGCTGGTCAGGATCTTCTCGTCGCGACCCGGATGTACCCGTTGTTCGCGCGCCTCGAACAATGTTGCGCGCGCGCGATCCAGGGCGGCCACAATCGCCTGTGGCTCCGCATCGAACGCCGTGGCGAGTTCGTCCAGGCTCGCGCATACGCGCAGATGCCAGCGGCCTTCGAAATTGGCCGCGCGATCCAAGCCGAAGCGTCGCGCGAATATCGCGTAATCGCGCGGCTCCAGCAGCGCCTCCACCTGTTCTTTGCGCCAGACGTAAAATTTGCCCTCTTCGCCTTCGGAGTCGGCGTCCAGCGAGGAATAGTAACCACCCTGCGGGGACTGCATCTCGCGCATGGTCCAGGCCGCGGTCTCGCGCGCCGCGCCTTCCAGTTCGGCGTCGCCGGTGGCGGCCGCGGCTTGCGCGCACAAGCCCAGCAGGGGGCCGTTGTCGTACAGCATCTTTTCGAAATGCGGAATCGTCCAGTGGCCGTCGACCGCATAGCGGCAAAAGCCGCCGCCCAGGTGATCGTAGATGCCGCCCTGCACCATCTTCTGTAGCGTGAATTGCGCCATATGAAGCGCGCGCCGGTCGGGTTCATGGCGCCGCTGCGACGCCGCCCAGTGCCGCAGCAGGCGTTCCAGATTGGCCGGGTGCGGGAATTTGGGCGCGCCGCCGAAGCCGCCGTCGCGAGCGTCAAAGCCCTGTTCGAGCTGCGCGCGTGCCATGTTCAGCGTTTCCTCGCCCAGCGGCGCGCCAGCGGGCGGCTGGCCGAAGATGCTGTCCAGCGCCTTGCGCATCGATGCGTTCTGCCGGTTGATATCGCCGCGATTCTGTCGGTAGAAACCTGCCACCCGCTGGAGCAGGTCCGTGAACGCCGGCAGACCGTGCATGGGCGACTTCGGAAAATACGTGCCGCCGAAAAAAGGCACCTGATCCCCCGGCGTCAGAAACATGGTCAGCGGCCAGCCGCCGCCGCGCTGGTTCAGCAGCAGCTGCGAGGCCTGGTAAATCTTGTCGAGATCCGGCCGCTCTTCGCGATCCACCTTGATGTTGACGAACAGCGCGTTCATGACTCTGGCGACGTCCGCATCCTCGAACGACTCGTGCGCCATCACGTGGCACCAGTGACACGCCGAATAACCGATCGACAACAGAATGGGTTTGTCTTCATCGCGCGCCTTTTGCAGCGCCTGGTCGTTCCACGGGTACCAGTCCACCGGATTGTGCGCGTGCTGGCGCAGATACGGGCTGGTCTCGTCAATCAGGTGATTTTCAAAGTCGGTCATGAGTCGTCCGTCAGTCTCGGAAATGAAATTCGCGTTGCGGCGGGTCTGTTATCATGCGCGGCCATCATGTCCACGCCTGAGCCCGCCAGTCAAACCACCTTGCCGCCGCTGCGCCTCAGGCGCAACGAGGAGCGCCGCCTGCGCGCCGGCCACGTGTGGGTGTTCAGCAACGAAGTGGATGTTAATCGCACGCCGTTAACTGCATTCGAACCCGGCGAGGCGGTAGAGGTTCAGGACTATCGCGGCCGGCCGCTCGGCAGCGGCTATGTCAATCCGCATTCGCTGATCTGCGCGCGGCTGGTCAGCCGCGACCGGCGCCATCCGTGGTCGGCTTCGCTGATCGCACATCGGCTGAATCTCGCGCTAAGCTTGCGTGAGCGGCTGTTCGAGACGCCATTCTACCGGCTGGTATACGGCGAAAGTGATGGGCTGCCGGGGCTGGTGGTCGATCGCTTCGGCGATGTGCTGGTGGCGCAGATCACGACCGCCGGCATGGAGCGCGTCAAACCGGACATCGTGGCCGCGATCGACAAAGCGCTGCGGCCGCGCGCTGTGCTGCTGCGCAACGACAACCCCATTCGCGCGCTGGAGCAATTGCCGCAGTACGTAGAAACCGCGCTGGGCGAGCCGCCGGAATGCGTGAGGCTGACCGAACTGGGCGTGACTTTCGAAGCGCCCTTGAGTCAGGGACAAAAAACCGGCTGGTATTTCGATCAGGCCGCGAACCGCGCACGTCTAGGCGATTTTGTGAAAGACAAAAGGGTGCTGGACGTGTTCAGCTATGTGGGCGCCTGGGGCATACAGGCCGCCGTACGCGGCGCCGCTTTTGTCACCTGCATCGACGAATCGCAGAGCGCGCTGGAGTATGCGCGCCGTAACGCCGATCTCAACCGCGTGGGCGGCGCCGTCGAGCTGTGCCAGGGCGACGGGTTCGAGCTGCTTGGTCAGTTGCATGCGCGCGGCGAGCGTTACGACGTAGTGATCCTGGACCCGCCCGCCTTTATCAAGCGAAAAAAAGACGTCAGGGCGGGGACCCGGGCCTACCGGCGGCTCAACGAACTGGCGATGCGGATTCTCGCCAAAGACGCGATCATGGTGTCCTGTTCTTGTTCGTATCATCTGACCCAGGCGCAGCTGGTGGCGCAGATGCAAGGCGCCGCCCGGCACGCGAGCCGCGACATGCAGATACTGGGTTTCGGCGGGCAGGGGCCGGATCATCCGGTGCATCCGGCGATCGCCGAAACCGCGTATCTCAAGGCGGTGTTCGCGCGGCTGGTTGCGTGAGGCGCGGCTTTCTCGAACTGCTAGAATAACCACGATGTTGACCTATCCCGATATCGACCCCATTGCACTGCAACTCGGCCCGCTCAAGATCCACTGGTACGGCATCACCTATCTGATCGGCTTCATCGGCTTCTGGGCACTGGGCGTGTTGCGTGCGAAACAGCCGCATTCGCCGGTGTGGCCCGAGCAGATCGGCGACATGCTGTTTTACGGCGTGCTGGGCGTGATTCTGGGCGGGCGCATCGGCTATATACTCTTTTACAATCTGACGGCGTTTCTGGACGATCCGCTGATCCTGTTTCAAATCTGGCAGGGCGGCATGAGTTTTCACGGCGGCCTGATCGGCGTGGTGATCGCCGCGGCGATTTACAGCCGCCGCCACCGGACAGGCTTCGTCCGGCTGTGTGATTTTGTCGCGCCCATGGTGCCCGTGGGTCTGGGCGCCGGCCGCATCGGCAATTTCATCAACGGCGAACTGTGGGGCGCGCCGACCACCTTGCCCTGGGGCATGATGTTTCCCGGCGCCGGTCCGGAACCGCGCCATCCTTCGCAGTTGTACGAGGCGCTGCTGGAAGGCGCGCTGCTGTTTCTGATCCTGTGGCTGTTCTCGCGCAAGCCGCGGCCGGTAGGCAGCGTGTGCGGCCTGTTTCTGCTCGGCTACGGCGTGTTCCGTTTTCTGGTCGAGTTCGTGCGTCTGCCCGACGCGCATATCGGCTACCTCGCCTTCGGCTGGCTCACCCTGGGGCAGGCGCTCACCCTGCCGATGATCGTGCTGGGCCTCGTGTTGATGACGTTCGCGTATCGCGCGCACGGCCGGCGAGAGATCGCGTAAGCATGCGGCAGTATCTGGATCTTCTGCGCCACATACTCGATCACGGCGCGCGCAAATCGGATCGCACCGGCACCGGCACCTTGTCCGTGTTCGCCTACCAGGCGCGCTACGACCTGGCCGACGGCTTTCCGCTGGTGACCACCAAAAAGCTGCACCTGCGCTCCATCATTTACGAGCTGTTGTGGTTGCTCAAAGGTGACACGAATGTTCAGTACCTGCGTGACAACGGCGTTAGCATCTGGGACGAGTGGGCCGACGCGAACGGCAATCTGGGGCCTGTTTATGGCGCGCAGTGGCGTTCGTGGCCGGCCGCCGATGGCCGGCGGATCGATCAGATCGCGCGCGCGGTGGAGCAGATAAAGCATTCGCCCGATTCGCGCCGTATCATCGTCAGCGCCTGGAACGTGGGTGAACTCGACCGGATGGCGCTGGCGCCCTGCCACGCGTTTTTTCAGTTCTACGTGGCCGACGGAAAGCTCTCCTGCCAGCTTTATCAGCGCAGCGCCGACGCGTTCCTGGGCGTGCCGTTCAACATCGCGTCGTATTCGTTGTTGCTGATGATGATGGCGCAGGTCACGCACCTCGAACCCGGTGAATTCGTGCACACCTTCGGCGATGTGCATCTTTATCTTAACCACATCGAGCAGGCGGAACTGCAACTGACGCGCGAGCCGTATCCTTTACCGCGGATGCGCCTGAATCCGGAGATCGACTCGATCTTCGCTTTCAACTATGAGGACTTCGAGCTGACCGGCTATCAGGCGCATCCGCACATCAGGGCGCCGGTGGCGGTTTAACGATGCGGATCTCGCTGATCGTCGCCATGACGCCGGATCGCGTCATCGGCCGAGGCGGCGGCCTGCCCTGGCATCTGCCGGCCGATCTCAAGCGCTTCAAGGCGTTGACGATGGGCAAGCCGATCATCATGGGCCGCCGGACGTTCGAGTCGCTGGGCGGAATCCTGCCCGGCCGGCGTCATATCGTCATCAGCCGTAATCTGGACTACAAACTGAGTGGCGCCGACGTAGTGACCAGTTTTGATGCCGCGCTGGCAGCGGCGGCCGGCGCGGAGGAAGCCTTTGTCATCGGTGGCGCGGAAATATTTCGCCGGGCCCTGCCGCGCGCGGATCGGATGTATCTCACCTTGATCGATGCGCAAATCGAGGGCGACACCTTTTTTCCCGAATACGACGAAAGCGACTGGCGCGAGGTCGCGCGTGAAGAGCGAGCGGCGGATGAAACTAATACTTGCGACTTAACCTTTCTGATGCTTGACCGCAACCAATTATCAACAGATGGGGAGTCTTATGCCAATAAGAAGTGGATGCCCTAACGCTACCAAGGCGTTCGATATCGTTAATCGTTACCTTGGCTGGGGAGATCGTAAGAGAGGAATTTGGTTTATAGGTTGCGAAGAGGCCGATGCGGTTGGTCAATCGTATGCGGAGATCAGGCAGGCATACAAGAAATTAGGTGAATGGAAACCTACGTTGCCAGAAAAGCATTGGCGTCGCCAAAAGGGAGGAAGAACAGTCAGGGAATACACATGCAAGATAGTTGTCCCGTTAAGTGAACTCGTCCGCAAGCGAGGTTATGACTGGCGGACAGATTGGCGGAAATATAGCGAATTGCACTTATGGAGAGTCAATAGACAGGTATGCCAAGCCAATCTATTGCCACTGGGTCGGCCAAACATGAATGATTCGCCTGAATTCTTGGAGAAGCTAGCTAAATTTGGTTTCGAAGATTATGAAGCCTACATTGAATGCGTCAGACGAACGCGATTTCCTCGCCTGCGCGAGATGCGGAACTACTCTACTCCTCAGGCTGTTGTCTGTTTCGGGATGGAGAACTGGGATCTCTTTCGTGAGCTTTGGCTGCTAGAAAGCCAGCCGACTCCACTGGCTGAGGGAGACATCGAAGACTATGAAGACGAGCGTGTGATCCTTACACCGTTCTTTAGGGGAGGCAATCATATGATGAGTAACGGCAGGTCAAAACTCGTCTCAGACAAGCTGTTAAGCTGGGGCGTCTCCATCTACTAATTCTCGCTAGCACAACAAGCGCAGGAACCTGATTTACAGGCCGGCGAGAGACGATGAGTATTCTTTCGATTCCCCGCGCGATCCCCAAGGCCATCGTGTTCGACTGGCATGCGACCTTGGCCGACACCATGGACGCGATGTATTACGCGCTGGAGGAGGTGTTGCCCAGGCTGGAAGAGCTCGGTCTGGTCGATCGGTTGGTGAAGGCGGAGGATTGCAAGACCATCGATGATGCCAAGCTGCTCAAATACATCAAGGAATGCTGGCAGCTGCACCCGAAGATCAAGGCCGACCGCAAGATTTCGCGCACCGACATCTTCGAGATACTGTTCGGGCCCGACGAGGAGGCCAAGCACATCGCGCACAAGGCGTTCGATAAGGCGTACAGGAATCACTATGGCAACGTCGCGCCGCTGGAAAAGCATCTGCGCGACGTGCTGCTGGAGCTGAAAGGTCTGGAGCTGAAACTGGGCGTGCTGACCAATCGCAACCGCGAATTCATGGAGCATGAACTGGCCGTGATCGACGGCACCGGCTGGACCGATCTGTTCGACACCGTGGTGTGCGGCGACGATACCAGGCGCCGCAAGCCGGCGCCGGATCCGATCATCAAGGCGTTCGAAAATCTGAACCTGAAGCCGGGTCTGGACTGCTGGTACGTCGGCGACAGCACCACCGATATCATCGCCGGCAAGGAAGCCGGCGTCACCGCCGTTTTCTACAACGGCGCCCAATGGGGGCGTCACTGGATCGACAAGATCTTTCCCGGCACCACGCGGCACCCGCATCAACCCGACGCCGTGGTGGACAGTTTCCGCGAGCTCACGCGGCTGGTGCGCGTTTACGTGTGTCCGGACGAAGAATGACGTCGGCGCGCCACGGCCAATGTCACCTGTTAGGAGCGCGCGGCGCGCGCAGCTTCGAGGGCGGGCGTCGGCGCGCCGGCGCTGGCCGGTTTCTCCCGCGGCGCCACGATGTCGAACATCAGCCCCGACAGCGCGTGCACGCGGGTCACGCGGAACACCAGCGTGCTGATCGACAGTTCGCGCACCTGCCGGATTTCTTTCAGGCGCGGCAGAAAGATTCCCGCGACCGCCAGGCGCGCCAGGGCGGAGACGCCGAATACGGCGAGCAGCGCGAATTCCCAGTGCAGCGACACGCCGGCAGTGGTGACGCCTGAGTCGGGGAGATGCGTGGCCATATAGCCGCCCAGCAGCGCACCGGCGAAGATGCCGATGCTGGCCAGCACGTTGTGCACCGCCATATCGCGGGCCAGGCGCGGGCCCGGCCGCAGATCGTAGAGGAAATTGCCCGCGCTCAGCGAGAATCCCGCCCACGCGAGCCCGCCCAGCGCCTGCACCGCGAGCAGATACCAGAAATTGGTGGAAAACAGCCATAGCGCCGGTACGATCGGAATCAGCCAGCCGGTCACCACCAGCACCAGTCGATTGCCAAACAGGTCGCTGATGCGGCCCCAGCCGTTCAAGGTCAGGATCTGCATGATCACCGCGCTGGCGCTGGCGGCCATGAACTGCGCGTAGCTGTAGCCCAGATCGCGCAGCATGTACAGCGTAAAGAACGGCGAAGCGATGGCGACCGCGCATTGCATACAGGCGAAGAACAGCGAGAAATGCAGAAATTGCGATCCGCGCAGGAATTTCAGTGAGCGCCACACGCCGGTGAAGATGCGCGCGCGCTCCACGCGCCCCGAAAGCTGCGGATCGTGCATGCGCCCCAGATGGTAAACCGACACGAAGCGCGCGATCCCGGCGATCAGAAATATGACCATAAAGCCCGCGAGCGTCGCCTCGTGTCGGTTGAACGCCGCCAGCACGCCGCCCGCCGATACCAGCGCGATAAACGCGGTCAGGCTGGCGATGCGCGTACGCTGCCCGAAATAGCGGCCGCGCCGTTTTTCCGGGACCAGATCGCGCATCAGGCTGCTCCACTGCGGCTGGATAAAATTGGAGCAGGCGTGATACAGCACCACGCAGCCGATCAGCAGCGGCACGGCATGCGCGGGCATCACCAGCGGCAGCAACACCAGCGGCAACCAGATCAGGCCTTGCACACACGCGCCCACGACGATCAACGTCTTGCGCGGCGTGCCGCGACCACCCAGCCAGGCGGACACCAGTTGCAGGGTGGCGCCGATCAGCGGCGGGATGGATGCTAGCCACGCGATCTGTTCCGCGGTCGCCTTCAAAAACAGCGCATACGCCGATAAATAGGTTTCGCCGGCGCCGGACATCACTGAGAATGCGATGCCGTCGCGCGTCGAATGGCGCAGCGAACGCAGATTGCGGGCGTCTGCCGCGTCTTGCGGGGCGCCGGCCGGTGGCAGGCGCGAGGACGTGCGCCCCGTCAGTGCTGGTTCCGATGTGTTTTGCAGTGGCATGGGCTGATCTGGTCGATCCGTGCGTGCCGGCGTATATTCCGTATAAAATTGGCCACGTGCTCGATAACCGCCGGAACCGCCTCGAGGCATCGAACCGCAGCGGATCGGGCGCCGAGATATGACACAGGATTATCCGGGCATAATGAAGAAACTGTCCACGAATACGCGAACCGTTCAAACGGCTTTTTCCGCCGCTCGTTCAACAGGGATCATGGCGCGGCCACTAAACGCTTCGCAGGCCGCAGACTAGACGCATGATGTTTTTTTGACATGTCACAGCCCATCCGCTTTCAGCTTGCCCGCCGCGCCGATGCGAATGCGATCGCGGTCATGTCGCGCGATCTCATCGAAACCGGTCTGGACTGGGGCTGGACGCCTGAGCGGGTCGCGCGGCAGATCCGTTGCCGGGACACGGTGGTGCTGGTGGCGCGGGCTGGCAAGAGCATCGCCGGTTTCGGCATCATGCACTTCGCGCGCGAGACGGCGCATCTCAACCTGTTTGCGGTGGCGATACCGCACCGGCGGCGCGGCCTTGGCGCACGGCTGTTGCGCTGGCTGGAACAATCGGCGCTGGTGGCGGGCATCGCCACCATCGAGCTTGAAGTGCGCAGCAGCAATCGCGCTGCCCGGGATTTTTACCGGCGCGCCGGTTACGAAGACATCAAGCTAATTTCCGGTTATTACCACGGGCTTGAGTCCGCGTTGCGCATGGCGCGGTTTCTTCGTATCAACGAGGAAACTTGTGTTCAGCTCTACTCTTGGCGACCGTTTGCGCCTGAGGTTCGGCAACCACAATAAGCGCCCGGCAGCGCAACGCCGGAACCGAGCCGCTGGCGCGATGAAAACAGGGAGCCGGCTGGCGAATGATCGCCATGCCGCGTCAGGCGCGTTTGCGAAAGCCCTCGCAAGATACGGAAACGGGCGCCGCATCCTTCGCATCGAGACGCAACGCCGTGAGCGCGCCGCCCCACACGCAGCCGCTGTCCAGCCCGATAATTCCCGGCGCGCGATAATAACCCAGCGCCGACCAATGCCCGAAGACGATATTGAGGTTTGCATTGCGCCTGCCGGGCGCCTGAAACCAGGGTGTCAGTCCAGCGGGCTGACTGCCGGGCGGACCGCTGGGTTGCATATCCATGCGGCCTTCGGCGTCGCAATAGCGAAGCCGCGTAAGGGTGTTGATGATGACCCTGACGCGCGGCCAGGTGGTCAGCTCATCCGACCAGCGATCGGGCGAGTCGCCGTACATCCGGTGCAGCAGTCGCCGGTAATCCGGCCCGCTGAGCTGTTGCTCGACCTCGCGCGCGCAAGCGGTGGCGGCAGACAAATCCCATTGCGGCGCCAGCCCGGCATGTACCATCGTATAGCCCAGCGCCTCATCGTGATGCAGCAGTGGCAGGCGGCGCAGCCAGTCAATGAGCGCTTCCCGATCGGGTGCGTCCAGTACCGCACGCAGGCTGCTGCCCGGCCGGGTCTGTCGCGCGCCCGTGTGTTCAGCCAGCAGATGCAGATCGTGATTGCCCAACACGCACACCGCCGCGTCGCCGAGGTCTTTCACGAAGCGCAGCGTCTCCAGCGATTTTGGGCCCCGGTTGACCAGGTCGCCGACCAGCCACAGCCGGTCGCGGCCGGCCTGAAAGCCCAGCTTCGCCAGCAGTGCGCGCAGTTGATCGTAGCAACCCTGGAGGTCGCCGATTGCGTATATGGCCATAACGGTAAATCAGGTTTGCGGGAACGGGACGAGCGATTTGTTCAGCGCCGCCATGTTACCCATCCGGCGCGCCGAGCGCACCTTCGATCGAATGCGCGAACCTCAGTGCAGCACGCGCGGGACCGACAGGGTAAACGCGCCAATCTCGGCTTCGAATTCGGTGCCGTCATCGGCCAGCATCTGGTAACTGCCGCGCATGGTGCCGACCGGCGTCTCCAGCATGGTGCCGCTGGTGTATTGAAAGCCTTCGCCGGGCTGCAAATGCGGCTGCTCGCCGACCACGCCCTCGCCGCGCACCTCCTGCACCTTGCCGTTGGCGTCGGTGATAACCCAGTGCCGCGTCAGCAGCTTGGCGGGCACGTTGCCGGTGTTGTGAATGGTAATGGTGTAGGCGAACACGTAGCGGTTCTGACCCGCATCGGACTGGCCCTCGATATACGCGGTCGCGACCCTGACCTGGATGTTGTAAGCGTCGTTCTCGTTCATGGCGGATATTATAGTTGCAAAGCTTACACGTTGGCTCACGGTTTGATGATTCAGCTTTTCACCGCGCTGCGCCAGCGCTGCCGTATGATTATCCCAATCGCGCCGCCCAGGGTGTTGCATATAAGATCGTTAACGGAGGTATCGCGTTCCGCGAAGCACAGTTGCAGCAATTCCAGGCCGATGCTGACGCCCGCGATGAAGACAATGGCGCGCCAGGCGAAACGCACGCGGTCTCCCAGCAGCCATCCCAACGGGATGAAGCCCAGTATGTTGACGATGGTATCGCGCGCCTGCATGTGCGTGAAAGGCACTACCGTGGGCACCGACTTGGTCCACAACAGCGAAGGCAGCGTCAGCGCATCGTGTGTCGCGTAATCGATCGTTGCGCCGCCCGTGCGTACGGCCGTGCGCGCGATACGGCCAAACCAGGGTCTTGCGCCCGTCATCTCGTTGCCCAGCGCCAGCCGGTAGGCGGGATCCCAGTTTTTCAGCGGCCGCGGGCCCAGCGCCTTGCGTGCGCGGACGTCACCATCGACCGCGATCCGCAGTCGCCCCGGTTCGATCATAACCGCGAGATCGACCCATTCCCTCTCGCTGAAAACAGCGGGGACTCTTATG
>JBOIDC010000051.1:0-31236 GCA_050740315.1 Gammaproteobacteria bacterium | reverse complement strand
AACTCACCGACTTCGCCCGGCGACGCCTGACCTCCATGCAACGGCGCTCGACCCTGGTACGAGCATTCTGGCAGCAAGCCGAATTGCCGCTTTGAATCGTTCACTTATTATGCAAGTCTCAGTAGTATTATTGAAGAGCAGGTCACCACCTGAAAGATAGGATTTGGCGGAGACCGCCTCAGAGCGCGGGATGCGGTAAATGTCGGTGAGGTCAATCTCGCCAGCTTGGCTAATATTGAACGGCCATAGGTGTGCCAACCCGTCGTTTACAAGTTTTGACTTCGAGCATGGAAAGCCGGCCTCGATACTAAGAGCGACAGAATGGAGCGGCACCCTCATATTACCGGTTGCCTGAGCTTCACCTCCAGCGCCTCCATCTCCCGCACGATCTCAGCCTCCATCGCGCGCAGTTCCACGAGAATTTCGAGCGGATCGCAGTGTTCTGTCAGCGCGTGACTGACAGGGCGATACCGGCCGGCGGAGAGGTTGTAGTCGTTGGCGGCGAGTTCTTCGCGCGTGGCGAACCACCATTTGCGGGGCCAGTCGATTTTCTCACGCCCACTCCCGCCCTCCCCCTCGATGGGGGAGGGAGTCATTCTTTCTTGCCACTCCTGCCACCGCTCGGCGCGAGTCCTGAATACTTCCACTAGGCCCGGCAGGTCATCGGCTTCGATCGGCGTGTCGTGCCGCGCATCGAGCTTGTAGCCGTCGTTGTCCGCCCACAGAAAAAGCACGCGTTCAGTTGTCCCACCATTCGTGAACAGCAGCACCGAAGTCTTGACGCCGGAATAAGGCTGAAATACGCCGGCCGGCAGCGATAACACCGCTTCCACTCTGTTGTTCTCGATGAGCATGCGGCGGATTTCCCTGTGCGCTTTGGTGGAGCCGAACAGCACGCCCTCGGGCACAATCACGCCGCAGCGGCCGCCGGCTTTCAGTGAATCCAGCATGTATTTGAGAAACAGGATTTCGGTGGCGCGCGTGCTGCCGATCTTCACGTCGTCGGTCAGACGATCGCGATCCACGCGGCCGGAAAACGGCGGATTGGCGAGAATGACGTTGTAGCCCTCATCCGGCAAACCGAGCTCGGCCTTCTGTTGCGCATCCAGCGCGCTGGTGAGCACGTTGCGGCGGCGGATGAATACGTCCGGCAGGCCGCGCAGGGTGAGGTTCATGGTGGCGAGATGCACCATCTTGAGATCTACGTCGTTGCCGTAGAAGGTGCGCTTGCCGAGGATGTCCCACTTGGCGGCAGAGAGCTTGTCACCGTGGCCGCGGCGCATGGGCTTGCCATCCAGCAGCAATTCTTCAGTGGCGTGCTCGGACGAGTTGTGCAGCCGGATATGATCGTAGGCCGCGACCAGAAACCCCGCCGTGCCGGCGGCGGGGTCGTACACCGTCTCGCCGATCTGTGGGTCGAGCATGCGCACGATAGCGCGGATGATGTGGCGCGGCGTGCGGAACTGGCCCAGTTCGCCCGCCTGCTTGATCTGGCCCAGCACGTATTCGAACAGATCGCCTTTGGTGTCGGCATCGGCCTGATCCAGACGCAGTTCATCGACAAGATTCAGCACCTGCGCGAGCACGGTGGGCTCGTCGATGACCAGCCGCGCGCCATCCATGAAGTTGACCGCGGAGCGCGAAGCGGCTTGTGCGTAGAAGGCGAAGATCTCGTCGCGCACGAAGCGCACCAGCGGCTCGCCGCTGAACACTCGCGCCCACGCGGACCAGCGCAGCCGCTCCGCCGGGACGGTGTTTTCTTCCGGCGCTGGCGCGTTCAAGGGATTCTTGAGCATCCAAGCACCCGTGAACAGGCTCTCGTGCTCACGCCTGGCGAGCCTCGCCCTGGCCGCGGATTCGCGATCCCAGTGCTCGCTCAGGTAGAAAAAGAAAAAGAAAGCCAGTTGTTCGGCGTTGCTGATCGGATCGGGATAGCCGCCGCCGTAGAGGTAATCGCGGATCTGATCGATCTTGCGGCGGAGGTCAGCGGTAAGGGCCATATGTTTTTCTTCAGGCTTGCGGCCGCGCGCCGGATTGATCCGCCGAATCTTCTTCCCCGAATACGGCGTGATTAAGACTGGTCAGCACCTGGTGCAGCCGCTCCTCGTTGCCGAAGGTCTGGACGGCGCGCTGCATGCCGCCGATATGTGAAAACGGTGGCACCAGAAAATGATCGACGGTGAAGCGCTCCAGCATATCCGCGTTGGCGCGGATGTATTCGCCAATGGTGAGCAGCAGACGCGCTTCATCCGCGTTCAGCGTGGTCTGCGCGCCCATCCACGCTTCGAAGCGCGCGCCGCGCAGCGCCGCCTGCTTTACGTCCGGATCGAGAAATCTGAGATTGCCGTTCTCGTCCACCGTGATCCATTCGCGGGTCGTGGGATCGATGTGGTCGTCCACGTCCAAGGTCAGCAGCGCGCGCGATCCGTATTTGTTTTTCGCCCTCGTTTCCCGGATCGCGCCGCCTTCGGGCATGGTCTCGTCGTCCTGGTGATAATCGGTGACGCCCACGAAGTCGAACATCGTGAACAGCGCCTTGCCGGGCGCCTTGCGCGTGCCGCGACCGCGCATTTGGCGATACAGCACAATGGAGCGGGTGAAGCGCGCCATGACGAGGTTGACGACCTCGGGCGCGTCGAAACCGGTATCGAGCATGTTGACGGACACCAGGATCTGCGGAAATCGCTCGCGCTTGAACCGCTTGATCTTGGTGGCCGCGTCCGCAGAGTCGTCCTTGCCGAATCCGGAAACGACGAAATCCGCATAGCGAATATTCGGCGAGGGTTTCGCAAATGCATAAGTCTCGTCGAGCAGTTGCGCCAGCGTCTCGGCGTGGCGCTTGGTGACGGCGAACACGATGGTCTTGCCGAGCAGCGGCTTGCGCATGTGACCGCGCGAATCCACATAGCCTTGTTCCATAACTTGCTTGAACTCGCGCACGATCGCGCGGTTGCGCTCGGGGATCGTGAACTTGCGCTCCAGCGCGTTCGGATCGACCTTGATTGTGTCGGTGTTGGAGAACAGCGCTTCGAATTCGGCCTTGACCTCCGGCGACATCGCCGACCAATCGAGTTCATCGCGCTTGACGTCGAAGCCTTCCTCGGCGGCCGTCTTGACGGTTTGTGCCTTGTAAATCTGATATGGCGCCAGATATCCGTTCCTGACCGCCTCTGGCAGCGTGTAACGGAAGGTCGGCTCGGTGACTTCGAAGAAGCGCAAGGTGTCGCGCACGAGGAGCTTGTCTTCCTCGTCGCCGCTTTCGATCGCGCTGGTGAAGGGCGTGGCCGTGAGTCCGAGCTGGATGCTATCGAAATACTTGAGTATACCGCTCCACTTGCCGTAGATGCTGCGGTGGCATTCGTCGGTGATGACGAGATCGAAATACCCCGCAGCGTATTCGCGATAGGTATTGATCATGCTCTGCAAGGTGGTGATCGTGACGCGCTTTTCATCCTGAAATCTGCGGCCGGCGCGCAGCACGTAACAGGGCAACTCCGCGAGGTGCTCGCCGAAGGCGTCCTCGGTTTGCGTGGCCAACGTGATGCGATCCACCAGAAACAGCACGCGCGTTACCGCGTTCGCCTCGCACAAGCGCTTGATGAGCGCCGCGGCCATACGAGTTTTGCCGGTGCCGGTCGCCATTTCCACCAGCAGCTTGCGGCGGCCGGCATTTATTTCCCGGCATAGGACATCGATGCAGTCCCGCTGATAATCGCGACCGGCAATGACCAGGTCGATAGGGCGAGTCAGCGGATCGACCCGCAGTTTACGGCTTGCCAGGCGGCGTTCGAGATCGTTCTGCCTGAAAAATGTACTGACCGGACGTGGATAGGCTTCCGTGCTGTAATCCCAAAAGCGTATTTGCTCACCGTTGGCGATGAACACGAACGGCACGCCATCGAATTGCTCCGCATAACGGCGGCCCTGGGCGGCGGCCTGATCCAGATTGCGCGCGGCGCGCTTGGCCTCGATCACGGCCATCGCGCGGCCGTGACGATCGCACAGCACGTAGTCGGCGCGGGTGCCGTCCGGCAGTGGATATTCGAAGCGCACGGAGACGCCGTCGGTGAGCTTCCAGCCGACGTCTTTCAATAAGCTATCGATGATCGCTCTAGAGTAAGCTTCGTTGGGCATTTCATTTTTTGTTCGGGGAATCGTCACGCCCCTCGCGCGACGCCAGAAGAAGCTTATCGCCGGTTGACAGCTATTTCAAAGGCGACCAATCCGGCCAGCGCGGCTCCCAAGTGAAATATTTGGCGTGGTAGTCGGTAGTGGATTCCACCGGTTCAATCCGTCGCTGTCTATAAAGTTTATTGCCTTGCTTGCTGTGTAGTTATGCAGGCGTCACTGTGGATCGACTTCCAGCAATCGCAACGTGAGTTTGGCGAATGAACGAAATCCGTGATCGAACGTTACCATTTCACATCGGAGCGATTGCGCCAACGCCGCCAGCCATGCATCCGTCCAAAGATTGGGTGTTGGCTCGCGGCCGGTCACGTTGGCTCGCCAATGCTTCGCATGCCCTTGCGGAATCTTGTCGGCGCTTACCACGCGCGGATCGTCCGCGAGTTGCGCCACGGCGTTCCAAGCTTGCTCTGGCGCGAGCAGGCTCCTGCCCATCACCCGTGGGTTGGAAAGCAGGCGCAAGAGCGCCAAGTGTACCGGCAAGCACAGACCAACTTCGCCGTCGCCGCAGGCGTCCCACCACGTGACTGCGGCCGGGCGGTGGCTATGGCCCTCCGCGAGTACCGGCAGGAAAACGTTAACGTCCGCGATACACCGCATGCAGCGCGTCCGCCTCGTCTTCCGATTCGATCTCCTTGATTTGTTCAGTGCTCATCGAGCGCAATGGAGAATCAGCGGCCAATCGGACCGGCGGCTTAGTCAACCGTCGGCGGCGCGGAGGCGGCGATCCTTCCAGTTCGCGCCGCAACGCATCCGCCACCAGTTCGCGCAGTGTAGCGCCGCGCTCCACTGCGACGATCTTGGCGCGCTTTAGGAGGTCGTCAGGTAAATCGAGAGTCGTACGCATCTATATGCTTTTGTGTTTTGATGCCACCAGTTTAACGCTGGTCTCGATAAGACGTCAATCGCCGAGTAAGGGTCAGCCGCCAACCGCTGCCAAACGAGACGTGATTATTCGCGGCATGGCGCGATCCTCCAGCAGGCGTTATCTCAGTGGCGACCAGTCCGGCCAGCGCGGCTCCATGACAGGCGTACCTTGCTGGTAACGCGCCACCAGTCTAAACGGGCGACGAAAGCGGCTGCGCACTTTAGCCGCGGGCACCGAGTGTCCACCCTGCGCGGCGGGCGGCGCGGGGCATGGCTGCTTCCTCCCCAGTTGCAAGATACGAATATGCAGCCTGAATGGTGCTGGATCAGCGGCGCGATCCTGAAGCTATTCTCCGGTTCCGCTGCGCTCCCGGCCAGGCTACTGATTTTTCTTGTTACGGAGCTTGCTCCGCCTGAAGCGCCAAATCCATGGATGCGGCGGCCGCGCCCAGGCGCTTGTCCCGCGTCCACGGCCGCGCCGCTCCCACTAGCGACACCGCTGCCAGGAGATGGACATCGACATAGCCGATTCCTTTGCCCATCAGTCTGTGCCGTTCGATGAAGAACAGCGCTTCCTCATCGGAGGCTATCGGTGAGAACGGCAAGTCGCGCATCAGCATCAGAACGGTTTCGCGATTCTTGAGATTGCCGCAGGCCAACTCGCCGATGACGAACGGATGCGTCAATACGCGCCCAGTGTGCAGAAGTTCTACGAGCCGCGGCTCATCGCCACGCAAATGATCGATCCAGACCGAGGTATCGACCAGGATCACGCGGGATCGGACTGCCGGCGGGGCACGGGCTGTGCGTCCGGCTCGCTCCCGCCGAGTCGCGCCAGCCGCCGGGCGCTTTCCCGCTCGATAAGGGCCTTGAGACCCTCGCGCACGAGCGCAGTCTTCTCCTTCAAACCGCTTACTTGCTGCGCCCTGATGAGCAGCTCGTCTTCAATATTCAGTGTCGTACGCATCGGCTGGCTCCATGACAACGGCATATCATCCGCACATCATATGATGACGCCTAGGATGCAAATTACAAGCCTCAAGCGCCATCCTCGGCCCACATGCGAGCGCAATTCGCGCCTTGGCGTCGCCGCGCAGTGGCAGTCCAAGGAGCCGTTGATTGTCGCCCTGCACGATCAGATTGCCGCTCACAGGATCGCCGTGCGAAAGCTCGGGCACCGGCTCCAACAGGCGACAGGGAACTTCCTTGTGATGCTTGACGACGGCGTCCTTACCGATCCAGTAAGCGTGGGCATTAGACTTGGTTCCGACCAGGAGACTCGGTATAGGGACCGAAGTCATGGCTTTCCTGCGTGAGCAATCGCGCGAGTTTCGGATGCAGAAACAGCTTCTCGCGCCCCACTTTGATTTCGCGCAGGACGCCGATGTCGACCAAGGACTTGAGATAGCTGGAGGCGGTCTGACGCTGGGCGACACCCTCATCAACCAGATTTTGGATACGGCAATAAGGTTGAATAAAGATGAGATCGAGCAGCTCACGGCTATAGATTTTGGGACGCTGCTGGCGTACGTAGTCTATCGTATGCCGCATGAGATCGCGCACCGCATGTATTTTGGCAGTCGTCCAGGCGGCGGTTTCAGCGATTCCCCGCAGCATGTAGACGATCCACGGTTCCCATTCACCCTCGCGCGTCACGTCTAGCAGCCGCTGATAGTATTCCGCGCGGTAGCGCAGCACGTAGCGCGATAGATATAAGATCGGCACGTCTAGCAGGCCCTGCTCAACCATCAGCAGGAGATTCAGAATCCGTCCCGTACGGCCGTTACCGTCAGTGAACGGATGGATGGCTTCAAACTGGTAATGCGCCACCGCCATGAGGATCAGCGGATCGATGTCCGGCTGATCGTGAATGAAGCGTTCCCAGTTCGCCAGCTTGTCCCGGATTACCGACTCACCAACCGGCGGCGTATAGACGATTTCGCCGCCGGAAACGCCAACCAGCGCCGTGCCGGGCACTCGCCGGACCATCATCGAGCGGCCTTTGATTATGCCGCAGACTCTTTCGGCCGTGCCCGTGCTGACTGGCCGCTCACGCAGAATCTGAAATCCCTGATGCAGGGCTGTACGATAGCGCAAGGCTTCTTTCGTGGCCGGGTCTGCCTGCTCGTCCATTTGCGCATACTTGAAGAGCGCATCGGCGGTGGTGACAACGTTCTCGATCTCCGAGCTGGCCTGGGCCTCAAGCAACGGAATGGTGTTGATCAGAATCGCCGGGTTTGGGATGAGGCCAGTCGCCTGTTGAAGCCCTGACAATGCCGCCCGGGCGCCAATGCAATGCTTCAGCGTGGTTTTGGTTTCAAGCTCTATCGGGGGCGGCAGCAGAGGAAGGTCATTATACGGCTTGGTGGGACTCCATGAGGGCATATGTCGATTATTAATCATTTTTTCGACATATTGAAGTCATATGTCGATGTTGACGACATGTGAGACGCGTGCTTGGCGACAAAGACCCAGCACGAGCCCAGTTACCATTTGTTCGAAGCCGGTGGCGGTCAGACTCTATGCGTTTGATTACGCGATGGTTTCGTCTGAGGATCGCTGCCACACGAGGCACCGATTATTCGCCGGCATGGCTCGATCTTCCAGCAGCCGTAGCCCGATGGATCGCCCGAGTTCATCCACAGCCTCGAAATCCCGGACGCCCATGTGCGGCGCCTGCGTCTTGAGCCAACTATCAAACGCCGCGTTGCTGTCGCTGGTGTAGCGCCCGCCGTAGTTGAACGGGCCGTAGATCGGGAGTTTGGCGTCTTCCGTCATCACGCTAGCCAGACCGCCAAACAACGCGCTCACCTCCGGACAACTCATGATGTGCAACGTATTAGCGGTGAACACGGCGTCGAAGCGCCGCGTGGGCCATGCGCCGTTCACGTCCAGCGTCAATGGCGCTGGCGTGTTCGGCAAAGCCGCCTCGTCGAGCCATAGCCGAATGCCCGGCAGGTTCTCCGCACAGTCGGACGTCTGCCAGGTCAGGTGCGGCATCGCGGCTGCGAAATAAACCGCGTGCTGACCGGTGCCGCTGCCGATCTCCAGGACTTGTTTACGATCCGCAAAATGGTCGCGCAACACCGCGAGTATAGGTTCGCGATTCTGGTCGCACGCCAGTGAGTAAGGTTTCCTGTCCGTCATCGTGCCTGTGCCTCAGCCGCAAGCGGTGGTGCTCATGATGCGGGCTCCAATCCATCTCTCCAGATATGGGGCGCCAGGCGCCCGTGGACAGCGGGCACGATGGGTCGCTAATCCGCACACTCGAAATGCGCCACATCCAGCACCAGCGGTTTGTCCGACTCGAGCAGGCTCTTGAGGCTCGACAGGATGCCCGGCCAGCCGCGGCTGACGCCTTCGAGCACCTGACTGCCGGGATCGAAATCGTCGTGCGTCATGGTGAGTTTCACCACTGCGCCGAGTGGCTCGATCTCGAACGTGACTCTGGACGGACGCTCGCGTTTGGCTTCCTCGGTGAGGCAATCGGTAAATGTGTAGGACAAAAGCCGCGGCGGCTCGCTGCGCAGCACCTCGCCGGTGATGTCCAGCTGGTTGCGGCTTTTGTCGGTCCAGTACGTTACCGGCGAGCCCGGCCGCCAGTCGGATTCCACGTATCTGCCGAACCAGTACTGCTGGGTGAATTCCGCGCCGGTCAACGCCGCCCACAACTTCTCCGGCGTCGTGGCGATATAGCTCACATAGACGAATCGGGGCTTAGCCATCCTCATTCTCCTCGCTGTAATTTACGTGTGTGCCGAACCTTGCCGACCCGTCCAAGGCCGATTGCAACCTACACTCGTGGTCAACGACGCATTGCGTGACGCGCCATAACAAGGCGCCTGGATATGAGTGCACGAAACTGGCTTATTCATCTCGCTTCTTCTCCAGGGCCCTCTTGAGTTCATTGAGCACCCGCACTCGATGACGCTCGTATTTGTCGATCCAGCGCGCCGCGATCTCGCCGATCGGCGCCGGATTGAGGTAATGCAGCTTCTCGCGTCCGCGCCATACGGTTACCACGAGGTTGGCCGACTCCAGCAAGGCGAGATGCTTGGTCACCGCCTGGCGCGTCATGTCCAGGTCCGCGCACAGCTCGCTCAAGGTCTGGCCATTGCTCGCATACAGACTATCGAGCAATTGTCTGCGACTCGCATCGGCCAGCGCTCGAAAGACTTTGTCCACCGAAGGCATAATATGCAACTTTTTGGTTGCATGTCAACTGTGGGTGCGCGGGGATTTGGCTGAAGAAGCCTGGCGGCATTTGCCCGCCAGTATCACATGATTCGCCGGGACGAGTTTGGGATGCAACCGCGCGCAAAAGCGGAATGTGGATAGCGTAACGTTTGATGGCCGGCGGTGGGGCAATGCCACAGACCAGACAGAATCGTCCGAACCCGCCCCCGGCCGTGCTGCTTCGCGCAGGAGCGCCGCGCTTCGCCGCGCGCTTTTAGCTCTTCAACCGATACCCCGTCCTGAAGATCCACCCCACCACGCCCAGGCAGATCAGGAAAAAACTCAGGGTCGCAAACAGGCTCACGCCCACACCGACGTCGGACGTTTCGTAGAAACTCCAGCGAAAGCCGCTGATCAGATAGACCACCGGGTTGAACAGAGTGACCGTGCGCCATGCTGGCGGCAGCATGTCGATCGAATAGAAGGTGCCGCCCAGGAAGGTCAGCGGTGTCACGATCAGCAAGGGGATGAACTGCAGCTGCTCGAAACCCTTCGACCAGATGCCGATGATGAAGCCGAACAGGCTGAAGGTGGTGGCGGTGAGCACCAGAAAGGCGGTCATCCATAGCGGATGCAGGATCTGGATCGGCACGAAGAACGTGGCCGTGGCCAGGATGATCAGACCCAGAACGATCGACTTGGTCGCCGCCGCGCCGACGTAAGCGAGCACGATCTCCAATGCGGACACCGGCGCGGACAGGATCTCGTAGATCGTGCCGGTGAATTTCGGGAAGTAGATGCCGAACGAGGCGTTGAAGATGCTCTGGGTGAACAGGCTCAGCATGATCAGCCCCGGCACGATGAACGCGCCGTAGGCCACGCCGTCCACCGCCGTCATGCGCGATCCGATCGCGGCGCCAAACACCACGAAATAAAGCGAGGTAGTAATGACGGGCGCCACCAGGCTCTGCCATAAAGTGCGGAAGAACCGCGCCATCTCGAACTTGTAGATGGCCCACACGCCGTAGCGGTTGAACGCGAGTTTTTTCATGCCAGGTTCATCGCGCGGCACCTGTTCGTTCGGTCACCAGGCTGACGAAGATTTCCTCCAGCGAACTCTGACGGGTGTTCAGGTCCGTGAAGCCGATGCCGAGCTCGCTCATGCGCCGCAGCAGCGGCGGGATGCCCGTCTGCTCCTCGTGGGTGTCGAAGGTGTATTCCAGCTCGTAGCCGTCGGCTTTCAGTTCCAGCCGCCAGTAGCCCAGCTCGGCGGGAATCGCCGCCATCGGCTCCTGCAGGTGCAGGGTCAGCTGCCGCTTGCCGAGCTTCTTCATCAGCTTGGCCTTCTCCTCGACGACGATCAGTTCACCCTTCGAGATCACGCCGATGCGGTCGGCCATCTCCTCGGCCTCGGCGATGTAGTGAGTGGTCAGAATGATGGTTACGCCGCTTTCGCGCAACCGCCGCACCAGCGCCCACATGTCGCGCCGCAGCTCCACGTCCACCCCCGCCGTGGGCTCGTCCAGAAACAGGATCTCCGGCTCGTGGCTTAGCGCCTTGGCGATCATCACCCGTCGCTTCATGCCGCCCGACAAGGTCATGATCATGTCCTTGCGCTTGTCCCACAACGACAGATCGCGCAGCAGCTTCTCGATGTATCTGGGATTCGGCGCGCGGCCGAACAGGCCACGGCTGAAGCTGACGGTCGCCCACACCGTTTCGAAGGCGTCGGTGGTCAACTCCTGCGGCACCAGGCCGATCTTGGACCGCGCCGCGCGATAATCGCGCACGATGTCGTGGCCGTCGGCCGCGATCGTCCCCTCCGAGGGCGTGACTATCCCGCACACGATGCTGATCAAGGTGGTCTTGCCCGCGCCGTTGGGGCCCAGCAGGGCGAAGATCTCGCCCTTACGTATCTCGAGGTCGACAGCCTTGAGCGCCTGCAGGCCGGAGGCATAGGTCTTGGTGAGATTCGAGATGGAGATGATTGCGGGCATGGGCTGCATCGGCGCGATCGTGGCCCGGTCGTATGACCATTCACGCGCCCGCCGGCCGGCGGTGGGTACCTCGATCGTGCTCACGTGTTCGATTCCTCGCAGTCGGTGCTGCGCATCAGTGTTCTCCATGCCCTGGTAAGGGCGGTTGGCAGTTCGGCCAACGTGGCGCACCGCTCTCGCGGCTTGTTGGCACATTGTGTCATTACATTTTTTACCCTTGGTCTATCGCACTTGGCTCCATGTAGATAACTTCCCAGATGTGGCCGTCCAGGTCCTGGAACCCGTGTCCGTACATAAAACCGTGATCTTGTGGTGCATTGTAGGTGGTTCCGCCGGCGGCGACCGCCTTGCGAACCATTTCATCGACTCCTTCCCGGCTCTCAACAGATAGACACACAAGCACTTCCGTGCTCTTCGTCGCATCGCAAATGTCTTTGGGGGTGAAGGTCTTGAACTTGTCATGGGTCAACAGCATGACGAATATGTCGTCGGCCACAATCATGCAAGTAGCGGTCTCGTCAGTAAATCGGGGATTAAACGTGAAGCCGAGTTCAGTAAAGAACGCGATGGACTTATTGAGATTTTTCACGGGTAGATTCACGAAAATCTTGGTGGCCATGTTTTCTCCTTTTGAAAAATTCATTGCACGATGAGGTAAATACGGCGTTGTAGTTCGCTCGACGGAAGCGCCAGGCACGCGGTTCATTCGCCGTACGGCTCATCGCTTCTGGGAGCCTGAGGCGCCTGCTCGTCGAGCGACTGGCGATACCGGATGCAGCCACGGAGGAACTGCGGCCAACTGGGAACGACAGGAAGTGGATCCGATTGCTCCGGCAGCAGCGACCACAACGCCGGATGGTGCCAGCACAGCGCGTGGCCCGTGCTGTCACGATGCCCGCGAATACCCTGCCGCAACCTCTTCACTTCGGCGACGAGTTGATCACGCGACATGCCTTCGAGATCAGCATCCATAGTACCTCCGTCCTCAATCTGGAGCGCCTAACGCCCTTGAGCCGCGTGGCCATGGAAACAACAAGAAGCGGTGCGCTGTCTCACCGCGTCGGCTCCAAGGGCTTGTTATGGCGCATATGCCCACTCAGACGCAAACCGTCCCTGATGTTTAAGCCCATGAGCGTGAGATTGATTGCACCCGCCAGAAGCTCCAACCCCTGCACCAGATAGAACCGGATATCGAACACGCCTTGTGCAGCCCAGAGATTGAGGAATATTGCAGACGGTACCAGCACCAGGATGCCGTTTGCGGCAATGAACGGCATGCGCCTTTTCTTGCTTTCCACCAACCTTCCCCGGCGTGACCGGGAGAGGGAAAAACCGCTGCCTCCCGTTACCGCAATAGCCGGGATGAGAATCCACAGACCCGGCGTGGCAATTAGGTTTTTTACCTTTGCCACAGCCTCATAGGAGCCAATGAGTTCAACGAGTATCGTTGAAACAAAAAAGGTGGCTATGACTGAAGTGGCCAAGACTCCAGCAACGAGGTGTACTGTCCGTTTCATTCCTCTTCTCCGGTTGCGCCATAACTGGAAGCAGACGACAAGCAGCACCGGTTATAACTGAACGGCGGGGTCACGCCGATTCGCGCCGCCAGCGCTTCGCCCTGGCCGCCGAGCTTCAAGAGCAGCAACGTCGTGTGCATCTCCTCGGTTCACGTTATGACATCAGCCTCGGCAAGCGTCGTTGCTGGAGCTTGCTGACCTCGCCATCTTAAGGCGTTCCGTGAACAATATCGCCGGCTAACGCCAGCGCCTCGATCGTCAATTCGGCGATAAGATAGATCTGCAGGCACAAGATGACGCCAACTCCCACGCCAAGCAATACCAGCATGATAATTATTCGCTTGACCATGGCGGACTGCCGCGAAACCGTTTCAGCCACGAAGCTCAAAAGACCGCCTGCTTCGATGGCGGCTCACGCCGCGCGCGCCGTCAGGCGCTCCAGCGCCGCGTCGAGTTCAGGCGCGTCGGGCACGTTCAGAAGAAACTCGCGTGCGAGCGCCTCACGCATGTCGGCGGCGCTTGTGAGCACGCGCCGTTCGGTGCGCCCATCCAGATGGTGCACCGTGAGCTGATTGCCGCGCAGCGCATAGCGACGATCGCGCGCGGGCCGCGCGGCCATCAGGCCGGTAACAAAATGCGACTGCGGGTGGGTTGAGACATACCAGTTGAAGACCTGGTAATCGGACAGCAGGTATTCAGACAAGCCGAAACGATACAGCGGCGCCCACTCGCCGCGGAGTTTGGCCTGCTCGATAAATTCGTCGTTGAGTTTGACCAGTCTGAACGCTTCATGCGACGTGGTTTGCTCGATGTCAGCTTGCAGGCGCAGCGGCGCGGTCAAAGTGATGCCACCGAAACCCGCGTCGGCGATATAAGGCCGCCCATCGAGATCGACGCGCAACAGCATGTGCGTGCGGGGCGAGTCCTGTTCATTCCACAGAACGCGCGCCGCCAGACCCATAACACGAAAACCCAGCGCATCGAGCGCCTGTTTGAGAAGGAGATTGTGTTCGTAGCAATAGCCGCCGCGGCCGTTTTGCACCATCTTTCGCTGCAGCGACTCCGGGTCGAGGCGCACCGGCCATCCCATGAGCGGATCGAGGTTTTCGAACGGAATGGCTTCGGTATGCCGTGCGTGGATGGCGGCGAGCGTCGCCAGGGTCGGCGCCCGCCCGCCCGTGTAACCGATCCGCTCGAAATAGGCGTCAAGGTCGAAAGGCATGATGATCGCCTCCTCTTCTGCTCATACCGTCATTCTCCGGACGCGGCGGTTTCACAGGTCCAATCAGCGATCCTCGCGCCGCAACCCCTGCGTCGATAGTTAATGCCGGCAAAATCGTGGGTTATGCCGCCTGCGGCTAACTAGCCCGCTACGTTCACGCCTCGACGGGTCTCGCGGTCGCCTGCGCGGGTGCGCGCCCGCGGTCTTTCGTATGGTCCCTGGCGATCAGCAGGTACACGGCGGGCACCACGAACAGGGTGAACAAGGTGCCGATGCTCATGCCGGTGGCGATCACCAGGCCGATGGAGAAACGGCTGGCCGCGCCGGCGCCGGTCGCGGTCAACAGCGGAATCATCGCCACCACCAGCGCGGCGGTGGTCATCAGCACGGGGCGCAGCCGGATAGCCGCCGCCGCCTCGATGGCCTCGCGCTTGCCCATGCCCTCTTCCTCCTGCAGCTGATTGGCGAACTGCACGATCAATATGCCATGCTTGCTGATCACGCCGATCAGGGTCACCAGTCCCACCTGCGTATAGATGTTGATGGTGGCGAAGCCAAGACTTAAAAATATCAGCGCGCCGCAGATCGACATGGGCACACTGATCAGCATGATCAGCGGGTCGCGGAAACTCTCGAACTGCGCGGCCAGCACCAGGTAGATGATCACGATGGCGAAGAAGAACGTCAGCACCAGCCCGCCGCTTTCCTGCACGAACTGCCGCGCCTGACCGGCGTAATCCGCCTTGTAACCCTGCGGAAAGATCTTCCGCGCCTCACTTTGAAGATAGCCCAGCGCCTCCCCCAGCGGGACACCGGGCATCGGCACGCCCTCGATCGTGGCCGCGTTGAGTTGCTGAAAGCGATTCAGCTGTCGCGGCTCCACGCGCTTTTCCAGCGACGCGAAAGTGGACAGCGGAATCATCTGGCCGTTGGGCGCGCGCACGCGATATTGCAGCAGTTGTTCGGGGTTCAGTCGAAACTGGCGGCGCACCTGCGGCGTCACCTCGTAGGCGCGCCCTTCGATGCTGAAGCGGTTGATGTAATTGCCGCCCAGCATGGCGGCGATGTCGGAGCCCACCTCGCGCATATCGAGCCCCAGATCCGCGGCGCGGTTACGGTCTATCCTGATCGCCGTTTCGGCCTTGTCATAATCGAGATCGCTATCGACGAACGCGAACAGCCCGCTGGCCTGCGCGCGCTTCAACAGTTCCTGCGACACGGGATAAATGGCGCTCGGCGGCTCGGTCGAGCCGACGACGAATTCCACCGGCAGTCCGCGCGCACCGGGCAAGGGCGGCCGCGTGAATACCGCCGTCTGCAACGCGGTCACACCGTCGACTTTCGCCTGCAAAAGCGGCTGAATCTGTTGTTGGGTGCGATCCCGATCCTCCCAGGGCTTGAACACCATGCCCGAAATCGCGGTGCTGGTGGTCGCCGCCGCGCCGCCGCCGCCCACGCCGTTGAACAGAAAATGAAACTTCGTCTCGGGAAAGCTCAGCACATGCCGGGTGACTTCATCGGTGTACTTGGCGAGGTGATCCAGCGAGGCGTTGGGCGAGGTCTCCGATTCCATAAACAGCACGCCCTGATCCTCCTCCGGCGCCAGCTCCGTCAGCGACGAGGTATACAGAAAATAGC
This sequence comes from Gammaproteobacteria bacterium, assembly GCA_050740315.1. GTDB lineage: Bacteria > Pseudomonadota > Gammaproteobacteria > JACCYU01 > JACCYU01 > JACCYU01. The sequence goes on along the minus strand of JBOIDC010000051.1, from coordinate 15,634 downwards.
AACTGACCAGGATCAGGCAAGCGAACGCCGCCGTGACCGGCAGGTAATTCAAGGACCGGTGCAGCACGCCCTGATAAGTATCCTTGAGATGCCCGAACTGCCGGTCCAGAAATCCGGTGAAGCCGCCGTTGCCGGTGTGCGGTTTGAGCAGCCTGGCGCACATCATGGGCGACAAGGTGAGCGCGATGATGCCGGAGATGAGCACCGCGCCCGCCAGGGTGAACGCGAACTCGGTGAACAAAGCGCCCGTGAGCCCGCCCAGAAAGCCGATGGGCGCGTACACCGCCAGCAACGTGATGGTCATGGCGATCACCGGCCCGCCCAGTTCGCGCGCGCCGCGCAACGCGGCCTCCATGGGTTGCATGCCCTCTGCGATGTGGCGGTCGATGTTTTCCACCACGATGATGGCGTCGTCCACCACCATGCCGATCGCCAGCACCATCGCGAGCAGGGTAAGCAGATTGATGGAAAATCCCAGCGCCAACATGAGAAACGCGCCGCCGACCAGCGACAGCGGCACCGTCACCGCCGGGATGATGGAATGCCGCACCGAACCCAGAAACAGAAAGATCACCGCGATCACGATCAGGCCGGCCTCGCCCAGGGTGTGCAGCACCTCGTCGATGGACTGATTGATGTAATCGGTGGCGTCGTAGGCGATGCGCGCGTTCAGGCCGGTTGGCAATTCGCTCTTGAGCCGTTCGAACATGTCGCGCACCTGCGCGATCGTGGACAGCACGTTGGCGCCCGGCACGACCTCGATGCCGATGTAGACCGCGTCTTGCCCGCTGAACTTGACCGAGGTCTCGTAATCCTCGGCGCCCAGGCGCACGTCGGCGATGTCCTTGAGGCGGATGGTGGCGCCGTTCTGGCGCTTCACGATCAAATCCTTGAATTCTTCCACGGAATGCAGGTCCGTGGACGCGGTGAGGTTGACCGACACGGCCGCGCCCTTGGTCTTGCCCACGCCCGCGAGGAAGTTGTTGGCCGCCAGCACCCGGCTCACGTCCGCGGGTGTGACATTGAGCGCCGCCATGCGGTCGGGTTTGAGCCACACGCGCATGGCGAAGCGCTTCTCGCCCAGGATCTCGGCGCGCTGTACGCCGCTGACGGTGGAGAGCTCCGGCTGCACCACGCGAATGAGATAATCCGTGATCTCGTTAGGCGCCAGGCTGTCGCTGTAAAAGCCCAGATACATGGAGGCAGTGGTCTGGCCGACCTCCACTTCGATGGTGGAGTCCTCCGCCTCCTCGGGCATTTCGTTTCTGACCGCGTTGACCTTGGTATTGATATCGGCCACGGCGTCCAGGGGATCGTAGTTGACGTCGAGGTAGGCCGTGATCGAGCTGATCCCCTGGAGGCTGGCCGATTCCAGGTAGTCGATGCCGTCGGCGGTGGCGATCTCGGTCTCCAGCGGCGTGGTGATGAAGCCCTCGACCAGCTCGGCGCTGGCGCCCGGATAGGCGGTCTGCACCGTGACGATCGCGTTCTCGGTTTCGGGAAACTCGCTGACACCCAGCAGTTGCAGTGATCTCAAGCCCACGAGCAGGATCAACAGGCTCACGACAGTGGCGAGCACCGGACGCTTGATGAAGATGTCGGTGAAATTCATGCTGAATCAGTTTCCGCGAGCTTTATGCAAAGTGCGGTCTCAGCTGTCCGCCGGCCGCGGCGCCGGGTCGTTGCTGGGCTCGATGCCGTTATCGATCCTGACCGTCGCGCCATTCTGCAGCTTGAGCTGACCGGTGGTGACCACGCGGTCGCCGGCCGCAAGCCCTTGGGTGATGGCGACCTGATCGCCACGCGGGTCGCCGGTCTCCACGAACACCTGGCGCGCCGTGAGCCGCGGCGGCTGGCCGTCCTCATGCTTTTCGTCGATAACGAACACCGATTCACCGTAGGGGTCGAAAGTCACCGCGCTCTGCGGCAAGGTAAGCACCCGGTTTTTGACCGGCAACGCCACCTCGATCCCGGCGAACATGCCAGGCCGCAATTTTTTCTGGTGGTTCTGCAGGGTCGCCTGCACCGCGAAGTTGCGCGTCACCCGATCCACGGCCGGATTGATCGCGGTGATGCGACCTTTGAACGTGAGCTCGGGGAAGGCCGCGACCTGACCCTGATCGTCTGCCCCTCGCGTACCTGATTGAGATGCTGCTCCGGCAGCATGAAATCGGCGTAAATGGGGTCCAGCGACTGCAAGTCCACGGTCACCGCGCCCGGCGAGAGATACTCGCCGATATCGACCTGGCGGATGCCCAGTTCGCCGCTGAAAGGCGCCTTGATCGCCTTCTTGTCGATCAGCGCCTGCTGGCTCGCGACCCGCGCGACAGCCTGATCGTAACGGCTCTCCGCCTCGTCCAGCGCGCCTTGCGAGGTCGCGTTCTGTTCGATGAGCCGGCGCTGCCGTTCCAGCTGGACGAGGGCCAGCGACTCCGCGGCCTGCAACTCCTCCAGGTTCGCGCGATCCTGCGCGGTGTCCAGCTGCACCAGCAGCTGCCCCGCCTTGACTGTCTGGCCCGATTCGAAATCCAGGCGCCCGACCATGCCTGCCAGCTCAGTCGTAACGTCCACGCCTTGCGTGGCACGCAGGCTGCCCTCAGCGGACAAGCCCGGCGCCCAGGTCATGGGCTCGACGTGCACGGCGGTCACCGCCACCGCCGGCGGCGCCATGGTGGCCATCGCCTCAGCGGTTTTATAGCCGATATACGCCTTCCAGCCGAAGATGCCACCGAACAGGATACCGACGGTTATCAGCATCACGATCATGCGTTTGATCAACTGAACTGCCTCCACTTTTGCCAAAACTACCCTCATCCCTTGGTGTGACGCTTGTTGAAATCCGCCATCCGCCGGCCTTGCAAGCATTCACTGGATGCTCGCTCGGACTTGCCATGTCGCACGCTCAGCCATGAAATCCGCGCAAGTCAGCCGCCGGCATCGCCTCGTTAACAAAAAGCCGGTACGTCCCTGTACCGAATGGCGGAGAGCGATCCTTGAGTTACGTTGCTCCGCATGCTAGGCAAATGCGCGCCCAGGGTCTTATAAGTATTTGCGGTACGTTTTAATTTCTTGCGATCATGCGCCGGCCGCGAACCGCGATGTCGCGCAAAGCCCGCGCGCGATGTGCTTGCACCCGCCCGACGCTCGCGAACGGGATCATCAAGCCAAGTCGCGCAAGCGCCGGAATATGGGGCAACGGGTGGCGATCTCGGCGCCGTATTCATCGAAGGGGATGGGCTCCCTGCCGGCGATCCGTCGTATCGTATCGCCTAGTGTGGTCTCGGTCGTGCCGGAGCCCGTTGCCAGTTCCGCCTCGATGCCGGCCTCCCAGCCCGACCACTTATCCGCCTGCTCGGATCCGCAGGCCACGCGTCGCCCCGGGCTGACCCGCACACCGGTAGCGAACGACAGCTTGTCTGCGATCTCGACCAGACTGAGCGCTTCCGGCCCGGTGACGCAAAAACGCTCGCCGGCGTGCCTTTGCCCGGTCAGCACCGCGACCGCCACCGCGGCCACGTCGCGCGCGTCGACCGGCGCGATCTCCCGCCCATGAGCCAGCACCCGCCGCGCGGTGCAGGTAAAATGTAATAAAAACACGGTAAGACTTTGATATGAAACCCCCGCGCGCAGCGAAGTGCAGGGCAGCGGCGGGTCTCCAGGCCGCGCTTTCTCCGCGGGTGCCATCACTGGCGTCAACGCATCGGGATCCTCGTCGGCGTGCGTGAGTCTGACCACACGTTTGATTCCGACGCTGCGTGCGGCGCGCGTCAGCCTGCGCTGCGTGCGCGCTTCCGTGGCGCACGCGGGCGCCGTCAGAAAGAGCATTTCCACGCCCCTGAAGGCATTGGCCGCTATCTCCGTATGCGGCTCAAGCCGTAAAACCTCGACATTGGGGAATTCGTCGAAGAGCCGCGCCTCGGCCGTGTCGGCGACCACCACCCGCAGCGGATAATCAAGCGTGGCCAGTTGCCTGGCGACCTCGATCCCCACGAAATTCCGGGCGCCGGCAATCAGGATCATGCGCTTGGCGTCGTCGATAATTTTTTCATGGCCGTCATTGAATCGAAACAAAGCGCCATGATCTTTTGAAAGCCTGCGATTTCTTGCAATTTCTTGCGCTGCGGGCAGTCGGACACGAAGAGCAAGTTTTTGTAAGAACGCCCGCGCCGCTTCGGTTACGGTTGGCCGGCCATCACGACTGATGCTGATTCGTTCGGATTCGTAAACAGTGTTATGTCGAAAAGCGGGTTCTCCAAACGACCACCGGGCATAAGATGTAGTTAATGTAACCGGCCGACGAGCGGCAACAGGAGATAAGAAACGCATGCTGAATACTGACGCCCTGACGCGAAGCGTGCCAGCGAGGCGCACCACTGGCGAGTCCGCGTGCGCTCATTCCATCGTCGCATCCAGCGACAAGCTCGGCTGGCCCGGCCTGGTGGCGCAGCGGGTTTTCCTGCGGCCCAGCCAGTGCACGAAACCTGCGCGAGACGATCACGTGCTGTCCTTGCAGTTGTCGGGATCCAGCAGAGTCGAGCGGCGCCTGCTGTGCGACGGCGCGCGCGCCACCCAGGCGCTCGCCGAGCCGGGGGCCATCCATCTCACACCGGCGGGCTGCGGCAGCGAATGGCGGGGCTCCGGCGAAGCGGAGATACTGGCTATCTCCCTGCGGGGGACGTTCTTTTCGCGCGTGGCGCACGAGACCTTTGGCCGCAGTCCGGCCGGCGCGAAGCTCACGCCGCAGTTGAGCATCCGCGATCCACTGATCGAACAGGTCGGCGGGCACCTGCTCAATGAGCTGGAAAGACCAGGGCCTGGTGGGCAGCTGTACGTCGAGTCGCTGGCCAACACCCTGGCGGTGCACTTGTTGCGCCACTACGCCTTCGATGCCAAAGCGGAGCCGGACACAGGCCAGGCCCTGCCCGCGCGCAAGCTGCGGCGAGTGGTCGAGTACATCGACGCGCATCTCGAAGAGCGACTAACCTTAGAACAGATGGCGCAGTTAACCGGCTACAGCGCGTTCCATTTCTCGCGCCTGTTCAAGCAGGCGACGCGGCGCTCGCCGCACCAGTACGTGCTGGAACAGCGCGTGCAACGCGCCAAGCAGCTGTTGAAGGCTTCACGCGCGCCCGCCGCGGAAATCGCCTATGAGGTCGGGTTCTCGAGTCAGAGTCATCTGGTGACCGCGTTCAGAAAAGTGGTGGGCGTTACGCCGAAGGTCTATCGGAGCGCTTGATTTAAGGAACCTGAGGTTCCCGCGGCACACGGACGTGCCCGCGGCACCGGCCATCACTGCCGCCCAAAGTCAAAATCTGCTGCATCGAGCGCTGCAGGAGCGCGCCATCGCGGCCGGCGCCGACGCGCTGGCAATCATCGATCAACCGCCGGACAAACACGCTGCCGCTGGTCGACCTGTCCCGCACGGAAACGGCGTAGAACCGCTGAATTCTTTTCGGCGCTGAATCTTAAGTAAAATCTCGGCGGGCATTCCGCGCCGCCGGCAACACGACAAACGCAAGAACCTGTAAGCGCGCGCAGGTTTTTGTAAGCGCCTCCGCCGCCCGGCAACTACTATGGCGGCCGGCTGCGCGATGCGCCCATCGAGCGTTCGCGTCCCGGCGGTCAAGCACAAAACTAATGATGTTCAAACTCTCGAATCCTGGCATTCTGGTCTTCTGCTTCGCGCTCGCGGCCTGCGCCGTGGGGCCGGATTATCGCGCGCCGGAAACCACGCTGCCCGCGGACTGGACCGAACGAGCCTTCGGCGTGGCGCGCAACGACACCAAAGCGCTCGCGCGCTGGTGGCGAACCTTCGACGATCCCACCCTCAATACGCTCGTGACAAAGGCGATCGACTCGAATCGCAATCTGCGCGAGGCGGTGCTGAGAGTGCGCGAGGCGCGCTTTCGACGGGGTATCGCCAGCGGCGAATTCTATCCCGACGTGGATGCCTCCGGTTCCTACAACAAGCAGAGCCCCAGCGAGAATATCGAACTCGGCGCGCCGGGCGATATCGGCGGCGCGTCGTTCGGCCAGGATGTCGAGCTGTTCTCGCTGGGCACCGACGCCAGCTGGGAGCTCGACGCGTTCGGGCGCGTGCGCCGTCTGGTCGAGGCCGCGGACGCCGACTATCAGGCCTCGGTCGCGGATGCGCATGACGTGCTGGTGACCCTGCTGGCGGACTTAACCTTGAACTACGTGGATTACCGCTCGTTTCAGCGACGGGTGGCGATCGCGCGTGCCAACGCGCGCGCGCAGGCCGAGACGCTCGAAATCACGCGCGCCCGCTTCAACGAGGGCCTGGTCACCGAGCTGGACGTATCGCAGGCGCGCACCAATCTGGCCAGCACCCGGGCCGCGATTCCGAGGCTTGAGGCGCGGCGCAAACAGGCGCTTAACCGTGTGGCGGTGCTGGTGGGCGAGTTCCCCGGCGCTTTGCAGACGTTGTTGCAGGACTCGGCGCCGGTACCTGTAGCCAAATCCGGGGTCGCCTTCGGCGTGCCCGCGGAATTGATCCGACGCCGGCCGGACATCCGCCGCGCCGAACGCGAGCTGGCGGCCCAGACCGCGCGCATCGGCGTGGCCGAGGCCGCGCTTTATCCTCAATTTTCCATCAGCGGCTTTTTCGGGTTCGAATCCGGCAGCACCGGCAACCTGTTCGACGCGGCGAGTCAGACGTACTCGTTCGGACCGGCCTTCGTGTGGAACCTGTTCGACTTCGGCAGGGTGCGCAACAACATCAGGGTGCAGGACGCTCTGCAAAGACAGGCGCTGGCGCGCTACGAACAGGCCATCCTGACCGCGGTCGCGGACGTGGAAAATGCCCTGACCCGCTATGCGCGCGAGCGGGAACGCCGGCGCTCGCTGGTCGAGGCGGTCAGGTCCGCCGAGCGCACGGTGGCGATCGCCCGAAGCCAGTATGCGGAAGGATTGACCGGTTTCCAGAACGTGCTGGACGCGCAGCGCTCGCTGTTCGCGCAGGAAGACGCGCTGGCGGCCAGCGACGCCGCGGTCACCTCGAACCTGGTGGCGCTGTACCGCGCGCTGGGCGGCGGCTGGCAGCGCGCGCAATTGTCGGGCAAAAAGGGGCTCTTGCTGAGCGCCCGGTGATCGTTGTGATGAGGACAACGCCACGGCCGTGATCGAGTGACGGGGCGCGATGAACAGCACGCCTGGCGCGCGGGGTGGAGCGAAAGCATTCGCCGGGAACTAGGTCCGGCCGCCACGAGCCGCACAGACTGGGGCCCGCGCGGCGGCTTGACCCGCAAAATCGATCTGCAAGCAAGCGTCGGTTAAACTGTAATCGGCAAACTGCCGCATCCGCACAGGAGAAGCGTCATGGCAATTAACCCCGTCCCGGATGGCTATCACACCGCCACACCGTATCTGATCCTGAAAGACGCGTCTGCCGGCATCGAATTCTACAAACGGGCGTTCGGCGCCACCGAATTGATGCGGCTGCCGGACAGCAGTGGGAAAATCGGACATGCCGAGATCAAGATCGGCGACTCGGTTATCATGCTGGCGGACGAAGCGCCGGACTGGGGCTGCCGTGGCCCGCAGTCGCTTGGCGGCACCCCGGTGAGCATCATGCTTTACGTGCAAGACGCGGACACTACGTTCAACCGGGCCGTCGAAGCCGGCGCGAAGGCGCTGCGGCCTATGGAAGATAAGTTCTACGGCGACCGCGCCGGCACCCTGGAGGACCCGTACGGCCATCAATGGCACGTGGCCACGCACACGGAGGATCTGTCGCCCGAGGCGTTACGGCAGCGTTTCGAGGCCTTCATGAAACAGCAGGGCGGCGCCTAGCCTCGCGCGGCCGATCGTAGCGACGCGCAGGCCAGCATTATCAGGAGTTATCCGCATGCCAAGTCACATCAAAGCACCGTCGGTACTGAAAGCCGCGGGCAACAAGCCCAAAATCATCGAGGAATACGTGGGCCGGCTCAACACGCAAACCGAGCGTCTGAGCATCGCGCGCATGCAAAGTCCAGGCGGCTGGGCGGAACCTGGTCAGACACCGGCGTTCGACGAATATACGGTCGTGCTCGGCGGCATGCTGCGGGTGGAAACAAGGCATGAGACGATCGATGTCCATGCCGGCGAGGCCGTAATCACGCACGCCGGCGAATGGGTGAGATACAGCACGCCGGAAGCCGACGGCGCCGAATACCTGGCGGTGTGCCTCCCCGCCTTTTCACCGGACACGGTGCACAAAGACGAATAGCCGCCAGCCAGGCATGGCTCCCAGTACCGGAAATGCGAGGTCTGCGGCGTGATCGAAGTGCGACGTGCGCGCAGATAGTGGCCCGGAGGCTATCGTGAGAAATTTGCCATTGCTGGCTGTAACGATTCTTTTGGCGACAGCCATGAGCGCGCGCGCTCAGACGAGCGATTTTGACAGGAATCCGGCCTACGACGACTGCATCCTGGAGCATCTCCGCGGCGCGAAACTGGATATCGCCAGTCAGCTGATTACGAACGCCTGTTATGAAAACTACGAGGATTCGGGGCTCATGTCCGACGAGGACGTCGCGTACAACCAGTGCCTGCTGGATCATTTGCCGCGCGTGGAGAGCATCAACGCCACGTTACAGATCAGGAGAGCCTGCGCGCGCAGACACTACGACTAGGCCCGCGAAATGTGGAACGCCGCTGGCATCGGTTCTCTTCTCGCGAACCTGCAGCAGGCGTGGCGGCGAAACCGGGGCAGCACGGGCGGGCAGGAGCAGCGTTGGGGCGTTGCGGCAACAGTGGGCGATCGAGCGAACCGCACCTGCATTATCATCTGCAAATCGCGCCCGATTTCGGCCGTGGCGAAGGTCTAGCCGCACGGTTTCTTCGTTAGCGAGCAATGGGCGAGCCCGCGCGCGGGCAGAAGATTGCACCCATTGAAGGAAAGCGCAGTCGAAGCTGAGGTTACACATCGGGCGAACTTGCGCAACCAGCGCCCTGCCCTCACCGCATTACTAGCCGGCGCGGTGCTTATCGGTCTGGCGCCGATCTTTGTCCGACTGGCGGACGTGGGCCCGACCGCGGCCGCTTTCTGGCGAGTGGCGCTGGCCGCGCCCGTGTTGTTTGTACTGTGGTGGCCACGGCGCGCGCGCCACGCGGCAAGCAGCGCGCGTCTGCCCTGGCTGTGGCTGGCCGGCGCGTTTTTCGCCGCCGATCTCGCCGCCTGGCATCAGTCGATCCAGCTCACGTCGGTGGCCAACGCGACCTTGCTGGCCAATCTCGCGCCGCTGTTTGTCACCGGCGCCTCGGTGTGGCTGTTCGGTGAAAAGGTCACGCGCGAATTTCTGCTCGGGCTGTTGCTGGCTTTGTGCGGTGCGCTGCTGCTCACCGCCGACAGCCTGACGATCGGGCGCTCGAGCGTGCTGGGCGACTTGCTCGGTGTACTTACCGCGTTGTTCTACGCCGGCTATCAGTTGAGCGTGATTCGGCTGCGGCGCGTGGCCTCGGTGGTGGAAATCATGTGGTGGAGCACGCTCGCGACCGCGGTGTTGCTGCTGCCGGTGACGTTGATGACCGGCGAGACGCTGTGGCCGCAGTCGGCGCATGGCTGGTCGATATTGCTGGGGCTGGCGTTGCTGCCGCATGTCGCGGGTCAAGGGCTGATCGCCTATGCGATGGCGCACCTGCCGGCGTCCTTCTCGTCCGTGAGTCTGCTGGTGCAACCCGTGGCCGCGGCTGCGTTCGCATGGATGCTTCTGGCGGAAACAATCGGCGCCGTACAGGCGCTGGGCGCGGCGGTGGTGCTGGGCGGTATCCTGTTGTGCCGGCGCGCGCAGACGCGAGAATGAAGCCGGCGGCCGCTGCCGGTCGGCGCGATGCTTCGCGGCGGTGACGGCCGCGCTGATGGGACATTACTGACAATTGAAGAATTGATTAACACATCGGGTGAGTGGTCATTCTGAGGCTCCCTCTTTGCCCAAGGCCTGTCCTGAACGCAGTGAAGGAATAAACTCCGGCCGAAGAATCTGTCTCCTTAGGGAAAGAACAGCTGCTTCACGGAATACCGGCGACGCGGCTGGCCCAGCACCGCCGCCCTCATCATCATCGCCCGCAAGCTCGCCCGCACCGCCTGGTCGATCCATCATCACGGCACCACCTTTAACCCACTAAGACTCACCCAAACTTTGACGTGAACCATAGAATCTCAGGATGACATCCTGGTGGCTTGTCATGCTGAGTGAAACGAAGCATCTAAGCATTCGCAAACATAAACCAGATCCTTCGCTCCGCTCAGGATGACAGACGCTCCGCTCAGCGCCTGCCCTGAACGAAGTGAAAGGATGACAGTTCTGTTAAGCATCTTTGCAAGGCTCAATAACGGCGGTTTGTCAGGTCACGGGCTTAACCAGACGACGCCGCTTCTTTGATCAGGGGCGTGTTGTCGCTGGTGTGGGCAGGCGCAGAGACCAGCGACAAGCGCGGCACCGCCATCTCGATGCCCTCCGCGTCGAAGCGTTTCTTCAAGCGCAGATTGAATTGACGGCCGACGCTCCACTGGCGCAGCGGGCGCGTCTTGATGACGCCGATGACCACCACGCCTTCGGGCGCGAACTGATCCACACCCCAGATTTCGAGCGGTGTCAGAATGTCCCATGAATAGGTGACATCGGCCTGCATTTCCCGCCCGATCTCGCGCATGATCTCCATCACGCGATCGAGATCCGTCCCATAGCCCACCACCGCTTTCACGCTGTAAACGCCATAGTCGCGCGAGCGATTTTTGAGCGCCGTGATCTGGCTGAACGGCACCGAGTGCAGCGCGCCCTCGATGTCGCGGATCTTGACCGTGCGCAAGGTCATTGCCTCGACCACACCCGCGCGGCCGCCGGTGTCGATCGTGTCGCCCACGGCGATGCTGCCCTCGAACAAAATGAACAGCCCGGTGATCAGATCCTGCACCAGTTGCTGCGAACCGAAACCGATCGCCAGACCGACGATACCGGCGCCGGCGAGCAGGGGCGCGACGTTGATGCCGAGATTGGCGAGCACCGCCACGAGGATGATCGCGCACAGCGCGACGAACACGACGTTGCGCATCAGCGGCAACAGCGTTTTGGTGCGACTGCTCTGCGCCCGCTCGCGCCCGTGGCGGTCGACCGTCGACAAGGCGTTCTCGATGCAGCTGTCGAGCGCCACCCACAACATCCAGCCGACGGTGATCGCCGCGAGCATCGACAGCACGGGGCGTATTATGGCCCAGCCGGCCTTCGAGCCCAGCCAGGCATCGATGTCGAGCGCCCAGATATCAAGACCCAGCAGCACAATGAACACAACGATGATCGCCTGCGCGAATACCCGCACGATCTGCAGATAACGCGCGCTGATGCGGCGCATCACGCTACTGGCGTAGCGTTGCTGTTTCTTCACCCGATGCGCCAGCCAGGCATCCACCGACAGCGCCACCATCAGCCCGACGATAATCGTGACCAGCGAGAGTATGGAAGACAGCACGAAATCGACGTCACTGCCCAGAAGCCGCGCCACCATGTGCGCCACCACGAACAAGATACCGATGATATGCCAGCGCTTCGCCATGATGCTGTACACGCGCCACAGCGGACTGACCTGCTTGGGCGCGGCGGACGCCTTGTGCCTTCTGATCATCAGCGACCGTACCAGCAGGCGGTACCTGAAGATGAATACGAGCGTCGCGCAGGCGATCCCGAGGTCCAGCACGATCGCGGCAACATCGGCGACACTGGCGCTGAGCACATCCCAGATATAGGAGCTGCGCAGGATCGCGCTGGCCGCCGCCGCCGCGGTGAGCCCGCTGATCCAGGGCACGATACGCCGCTGCGCGTAGACGGACCGCCGCCAGCCACGGCTCGGCCCCAGCAGGGCCAGCAGTCCGCGGGTGAGCTGCCAGAGCGTCCCCGCCACCAGCACCGGAATTGCGAACGAATAAAACACGCGCGCCCAATTGTCGTCCATGCCAAGCACGAACGGCCACACGCCAGTGACCGCCGCGCCGCAAACCAGCGGCAGAAATCCCCAGAATGCGCGCACCGACACGGCGCGCACAATTGCGCCGTTATCCGCCTTGGCGCGCACGGCTTCCGCCAGTCTCGACTTGCCGCGGCGCACGAACCCGGCGGCGTTGAGTGCGAACGCGACCGCGATCGCCAGCAGCCAGCCCGGCACGGCCGCGATGGCAAAGCGCTGGATCACGCCTTGCTCAATAGCTGAATCGAGCTGACGCTGCATCTCGCCCGCGGCTTCATTCATCTTTTGATCCAGCGGCGCAGCCAGCGCCTCGGGCGCTTTCTTACCGGCGGTCTTGACCGCATCGGTCACCGCGCCCAGCAGCCCGGCCTCCTGCTTGCCCTTGTCGGGCGCGGCCTTGTCTTTGCCCGCGCCGTCCTGCGTGGCCATGCCTGAGCGCAGCCGTTCGAGATCGGTGATCAATTGCGTGCGTTCGCGCTCGTGTTTCAGCAAGGCCAGCACGCGATCCAGCGACCGCAGATCGGATTCGCGATCGCGCGCCTGTTCTTGCGCAGATGCTTTGGCGTCTTGCGGCGCGGATTGCGCGGCGGGGTCGGCGCCCGGCACCGCGGTCTGCGCCATCGCGCCGGCGCCTGGCACCAACAACAACAGCAAAATGCTGAACAACGCGTTGATAATGAAACGATGCTGAATACCGCGGGCGCGCTCGCACCACGACTTCGGCGCGCAAAATCCATTCATAAAACTGACTCCTGTTATACGGCGTGACCAAACTGGACGCCATTCTCGCAATCCTACGGCGTCATTGGAACCGCCGGGCCGCGATCGAGTTCAGCCTGATCGCCGCCGCGCGGCGCCGGCTCCGCTTATGAGCTTGGGTTTACACTCCGAAGTCAGCGGGCCTGCAATCAGACTTTTTTCAGTTCGTCAAAAGGAATCCTGCCTGATTCATCCGGGAAGTCTTAGGCCGCCTTAAAGGCCGACGGAGCGTGTAACCGCATGAATGTAACCGCATCTTTGACATGAGGGCTGGCTTGGACGACACTGGGGTAACAAAAATTTGTCGCCTATATTTCGTTAGAACTCGCAATGGACTACCTGGCCGAACACAGAATAATTTTGGGGAAGGCGGCCAACGACGATCTGCCCGAGCAGATCAATGAGGGTAGCTCAATCCCAATTGGCGCCGTTCGCGAGCTCGTTGAGGAAGGCTTGCTTCGCGCCATTGATGCAAGCTCCTTTGACGGCCGGGCGTATATGGAGCCGAGAATCACGGTAGCTGGTAGGGAATATCTCAACGAGCTGAACCGTCGAACGATGGAAGCTTCGCCAGCAGGGAAAGCCAAGCGCATTGGCCTTCGTATATTGGATTGGTCAGGCGGAATCATTGCGGGAGTGCTGATCGCATGGGCTTCAACCAAAGTTCTTTGAGTTCTAGCTCGGCGCTCAAGCGGACGCTTCGCTTTGCTGCGCGCTGCTTAGCTCTGCGTTAGCTGGTCAAAGGATCTAGGAAACGATGGCTAAAGTATCTCAAGCCAGGGAAGTCCTTAGAGGGCTGCGGGGAACGGTCTCGGCAAAGGTGAATGGGCGCTTTCCGGTGCAGAGGGGAAACATCCGCTTTAACGTCAAAGACGAAGACTTAGATAGATACCTTGAGATACGGGACAGAATTGCCAAGCCAGAAGAGACTGCTATCTTTTTCCCCGGGCATTACGAGCATGTTATCGAGTTCCAAGGGCGCGGCCCCGGACTCTATCGTCTGTTCCGAGATAGCGACCAGATTGCGCTTGCACATCCAACCAATGGGTTTCAAATCGTAATTGGCCCAGCTTCAAGCGTATTTGCGCTATCGCTTTGCGATTCAAACGAAGTACATCGTGATGCCTTAAGGTTCATCCTGCTTCGCAGCCATAGATACAGAGATAGGGATGACATCGACATTCGGGATGTTCTTTCGCGAATGATTGCAATCTCAGTGCGAGCTCCCGATGACAACCACCTTGCAACAAACCAAAAGCAGCTCAAATCAATAGCAGAATCCGGTCTCTACCATGTTGCATTCGGAAATGGAATCGGCATCACTCTGTCTAGTTCGTGGGACCGGTCCGCATACTGGCTGGACACGCGTCGACGCGAAGAAGTCCAGTTTCCTCTGCGAGTCTATAACTCAGAACTGATCGCGTACTATCAGCTCGCATTGGGAAGCGAGAGCCTTATTCTTTCGTATTTGGCGCTATACAAGATACTCGAATATTTCTTTACCTCCGCATCGGAAGAAGTTCTTCACGATAAAGTCAAGTCTCAACTTGTTGGTCCGGATTTTTCGCACACGAAAGTCAAAAAGTTGAGAGAGCTCGTGAAAGTTGTCCGGAAATTTGATCAGCGCATGGACGAACGCCGGATGCTAGCAACAGTGCTTGAGCGCTATTTGGATGCCCAGGAGGTTAGATCTTGGATGCTGGACTATGAGGCCAAGCACGGGCCTTCTTTTACGCAAGAACGAGAGGTCTTTGGCGAAAAGATGAAAGTCGATCTTAGCGACGATCAAATATTCTCTAATATCGGGTCAAGGATCTATCACGTTCGTAATGCCCTAGTTCACAACAAGGAAGGCGAGATTTCGCGTTTCATACCGTTCTCCGGTCAGGAGCGCGTGTTGGCAAGGGAGACGCCGATTCTCTTGTACATCGCTGAGGATCTAATCTTGCGAACAGGCAGGGACATTCAGTTCTAGTGCACGTGCCAGCTAGCATCGCGTTGCAGGTGACGTCCGATCTGCGGTCGGCCGCACCTGAACGCGGGCGTTATCTTTCTTGGACAACGTGATGCTTACTCCGGAACAAGCTTCAACGATTGACGCTCAGGTTCGGCACTTGCACAAGGAGCATGTTGGTGCGTTGCTCGCCGTTACAAACAACCTTATTGCTCGGCTCGAATGGAACAAAAAAGATAAATTCCACGGCATTTTCCGCAGCGTAGTCCCAGAAACAGCCAAGGCTCTATCAGAATTCGGGAGTCGTTTGATTACGGAGATCCCCACCGCCGTGGCCTCAATGAAACGAAGCCTGGTCGCCTCGGACCGAGATGAGATACTTTCCATATGCGAGCCTTATCTTGATTCAGCGCTTTACTTCAAGCGGCTTACCATCTTTAAAGAGTCAATAGAGCGTCAGCTACATCGTTACGCTATTGCGTTTGATGGCGCCGCATATCGATTTGATCTCATAGATTCCATGTATAAGGCCAGCATCATCAACAGCGCCAACAATATTATGGGACGGCTCCAAAACCGGCTAGATATGATGGTTTATGCTGATGCTCCGAGCGAGGCGATTCCGCCTGATCAACAATCTGATTCCGCTCTGGAAGAGGCAAATCAACTGCTAGACCTCAGACCCAATATCTTTGGCGTCGGGCTGAATCTTAACCATTTGGTCAATAAGTGGCTACGCCGGCGCCGCTGAAACATAACATTGCGCTGCAGCCGACCGGCCGTGAAAGGCCTCTTCTTTGCAAACATTCGCGGCGGCCGGCGAGTGAGCTTGGCCGTTGAGTCTGTAGAAAAAGTCCGTGGATTGGCTTATTTCTCGTAAAATACGGGAGATCGCTAGACGCAAGCGAGCATCAGGCCGGTGAGTTAGTAGGGGGATCGATGGCGCGGTACAAAGACTAT
>JBOIDC010000050.1:0-31604 GCA_050740315.1 Gammaproteobacteria bacterium | reverse complement strand
CTCGTCCGGTAGCCGGAATACCATCAGCGTGGAGCCGTTGCCCTCGTCGCGATCCGCCGGGGCGATGCTCTCCGGAGTGAGGTCTGCGGAGAATTGCGCCAACTTGTTGCTGCCTGTTGGTACGGCAAGATACTGGACACCGTTGACCTGATAAGTCATCGGAAAGCCGCCGATCGAGGAGTTGAGCGGCATCTCCCACAAAACAGCGCCGGTTTTGGCATCCAGCGCAAACACGCGCCGGCCGGCATCACCGCCGATCACGAGTCCGCCGTCTGTGGTCAGCAGCGCGCTGCTGATGATAGGGCGACGCTCGTGGCTCCAGAGCGGCTCGCCGGTCCTTACGTCCACCGCCTCGACGCGACCC
Source organism: Gammaproteobacteria bacterium (assembly GCA_050740315.1). Lineage (GTDB taxonomy): Bacteria > Pseudomonadota > Gammaproteobacteria > JACCYU01 > JACCYU01 > JACCYU01. The sequence continues at coordinate 31,240 of JBOIDC010000050.1, read as the reverse complement.
ACCAATCCGCCGTTGTTGGGCGCGTGGCGCGCCGTGAACTCGCCGCGACCGTAATCTTCGCCGGGGGTCGGTGGCTGCTCGATCACCTTGTAGTCGTTGCACATGTTCGCGACCGGCACGTAGATCGCGTGGGTAGCGGGGTTGTAGGCGCTCGCCGTCCACAGCTTGCCGCCATACAGCGACGGGCAGGTGAAATATTCTACATCAAGTTCCGCCGGCTTGATCTTGTCGTTTAGCGTAATCTCACCCGTGTCGGAAACACTGGAGATGACGTTCTGGTACACGGTTTCGGTGCTCCACAGGTACTCGCCCGTTTCGCGGTCGAGCGCCCAGAGGATTCCGGGCTTGCCCATGGTGAGCAGCACATCCCGGTTGCTCCCGCCATGTTCAACATCGACCAGCACTCGCTCAAAGGCATGATCCAGGTTCCAGTTGTCGCTGGGTAAATGCTGGAAGTGCCATACGATCTTGCCGGTATCGGGATCGAGCGCAAGCGTGGAGTTGGTGTAAAGCATGTCGCTCTCACCGGTGCCGCGCGCGAGCTCCGAGTGCGGGATGGGCGGCGCGGCACCCCAGAAGACGAGATCCAGATCTGGATCATAGGAGCCGGTAATCCAGGCTGAGCCGCCTTTGCGTTGTTCGACCGGCATGCCATTCCAGGTCTTGTCGGCGGGATCCCCCGGGCGGGCAATCGTGTGGGTACGCCATAGCTCCTCGCCTGTGTCGGCGTCGTGCGCGGTGATGAAACAGCCACCGCCGGTGTCGGGCGTGGTGCAGCCGGAGATGCCGGCGATTACTTTACCCTTAACGATAAGCGGGCCGCCAGTGTAATTGTAACCAGGTTCGTAGTCGGCGACCGCGACGTTCCACACCTCCTTGCCACTGCGCGCATCCAAGGCAACGATGCGCGCGTCGCCCGTGGCCAGATAGACCTTGTCCTCGTATAGAGCGATGGCGTTGCGCGAGCGCAAAAGCTGGCGCTGGACGTAGCTCCCTTTGAAGTCGGGCAATGGGTGACGGTACTCCCAGATCAGATCACCGTCAGTGGCATCCAGCGCATGGACCACGTTGTTCGACTGCGCCAAGTACATGATCCCGTTATTGACCAAGGGCGCCGCCTCTTGATTGCCGGGTTCCTGCATCCAGGCCCAGGCCAGCTCAACCCGATGGACGTTGTCAGTGTTGATCTGCTTAAGCGGACTGTGACCCCAACTATTGTAGGTGCGACGCCACATCAGCCAATCGCTCGGGCTCGGGCTCATCAGCACCTGGTCGGTGACGGATGTGATCTTTTTTGTTGGCGGCGCCGGTTCCGTCAGCCCCACGCTTGCAGTGGTCAGACAAGCCACCGCCCCGGCGATGCTCGCCAAAAGTCGTGCCGGCTCGTGACCGGACGATATTGTCGCCGTCATGAAGTGCCTCCATTATTCTGGTGACTCGCAGAGGTTTAAAAATAGCAGGGGACGATTACAGGGCGATGACCGGGACTCGTGCGCCTTATGACGCTTACGCCACAGTCGCTTGAGCTATTGACGGGTAGTCCGCAATTTCTATATTCTTCGAAACATGAAAGCGAACACTGCCGTATCCCGACTCGCCGCGCTGGCGCAGGACTCACGCCTGGCCATATTCCGGTTACTTGTTCAGAGGGGGCCGGAAGGGCTTCCCGCAGGTGAAATCGCCAGTCGCCTGAAGCTTCCCGCCGCGACGTTATCCTTTCATCTCAAGGAGCTAAGCAATGCAGGCTTGCTTAAGTCGCGGCAGGAAGGGCGGTTTATCTACTACGCGCCGGATTTCAAGGCGATGAATGCGCTGCTGGCCTACTTGACCGAGAACTGCTGCGCGGGAAGCTATCAGACCGCGGATTGCAAACCCTCATCGACTTGCGAGGTTGACTGACATGAAACGCTTTCACATCCACGTGTCCGTAAGAGACCTTTCCGAGAGTATCGTTTTCTATTCAAAGCTGTTCGGAACTGAACCCAGTGTGGCGAAAGATGATTACGCCAAGTGGATGCTGGATGATCCGCGCATCAACTTCGCGATTTCTCGCCGCGGTCACTCGGTCGGCGTCAATCATCTCGGCTTTCAGGTGGACTCCGATGCTGAGTTGGGCGCGCTGCGTACGCAGGTGGCGCAGGCAGAGATCAGCGCGCTCGACGAGGAAGGCGCGCAGTGCTGCTACGCCCGTTCGGATAAATACTGGGTCGAAGACCCGCAGGGCATTGCCTGGGAGACGTTCCATAGCCTCGGGGACATTCCGCTGTACGGCGAGGATGCCGTGCTCAAGCCCGATGCGGATGGCGCTTGCTGCGTCCCTGCCAGGGAACAGCCTTTGGATGGAACCGAGGCATGCTGCACTCCCGCTATCAAGAATGATCCCGAGAAGGCCGCCTGTTGTGGATAGGCTCCGTCGCAGCGCGCTGTCCGACATGGTTTTGCAATATCGCTCTGGTGAATAATCATGGCGCACGATCCCTACAACGTACTGTTCCTGTGTACCGGCAACTCGGCTCGCTCGATCTTCGCCGAGGCTATCACCAACAACATCTCCATCACGCGAGGCAAGTTCCGGGCGTTCAGCGCCGGCAGCCATCCGAGCGGCGAGATCAACCCCTACGCACTCAATCTGCTAACCCGCAATCATATTTCCAGCGATGGGCTGCGGAGCAAGAGTTGGGACGAGTTCACGCAGGATGACGCGCCCAGGCTCGACTTCGTGTTCACGGTCTGTGATCAGGTCGCCAATGAGCAGTGTCCCTACTGGCCGGGTCAGCCGATGACCGCGCATTGGGGCGTACCCGATCCGGCCGCGGTCGATGGAACGGATGAAGAAAAGCGCAAGGCGTTCTTGGATGCTTATGTGGTCTTGCGCCGAAGGATTGAGCTGTTTGCGTGTCTGCCCTTCGAAAAACTTGATCGCCTGGCGTTGCAGGACCGGTTAACGGAGATCGGACGGCAATAAGCGCATACCACATGCACGGTCATCATTTGTCGCTCCGTGTAACTCGCCGGAGCTTCGCCGATTTCGATCCGCGGAGAAAGTCAAGCAGCGTTCCATTGACGTTAACTCTGAACCCGTTGCGAGAACTTCCCGAATTTGCGGAGTGATCAAATCAGCCTGATCGCAGGCACCAAGCAATAGTGCCCCGTCGTTTGCCAAACGACGACGCGAATCAGCATCCCAGTGATCTTCGAGGCGTACGCGCGCCGGGAGTGACATACATGAATGAATCGATCAGCCGCAGGATGTCCTTTCTGGACCGTCACCTGACGCTGTGGATCTTTACCGCCATGGCTGCCGGCGTGGCGATCGGCTATTTCGTTGAGGCGGCCCCGGGCTTTGTCCAGCGCTTCGACGTGGGCACCACCAATGTGCCCATCGCGATTGGCCTGATCCTGATGATGTATCCGCCGCTGGCTAAAGTCCGCTATGAGCTGCTGCCCAAGGTGTTTGCCAACCGGCGGATACTGGGGCTGTCGCTGTTTCAGAACTGGATCATCGGCCCAGCGCTGATGTTCGCGCTGGCCGTCCTGTTTTTGCACGATTACCCGGAGTACATGGTGGGCCTGATCCTGGTCGGTATTGCCCGCTGCATCGCCATGGTCCTGGTGTGGAACCAATTGGCTCGCGGCAACAGTGAGTACGCCGCCGGACTGGTGGCTTTGAACAGTGTCTTTCAGGTGCTGACCTTCGGCCTGTACGCATGGGTGTTCATCACCGTGTTGCCCACGTGGTTCGGATTGGCGGGCGCGGTGGTGGATGTCACCATAAGTGAGATCTTCCACAGCGTCATGATCTACTTAGGGGTTCCGTTCGCGGCTGGGATCCTGAGCCGCCTCGTTCTGGTGCGGGCCAAGGGAGAGGGCTGGTACCAGGAGGTGTTTATCCCGCGTATCTCGCCGTTGACCCTGGTGGCGCTGCTGTTCACCATCGTGGTGATGTTCGCGCTCAAGGGCGATGCGATCGTGGAGATTCCGCTCGACGTGCTGCGGATCGCGTTGCCGCTCACTATCTACTTCGCGCTGATGTTCCTGGTGAGCTTCTTCATGGCGTACAAGCTCGGCGCCGACTACTCGCGCAGCGCCACGCTCGCCTTCACCGCGTCGGGGAATAACTTCGAACTTGCGATCGCGGTGGCCATTGCGGTGTTCGGTATACAATCGAAAGTGGCGTTCGCGGCCGTGATCGGGCCGCTGGTCGAAGTGCCGGTGCTGATCGGGCTGGTGCACGTAGCGCTCCACTTTCAGCGCCGCTACTACGGCGGCTCGGTACCCCCGGGACTGCCGGAGAACTCAGGCAGCGGTGCCAGACAGGGTTGCGAGGCAAGCGGTTAACCGTGTTGAAAGCCGGCATTTGGATAAAGCTCAAGGGCGGTCGCGCGCACCGGGTGGCAAGCCGAGGCTGTGACGGTCCAGCGCAACGCTTTTGATCAGCGCGAACACCTCGCGGCCCGGCGCGAGACCGAGTTCATGCGCGGCGCGCCGGGTGACGCGCGCCAAAAGCGGTGCGCCGCCGACATCGAGCCTGATCTCGGCGAACGGGCCCGATTCGGGGCTGATCTCGGCCACGCGTGCGCGCAACACGTTCTGGATGCTCACGTCCGTGGGCCGGCGCAGCGCGATGGCCACGTCGCGCGCGCGGATGTGTACTCGCACCGTGGCGCCGGACGACAGCGCGAGGCGCGGCGTTTGGAGCTCGCCGCCTGCGAAGCCCAGGCGCGTTAGGCCGAAGCGGTCTTCGTGAGACAGCACCCGCGCCTCGATCACCGCGCCCGCCGCGTAGCGGCCGGTCAGGGGTTGCAAATCCAGGCGGCTGGTGATGTCGGGCAGCGGGCCGGCGGCCGCCACCCGGCCGTCGGACATGATTACCAGGGTGTGCGCCAGGCGCGCCACCTCGTCCATGGCGTGGCTGACGTAAACGATCGGCACGCGCATGTCCGCGTTCAGGCGCTCGATGTAATGCAGTATGTCGCTCTTGCGCGCCGCGTCCAGCGAGGCCAGCGGTTCGTCCATCAGCAGCAGCTTCGGGCTCGCCAGCAGCGCGCGGCCGATGGCGACCCGCTGCTTTTCACCGCCCGAGAGCAGGCCCGGACGGCGATGCAGCAGCGGTTCGATGTCCAGCAGCGCGATTACCTGATCCAGATCGACGTAGCGCGCGGCGGCACGCGTGAACCAGCGCCCGTACAGCAGGTTCTGGCGCACGGTGAGATGCGGGAACAGGCGGGATTCCTGAAATACATAACCCACGCCCCGCCGGTGCGCCGGCACATCGATGCGCCACGCGCTGTCGAACAGCACTTGGCCGTCGATGGCGATGCGTCCGCGCTGCGGCTTCAGCAGCCCGCCGATCATATTCACCAGCGAGGTCTTGCCGGCGCCCGAGCGTCCGAACAGCGCGGTGACCGGCGCATCGCTGGTGAACTGCGCGATCAGCTCGAAACGCCCGAGCCGGCGCTCGACGTCGATCTCAAGCATCGCGGCCTTGCAGGCGGCCGTTGATGCGCCGCGCCAGCAGTTCGGAGGCGAGTAGCGCGCCCATCGACAGTGCTATGGACAGCGCCACCAGGCGGAGCGCCGCGTTCTCGCGGCCCGGCATCTGGGTCAGGGTATAGATCGCGATCGGCAGGGTGCGGGTCTCGCCGGGGATGTTCGAGACGAACGTGATGGTGGCGCCGAACTCGCCCAGGCTGCGCGCGAAGCCCAGGATCGCGCCACACAGCACACCCGGCAACGTCAACGGCAGGGTGATGGTCAGAAAGATCCACAAGCGGCTCGCGCCCAGGGTGCTGGCCGCCGATTCCAGGCGCCGGTCCATCGCTTCCAGCGACAGGCGGATCGCACGCACCACCAGCGGAAAGCTCATGATGGCCGCGGCGATCGCGGCGCCCGTCCAGCGAAACGCCACGACGATGCCGAAGGTTTCTTGCAGCCAGGCGCCGATCGGACCCCGCGTGCCCAGCAACAACAATAAAACGTAACCGACCACCACCGGCGGCAGCACCAGCGGCAGATGCACCATGCCATCGACCAGACTCTTGCCGGGGAAGTCATGGCGCGCCAGCAGAGTGGCGATGGCCAGCGCGGGCGGCAGGCTCAGCGCGGTGCTGACCAGGCCCACGCGCAGGCTGAGCAGCAGGGCGTCAGTCTCGGCAGCCGTCAGCTCGAACACGGTCAGTCCGGCATCAGGAAACCGTATTGCTGGAACATCTCCCGCGCTTCGTTCGACAGCATGTAACCATAAAACGCCTGCGCCTCCGGACTTTCGGTTGGCGCAACCACCGCGGCGGGATACACGATCGGCGAATGGGTTGACGCAGGAAATGTCCCGATGGTTTTTACATTGTTTTCGGCGCGCGCGTCGGTCTGATAGACGATGCCCAGCGGCGCCTCGCCCGAAGCGACCAGCGCCAGCGCTGCGCGCACATCGCCCGCGCCGGCGACCTTGCTGTTGACTTGCGACCATATGTGCAGGGATTTGAGCGCCTGTTTTCCGTAAAGGCCGGCTGGCACATGCGCAGGGTCGCCCATCGCGAGGGGGCCGTTGCCGAGCAGTTCAACCATTGGGAATCCGGCCGCAATATCGACAGGTTTGACTGCGCTGTCCGCCGGCGCAATCAGCACCAGCCGGTTCGAGAGGAGGTCGGTGCGGGTCCCGGCGCGGATCAGGTCGCGCTTTTCAAGATAATCCATCCACAGCATGTCCGCCGAAACGTAGATGTCGGCCGGCGCGCCGCTCTCGATCTGACGCGCGAGAGCGGAGCTCGAAGCGAACGACGCGACGACGCGATCGTCGCTGTGCTTTCCATAGCGCGCGACGACCGCGCCCAGCGCATCGCTCAGGCTGGAGGCGGCGAATACCAGCACGTCGTCGGCCAGTGCGCCATTCGCGCATGTAGCGCCAAACGCGGTCAAGGCGCAAAAAATTGCGGCGGTAAGCTTACGCATCGCGCCCCAGGTCGCGTCTCAACCGGTTCACGTCAGCAGAAATTCCATCAGCGCCTTCTGCGCGTGCAGCCGGTTCTCCGCCTCTTCCCACACCACGCTTTGGGGCCCCTCCAGCACGGCCTCGTCGACTTCTTCGCCGCGGTGCGCGGGCAGGCAGTGCATGAACAAGGCGTCGGGTCGTGCGCGGGCCATAATTTCGGGCGTGACCTGATAATCCCCGAAGGCACGTGCGCGTTTGGCCTGTTCCTGTTCGTGACCCATGCTGGCCCATACGTCGGTCACCACCAGATCGGCGTCCGCGGCGGTGGCACGTGGATCGCGGAGAAGGGTGATTCGTTTGCCGGCCGCGGCCAGCGTAGCCGGATCCGGATCGTAGCTTTGCGGACAGGCGATGCGCAGTGCGAAGTCGAACTGGCGCGCGGCGTTGATGTACGAGTTGCACATGTTGTTGCCGTCGCCGATCCACGCCACGGTGCGGCCGCGGATATCGCCGCGGCGCTCGAAGTACGTCTGCATGTCCGCCAGCAGCTGGCACGGATGATATCTGTCGGTTAAGCCATTGATCACCGGCACCTGCGAATACGCCGCGAATTCCTCGACCTTCTCGTGTTCATATGTGCGGATCATGATGCCGTCCACCATGCGCGACAGCACGCGGGCGGAGTCCTTGATGGGTTCGCCACGACCCAGCTGTGTGTCGCGCGGTGACAGAAACAAGGCGTGGCCGCCGAACTGCGCCATGCCGACCTCGAACGAGACGCGCGTGCGCGTGGAGGATTTTTCGAACACCATCCCCAGGGTCTTGTTCTTCAGCGGCTCATAGATTTCACCGCGTTCCTGCAACAGCTTAAGCTCGGTCGCGCGTATGACTATGGCGCGCAGCTCATCGCTCGAGCAGTCCAGCAGGTTAAGGAAATGCCGGACGCTCACGCCTGCTGATCCGGCCAGTCGCGCACCAGGCGCGCCAGCGTATCGACGATGATGTCGATCTCGCCGCGCTCGATGATCAGCGGCGGCAGCAGGCGGATGACGTTGCCGGCGGTAACGTTGATCACCAGTCCCTGTGCCAGCGCCTGAGCCACCAGCTCGCGGCACGGACGGTTCAGCTCGATCCCGACCATCAGTCCCTTGCCGCGCAGCCCGGTAACGCGCTCGAGTCCCAGCAGGCGTTCGCGCAGACTCGAGATCAGATATTCACCCATCGCCGCGGCCTGCTCGTAAAGCCGCTCCCGTTCGATCGTCTCGATCACGGCCAGAGCGGCGCGGCAGGCGAGCGGGTTGCCGCCAAACGTGGTGCCGTGCGTGCCTGGCGCGAACGTGTTCGCGGCCGCGCCCCGCGCCAGGCAGGCGCCGACGGGGAAACCGTTGCCCAATGCCTTGGCCACGGTAAGAATGTCCGGGTGCGCTTGTTCGTGTTCGTGACAAAACCAGCGGCCGGTGCGGCCCATGCCGGTCTGAATCTCATCCAGAATCAGCAGCCAGCCGCGCGCATCACACATACGCCGCACCGCCGAGAGATAACCCGCGTCCGGCACGCGCACGCCGCCTTCGCCCTGCACAGGCTCCAGCAGCACCGCCACCACGTCGCCTTGATCCCGGGCGATGGCCTCCAGCGCAGCAATGTCGTTGTACGGCGCGCGGATAAAGCCGGGCACCAGTGGCTCGAAGCCTTGTTGCAGATCCGGATTACCGGTGGCGGTCAAGGTGGCCAGGGTGCGGCCGTGAAAGCTTCCATCCGTCACGATTATGGCGGGCCGTTCGATGCCACGATTGTGCCCATGCAGGCGCGCGAGCTTGATCGCCGCCTCGTTCGCCTCCGCGCCGGAATTGCAGAAAAACGCCGTGTCCATGCCGGCAATAGCGCACAGCCGCCGCGCCAGTTGCGCCTGCACGTCGATGGTGAACAGATTGGACGTGTGCACCAGCGTGCCGGCCTGTTCGCAGATGGCTTTAGTCACCGCCGGGTGCGAATGGCCCAGGCCGCACACCGCGATACCGGCCAGCGCGTCCAGGTAGCGCCGGCCTTCGGTATCCCACAGCCACACGCCTTCGCCGCGCGCGAAGCACACCGGTTGTCTGGCGTAAGTTGTCATCAGGGATTCGTCCATCGGCGCCCGGTTCGAAAACGAAAGCGGCAGCATCGAGCTGCCGCGCAATCGCGATTATATCGCCGCGTCTCGTATTATCCAGCGCGGCGCGGCCGCAAAAAGGTCAAGCGGATAAGAGCGCGGGTTGTACGCGGGTCGGGTTCGGCAATCCTTGCGCCGCCGGCGCGCGTCCGTCACGGATCGGAATTCCGTGGATCGTTGCCCAGCCCTATACTGGACAGCGCTTCCGTTGAGCATTGCAAGGACCCAGACCATGTCTTCAAATTATTGGGCAATTCCGTGCGCGCTGGCGATTTCGGTTTCGCTTCACGCCGCGGAAGTCACGCATAAAGCAACAAATCCGACCCCGGCGGCGCAGCCAGCGCTTGCGCGGCTGGTGCGCGAGGTGCTGCACGGCAACCCCGGCGTGCAGGCGGCCCGGGCGGCGATCGATGCGGCGCGGGCGCGGGAGCGCGCGGCCAGCCGGCCGCTTTATAACCCCGAGCTGGGGATGGGTCTGGAGCAGGCGGAGTCCGACAGCGGATTTCTGGGCCTCAGCCAGGCCATCGACTGGGCCGATAAGCGCGGCGCGCGCACTGATGTCGCCCACTTCGAGCGGGCCGCGACCAGGGCGGAGCTGGCGTTCGCCCGTCAGGCGTTGGCTGGGCAACTGCTGTCGGCGCTGGCGCGTTTCCAGACGGCCAGAGGGCTGGCGCGACTCGCCGGGCGGCGTGCGGATTTAATGCGTCGCTTTGCCTCGGTGTCGCAGCGGCGCCAGCTTGCGGGCGATCTGAATCAGGTCGATCTGCAGGTCGCCAGGCTCGCGCACGCGCAGGCGAAACTGCGGCGCGCCCAGGCCGCGAGCGATGTTGTCGCGGCTCGTCAGGCGCTGGCCGCCGTGGCGGGCGATACCGGCCGCCGCTGGCCATCCCTGCCCGCCGACCTGCCGGCGATCGAAGGCTCATTCGATATCGAGCGGCTGCTGATCACTCTGCCCCAGCTGCGCGCCCGGAAGGCGCGCATCGCCGCGGCCAGATCCGCGATCGAACTGAGCGTTCGGCAACGCCGGCCGGACCCAACCATCGGCCTGCGCGGCGGGCGTGAAGACGACGACACGCTGGTCGGCCTGGACCTGAATCTGCCGCTGTTCGTGCGCAACACCTTCAGCGCCGAGGTGGATGTCGCCAATGCCGAACTGCTTCGCACGCAGCGGCAGGCCGAAGATGTCTACCGTCGGGCGAAGGCGCAGCTGATCTCCGCGTCCAGGCAATACCGGATAACCCGCGACGCCCGCAGCGCCTGGGAGCGCAGCGGACAGGAGAGCCTGAGCATGCAGCTCGATCTGTTGAAACGCCTGTGGCAGGCCGGTGAGCTGGGCACCACGGATTTTCTGGTGCAGCTCAACCAGACCCTGGATACTCAGGCGAGCGCCATGGAAATAGGCGGTCGCGCGTGGGAAGCGTGGTTTGACTGGCTGGCGTCGTCTGGACGGATCGATGACTGGCTGGGTCTGCCCGGAACCTAGCGCAGAGCCACCACTGCGGCGTTCTGGCTTTGGAGAAACGCAGATCCTGCATATTCAGGCCGGCTTTGACCCTGAGCACTGTTGCACCTCGACCGTGACGTGCGCCAGCGAACGGCGACGGGCTATGCGCCGTTTGTAGTAATCGGCGGGTTGAGGATCGTCGGCGATTACGCTGACAATGGCGGCATGCAGATCCGGACCGATAGCCCAGACGTGCAGATCGCCGATGCTTGTGTCGCGATCCGCTTCGACGGCGTCGCGGATGTCGCCGCACAGTTCATCGGGCGCCTGGCGATCCAGCAGCACCCCGCCGGCGGCGCGGAGCAAGCCCCAGGACCAGCGCGTGATCAGTACCGCGCCGACGATCCCCATCACCGGATCCATCCAGTTGAGACCGAAATACTTGGCCGCAAGCAGCGCAAAGATGGCCAGTAGCGAGGTCAGCGCATCGGCCAGCACGTGCAGATAGGCGGACCGCAGATTATGATCCTGGTGGCCGCGGGCCGCATGATCGTGCGGATGCGCGGCGTCGTGCGCGTGGCCGTGCTCGTCATCCTTAAGAATCCACGCGCAGGCGCCGTTGACGATCAGCCCGATCACCGCCACCAGGATGGCGCTGTTGAACGCGATTTCAACGGGATTGAACAGCCGCTCGATGCTCTGCGCCGCCATGACCAGCGCGAAGCCAGCCAGCAGCACGGCGCCGGTAAATCCGCCCAGCGCGTTCACCTTGCCGGTGCCGAAACTGAAGCGCCGATCGTAGGCGTGCCGCCGCGCGTAAACGTAAGCGAAGGCCGTGATCCCTAAGGCCGTGGCGTGCGAACCCATGTGCAGCCCATCGGCCAGCAGCGCCATCGATCCGTAGGCGATTCCGGCGAGGATCTCCCACATCATCATGGCCCAGGTGAGCCCGATCACGATCCAGGTGCGCCGCTCACCCGCTCGAACGTTTTCCTGACCGAAGCTATGGTCGTGCTGCCATGCGCTCAAATGTTCGTGATGCATGCAATCTCCTTAAGTCGTTCGCTTTATGCTACCGCCAAACCAGACGAGTCACGTCAAGTGTGCATCCCGCATCGCTACACTTGTACTGGCGCGAGCCAGGCACGGGACGCATCCCGCAACACTTCGTACGAGGTGTGCAGAAATACCGCCGCCAGCAGCGTGGCTACGATCAAGTCCGGGCACGGGCTACCTCGTCGATCGAGATACGCGTCTCGCGCCGGTCGTGGTCGACTTGCAATGTCGTGTGTTTAATATCGAAGCGATCCTTTAGCAACTGCTCCAGTTCGCGCCGTCGGTCATGGCAGTTACTGTCCGTGCTCACCAGCACGTGCGCGGATAGCGCGGGAAATCCACTCGTCACCTCCCACACGTGCAGGTCGTGCACCTCGGTTACACCGGGATGTGCGGCTATGGTGGAGCCGATCTGTTCGAGACTTAAACCTTTAGGCGTAAATTCCAGCAGGATACGTCCTGAATCGCGCAGCAGTACCCAGGTGCGGGGGATCATCCATAGGGCAATGCCCAATGCCACCAATGCATCTGCCTGGACCCAGCCCGTGAGCAAGATAATAATTGCGGCGGCAATGACGCCGATCGAACCCAGCGCGTCGGCCAGCACTTCCAGGTAAGCGCCGCGCATGTTGATGTTCTCCCCGGCGCCCGCGCGCAACAGCCACAGTCCCGCCAGGTTCACCAACAGGCCAAGAACCCCAATCCACAGTACGGGCCAGGCTTCGACGGCTTCAGGTCGGAGCAGACGCATCGCGGCGTCGATCGCAATATAGACGATCAAGCCCACCAGCAGCAGTCCATTGACGAACGCGCCCAGCACCTCGTAGCGCCGGTAACCGTACGTGGCGACGTAATCGCTGGGCCTCTCGGCCATCCACGCGGCAAATAACGCGACCGCAACGCCCACGACATCGCGCAACATGTGGCCGGCATCCGCCAGCAATGCCAGACTTCCGGTAAGCATTGCAGCGACGAATTCGACGACCATGAAGCCGCCGGTCAGCAGCAGCACCCAGATTAAAGTGCGTTTGTTGCTGCTACGAGTGGGATCAGCGTGAGAGTGGGCATGCATAAAGTTACTCCGCAGCGGTCGATGTAAGGGTGTGCATCGTGCGTCTATCCAGGCTCGGGAGCCCCTCCTGCACTATCACGTAGCATGAGCAATCATCGTTGCGCGAGCATCGGAGAACACGCGATACGCGGAGCGGAAGAACAGTAACGCCAGCGCGCTGGCGATCACCAGATCCGGCCAAGCCGCGCCCGTCGCCCACACGCCAGTCGCCGCTACAAGCACGGCGAGACCACTCGCCATATCGTTGCGCGAGCACTCCAACACCGAGCGCATGTTGACGTCCTCCTCGCGGTGCCGCCACAAGAGCGCCAGGCAGGTCGCGTTTGCGGCGAAGTTGAACATCGCGAAGCCGCTCATGGCCTCAAAAATCGGCACCGACGGATTCCAGATGCGATAACCAATCTGAGCTAAGACCACGAATGCGGCGAGCAGGATCGACGCACCCTTGAACACTGCAACGCGAGCCTTCGCGCGTGCGCCTAGCGATACCGCGTACAGACTCATCCCGTAGGTCAGTGCATCACCTAGATTGTCCAAGCTCTCGGACAGCAAGGCGGATGAACCAGCATAGATCGCCGCTGCAACCATCACCAAGAAGGTTGCGGCGTTGATGGCGAGTACGACCTTTAAGGTCGCGGTCTGCCTTGCTACCAGCCTTTCCACATTATCTTGGTCGCAGCAACCGGTCATCTGAAAAACCTAAATAGAGGCGGGCGTCAGTTACCTAATCCAAGGGCAGCTTTTGGTCCGCGCTTTGTCCTGCCTTCGCAAGGTCGCGCGCGCGAAATCCTGCGGGAAAAACTGCACGCGCGGATGGACTGTTAAACTGCCGTCATAGACTCCCTCATCGATTTGCCTCAAGTAGACTATCTCGGGGATGCCGGTAATCAGCACCACCGCCTCCCCTCCGGATGTTACTCTCAGGGAAATTGTAAACTCGCCCCCCATGTGAAAACCTCCGGGCGGGTTGATTTCAAAGCTGTCGATTTGCACTGCATCCGGCTTCCCGGCGTCGCTGTCGACAATTGCAGTTCCACAAGCGCTAGTGTCATTGCAAAAGTCAATAACGCCATAGGTTACTATCTTCGGGAAAAGACAATGCGATTGCTCATGGTGACTCCTTTAGGATGCGTTGTTGGAAAAGCTTGTTATCCCGGTTGCAGCCCTAATCGACTTGCATGCTGTGAACTTCAATCCGTGCACGGCTGCCCTATACCGCGGCTTCGCCACGCTCACCGGTGCTGATGCGTACCGCTTGCTCCACAGGGATGACGTAGATCTTGCCGTCACCGCGCAGGCCGGTGTGCGCCGCTTTTTCGATGGCTCCGACGACCCTTTCCGCTAGCTCGTCGCGGCAGAAGACTTCGATGCGGATGTTGGGGATAAAGTCGCCGATCATCCCTGGCGATGGTCTTCCTTCGTCCCCGCCGCGCCCGCGGCCAAAGCCGCGGGCGTCAGTGACGGTTATGCCAGTCACGTCCTGAACGTGGTGCAGTGCCCGGACGACCTCATCGCGACGGTGGGCTTTGACAAACGCTTCGATCTTCTTCATCGCTCAAGCTCCTGAGGGGGCGGCCGCGGCCGGAGCCTCGGCCGACCGCTCCCGTTCGATGGAAATAGCGAACCACTTGTACAGCGCCGGCAGCACCAGCAAGGTCAGGGTGGTGGACGTCACCAGTCCGCCGACGACGACCGCCGCCAACGGCCGTTGCACCTCACTGCCAGTGCCGGCGGAAAACAGCAGAGGAACAAGACCAAGAATTGCCACTGACGCCGTGATGAGCACGGGGCGCAAACGCAGGCAGGCGCCGCGCACCGAGACCTCCTCGATGGGTAAACCCTCACGCAGGAGCTGGTTGAGGTAAGCCACCAGCACGACACCATTGAGCACCGCCACGCCGAACAGCGCGATGAAGCCCACGGACGCAGGCACCGATAGATTCAGTCCGGAGAGCCATAGGGCCACGATACCGCCGACCAGCGCCAGCGGGATGTTGAGCAGGATCAGCAGCGCGTTTCCAAGCGACCCGAAGCTGCTGTAGAGCAGCAGGCAGACCAGCGCCAGTGTAATGGGTACAACCACCGCCAACCGCGCATTGGCCTCTTGCTGCAGCTCGAACTGGCCGCCCCAATCGATAAGATAGCCGGTAGGTAGTTCCACCTCGCGATCGATGATGCGTTGCGCCTCTGCCACGAACGAGCCGATGTCGCGCCCGACCACGTTGTTCTGTACGGCGATGAATCGCTGGGCGTTCTCGCGGGTGATCTGCCGCGGGCCCACGATCGTTTCTATGGTGGCAAGCTGGGATAAAGGAACCCGTTGGCCGCCCGGCGCCTCGATAAGGATCTCGCCGATCGCCTCCGGCGTGCTCCGCGCCTCGGGTTGATAGCGCGCATAGATGTCGAAACGCGGAATGCCCTCGAAGATCTGACCGGCCTCGGTGCCGCCCACGGCGGCGCGGATGACCTGCTGCACATCCGCGATATTGATCCCATAGCGCGCGATCGCCTCGCGGCTGGGGCGGATCAGCAACTGCGGTGCGCCCGAGATCTGATCCACTTGCACGTCGGCGGCGCCCGGAATCTCCCGCACCAGGGCGGCGATCTCATCGGCCTTGGTCTTGAGCACGTCCAGGTCTTCGCCGTACAGCTTGATCGCCAGCTCGGCTTTGACGCCGCCGACCAACTCGTCCACCGTCAGTTGAATCGGTTGAGTTAGGTTCATCATGACACCGGGCATGTCGGACATCTTTTCTCGCACGGCCGACGCGATGTCTTCTTGCGTAAACCCCTCGCGCCATTGATTTTCGGGTTTGAGCAGGACGTACATCTCGGCGCTATTGATCGGATCGGCGTGCGCGCCCACTTCGCCGCGGCCGACGCGACTGACGACCTCTTTGACCTCGGGTATCTCCGTCAGCCGATCGCCCGCGATCAGCGCCGTCTGCTTGCTTTCGGATAGCGCAATGGACGGCGCCATGGTGAGCCGAACCACCAGCGTGCCTTCGTTGAGCGTCGGCGTAAACTCCGAGCCCAATTGGGGAAAGATCGACCCGCCCACGGCGAGTAGCGCCACGGCGAGCAGCACGGCCGCCCAGCGACGCCGGACGAAGAATCGCACCAGCGGTTGATAGAACACCAGGAGTTTGCGCAGTAACCAAGGCTCGTGATGTTGCTCCGACTTCGGCCGGCGCATGAGTAAGTCGCTAAAGACAGGCGCCTGCAGAATTGCGTAGAACAAGGAGCCCGTCATGGCGAGCGCCACCGTGTACGCCAGCGGCCGGAAGGTCTTGCCGGCTACCCCTTCCAAGGTGAACAGCGGTAGAAATACGATGATGATGATGGCGATCGCGAAAACAATTGGCTGACCGACCTCACGACACGCGCGGCCGACGATAGATGTTCGCGGCTCAGCGGGAGGCGCCTCCCTAAGATGGCGATCGACGTTCTCCACCATCACTACCGCGCCGTCCACCATCATGCCAATCGCGATCGCGAGTCCGCCCAAAGACATTAGATTCGCCGAGATTGCAAACTGGCCCATCGCGATCACGGCGAACAGCACTGAAAAAGGCAGCGCCAACGCCACCACCACGCTAGCCCTCAGCCCTCCCATGAACACCAGCAGCACCAGCACCACCAGCACGACGCCCTCCAACAGGGCGCGGGTCACGGTGTGTACCGAGGCGTCGACCAAGGTTTTCTGCTCGTAGTAGGGGATGATCTCCACACCCTCCGGCAGTGTCTGGCGTATCTGGTCGAGCTTTTTCTCGACATCCTCGATCACCTGCGAGGTGTTGGCGCCATAGAGTTGGACGACCTGAGCGGCGACCACTTCGCCATCTCCCTCCCCCTCGCTGTTGCGGACTTGCAGGCCTTGCCGAATGGCCCCGCCGATCTGAATCCGAGCGACATCACGCAGATAAATCGCTTGACCATCCACGCTCTTGATAACGATGGACTCCAGATCCTCGACTCCCTGGGCCAGCCCCGCCGAGCGGATCACGAACTGTTCGCTGTTCAATTCGAGATATTGCGCGCCGACGGTGAGATTGTTGGCTTCGACCCGATCAATTACCTCACCCAAGGTCAGGTCATAGCGCAGCAGCGCCTGGGGGTTCACCCGCACCTGGTATTGCTTCTCGTATCCTCCGATGCCTAAAACCTCGGTCACGCCGGGCACCGTCTGGAGTTGCCGCTTGATGAGCCAGTCCTGGAGCGTGCGCAGTTCGGTAAGCGAGTAGTCGCCGGTGGTGTCCTGAAGGTGGTAGTAGAGAATAAGGCCCATGCCGGTGGAGATCGGCCCCATGGCCGGTTCGCCGAAGCCTTCAGGGATCTGTTCCTGGGCCTCCAGAACCCGCTCGCCCACCAATTGCCGGGCGAAATAGATGTCGGTGCCGTCCTCGAAGTAAACGCTGACGACCGACAGACCGAAATTGGAGATCGAGCGAATCTCGGTGACATCCGGCAACCCCGTCATGGCGGACTCCACGGGGTAGGTGACATATTGTTCAACGTCCGTCGGCGCCAGCCCTTCGGTGAGCGTGAAGACTTGCACCAGGGTTGGCGATACGTCCGGCACGGCGTCGACGGGCAGCCAGCGGTAGGTCCAGGCACCCGCCCCCACTATCATTGCCGTCAGCACGATCATGAGCAGGCGGTTACGAAGACTGAAATCGATGAGGCGTTCAATCATGGCCTATATCCTCTAGTGTCCGTGCCCGTCACCGAACGCGCTCTTGCTCAGCTCGGCCTTAAGCGTGAAGGCGCCGGCGCTGACGTAGTCATCGCCGGGCTTAAGGCCGGCGATTACCTGAGCTTGCGTTTGGTCGGAGCGGCCCAACTCAACGGAGCGCGGCTCGAAGCCCTCGGGTGTCTGCACGAACACCACGGTTCGGTCTTCCATGGTCTGCAGCGCCGCCCTTGGAACCACCACCTCGCCCTGTAATGCGTCCGTCTGCACTAGGCCGGTCACGAATAGACCCGGTCGCCAGCGGCCATCTGTGTTATCCAGCACCACGCGCGCGGTGGCGGTGCGAGTGGACTCGCTCAAGCTGGGACTGACATAGGCGATCATTCCGGTCGCCTTAAGACCATCGCCGGCGTCAATGACCACTGGCTGGCCTGGCTGGATTGCCACCAAGTCCTTGGGATAGACGGTAAGCTGAACCCACACCTGGCTTAAATCGGCAACGATGAAAGGCGGTTCTGCCGGATCTTCGTTCAGCACCTCGCCTTCGGTCACGTCCCGCTCGACGACGATGCCGCCGATAGGCGCGACCAGCTCATAGCGCGTCAGCACCTCCTCCGCTTGCTCGGACAGTTGAGCGACTTCCTCCTGCGCCAGGCCGAGGGCATGCAGCGCCCGTTCGGCCAGCCGTTGCTCCACCCGCGCCGCTTCCTGTTCTTGCCGGGCGGCGAGGTAGTCCGACTCCGGCGCGATCTTCTGCTGCCACAGCGACTGCTCGCGCTCGAAATTCGCCTCAGCCAGATCGAGTTGAGACAGCGCCGCCAGGTAATCGGACTTGGCCTGAGCCAGTTCCCGGCTGTCGAGCACCGCCAGCACTTCACCCTTACGAACCTGGTCGCCAACGCTCTTGTAGATATCTCGTACCACGCCCGGTACGCGTGGCGCGACGTGGGCGACCCGGTTGGGATTGAAGATGATCTCGCCCGGCAGACTGCGGCTCAGCCGGATTGCTCCCCTTTGGGCGCTGCTGACCTCGATGCCAAACTCTTGCATGACCTCCGGCGAGAGTTGCACGGCTTCCCCTTCTTCATGGCGTTCTCCAGTTTCGCCGTGTTCTTCTTCGCCCTCGCCGTCATGCCCGGCTTCAGCATGATCAGGCTCTGCGGCGCTGCCTGCTTCGGCTGCGCGCCCCTCACTCGCTGCTAACTGCGTTTTCTCTTGCCCATCGCTGCAGCCCATAGTGGCCGACAGCAGCAGCGACAGCGTTATTACTTGAATGGCTTTCATGATTTCACCTTTTCCCCTTCCCCGTGTTCCCGACTCAAGTTCAGCCGGTCGCAGCCTGAGCAACTTCACCGCGCCCCACCATCGATCGGCCAGCCCGCTGCGGCCTCCAACCTGCTCTTCGTCAAGCGCAATCCAGTGGCGGCATCAAGCAGATCGCGCCGACCATCCAGGGTCTGACGGTTGACTAGTAGCAATTCGGTGATGCCGATCTCGCCGGCCTGATACGAGGCCGTGGACAGACGCAGGTTTTCTTCGAGGCGTGGCCCGATCGATTGTCTCAGCCGCGTAACGCGCGCGCCGAGGCTCTCCAACTGTCGCCACAACGCAATGACCTGTGCGCGGACGTTACGATAGACGGCCTGTCTCTCAATGCTGGTTTGTGTCAGCTCCGTGGCCGCCTGCGCGATGCCGGTCGCGTTGCGCCTAAACAAGGGGATCGGCACGGAGAAATTGAGGCCGATGATCTCATCGTCGCCTGCTATGCTGACTTCGCGCCCGCGACTTAAGCCAACTGTGAGATCGGGATAAACCTGCTTGCGTTGCAGCTCCAGTTGGCTTGTGGCCGCCTCGACGCGATGTTGTAAGGCGCGCAGGCCGGGCCGGTTGGCCGCGCTTTCGAGCAAGGCTTCCAAGCTGTAGCTGGCCGGCGCCGGTTCGAGCGAGCCGGTGACCCTGGGAAGCCTGTTGGCGGCTAACTGCAGAAGTGCCGCCAATGTGGCGCGCGCCTCGGTCAGCTCTTCGCGCAGCAGCGCGACTTGGTTTCGCGCGCGTTCGGCCTCGACTTCGGCCAGGTTTGCCTGCAGAGGA
Source organism: Gammaproteobacteria bacterium (assembly GCA_050740315.1). Classification (GTDB taxonomy): domain Bacteria; phylum Pseudomonadota; class Gammaproteobacteria; order JACCYU01; family JACCYU01; genus JACCYU01. The sequence continues at coordinate 11,807 of JBOIDC010000050.1, read as the reverse complement.
CTGTCCTTGCCAGCCTCGACTCGCATGCTTACTGCGCGTGCCGCTTCTTCGATCAGGCGCAGTGTTTCCAACTCCGCCCGGATGCGCTGCTGAAGGCTGAGCACTTGGACAAACGCGCCCTCGACCTCGGTGCGAATCTGCCGCCGGATCTCTAGGATCTCCTGCCGGGTTGCCGCGACGCCTGCTTGCGCCGTATCGCGCCGCGCGCCTTGCTGACCGGCCAGTTCGAAAGTTTGAGACAAGCCGATCGTCTCCTCGAAGTTGTTGTCGGACTGGTCTGCTTCGGTGACATCCCGATTTCGCACGTCCGTAAAAATCTCGGGATTGTTCCAGAACCAGCCTTGCGTATCCTTCAGTGCACCGTGGGCTGCTTGCAGCTCGGCCCGCGCCTGCCGCAGCGTCGGATTCGCCCGCTCGGCCCGCTGAAAGGCTTCACCCAGAGTGAGCGGGCCGGCCGCCGCGGGCCACGTGTAAAGCGCGCCGCAGATGAGTACCACAATGGCGTAAACGTGCGACCAGAGCGAACGTTCTCCAAAACTCGGCTTCCGGTGCGATGCGTCGTCCTGCGTTTTAATGCCTGCGATGCAACGCGCGACCGAACTCGCCGTCGACACATGCGCGCGTGGCAAGACCGCAGATGAACTGACAGGGGCTGAGCCAGCACGGCAACGCGCTGGTCTCGAATAGAGCAAATTCATAGTGGCTGATTCCAGACTTCATGAGGCTATGCATGGGCGTGGCCCATGCCCCACGGGGTGATGCGGAATCAGGCTTTCGGAGGGTGAGTCGGTGGCGCCAGCGGCAGGCTGTTTAGGAGTGTTTCGTTCTGAAGGGGTACGGTCATACCATGCAGCGGTATGACTCTTGGCTCAGCCAAAGGCAGCGCCACATAGTGCGCGCTTCCATGACAGCAGCAGCCACAATGTCCGCTGCTGTCTGGCAGCTTATCGTGGTCGGTAGGCAGTTCAAAGCTTACGTTATCCCCGGATGCTGCCTCGATATGCAGGTCCGCCGCCGCCACCATACCGGTAACAACCAGCAGGACTGCCAAGATGCTAACTAAGATGCGCGGCATGGCAGCGGATTATCCTTGATTAGCGCGAGAGTGGCAAAGGGTATTCTTCAACACACTCGCTCACCCGACGTTCCGATCTTGTTGTGTGTTCAGAACAGACAACGCTAGCCATGTTAGCCCTCACGGCTTCCGCAACAGGAACAGTCGGTAAGACTTGTACTTGAACGAAGCTCTAGCCATTTCGTCGGCCGCTGAAGTGTTTGTGCTCATATTTATCGATGGAGCCGCGTGATATGGTGCGCGCCTCGATAGGAGGTGACGTTTCCGTGGAATTCACGACCGATGCCAAATCAATGCATTCATCTTATCCCGAACCAACGCACGAGATTCCGTTTGCCGAGGCGCTCCGCGTATGGGTAAGGGTGGCGCTGCTGAGCTTCGGCGGGCCGGCCGGGCAGATCGCGGTCATGCATCGCATCCTGGTGGAAGAGAAGCGCTGGATCGACGAGCACCGCTTCCTGCACGCATTGAATTACTGCATGTTCCTGCCGGGGCCCGAGGCGCAGCAGCTCGCGATCTACATCGGCTGGTTGCTGCACAAAACCCTGGGCGGGCTGGCGGCCGGGATACTATTCGTGCTGCCCGGCTTCGTCTCGATTCTGGCGTTGAGCATCCTGTATGCGGGTTATCAGGAGGTTAGTCTAGTCCAGGCGCTGTTCTTCGGACTGACACCCGCCGTACTCGCCGTGGTGGTGCAGGCGGTGTTCAAGATCGGCTCGCGCGCGCTCAAGAACCGGGTCATGGTGGGGCTTGCCGCGTGCGCGTTCATCGCCATCTTCTTTTTTCAGGTTCCTTTCCCGCTAATCATCATCGGCGCCGGAGTTATCGGGTACATCGGCGGGCGCATCTGGCCGGATATCTTTTATGTCATCCGAGGGCATGGTGACCCGGGCGGTGACGGCGTGGATGCGGATGTCATTTATCAGGGCGAGATCCATACGCATCCGACCTTGGGGCGCGCGGTTCGGATTACCGCATTGTGCCTGACGATATGGTTCACGCCGCTCATCGTGCTCTCTCTGACGCTGGGCATGGACAACGTCTTCACGCAGCTGGGCATCTTCTTCAGCAAGGCGGCGGTGGTGACCTTCGGCGGCGCGTACGCTGTGCTCGCTTATATCGCCCAGCAGGCGGTCAACGTCCATGGCTGGCTTGAGCCGGGTGAGATGCTGACCGGGCTGGGCATGGCCGAGACCACGCCAGGGCCGCTTATACAGGTTGTCCAGTTCGTGGGCTATATGGGCGCCTATCGCGATCCGGGTGCGCTGGAGCCGCTATGGGCCGGCGTGCTGGCCTCCGTGCTGGTGACCTGGGTGACCTTCGTGCCGTGTTTCCTGTACATATTTCTCGGCGCGCCTTACATCGAGGCGCTGCGCGGCAACAAGGCATTGAGCACCACATTGTCGGGCATTACCGCGGCGGTGGTGGGCGTAGTGCTCAACCTGGCGGTATGGTTCGCGCTGCATACGGTATTCGGCGCGATCGGCGAACAACACGCGCTGGGCATGCGCCTGCTGATCCCCGTATGGGAGACGCTAAGACCTTTTCCGCTGCTCATTGCCGTAGGCGCGATGATCGCGCTGATGCGCTTCAGGCTGGGTATGATCCCCACCTTGCTGGGCAGCGCCCTGGTGGGCATGGTTTATTATCTGGCTGTGATCGCGTAGGCGGGCGCGCAGCCGCCGTCAGCCGCCTGACTGATCGTCGACCTCCGCGGGCTCAACCAGGATGGTGGCGGCGGCGGCGGTGCCGAGGGTGACAGGCTCGCGATCGGCGGCAAATACGGTGACGGCGTCGGCGGCCGGCTGGCGGGGCGCGACCGTGACGCGCTCTCCGGGCACCAGGCCCTGATGGGCTACGTACCGAAGGAAATCGGGGTCCTGATTGAGCACGCGCGCGATCCGTAGCGGGACATCGGTCCGGCAATCGGTCAGGCGCGTGAGTTTCTGGCGGGGGAGCTTGCCGCTTCGCGGCGGGATCGGATCGCCGTGCGGATCGGCCGCGGGATGACCCAGATAGGTGTCGATGCGTTCGAGCACTTTGTCCGAAATGGCGTGTTCCAGTTCCTCGGCCTCGGTGTGAACCTCGGACCAGTCCAGCCCCAGCGCCTTGACCAGAAACGCCTCAATCAGCCGGTGCCGCCGCACAACCTGCAATGCGACCCTGGCGCCCGAATCCGTCAACCGCACACCGCGACGGGGCTCATAGCGAATCAGCCTGGCCTTCGCCAGGCTCTTGACCATCGAGGTCGCCGTGCCCGGGGTGACGCCCATGGCCGCCGCCACCCGCCCGATCGGCACAAGCTCCGCGTCGGAAGCCAGCGTCTGCTGCGCCTCAAAGACGTGCTTCAAATAATTCTCAACAGTAATGCTTGTCATTTGCGCCCCATGGGCAGTCTATCACGCGTTGATCCGGGTCGGTTGACAGTATTGTTTCGGGTAGCGTGCCACTCTTGATTTTGAGCAATCAAGATATTATGTTTGGGCAGTCACGCAGTTTTTATTAGCCTAATGAAAATACGCGCTTGGGGTGTACTCGCTTCAGTGAACGCTTTTGTCTGCGGAAGCGCCATGGGCGACAGCAGGGTCTCCAATGGGGTGCGCGCTGAATCGTCAGACCGCGGATACGCGTCCGCACAGGCGGTAGACAAGCATCAATTCACGCTTTTGAACCCAGCGCCGGATAAGCTGATGCGGGAAATGAGCACCGACCGGCCGGATACCACTGAAAGTCCTTACACGGTCGATGCGGGGCATTTTCAGTTTGAGCTGAGTCTTGCGGAATATGCCTATAACGACGACGGCGCCGTCAGAACTGACGCGTTCGGCATTCTGCCGAGCAATATCAAAATCGGCCTGCTAAACAATGTCGATCTCCAGTTCGTGTTCACACCCTACGAGCGGGAAGAGACCGAGGTCGATGGCAGCAAAAACGTCGCCGACGGCGTCAGCGACGATACGCAGATTCGCCTGAAGGTCAACCTGTGGGGCAACGACGGTCTGGCGCCGCCCGGCCCTGGCGATACCGCGTTTGCGATTATGCCCTTCGTCAAGTTCCCAACCGGCGCGGACGAGCTGAGTAACGATCACGTCGAGGGTGGCGTTATTTTCCCGCTGGCCGTCCCGCTGTCCGCCGGCTTCGGGCTTGGACTCATGGCCGAAGTTGACTTCGTCTACAACGAAGAGTCGGACGACTATGGCATCGATTTCGTACACACCGCCACCGTCGGCCTCGACATCGTCGGCGACCTCGCCGGCTACGTCGAATATGTTGGCGTCGCGCCGCACGACACCTGGTCTACGTACCAGGCCATCGGCAGCACGGGGCTGACCTATGCGCTTGGCGCCGAGTGGATTGCCGATACCGGGCTGACGTTTGGCATCTCCGACAACGCCGACGACTTCAGCCCTTTCGCCGGCACCTCGTTTCGGTTCTAAACCGCGGGGCCGGATCCAACAGATCAACCTTTTAGAATCCAAATAGTGCAAAGGAGAATCGATATGCCTTGGCTGATTCGTGAAAGCCAGGCCGCAAGGGGCAAAAACGTGAATGAGAAGCACGCTTATATTCTCCGCGGCGCTGCTAATTGGACGTGTGCGCCACAGCCTTCCTCCTTGCCGTGGCGCTTGGCGGCGTCCGGACAAGTTTCGCCCAGGACGCCCCTGGCGACTACTCGTATCAGGCCGTAGCGACTGTGGGGATGGTCGGCGACATCGTCGAGCGCATCGCCGGCGATAAGGGCGAAGTGAGCGTGATTATGAGAACTAAGCCCTTATCACGTAGAACCCAAGGTTTTCCAGGATTGGAGCGATTTGCTTCATGAAAAACTTTTATCTACGACAACTAGTGAGCCGCCGGCGATTTTTGGGCGCCGCTGGGGCGGGGGCGGCTCTGCCATTCCTGCGCACCACGAACGCCGGCGCTGCCGCTCGGGAGGCCGGTGGCCACTACATGGGCGGCCCGCACAGCGGTCACATGGGGCCAACCATGCAGCACGGGGGCACGGTCGACCACGCGGCCAACGGCTTTAACCCGACCGAAATCCTGCGCGACTTCGACTGGGGCAAGACTCGACAACTTGCGGACGGCCGGACGCTGCGCGAGTGGGAGGTCGTCGCTTCCCACAAGCAAATCGAGATTGCCCCGGGGATCCACTACCCGGCCTGGACTTACGACGGGCGCGTGCCCGGGCCGACGCTGCGCTGCCGTGAGGGAGACCGCCTGCGGATACATTTCACAAACGGCGCACCGATGCCCCACACGATGCACTTCCACGGCATCCACCCGGCGGAGGAAGACGGCGTCCCGAACAACGCCGAGGGGCTCATCATGCCGGGGCGGAGCACAACCTACGAGTTCGACGCAGAGCCCTTCGGGTTCCACCTCTATCACTGCCACGCCGGCCCGCTCGCCGAGCACATCGCGCGCGGGATGTACGGCGGGTTCATCGTCGATCCCAGGCAGGACCGCCCCGAGGCCGACGAGATGATCATGGTGATGAACGGCTTCAACACCAACTTCGACTTCCAGGGCAACCAGATCTATGCGGTCAACACCGTAGCCTTCCACCACCATCACGAGCCGATTCAGGTTCGGCGTGGCGAACTGGTGCGGATCTACCTGCTGAACATCCTCGAGTTCGACCCGATCAACTCGTTCCACATCCACGCCAACTTCTTCGACTACTACCCCACGGGCACGAAGCTCGAGCCGAGGGACTACACTGACACCATCGTGCTCGGCCAGGCCGAGCGCGGGATCTGCGAGTTCCGCTACAAATTTCCCGGCCAGTACATGTTCCACGCCCACAAGTCCGAGTTCGCCGAGCTCGGCTGGATGGGCTTCTTCGAGGTCACCTGATGGAAATACAGACTGATCCCCGCCATCGGGCCGCCGACAGCGGCCCTCTCGCCCGCGCGCCCGCGTGGGTGCTTGGTTTGGTTCCGCTCGTCCTGATCGCCGCGGCGCTCGCCGCGCTGCTCACGGTCGGTGGCGACACGCTCGGCGAGCGGCGCGGGGTGCCCGCCGAAGATCTCGCGGTCGAGCAGACCGTGCTGCGACCGGACGAGATCGAGCTCACACTGAGAAACGTCGGTGCCGACCCGGTCGAGGTAGCCCAGGTGTTCGTCAACGACACCTACGTCGACTTCACCGAGAGTGAGCAGGGCAGCATCGGTCGGCTCGGCACGAGCACGCTCGAACTTTACTATCCATGGCAGGAGGGCTCGCCGGTGCTCATCACGATGGTGACGTCCACAGGCGCCACGATCGAGCACGAGATCGACGTGGCCGTCGCGACCCCGCAGGCCGACGGCGGCTTCCACGGGCTGATGGTGCTGCTCGGGACCTACGTCGGGGTCATCCCGGTCGCGCTCGGAATGCTGTTCCTACCCTTTCTGCGCCGGGTGCGCGAGCACTGGATCCGCATCTTCATGGCCGCCACGATCGGTCTGCTTGGCTTCCTCGCCGTCGACGCCTACCTCGAAGGCACCGAGATCGCCGAGCAGGGCGCCGGCGCCTTCGGCGGCGTCGAGCTGCTTTTCATCGGCGCGGCGTTCGCCTACTTCGCGCTCGTCGCGATCGATCGCTTCCTGCGCGGACGCAGGGAGCGCGCCAAGGCCGCCGGCGCCGGAGCTTTTCAGCTCTCGCTGCTCGTCGCGATCGGGATCGGCCTGCACAATCTCGGCGAGGGGCTAGCGATCGGCGCGGCCTACGCGATTGGCGACCTGCCGCTCGGGGCCTTCCTGGTCTTCGGCTTTGCCCTTCACAACACAACCGAGGGACTCGCGATCGTCGCGCCGCTCGCGAGCAAGCCCCGCCCCTCGCTCGGGCGCCTCGCGGCGCTCGGCCTGATCGCCGGAGCGCCCGCGATCCTCGGTGCGTTCATCGGCGCCTCTGCCTACAACGCCGAGATTACGGTCTTTCTGCTCGGGATCGGGATCGGGGCGATCGTCCAGGTGATCGTCCAGCTCGTCCCCTCGATACGCGACGCGGCCGGCCGGACGCTCTACCCGGCGAGCATTGGCGGCATCCTCGCCGGGGTAGCCGTTCTCTACGTGACGGGCCTGCTCGTGAGCGTCTGATCACCGCCACGGCCTGTCACAGTACTTTCCAATCCGAACATGGACGCCGGCTTCGCCACTGGACAGCCGGTGGGGGCGCTGGATGTGATGCTGGCCGGACTGGTGGCGGTCGTCGTCGTGGTCGGACTGCAGGCGGTGGGCCTGATCCTGATCATCCCAGCGGCGGTGGCTGGACCGATCGTCTGTTGCCGATGGTTGCGGTGGCGTTCACGGGAGCCGGGCAAGCTCGCGCGCATCCTGCCCCGCGCCGAACGCGACGCTCTGCTGCGGCCGACGGCGGACAAACACTGGGCGCTCACGGAGCGCGGCGAGGACGAGGCGATCCGGATGGTGCGCAACCACCGCTTGTGGGAGATGTACCCGATCACGCACGCCGATATTGCGCCCCAGCACGTGGACCGCGACGCGGACAGGATCGAGCACGTGCTGTCGCCGGAAATGATCAGTGAACTTGAAACACTCGTTGAGCGGGACGACCAGCACCCGGCTGTCCCACCGAGCCCGCATGAAATCGTTTCTATTGGAGTGGCTTATGGAAATTCACGAACTTAAGAAGGCGGGACTCAAAGTAACCCCGCAGCGCACCAAGATCCTTGAGATTCTGGAAGCCACCCGCGCCGAGGACCAGCAGCATCTCAGATGGGAAGGCGTACGAACAGAGCCAAGTTGATGAGAACAACCGCATACTTTGCGGCCCTGCTGCTTGCCATCGCGGTTGGCGCGTGCACGCCGGACACCGGCGACAATCCCGACAGGGCTTCCGGCAACACGCCCTACCAAATCGTTACGACCGTGGGGATGGTCGGCGATATCGCGGAGCACGTCGCCGGCGACAAGGCGGAGGTCAGCGTGATTATCGGGCCGGGCGTGGATCCGCATCTGTACACGGCCACGCGCGACGACGTGGTGGAGATGCGGGATGCGGACATTATCTTCTACAATGGTCTGCTGCTGGAGGGGCGCATGACCGATACGCTCATTGCGGTCGCCCGCAGCAAGCCGGTGTACGCGGTGACCGAATTGCTCGACGACGATTACCTGATCGAGGCGCAGGGCCACCACGATCCGCACGTGTGGATGGATGTCAGCGCCTGGTCGCGGGCCGTCGAGGTCGTGGCCCGGTCGCTGGCCCAGTTCGATCCGGGCAACGCCGGTTACTATGAGCGCAATGCCGAGCGTTATCAAAAACAGCTGGCGGCGCTGCATGAGTACGGCCTGCAACGCATCGCCACCATTCCCGGTTCCGGGGGCGACGACGAGCCGCTGCTGATCACCTCGCACGACGCGTTCAACTACTTCGGCAAGGCCTATGGTCTGGACGTGCAGGGCGTGCAGGGTCTCTCGACCGAGTCCGAGGCGGGACTCAAGCGGATCAACGATCTGATCGACCTGATCGTCGAGACCGGGACGGCGGCGGTATTCGTCGAGACCACGGTCTCGCGGCAGAATATCGAGGCGCTGATCGAAGGCGCCCACGCCCGGGGCCACGAGGTCGAGATCGGCGGCGAACTTTTCTCCGACGCCATGGGGCCCGAGGGCAGCTACGAGGGCACCTACATCGGCATGCTGGATCACAACCTCACCACCGTGGCGCGGGCGCTGGGCGGCGACGCGCCGGCGCGTGGCATGCGGGGGAAGCTGAACACTCATGAATAAACCAGCCATCATCGCGCGCGGATACGACCGCTTTAAAACATTGCAGGGCCGGGCCACGCCGGGATCACAAGCGGCTGCTCCCGCGCCCTTGGCGATCCAGGATCTGACCGTGGCCTATCATCGCAAGCCCGTGCTGTGGGACGTGGAGCTGGAGGTGCCCGAGGGCCGGCTGGTCGGCGTGGTCGGTCCCAACGGCGCGGGCAAGACCACACTCATCAAGGCGATCATGGACCTGGTGCCCCGGGTGTCCGGACGGGTGCGCGTGTTCGGCGAGCCCTATCGAAAAGGCCGGCGCCGCGTTGGTTACGTGCCTCAGCGCGAGAGCGTCGACTGGGATTTCCCGGTCAGCGCCTTGGACGTCGTGACCATGGGGCGTTACGGCAAGATCGGCTGGTGCCTGCCCGTGACGCGCAAACACCGCGAAGCCGGGCGCGCGGCGCTGGAGCGCGTCGGCATCGCCGAGCTGGCCGACCGGCAGATCAGCCAGCTCTCGGGTGGGCAGCAGCAGCGCACGTTCCTGGCGCGGGCGCTGGCACAGGAGGCGGACCTGTATCTGATGGACGAGCCCTTCGCGGCGGTGGACGCCGCGACCGAGAAGGCGATCGTAGGTCTGCTGCACGACCTGCGTCTGACCGGCAAGACGGCGCTGGTGGTTCACCACAATCTGCAAACGGTGCGGGAATACTTCGACTACGTGATCCTGATGAACATGCGGGTGGTCGCGCACGGACCGACCGACCAAGTGTTCAACGAGGATAACTTGCGCAAGACCTACGGCGGCAAACTCACCTTGCTAAGCGACGCCGCCGAGGCGCTGACCCGCGGCGATGAGTCAGATGCCTGAATTAGACGCCCTTCTGCGGGTACTGAGCTTAAGCGAATACAACACGCGACTGGTGGTGCTGGCCGCGACGGTGCTGGGTTTGGCGGCGGGTGTGATCGGCACCTTCATGTTACTGCGCAAGCGCGCGCTGCTGGGTGACGCGCTCAGCCACGCGACCCTGCCTGGCGTCGGCCTGGCGTTCGTGCTAGCCAGCCTGGCTGGCGCCGCCGAAAAATCACTGCCGGTGCTGCTGACGGGCGCCGCGCTGACGGGCGCGGCCGGTGCGCTGACGATCCTGGTCATTCGCCGTTACACGCGCCTCAAGGAGGATGCGGCCCTGGGTATAACCTTAAGCGTGTTCTTCGGCGCCGGCGTGGCCGTACTGGGCGTGATCCAGCAGATGGGCGCGGGCTCGGCGGCGGGGCTCAAGACCTATATCTACGGCAGCACCGCCTCCATGATCGCCGCCGACGCCTGGTTCATCGCCGCAGCCGCGGGTCTGGTCGTCATCGCCTGCGCGCTGCTGTTCAAAGAGTTCAGGCTGCTGTGTTTCGATGCCGGCTTCGCACATGGACAGGGCTGGCCGGTGACAGCGCTGGATGCGGTGCTGGCGGGGCTGGTAGTGATGATCGTCGTAGTCGGTCTGCAGGCGGTCGGCGCGATCCTGATCATTGCGATGCTGATTGTCCCGGCGGCGGCCGCGCGGTTCTGGAGTGACCGGCTGGCGCCCATGGCCTGCATGGCGGCCGTCATCGGCGCCGGCAGTGCGGCGCTGGGCGCACTGGTGAGTGCGCTGTTTCCGGGGCTGCCATCCGGGGCGATGATCGTACTGGTCGCGGTTGGCGCTTTCGTTTTGAGCATGCTGCTGGCGCCCAGGCGCGGCATCGCCTCACGGTGGCTTCGCCGACGGCGGCTCAATCGCAGAGTCGATGACCAGCATCTGCTGCGGGCGATGTACGAGGCGCAGGAGGCGCGCGGCGGCGCCGACAGCCATGCCCTGGCGCGCGGCGTGGCGTTTGACGAGCTGCTGCTGCGGCGTTCCTGGGGGCCGGCGAAGCTCAAGCGCATCCTGCGCCGGGCGACGCGCGCGGGCCTCGTCCATTCGACGGGGGAAAGCCGCTGGGCGCTGAGTACGAGAGGTCGCATCGAAGCCGCGCGGGTGGTGCGCAACCATCGGCTGTGGGAGGTTTATTTGATCAGCTACGCGGACATCGCGCCCAACCACGTGGATCGGGACGCCGATCGCATCGAACATGTGTTGTCGCCCGAGATGATCGCTGAACTCGAGGCGCTGCTTGAACGCGGCGATCGGCCTCCCGCGGTGCCGGCCAGCCCGCATGAAATCGTGCCCGTTCGCGAGGGCGGCGTGGAAATCGGTTCCCATGCCTGAACCGTTCGCTCAAATGTGGCAAGCCCTGGCGGGCTGGGACGGGTATCTGGACGGCTGGATCGTCGTGGTCGGTGTATTGTGCGCGATGGCCTGCGCGCTGCCGGGTTGTTTTCTGGTACTGCGCAAGATGAGCATGATGGGCGACGCCATCAGTCACGCGGTGCTGCCCGGGCTGGCGGTGGCGTTCATCGTCAGTGGTAAATTGACCAGCGCGCCGATGTTCATCGGCGCGGTCGTCGCCGGCGTGCTCACCGCGCTGTTCACCGAATGGGTGCGCGGCTACGGCAAGGTGGACGAAGGCGCCTCGATGGGCGTGGTGTTCACCGGGCTGTTTGCGCTGGGGTTGGTGCTGATCGCGCAGGCCGCCGAGCAGGTCCATCTGGACGCCGATTGCGTGCTTTACGGCGCCATCGAATTCACGCCGCTGGACACCATTTCGCTGGCCGGCGCGGCCGTGCCGCGCGTCGCGCTCACCCTGGCCGCGATTTTTCTGCTTAATCTTGTATTTGTGACGCTGTTTTACAAGGAACTGAAGATCAGCGCGTTCGATCCGGCGCTCGCGACGACCATGGGCGTTAACGCCAGAGTCATGCATTATCTATTGATGACTTTGACGGCCGTGACGGCGGTGGCCTCGTTCGAGGCAGTCGGCAGCATTCTCGTGGTCGCATTATTGATCGCGCCGCCGGCGGCCGCTTACCTGCTCACCGACCGGCTGCCGGTCATGATCGGGTTGAGTCTCGTGATCGGCGCGGTCGCGGCAGTACTGGGCCATGCCGG
>JBOIDC010000049.1:0-31802 GCA_050740315.1 Gammaproteobacteria bacterium | reverse complement strand
GCCGTATCACACAGGCGCTCCACGGCCTCCCGGCACGAGAGCAGCGCGAATGCGCGAGATTCATCCATCGATGCCACCGGAAATCAGCATGGTGCCGAATCGACACTAGCACAAGGGCGGGATTGGTGGTCAGTTGTCGCCAGCTCACCAGGCAATGACGATATTGATAACTTACAATCTCTTCTTAGCACTCTCCCTTTGTGACTTAAGCGATCCTGGATCTCCTGGGACCGCTTTTTCTGTTGGACATTGCTTAGGGTGCTTTGGACATTGCCACACCTCGCCTTTTCCACGACGGACGCGGCGATATTTCGTGCAGCCGTCCACCTTGCATCTTGGAATCTCCTTGAATGGTGGTCGCTCATCTATGTTACGGAGATACCTTTGACAATCAGGATTAGCGCAGCCGACCTTCATTGCCTGATGATCCCAAGAGCCGTACTGTCTCCGTTGGTTTACAACATGCGTCTGGCCCCCGCACTCAGGACAAACTCGAGGCGCGCCATCCTCATGCACTGCCGCTCTGCGTATGTATTTTGCTTGCATGTATTGCAGTACAAGTTTGGCGAGCTTCGGGCTGTTGGTCCTATGCATTATTTCGTCGCGGCCCCTATGGCTGGCCCAATTTAGGCTACCCGTATAGTGGATCTTCTCGTCAAGAATGACGTCTTTGCCGTGTAGGCCTCCAGCGGAAATTACAATTGCGCCGGAATCGCGCAGATTCTTAATCGCTTTGTCTACATAGTCACGGTTATTTTCCACTTCCGAAAGTGGGGGTGTAACCAGTGTCACTTCTACTCCGCGTGCTAGAGCATCGTTGAAGAGGGGTTGAATTCTTGGCCAGCGATATTCCCCAAAAAACGGGACCAGCCCAAATATCATTCTCGATGCCGCCGTAACATCTGCGGCAAAGCGGTCAAAGAAGTTTGCTTCGTCCAAGATTTCATGTGCTGGACCGTCGCCAGCGTGTGGCATACGCCACGCTTGCTGATCTTTGGCCTGATGGGCAAGATGATGTGCGAAGTTGGCTTCAACCAGTTCAGCCGCCGACACGAGATCAGCGCGGTCCTTTAGAAAAGACCACATTTGGCCCAGACCGCTCGCCGATTTCGCGTGTTTGTTCAGCCACTCCGATGAACCGATAAAGACAAATTTGCTTCTGGCCCGCGTGACAGCGACGTTTAAGTCGCGCTTGACTTCAGGTGCGCTAGAGGGGGTACACAGTCGGGCTGACCAATAGGGCTCATCGAGCACGCAGTCGAATACGATAAGCTCGGCTTCGCTTCCCTGAAACGTGTGAACAGTACCGAAAAATACCCATTGGTCGAGGTTCATATCTTTGATTAACTTGGCAAGCAGACGCCGCTGTGCGGCGAAAGGGGTCACGATCCCGATGGGAAGCGGCGCGCCATCGGCCGGTTTCGAAACCTTGGCAGCAGCCATAGCCGCCAACTCAACAGCCACAGTGGCTGAATAGAAATTAAAACGGCTGAGACTCCCCGGTTGCTTACCGGTCCAACAGTGCAGATCCGCGGTATCCACAATAAGCAGCGGCGTATCTGGTAGAAAGTCAAGCCATTCCGGTTTCTCCCTCGTGTTAACGCATGGATGATCTTCGAGGCCTCCGGCCCGCGTGTAAACCAGGTGGCGCGCCACATCCGCGATCTGCGTCAACATGCGGCGTTGCGTCGACAATTTCGCCAGCACAGCACAGTGATCGACCGGTTTCATATCGCGTTCGATTCCAGCAAGGCGAAAGATGTCTGTGCGTAACCTATCGCTGCTTATAGTAGAGTCACTTCGGATGATCGGCGGCAACTGGAGAAAATCACCTACGAGAATGACACGCTGCGTACTCCTGCCCGCGGCCAGAAAGATTAGCGGAGGTAGCGCCATCGATATCTCGTCCACTATGACCGCGTCGAAGGTCTGTTCGTCGAGTTGTTTCCCCATGTAGCTTTTTGTCAGGGTGCAGAAAATAGCCCGGGCATCTGCGATGAGTTTTGTTTCAAGCGCTGATATCTCGTCTTGCAGGGCGCCGATCCGTTCCTCGATTTCACCTAGCACACGAGAAAGGGCGGACAGCTTCTCCGCAAGTTGATTCTGCGGAGGAAGCGCCTCGCAAACGCCCTTCTGGATGGCGTGCATTCGTTCAACATCACGCAGTGCTTCGTGCGCCTTCTCTGCATCCTCCTTGGTGGCCTTAAGCACCTCTTCACCCTTACGTAATTGCCCTTTTGCCTCATCTATCCGCATGCGCGCTTGTTGGGACTTTGCCTCCCGACGAAACCAAGCACGCTGTGCGCGTGCGAGCTCTTCTTGACCCTGCTGTAGCGATGCTTTGGCTGCCCGCACCACCTGCTCGGATCTCGCCATATCTGATTGAGCTTCGCCAATCTTCTTCTGCACTTCGTTGAGTCGCTGTCTAATCTGACTTACCTTTTCCCATTCCGCGATTCCTGAGCGGCATCTGGCGCGCTGCTCGGTCAGGGGCTTCGCGTTTCTTTCAAGCTCCAAGATCTCGGCTTCCAATTCCTTGGCTTTTGACGCTAATACCTTGTCCAGCCGCACACTGTCTGGAATCTTACGGTCGGTAGTACGTCCGATCCGCAAAATCTTGCCGTCATCAATCGTGGGATGTCCGGCGAGTGGTCCAGGTTGGTCACTGTCGTTTTTGACTGCTGCAAATAGGGCTTGATCAACAGCCGCGTGCGTGTGGCTGGTAACGAGTACCCTTTCGCCAAGCTCTATCAGCGCAGCAATCAGATGAGCGATTGCGTATGTCTTTCCAGTGCCTGGCGGGCCCCAAATGTATGTGCATGATGAGCCGCATGCTTTCTCGAGAACCCAACGCAGTTCTCCCAGAAGCTTGTTAAGGGCCTTTACGGTGGGTAGCTGGCGTGCGCCTACCGTTGCGCGTTCGGGGTGAAAGACTGTTACGGACATAGGCGCAACATCAGCAGACTGAGCAGTTTCTTCCAATACTTCAGCAAGCTTGCGTAACAATGCCGTGTCGTCGATGGTAAGCATCGCCCGCGGAATGCCTGGCGGAATAGGGGTCTTGCCTTCAAGTTGAAGCTGAATCCGGTCGGCCTGTTGGCCAATAACGGAGGCAGTGTACTCCTCACCGTCGGTCTTAAGCCGCCCGACTCCATCTTCTGGGAGCCGGGTGCCATCAGCTACAATAAAGTGAACAACAGCTTGGGTCTGTCCGGTAGCCTCAAGGAGCTTCCCCGACAAGAGTTCAAAGCGCTGCTCACCTCCGTCTTTCTCCAGCGTTTCAAGTTCACTTCGAACAGCTTCGGCAAACCACGTGGCAAGCGCGGTAGGTTCATTAGGAATTGTGGCTGTATCGTCGCTGGATATTGACACGGAATTCGGACCCCATTGGAGTTAAGATAGCAAGTGTGGAGTTGCCCCGTTTTCGTGGAGACCTTATTACTTGAGATGGACTTCCGACGGTAACGCAGACATTCAGAGGCCGACATTTGAGGCGCGTTCAAACGCCTCTGGGCTGACGCCGCCAAGATGGCTATGACGTCGGATTCGATTGTGGAACATTTCGATGTAATCGAAGATGTCCGCGCTGGCGACTTGCGGTGTTTGTGGATTCTCCTGCGTATCCGCTCTTTTTTCAGACTGCTGAAGAACGACTCGGCGACAGCATTGCCCCAGCAGTTGCCACGTCGACCCATGCTCGGCTCGAGATTGTGCACGCGACAAAAACGTAGCCAGTCGTCGCTACCATACAGAGAGCCTTAGTCGGAATGCACGAGCACCGGTTGCCGCGGACGACGTGGCTGCACCGCCATCAGCAGAGCGGCTTCTCGCCACGCACAGAACCCGGCACCTCGTCCCGATACCATGCTCGTGACTATGTGCATTGATGAACGCGTACCTTACTCGGGTTCTCTGGCAAAGTACGCGGCGGCTTTTTTTAGGATGTCCCGCTCTTCCTGAGTGCGGGCGCAGCTCAGCGCGCAGCTTTAAATTCTCCCGCTTCGCCTCGAGCAGCTCCTCTGAGCGCTGTTCCCGTTTGGTCGGCCTCACTGCCTTCGCCCACTTATATAGGCTGTGGCTGGATACGCGGAGACGCTCCGAAACTTCCTTGACTGAAGCGCTCCGTCACCTGTCATTCCTAACGCGGCCCCACTATTAATCCGACGCCCCAATAGGTCGCATTTGGTTGCCCACGCCGTGTGTATAACCCGGACCTACGTCTTATTATGCTAATAGTTACCTTTTAATCGCATTCTTATACACGGCAACAAGGTTGTCAAAGGCGACTCCTCCAGTTAACGGCTCCACATTGAGTTTCCCGGGCACTCGCCGAACTTTCAGACAGCATTGACTTCAACCGACCATCGAAAGCGCTTCAGCGAAATGCGGCCGTCGATACCGAACTCGACTCCCTCATCTTCCAATCGAATCCGCTGCTCCGAGTCCGCGCCGTTGCGACCACGTCCGGTGCTGATACCGCCTTTTGCATTCACCACGCGGTGCCAGGGCACGGTGCTGTGCGGCGGCAGCGCGTGCAGTGCGTAACCGACCAGGCGGGCCTGTCGCGGAAAGCCGGCGAGTTTCGCCACGTCGCCATAGGTAGAGACTTTGCCCGCGGGGATCTGCCGGACGACGGCGTAGATGCGGCTATAGGTTTCGCCGGGCATGCTCATGGCTGAACAACCGCTTCAGTCAACGCCGCATAGGCGCCTGCATGATGCAACTTGACCCACGGATTCTTCTCGCGCACGACCAGGAATGGTTGATCTTTTCTTATTTCCTAATGCGCGCGCCACAGCGAGCGCATGCCACGGCGTCGCACCGTCTAGCCGTACTCATCTGCCATTCTCAAAAAGATCAGATAGGTAAACTGCTTCAGATAATCGCCATAAGTCCACGGCGTCACCGCGCAAGGTCGTGCAGAAGCTCCGTACACGGGAGACAATCGAAGTACTGTTCATCAAGTATCTCCGGCACTGTTCTCAAGCATGGCCTGCACGGTCTTCTCCAGTGGCGTCAGGTATTGCTGTACCACCGTGAGCACGGTTTGCGAATCGATTTCACCCAGATAGTTATGTACCAGAATGTTGCGAAAGCCACTGATCTGTTTCCAGGGGATGGCCGGATGTTGTTGTTTCAATTCGTCAGGGAGATGCTGTGTCGCCTCCGAAAGGGTTTGCAGATTGCGCAAGGTCGCGTCGTACAGCACTTCGTCCTGACGCAGGTCGCCGCGCGCTTCGATGCGCCGAATCTTGGCGATGGTATCGAGAATATGCCGCGCGTAAGGCGACCAGACTTTCTTCACAAGTCGATGGCCTCTTCTAGCACATAGCGGCGAAGATGCGGGTTCAACTCATGCTCGGGGACAAGATCAACCCTGCGCCCGGTAATTTCCGCCAGCCGTTCCACCAGCGGCAGACGTTGGGCAAACAAATCGTAGCCTGGCGGAAAATCGACCAGAAAGTCGATGTCACTGTCAGGGCGTTCCTCGCCACGCACCACCGAGCCGAATACACGTATACGTCGAGCACCGTATTGGCGCCCCGCCGCAATGATTGCGTCTCGTGAGCGATGCAAGGTATCAATCAGCATGATTGCCCCCGGGGAGCAGGCGACACAGAAAATATCGTGACTCTGGCTTCCTACAGCTGGATTGTTCTGCACTTCAACAGGATTGTCAAAAACGACTTTGCGGATCAGCCACCACGCATCGGTGTTGTAGGTTGCATCCGGCATTATCAGCTACGGAAGTCGGACACGCAGCGGAAGCGCTTCAGCGAAATGCGGCCGTCGATACCGAACTCGACTCCCTCATCTTCCAATCGAATCCGCTGCTCCGAGTCCGCGCCGTTGCGACCACGTCCGGTGCTGATACCGCCTTTTGCATTCACCACGCGGTGCCAGGGCACGGTGCTGTGCGGCGGCAGGGCGTGCAGGGCATAACCGACCAGACGCGCCTGTCGCGGGAAGCCGGCGAGCTTCGCTACGTCGCCATAGGTTGAAACTTTACCCGCGGGAATCTGCCGGGCGACGGCGTAGATGCGGCTATATGTTTCGCCGGGCTTGCTCATGGCTGAACATTCGTCTTTCAGTCAACGCTGCGCTAAGCGTATGCGCATGATGCGCTAACCGCGCTGACGCTCGAGCAACAGCATCATCAGTAAGGCCAGTACCGCGAGCCGTTCCGCGTCCTCGTCGAGCGTGTCAAGACGTTCGACGCGATAGCGGCCTTCGAAGAATGCCGGCTGCTTGGTCACACGCAAAGCCGCCGCGCCGTTATCCACGCGCGTGACGAGATACGACGGATGCAGCAGGTAGCCGGTGAACATGCCGACGACGGGGATCGAGTCGAGCAGGCCGTCGAGCACCTTGACCCACGGGTTCTCCTCGCGCACGACCATAAATGGTTGATCTTCTCTCATGATTTCGTAATGTGCGCGCCATAGCGAACGCATGCCACGGCGTTGCACCGCGCCCAGCCGTGTGCCCTGCGAATCGTCGATATTGTATTGCGCCGAGATGTCGAACACGCGATCTGCGTTGATCTGATACAAAGCCCTCGCTTGGGCCGTATCCGCGTAAACCGTCACAGCTTCCTTAAGCCGGAATGCCTTCTGCCGGACATAGAAGATTACGCGCCTGGCCGCATCCGTGACGGAAATTTGCTGGGCAATCGCAAGCAGCTTGAAACGAAGGTCGAGTGGAAAGTCCATGTCACGTATGTCTCAACGATAAAGCATCAGCGGTTCGCGTTCATCACGCCACGACGCTTCATCGGGCGCGGCGAGCGCGTCGAGATCTTCTGGAGCCGCGGCAGGATCGTCCACCCATTCGCGCAGCAGCTCGCTGCCGTTGATGAGATCGATGGCGAGCCGATCGTGCTCGTATTCATAGGCGAAGTCACGCCACAGCGGATAGTCGGGATGCAGCTTTCGCAAGGCCTTGAAGGCCAGCGCCATCAGCCACCACGGCTTGAAATCTGCATGATCGTAAGCCGGATCGTCGACGTGAACCTGCACGCCCGCGCACAGCTTGCCGGCGTGTTTGTGGAAGGTAGGCTCGAACCAGCAATCCCGCAACCGGCAGCCGCGCGTCCATTGCGGCGCGAGCGCGGTCATGGTGGCGATGATTGCGCGTGCGTCGATATCCGGCGCGCCGAACAGCTCCAGCGGGCGCGTGGTGCCGCGTCCTTCGGACAAGGTCGTGCCTTCCAGCATCACGGTGCCGGCGTAGCAGCGCGCCATCGATAGATTGGGCGCGTTCGGGCTGGGATTGATCCAGGCGCGTTTGCCAAGCGGCCAGCCATAACCCGGCGCCGTCGACGGTTGCCAGCCCTGCATCGTGATGACCTCGTAGTCCACGTCCAGGTGCTGCGTGTGCACAAACCAGCGCGCGAGTTCGCCCAGGGTCAGCCCGTGGCGCATGGGCAGCGGCCCCGCGCCCACGAAGCTTTCCCAGCCCGATTTGAGCCGTAGCCCCTCGACCGGCCGTCCCGCCGGATTGGGGCGATCCAGTATCCACACGGTCTTGCCATGCGCCGCGGCCGCTTCCAGCACGTAGCGCAGGGTGGTGATGAACGTGTAGATTCGGCAGCCCAGATCCTGCAGGTCTACGAGCAGAATGTCGAACGTGTCCATCATGGACGCCGTCGGGCGGCGCACTCCGCCGTAAAGGCTGAACACAGGAATGCCCAGCGCGGGATCGTTGAAGTCCGGCGACTCGATCATGTTGTCCTGTTTGTCACCGCGCAGACCGTGCTGGGGACCGAACGCGGCGGTCAGGTTCAAATCTTCGCAGGCGGCCAGCGCATCCAGCGCATGCAAGAGATCGCGCGTGACCGACGCCGGGTGGCCGAGCAGCGCGATGCGTTTGCCGGCCAGCGGTTTGCGCAAGCCGCGTTCCTCCAGCAAACGGTCGATGCCGAACTTCATGTCGTTTTCCCCTCGAACACACTGCGACAAGACAGACGCAGTTTACCGTGATTCCAGCGCCGCCGAGGGTCAAAATCCCTGTCTGGCGCCGAAGGCGAACTCGATGATTAACGCAGCGGCCAGGCCTGCGCGGGCGGCAGCGCCAGCGCGAAGGCGTCGGCGTGATGAAAATCGGGTTTGCCGGGCGGATGCTTCAACGCCCAATAGGAAAGCACGCCGTTGTCGTCTTCGATCACTGCTGAGATGCCAATCATCAACGGCGCATGCGGCGTGATCAAGGGCAGATTGTTCACTGAGAGCGTGGTGTTCAGCGTCAACGTTGTGTCTGTCAGTTTTGCCTGAATGGCCGGCGCTAATCGCGTCGCATCGATCGGCGCCGGATCACGATACCGGCGAAACGCATAGGCAGCCCACTCGCCCGACGGCGACAGGTTGAATTCGTAATATGCCGATTGTCCTTGCAGGCCAACGAACACTTCGAAACACGTGTGCGTCCATAAGCGATCGGCGCGGCGCGGCCGGGCAGGCGGCGGAACACGCAATCGATTGAGGTCGCCTTGCAGCAGAAAACCGACCGCCAGCGCGCCGCCCCCAGCGTCCTGCAAGCGTGCATTTACGGACTGGACAGCCCGGCAAGGCGTAGCCGGATGACACGTGAGCACGAAGGAGTAGCGTTGCCCGTCAGACGCGACCACGTCCAAGGCAGTGACACTCAAGCCGAGGAAGGCTGTTCAGTGTGATCCCCATCCAGCTCATACATCCGCACGATGGCGGAAATATCTGCATCTCCCAACCGCGCCTCACGGGCCCGCGCGCAAAGCGTCCGCACGGCCGCCGCCAGCGGAGCCCGCATACGGACGCCCTCTATGGTTTTCAACAGATACGAAAAATCCTTCTCCACCAGATCGATCGGGAAATTTGGCGCAAAGTTGCGTGCGGCCATCAGACCGCCGGCACGCAGCATCGCGGGGCTGGCGATGGGCAGGGCGCCCAAAGTCTCGAGCGCTTTCGTCGAATCGATGCCGGATTTCCTCAGCAACGTCAGCACTTCGGCGATCGCCGCCGTCTGGATGCCGAGAAGCGCGTTGACGGCCAGTTTCATGAGCATGCCGTTACCCACCGCGCCGACATGGTGGATCGCGGCACTTATGGCGGACAGCACGTCGCGCGCCCGCTCCAGGGTGTGCGCTGCGCCGCCCACCAGATATATCAGCTGACGCGCCTCGGCCTGGGGCCGCGTGCCCGCCACCGGGGCGTCGAGGAACTCTGCGTTGCGTCTGGTGATCTCCTTGGCAAGCGACCGTGCCCATTCGGGGGTGAGCGTGCTCGATTCGATCGCGACAGCACCTTCGCGCAGGCCGTGCACGGCGCCGGTTTTTTCGCCCAGCCATACGGCTCGCGAGGCGGCCTCGTCGGTTACCATGCTGATAACGATGTCCGCCTGACTCGCCGCCTCGCGCGGCGCCTGGGCGCGCACGGCGCCACTGGCTTCCAGTGGCCGGGCACGTTCCGGATTGCGGTTGTAGACCGTCAAGGGAAATCCTGCATCGAGCAGCGCGGCGGCCATACGCGAACCCATCGCGCCCAGCCCGATAAAGGCGACATGGGTCATCGTAATGTCCTGGATAGTCATCTCTCTAATTTCATTGCGGCCGGGCGCTTGAGCAGACGATCCACATATGCATCCAGCTTCGGGCGTTCCGGCGGCCCGCCCCATATCTGTTTCCAGATGAACATGGAGCCGATCACCACGTTCGCCGCGGTGAACCACTCGCCGAACAGATAAGGCCCGTCGCCCAGCTCGCCTTCGATGACGTTCTTGACCGTCTCAAAATCCGTCCAGCCCCGCTGGGCCAAAGTCTCCACGCCCAGCAGCGCGTCGCCCATGGCGGGTTCGAGCTGAGATGTGGAATAAACCATCAGTGAAAGATAGCGGCCACGTTCCGACGCATCGGCGCGAGGGGCGAGTCTGGCGTCCGGGAATCTGTCGCCAAGATAAAGGCAGATCGCCGCGGTCTCGAAGATTCTGGCGTCGCCATCGATCAGCGCCGGCAGCTTGCCGGCAGGGTTGATCTTGAGAAACGCCGGCGACTTGTGCTCGCGCTTTTGGAAATCGATGTGCGCGAGTTCGTAGTCCGCGCCGCACTCATCGAGCATCCACTTGGCTATGGCCGCGCGGCTTCTGGGGTTGTGGTAGAGCTTCATCGCATCACCCTCCGATAATGAACACAACAAATCAAGCTTTCGCGGCGCGCATCCATTCCAGCACATGGCGCGTCATGCCCAGCGCGAGCTCATGTTCGCCCATAAACACCTGGCCGGCACTCTCCCGCTGAAACAGCGCGGCCTCTTCTTCGCTGTGGGTGCGCACGACCGTCTGTATCTTCGGATTGAGCGTGCGGGAGTAATCAATGATCTGGCGCGCACTGAAGCTATCCGGCGCGGCAATCACCAGCATGCGCGCGCGTACGATGTGCGCCTGGATCAGTACGGCGGGATCGGCGGCGTCGCCGGAAACCGCGGGTATGCCCTGTTCGCGCAGCTGCTCGACGATCTCCCGGTTTTGCTCGGCGACGACGAACGATATGCCATTGGCCGTCAGCGATTCGCCGATGCGCCGGCCGACTCTGCCGTAACCGATCAGCACAACATGCCCGGTGAGCCGCTTCTGGTCGATGCTCATTGGCAGCTCGGCCAGTGGATCGTCGCGGCGTTCCAGTTTGCGCGCGAGTTTCGACCGGGAGCGAATCCAGTTTTGCGCCGGCGCGATGGCCAGAAACACCAGCGGGTTGAGCGCGATCGAGAACATCGCGCCCGCAAGGATCAGGCTCTGACCGATGTCCGGCAGCAACCCCAGCGTCATGCCGAGGCCCGCGAGGATGAAAGAGAATTCGCCGATCTGCGCCAGGCTGGCCGAAACCGTTAACGCCGTGTTGAGCGGATAGCGGAAGGCGAGCACGAGCAAAAATGCCGCCAGCGATTTGCCGATAACGATGATCGCGACGACCACGAGTACCTTGAGCGGCGCGTCTATCAACACCTCGGGATCGAACAGCATGCCGACGGACACGAAAAAGAGCACCGCGAAGGCGTCCCTTAGCGGCAGGGATTCTTCAGCTGCGCGATGGCTCAGTTCCGATTCGCGCATCATCATGCCGGCAAAAAACGCACCCAGCGCGAACGAGACGCCGAACAGCTGGGCGGAGCCCCAGGCGACGCTGACAGCCGCCGCGACTACGCATAACGTAAACAGCTCGCGGGATCCGGTGCGGGCGACGCGCCACAGCAACCACGGGAACAGGCGCCGGCCGACAACCAGCATGAACGCGATAAATACCGACACCCGGGCCAGCGTAAACGCGAGTGTGGTGAGCAGGTTCGGTTCACCGCCGGCATCGGCCGGCCCGGCCGCATCGCCGCCAAGCCATACGGAAAGCGGCGGCAGCAGCACCAGCACCAGCACCATAACGAGATCTTCGACCACCAGCCAGCCGACGGCGATACGGCCGTTGAGCGACTCCAACGCACCGCTGCGCTCCAGCGCCTTGAGCAGCACCACCGTGCTGGCGACCGACAGACAAAGCCCGAATACGATGCCCGCGCCGAAATCCCACCCCCACAGGCTGGCGACACCCCAGCCGAGCGCGGTGGCGACCGCGATCTGCACGATGGCGCCGGGCAGGGCGATGCCTCGCACCACCAGCAAATCATCCAGTGAAAAATGCAGGCCGACACCGAACATGAGCAGCATGACGCCGATCTCGGCAAGCTGGTTCGAAAGCTCGACGTCAGCGACAAAACCCGGCGTCGCGGGCCCGAGAATCACGCCTGCCAGCAAATAGCCCACCAGTGGCGGCAATTTCAGGCGCGCGGCGATAAATCCCATGATCAGCGCAAGGCCCAGGCCGGCGGCGACGGTGGTAATCAGGGGAACGCTGTGCGCCACGGGGTGCCTCTTTGGCTCGTCTGGTATTTGGTTGCGCGTTGCGGCTACAACGCGGGTCGGTCAGCGAGCTGTACCACTGATACTATTCGCATCACCACGATCCGCGCAGCGTGGACCTACGGCTTCGTTTTCGCGGCGTATTGCCGGGCGATCCCGGTCCACGTTTTGCTGATTTCGGGAATCAGTCGCTTAAACGCCTTGCGTTCGGCTTCCACACGCTTTCGGTCGATCGTTCTGCGGGTGTTCCAGACATTTGCCAGCCCGGATGCCTTAGCGGTGGATTCGGCGAGCCCGTATACAAATCCCGTGCGAACGTCCTTGAATATCGCAGAGGCCGTGGACGTGATGTGCGCGTCGCGGTTGGGGATCAATCCAAGCGAGATCACGGAAAGCGGACCATACGCGCGCCCCTCGATCCTGAACGTGGTATCGATCGTATAGATCAGCAGCACGTCGGCCTGCACGTTCGCCGCCGCCAGTCGCAGATCATCGACGGACTTGAGGGGAGATGTCAGCAGCAATCGATTGATGGGTGCGACGCCGCGGACGGACGGCAATTCGGAGATGTGCTGAAACTGCCTTTCGGTGGCCAGCTCCTGCGTGGTTAGCACACGGAAATTGCCCATACCGACGCCGTCCGACGTGTATGACTCGTAATCCTCCGCCTGAATGCGCGCGATCGCGATGCTCGCCGGGAAATTGGCCGCCGGCTTGCGCGCCGCCACCTTCACGATATCGGCGCGGTCGATTTCCTCAAGCCTTGCCGGACCGCCAGGCGAACGTAACTCGCGCAGCCCGAGCACAGAATGACCAGGACGATAAGCGTGTTTCTCATGAATGCTTTCCCCTCTGCTGAATCAATTGATATTTTTTGTACGTATCAGCTGTCCCGCTTCCAAATGTATTGGCAGTTCGAACATCGATACCGGTTGCGGCGGTAGGGTAGCGGAAGACTGAACGCACATAATCCCACGAATGCGATTGTCCAACTTTTTCTGAGCCCGCTGACCTGGCGGTAGCCGTCAGTCAGTGGGAGACAACTGGTTAGCTCCGCATCGTGCGGAACAGGCGGATACAACGTCCAGCCGCCTGCGTTGAACATCACCTCCACCGACTTGAATTCAAGGCGCTCAAGCGACTTGGCGATCGTGAGGGCGTCGCTATCCGCTTGCACCGTTTTCGCGGTGATGATGACCGGTCGTGTTCGAGGCTCGTGGAGAATGGCTTTTTTCAGGCTGTCGAGGCATTGGTGTAATGTCGGATCTTGTTCTTCGTGCACACCCTTTTGAGTCACCATAAGTCGTAGGGCATGGTTGTTCACCATTGAGGCATGCGCGCCACACGGCATGGTAAGAATCAGAGCGAAAAGCCCGTTCTTGACGATTGTGTGGCAGCCTGAGCTGCTCTGCATCAATCAGCGATCACGGACAAGGGCACAGCGCGTGCGTTGCGCGCCTGGATTCTTCCTCTTCATCCCGCAATGTATTCCTGCAGCTGATCGATAATAACCTGCTGTTCTTGAATGATGGCCTTGACCAGGTCGCCGATCGAAACCACGCCGACCACGCGTTTGTTGTGCACCACGGGCAGATGCCTGAGGCGTTTGTCGGTCATCAGCGCCATGCACGCCTCGATGGTCCGATCCGGGCCGACGTAAAGGACTCTTTTGGTCATCACTTCGGTCACCGGCGTCTGCCGCGACGATTTGCCTTCGAGGATGACTTTGCGCGCGTAGTCCCGTTCGGTCACGATCCCGACCACGGTCTCCCCGTCCATTACCAGCAGCGCGCCTACGCCCTTGTCCGACATCATCTTCACGGCATCGAATACGGTGGCGTCGGGGGGGACGAACCAGACGTCGCGGCCTTTGGCATTCAGGATATCTTCAACGAATCTCATGGCTATTTCTCCTCAACACTGCTGTCATCGAGACCAGCCAGCGGTCTGACGCGAGTTTAACCGACGCTGCTCGACGTTGCATGGGCAAACGCGTGATCATCGCCGATTGCCTGGCGCAAGCGTTCCGGCTGCGCGGTCTTTACGCAGACAGGCCGCGGTCCACAGCGCCGCGGATGCATCAATGCCGCCAAACAGAATAAGAACCGGCGGCGCAAGCCCCAGTAGCACGAACGCGATAAAAAACAACAATACGGACAGACGCCCATGCACGGTCCAGCGATAAAAACTGACAAGCTCTCTGGTCGACGCCATCACATAATAATAGGCGAGGACTACCAGCAGCACACCCGCGACGCGCCCCAGCACCTCGCCGGCCTCGGGAAACCCGAACACCGTCAGGAAGGCGCCGGGGATGATTATAAGTAATGCGCCGAGACAGAACAGATAGATTCCGAATACGCGGATGCTCAACGCTGCGTTGCTCATGGTTTTCTCCAGGGATTTCTCTCCTCTCGACCTGCTCTATCAGGCAACACGCCGGGAGTGGGCGGCACGCTCAGCTTGCCGCCTCGGCGTAGCTGAGTTGACCGTGCACGATCCGCGCGGCGGACGTGTAGGGATGCGCTTCGTGTTTGGCGGGTGAGAGCAGATGAATGACGGCGTGGCCGCGCGCCTTGAGGTAGTCCGCGATCAGGGCACGATGACATCGCCACCATACTGCTTCCGAGCACATCAGCGCCATACGCTGATGCCCGGCCAGCGCGAGCACGCGATCCACGCCCTGCCGAAACGCGTCTGTGTCCATGTAATCGGCATAGGCGCGAAACGACGCATTGCGCCAGGCGGTGTGCGGCGAGTCCGCCCACGGTTTGCGACGGCCGCCGAGCTCGGGCAAGGCAAGGTAGTCGATCCCGGCGGACGCGAGCGAATCGATCAGCGACGACTGGTTGTATTGCGGATAGCGCCGTGAGCCCGGGAAACGGCGTACATCGCCGACGATCGTAATCGCCGCGCTTTGCAGCAGCGCGATAAATTCGCTGATGGGACGGGTCGAATGGCCAGCCGTCCAGACCGGCGGACGGTTATTTACTGCACGCGTATGATCAGGGTCGCGCCGAATCATCGGAACGGCCCCGGCGCAGCTCCGCGATGCGGACGATAACATAGGCAATGAGCGCAAAAACAAAGAAAACCAGTAACATCCACGCGATACCTTGCAACGTCTCTATGCGTTCCAGCGTGAGCCGGACGATATGAGCTTCTTTATCGTAGCGGGTCGGCGTGATGTATTTCTCTATTTCGTAGATGCGCACGCCAGCCGAGACGCCGACGACGAGAATGGCAAACTTGAGATACTTGAGCCAGGCCAGGCTGATGTCATCAGCGATGATGCGCTTGAGGATGCTGTCGAGCGGCTGAGCAAACATGCGCACCACGAGCGCGGAAACACCCAGAGCCACCAGCAACGTAACAAGCAACAGAGCGAAGAACATCGATCCTCCTTGCCGCTAGAAGGTATGACTTTCGCCGAAAAAGGGCGCTGACCGCCGCGAGGCCCGCAGCGCGAACAGTAAACTTCAGCCGCCGGCCTGCCGGCGGTGGGCGGGTCGGCTGGCGCGCCGCGTTAAGCGGCCGCGTTCCCATTGCGCTCTTGTGACCTGCCACTCGATCTGGCTCCAACCCCGGGCGGCCATCCAGGCGGGAGCAGGCTTCGTTGTTGCGACCGCTCCGAACGAACTCACCAGGCGCGCGATACGCCCGTTGGCGCTAACCGTACTGCCGTAAAGCTGCGTCAATCCCAGATTACCGAAGCCGAACTCAACGAGGGCGCGCATCGCCTCGACGGCGTATCCGTAACGTCCCCAGAATTGCGGCGCCAGCTCTATGCCGCACTCTGCTCGGCCCGCCACGCAAGCGGCGCCGCGCAGCCCACAGCAACCGACCAGCATGTGCGGTTCGCGGCGCTGAACAATGGCGAGCTGATAGTTCTGTCTTGGAACTTCTCGCGCCCAGTTCCTGAAGGTATCGAGAAGTTGCCGGGCATGACCGGGATGGGCGTTCTCGGTGGCATAGAATTCGATGGAGCGGGGATCGGCGTGATACGCGAGAAATGCAGGCTCATCGTCGTCGATGAAGTCGCGGAGCAGGAATCTCTTGGTAACGATTTCCATGGCACCATCTGCGGATGGACGGACTACGCCCTTGAGCCGACCCCGCCGGAACGGCGCGTGATGCTGTCGGCGATCCGTTGCGCCTCGATTCCGATTTCGCGCAACATGCCCGTCGGCAGGACGGAAAAGCCACAGAAGTATAGCCCGGGCTGGGTCTCCAGTCCGCTCCGTGACGACATTCGCTCCGCGTCAAAGATATCGTTCCGCGGCATCAAAAAGCGATCGACCCGCGGGCGAAAACCTGTCGCAGCGACGATTGCATCAAAGCGCCGCGAGCGCCCGTCGTCGAATCTCACGTGCGTCTCGCTCATCTCGCGTACGTCCCCGAGCACCTCAATGTGGCCCGCGCGGATCAGTTCGATCGTGCCAATGTCGATGAGCGGGATTCGTGCCTTCGTCTTGATCTGCGTGATGGGGCCTATCGGGAGCTTGCGGAAGCCGAGCCTGGTGATGTCTCCCACCACGAGCCGCACGAGCGGCCCAGCGAGCGCGTCGGCGAAACGTACGGGCAAGCGGCTCAACGCGATGCCGATGGCGACTGCAGGGACGCCGAGGATCTCGCGGGGGATGATGTTCACCGGGCCGCGCACCGCCATCGCCACGCGCGCACCGTACTCGTGGAGATCAATCGCGATCTCGCCGCCGCTGTTGCCGAAGCCGACAACGAGAACGCTGAGGCCGCGAAACGGTTCGCCGTTGCGGTACTCGCTGCTGTGCACGATGTGGCCGCCGAAGTGCTCCTCCCCGGACCACCGCGGCAGGTAGGGGACGGCGTTATAGCCGGTGGCCACCACGACGCGCCGCGAGTGATAGACGCTGGCTGTCGTCGTCGTGATCCATCCACTTTTGCCGGGTCGTACGGCGTGCACCTCCTCGCCAAAATGCGGCGCGAGCTCGAAATGCCGCGCATACTGCTCAAGATACTCAATCACCTGTCCGCGCGACGGGTAGCGCGGGGTTCCAGCGGGAAACGAAAGGTAGGGCAGGGCAGAATGGTCCCGGTCGGTGTGCAGGTGCAGCCGATCGTAATGGCGCCGCCAGCTCGAAGCGACCGCGGTCGCCCGGTCCACGATAAGAAAGGGCACGCCCCGCTTCTTTAGGCAGGCACCAACCGCGAGGCCCGCAGGCCCGGCGCCGATCACGAGCGTGTCAACCTGGCGTTCCATGGATGCGACTTCGACGACGTATCAAGCTCCGGTTGCGGGCCCGGTTGTCAGAACGGTCAGTCGTCGTTCGACCCGGATACCGCCGGCCTCAGATTCGTCAGCGGACCGCGCGTACCGTCGCCGCCGGCCAAGAGTCAACGGTCTGCGCGGGAGCGGCGGTGTGCTTACCTGCCCGAAACGAACGGTTTGTCAGCCGCGCGCTCCGCGCGCGGGTTAGATGGCGGTCGAGCAGTCAGCAGTACTTCTTGACGGCCTTCTCGATGGCGTCCCCGGCCCTGGCGAGGTCGTCCGGCACCATGACTGGATGAATCTCAATGCTTGCATTGAACGCCAGGAACCACGGCTCGGCAATCGCCGGGATCTGCGAGGCGTCCTGCATCTTGAGGAAAAGAAATGCCGTCCGCTGGCCATTGTCGTCCGTAAAATAGGCGGTCTCCGGCTTCAAATCATCCAGAATGGATTGGATTGTCGCGCCGAGCTTGCCGGCCTTCGCGGCCGCGTTCCCCGACTCAACGGGGATATTGACCTTCACCAGGTACCGCATAGTTCACCTCACGCTTGGGTTTCTCGGATTCACGCAGCGACGTTTAACGCCAACCGTCGTCGGGCCAGGGCGCACGGGATCGACGCACGCTCCCGGTCGTCGGCTGCAGAGCAACGCTACCACGGTTCCGCTTTGCCACGGCAAATAATTGGCGCAAGACTCGATTCAGATGCCTTCGATTCGCACCAGCTTCATGCGTCCGGCGGCACCGCTCTTGATCGAGACCTGGGCTTTGGAGCAGGCAAAGTGCTTCGCCACCAGGGCCACGAGCTCCTGATTGGCCTTACCGCCCACCGGCGGTGACTTGAGTTGGGCGAGCCATACCGTGCCTTCGCCTGGCGCTTCGAGAGCGCTGATGCGCGCGTTCGGCTTGACCTTCACTTGCAGTGTTCTCACAAAACCGCTACCCGATCCAGACCGCTATGCACACGAATAGTCTCGCACTGTCTCCGCAGCACTAACTTTCTCCATCGCGAGCGATGCTTTGTCTCCGAATCAGGAAATATATAGCAGCTCATTGCTTCTTCAGCCTTGCCGTTGCACCTCAGAAACGCGGTGATCTTCTGCCTCGTGATCGATCCTCGTTGGCTACCCTGACAGAAACTTTTGCCGGGGGCACGCAGTAACGGCACAAGGCTGGCCCTGAGCCGCGCCGTCTTCGGCGTCGGGCGCCGCGCGTTGTCAGGCCGGCCTCATTCCGGATCGGATGGCGGCATGTCGTGGCGCACGCGCAGGAAGCGCGCGAAACGCGGCACGCCATCGGGTGTCAGCCCGTTGAAGCGATAAGTGACCCAGCTTCCGATAGCCGGCGGGTTCGCGCGCTCACCGTCGGTGAAGCCCGTGCCGAGACGGAAGCGCAGCCCGTCCGGCCGTTCCACGATCAGCGCGCCCAGCATGCCGTCGTACTTGCCCTGGCCGAGCGTATGACCAATGACACGTGCCTCGGCGTCGTCGTAGGGCTTGTACTTGAGCAAGTCGTCGCTGCGCCCGGCGCGATGGCGCGCTTTGCGGTGATGCAGTATCAGCCCCTCACCACCCGCGGTGACGACCGCTTCGAGCCGGGCATCAAGTTCGGCGGCATTGTCGAGCCGGAACTGGGCGACGGGTCGCAGCCAGGGGACGCCCGTTTCATCCAGCAGTATCCGTATGCGTGTGACGCGCGCCCCGAAGGGGCCTGTGTGGGCGGGCAGATCAAAGACCATGAAGCGTACCTTACGCCAGGAAGCTTCATCATCGGGATCCGCGGCGCGCACAATGCCGCTAACCTCGTCAAAGCGACCGCGACCGATCCAGAGCTCGCCGTCCATCGGCACACGTGGCCAGTCGGCGGTGAACCAGCCGGGCGGATTGATCGGATGCCCACCGCGCGTGTACAGGGTTTCGCCGTCCCAGTGGCCACGCACACCATCCAATTTCTCGCTGATCCAGTATTGGGAAACGTCGACGCCGGCCTCGTAGACTGTGGCCAGCATGAGCCGGGGCGGAACGGGATCGCCGGCCGGCAGCGGCGGGGGCAACCACAGGCTGAACAGCAGCAGGCAGATCGTGCGCAGCTTCATGGCCTCATCCCTGCGTCGGGCGGTTCGAGCTTTTTAAGTGGATGGGTGTTCCGAGTGAGGCCGCGACCCAGCACCGCCCGCGCTGGGCGTGAGCAGCGGCGGTCCGCCCGATCGGTCACCAAATATCGATTGTGTGTAAGGCTCAGTTGAGGCGCATCCCCCAATGAGACTGCAAGAAACGAGGGAATTATTTGCCTCACGCCATGACTGCCCACCCTGGGCGTCAGCAGCGCACGCTGCAGGAAGTCAGCCGCACGGTTGGGCTGCATGTCTTCGAATGACGCAGGTCACTCGCCCGTGCCTGGCGCGCTAGCGCGTCGTGTAACCGCCGTTAGCGAAGATCGTCTGTCCCGTGATCCACCAACCGTCGGTCGCCAGAAATTTCACAATCGGGACGATGTCCTCAATCTTGGTGAGCTCGCCGTTCATGCTGGCCGACTTGTGGTAGGCGATCGCATCCGGCGTCTCGGCAGGATAGAAGAACGGTGTGTCCATCGGCCCCGGCGCCACATTGTTGACCGAGATGCCGCGCGCGCCGAACTCCTTCGCCGCTGCGCGCGTGAAGTGTTCTACCGGCGCTTTGCTGCCCGCATAGGTGGAGTACAGCCCCGTGAACGCCGCCAACAGCGAGGTCAGGATGGTGATGATCTTGCCGTCATCATTCATCCGCTTCCCCGCTTCCTGGATGAAGAAATACGCCGCCTTGGCGTTGATGGCAAACATGCTGTCATACTCGTCCTCGGTGGTCTCGAGGAAGGGCTTCTTGAGCACCTTCCCGACCGTATTGACGGCAATGTCGACGCGGCCATAGCGCTTGACCGCCTCGTCGAACAGCCGAGCGACTGCAGCGACCTTGGTCAGATCGCCCTGGAGAGCGAACGCGTCACCGCCCGCGGCATGGACGGCTTTCACTGTCTCATCGGCAGCGGCTTTCGTCCCATCGCTGTTGTAGTGCACCACGACGGAAGCGCCGTCGGCGCCGAACGTCCTGCTGATGAGCCCTCCCAGATTCTTCGCGCCAGCGCCGATAACGACGACCTTGCCTTGTAGCATCTGATTTGCCATGACGTTCCTCCTTCTAGCCTGGTCGGTAGCGCCTGTTGCGCCCAACGCCTGAATTACGCCGAGCCGCGAAGCGGGGTCGGCTTGAATGAATTGTCGGGCTGCGCCTCTAGAACTTGCGGTTGAGTGGGCACAGACGAGCAGAGCTGATTGTTATTGCATGGGTCTCGCCAAGGGGACTCTCATACTCCCCTTGTTGGATCGACAACGTTGCTTACGTACGCGGCCTAACGCTCAAGCTTGTATGTTCCCACGCGATCGGCACTGAGGCCATATGGGGTTCGGGGCTTGTGGCCCTGATTGTCATGGAAGCTACCGACACCGAAATGATACGACATCGCACCATGCGGCGGCCAAAGCGCGGCTGCGCTCCATCTCAGGAATTGCCCACGACGGCAGCGACCTTGATCGCGGCGCCGCCGGAACTGGGAAGGCTCGATCGCCGCCAGATCTGTGCACTGGCGTCGCCCCAATGAACCGGGGAGTGAGGGCTTTCATCCGCAGTCGGCTGCAGCGCCTTGTTGAGCACTGATCTAACTAATTGGCACGGCGCACAGCATCAAGTGCAATGAAGGCGAAGAAACAAGCTACGCCGACCAGGACGACCGTTGAGAGGATTTCCACAGCTACAACTCCTCCTGCAGAAATGCGCCGCTCGATTTGACGATGAACTTTGTAGCCTGCCACAGAGATTACGATGATGGCTGCTACCGCTCCTGATACCTTATGCGCTGGCGTAGACTCTACGGTAGAAACAAGCCTCGACCAAACTGATATCGGCAATAACCAGGATACCCAGCCAAAACTTGAGATAAGCGATCTGCTCTTTCGCGACATCCAGCTTTGACATGTGAAATAGCTTACCGGGTATCGCGGGGTGTTACTACAGATCCGTCAAATAGCCCAACGTCTGACATTTGCGGCAGGCCGCGGCTTGTGGGCTGTCCGCTCGATGGAAGGGTTATGCCCCGCCCGGCGGTCCGTCGGGAAAGCGGTCCGCGACAAGATTCAGCACAAGGCCGTGCTCAAGGTACGCTTTGAGTCCGGCGAGAACGAGATTGAAGCCTCCCGTTGAGTCGGCCACTTTCTTGGCTAGTTCATCGTCGTCAGCGGCGAAGCCGGATTCTGTGATGCCGACCAATGTCGTGTCGTCTGGTCTTGGCGTGAAAAGCCATTCGACAGTATTGGTGGTTCCGTAGCCCGGCCATTCAATGAGAATTCTTCGATTCGGCTCGATGGCCTTGACGCTGACTTGCTCGGAGAACCCGAACATCCCCCATTCCCAGCGGACGTTTCTGCCAGCTTCCAGCCGATCGCTGCCTTTACTGAACCAGAATTTCGAGGTGACGGCTGGGTCTACGAAGGCCTCGAATACTTCTTCAACGGGCCTGCGGATGAGCATCTCAGTCTTTGCGGCGGGAGCAGCTCTCGTTTCCATGTGACCTCCAATGAAAAGTCGCGCGCCGAGTAGCGTTTTGGCTCACTCTTGAACAGACCACTGAGGATTCCATGCGACCTCCCACAAATGCCGGTCAGGATCCTGGAAGTAGCCTGCGTAACCTCCCCAGAACGTATCGTGGGCCGGTTTTACGACAGTCGCGCCAGCCCTGCTTGCCTGTTCCATTACCGCGTCGACTTCCGCCTTTGAGGACACGTTGTGTCCGATTGTGAATTCCGTTGGACTTGGACTCCCCAGCGGAAGCCCCGAATCATGGGCGATGCTCTTACGTGGCCAGGTGGCAAGCTTCAGACCAGCCTGCAGATCGAAGAAGGCCACAGCGCCATGCTCGAACTCTGTGCCGACAATGCCCTCCGTTTTCAAGCCTAGGCCATCACGATAGAACCGCAGTGATCTCTCCAGATCATCGACGCCGATGGTGATAAGAGTAATCCGGGGCTTCATGGGCAGGTCCTCTTTGAGACATGACGAATGACATGGAACTCCCCACTCTGGCGGCTTCCGTGAGCCAGAATGGAGATGGCGAGTGCATCCAAACGACACGACACGTAACAATGCCGCTTTGAGACCGCGCTGTCGACGGGAGTGCTGGCATCTCCTTGAGGCGCGCTGTCGATAACCTACCCGAAGTCAACGGGCGCATACACGAAGCTGCGATTCCTGCCCAGAGCCTTCGCCCTGTACAAAGCGCGGTCTGCATACGCGATCAGGATAATGGACTCATCTGGCGCGCTCTTTCGCTCCGGAAAAACCGTGGCAACGCCGACACTCAGCGTTGTGCAGGACACGGCTTTGCGCCCGCCGTGGCCAATAGCCATTGCCGCGACGGCTCGCCGCGCCTCCTCAGCCAGATGTAGGGCGCCGTCGCGATCGGTCTCCGGCAACAACACCATGAATTCATCACCGCCGTAGCGGCCCACAAAATCCTGCGGGCGGCTCAAGACGCCTTGCAAGGCAGCCGCCACGGCCTGCAGGCAGGAATCGCCTGCCAGATGTCCGCGGTCATCGTTGTAGTTTTTGAAGCCGTCGACGTCGCACATCAGCGCGGAGAAGGGCTGCCGATACCGCGCCATGCGCCCCCATTCGCGATGCAGATATTCATCGAGTCCGCGCCGGTTCGGCAGCCCCGTCAATCCGTCCAAGCCGGACAGTGCCTGCAACTCCCGATTAACGTGCGCCAAGCGCTTTTCGCTATTGTGAATATCGAGCCGGATCAGGTATGAACCGATGCCGGCCAGCGCCATTGCGCCGACCGCACTGCAGGCGTAGACCGCCTCCAAGACGTCAGCCGGCAGCTTGACGAAAGCGTCGTCCCCGCCAAAGTTAAAGTGACAGATCAGATAAAGTCCTATCGCAAGCAGCAGCAGGACAGCAGCCTTGTACACCCGGGTGCGCGGAAGCATGAAATACACAACGCCACTGAGCGTGAAGTAGTAAAGGTGGATTCCCGTGCCCGTGCCAAGCATCGCAGTCACCACGCCTATATTCAGATAGGCGGTGCCCAGACATACATATACCGCCAGCTTGTTGCGGCCGACATGATTCATGTAAAGCACGGAAAGGAAGGCTGCGACGAAGAGCACGTCAACAACCAGCACCGGTAGCAACAGGCGGAAGTCGTAGAAGGCATAGAACACCTGGTACAGAAAGGTCGCCGCCGCTCCGAGCAGGGCAAACTGATTGATCAGGACGATCTGCCGGCTTTCGAAGGGGCGATTGCTCTTGGTGCCGATGGCGCTGAGGCCCGCCAGCAAACCGGAGGCTTGCGCTACCAGGCCAGTCCATGACCTCGCCAAGGCCCTGACAGAGGCGTCCGCTTTCGCGTGTTGCACTACGCTCATGTAGTTCACTGCTGAAGCCTGTTATCGATGCCAACGCGGCCGTTCACATCCAACCGCCACCCGCGCCCTGGCGTTCAAATGGATTCGCAGCCTCTACGCTGCCGGCAAGGCCGCACACGCTATGATGAATCCGTTTACGTCAAGGCGCCAGAGCCACGCGGTTCACCGTTACTTCAATACATCCTGCAGGAAACCTCTTGATGAGAAAACCCTTGACAGTCAACCGCAGAATGTGCTGGGCGTCGAAATAGGTCAACGCCCCGGCACGGTCCTCTTCCGGGAGGTCAGCGGCCCGCCTGAAAAGTTCGGTCACAGGGTTCACGGCACAGGCAGGTCGGTTCTGCGTGCGCCCTTCACTCATAGTCTTTAAAATGTCGGCCGATATTGCCGAGGTCGATGGTCGTTCTCTCCGTGAACTCATCGTCTGACGGGTAGTACTCGTAAATGGCATTGCCCGAGTAAAAGAGCCTGAATCGGTATCGCCGATCGGCGTTGCAGCCGAAATCCAGCTCGCAGGTAATCGATTGATAGCCGGTCTTGGGCTTGAATATCCAACGTTCGTAATCGTCGCCCACGCCCTGGCATCCCCGCTGGCCGAACATTAGTCCGGCCCACGTACCGACCCTGGTGCGAACTTCGGAGTAGGGCAATTGGATGTGAATCTCTTTCAGGCTCTTGTTCTCCGCCTTGATCGTGATGCCACAGCCGGCGAAAGCCGGGCGTAAGACAACAGTCGCTAATAGGAAGCATACTGCTAAGAAAAGTCGAGTCTTCATGCATCTCCTCCGGTCTCAAAAGTCTCTGTACGCGCGGCCGAACGCCCTAAGTATGTCGCTCACCAGTGGAAGTGACCCGTTTTCGTGGCTTCCTCCTCTCCAAAGGATCCGGTATCCACGAAAACTCTTGATGTTTGCCTATCTTCCCCGACCGGTCAGAGCCGCCGCAAGTCTGGGTGCGCCTCTGCGCCACCAACGGCAACACTTCTTTGATCATAACCTCATTGAATTTTTCGGGTTCCTCGAACGGCGGGTTATGCGCCGACTGTTCGAACCATACGAGTCGCTTGCAGGGCGCTTCGATTGTCTCGAAGTACGCCTCGGCCAACACGGCAGGGACATGCCAATCGTAGCGCCCAAGCAGAAAGAATATCGGCATATTGAAGGAGCGGTAGCGGTCGCTTAGCTTTATCTGCGCACGCTCACTTTCGAGTTGCTCCAAGGAGAAACGGTTGCCTCGCCCGAACTGAAGGAGGTCGACCAGGTTCGCTTCGTCAGTACTCAATGCCGCCCAGATCAGTTTCCCCGTGGAAAGGTTTCCGTGGAATATGCCACCAAATCGCTCATTCCACTTGCCAATGGTGAGCCTGTCTTCTACCGAACGGGGAGGTGTGTCGATTCTCTCTAATTCCGAGATCGCCCTGGAGTTTCCGCGCTCTCTCGCTTCGGACAGCGCGAACTCGTAGGAGAGTTGGTCACCCTTCGGCATGTCGGCAATTTGTGCCACCCCAACATAGGCCGCGACCTTTTCTGGGTGCTGGGAGGCATAGATAGTCCCAAGTACCGTACCGCAAGAGTGGCCGAGCAGCACGACCCTATCCTGGTTAAAACGTCGTCTTAACCTCGTCGAGGTCGTGTAGCAACTGAGCGACCGTCATGGAATCTGGTGGAATGTCGGAATGGAACGAGCGCCCGGTCCCACGCTGCTCCCAGTATACGACTAGGAAATGCTGTTCGAGAGCGGAATTGTAATGGCGGAATAGCGCCGATTCGCTGGCGCCGGGCCTCCGTGCAGGAGGATGAGGGCTGGGTTGGACTGGGACACGCCACGGAACCAGATACTCTGGGGGATGCCACCTATGGTCACGGTCTCCATTGTCGCGACGCTGCCCGGGATGACGCGACCATGCGCATCCCTGAATTCACAGGTGTGAACGCAGCTGGTAGTCATGAACAGCAGAGCCAAACCGATGACGACAATAGCGCTGCGAAAAAGCGAAGGGGGTAGTTGCCTCAATTGACCGATTCTCTGAAGACTTTGCCATGGCATTTGTTCCCAACCGACCATGCTCAGCGGCAGACAAAACTGCCGCAGGCTTTGCCTATGTAAAGGCCGTGACCGTTTTCTCTGTCCGCTGCGGGGCCGGTCTTGCGGCACTACTCCTATCCCCTCAACTCGTCCGCCACCGGCCAGAAGCGATCCCGCCGACTCACGAAACAACTATTCTTGCGTGATCGGGATATCAAAGTGCAGGACATCTTCGCGCGTCCCCAGTTTTGTGTAGAGCGCTATGGCAGGCGCATCGTCGAGATCTGCCTGCACAAAAATAACGTACGCCCCGCGCGCTGCCGCGATCTTCTTAAGTTCCAGGATCAGCGCCGTTGCGATACCCTCGCGCCGGTGAGCTGCTGCGACAGCCAGATCGTAGATGTAGATCTCGCTGCGCTCCTGCTCGAACTTACGCAACTCATAGGCCGCAATCCCGCCTACGACCTCGCCCCTTTTCAGCGCGGCGACTGCGATAAAGGAATCACTTCCGAGCAGGCGCTCGAGATAGGCCGCGCTGGGGCGGGCCGCGCTATAAGTTTCCACCTCATCGAAGGCTTCGCCGAAAGCCGTTAACATGGCTTCCATCAGTTCGACGTCGGCGGGCTTGAGCAGACGTATGCTGAAAGGGGTAGAAGGCGACATGATCAATCCCTGGTGCTGCCATCACTCTAAAGTCTGGTGTCCCGTCCGTGCCGCATAACGTCACGTTTGAGCCGCGCGTTGTTTGAACGCGTCGGCTCGAAACGTTTGTTATGCAGCGACTTCGACATACACGACTCGACTTGAGGGAGGGGGAATTGGGTTGCCGTCTTCACGCAGTCCTTCGAGATGAAATTCGATCGCCTCGCGGATCGCTTGTTCGGTCTCTTGGATCGTTGCGCCAGTGGCCACGCAACCAGGAAGATCCGAAACGTAGGCCGCGTAATTGCCACCGGCATTTTCAATCACGATCGCGTAACGCATGGCATTTACCCTACTTTCTCCAGACCTGATTGCTTCAGGATACTGCTGGGTGTACCGGGAGCCAAATCATCGCTCGGTTTTCCCGCCGACCGTGACCCGCCCGGGCTTTGTTGGATGCCTGAACTGGCGATGACTGCCCTTGGTTGCGACCAAGTACCAGCCATCGTCCGCGGCCATCCCGTTACTCAGTCACCACTTCGTCGTCACGCGAGGCGCCACCCATTCAGTGCTTATGCGGGTGCGGATGCTGCTCATAGTGCTGCCGGAGCAGATCCTTCCCATAATCGTTCCCGTTCGGGGTCCGGATCACAGTATGGATGTGCTGGCGCGTAGGCTTACCAGGTTCCAGCTGCGGCAGCGCGATCGGTGCCTGATGATCGAACTCGATCAAGACAACCAGGCTGTGGATGCGGTAATAGAAAACGCTGTTCGGCCCGGTCTCGCCGATCCAGGCGAACCAGGTCTCGTCCAGATGCCGCCGCACCTCGTCCATCTTCACCCTCGCGTGCCCGTCGCGCATGTTCCGCACATACTCGCCGATCAAATCGAGCAATTGCTCTTTCTGCCTGGCCGTGAGTTCCGCGGCGCGGATCCCGGCGTAGTCGAGGACGATGTTGTCCTTGAACGCTTCGCCCACGTTGCTGTTGCCAGTCTTGGAGACCTCAATGATCGCTTTCTTACGCTGCGCTTCATCTAGGGCGTTGATGAGCGCGAGACCGCGGTCCTGCTCGGCTTGCAGCACCGTCGTGCCTTTGTACTTGCCGGAGATGGCCGTCACCGGCTCGGAGCCCATGAAAGTGGGCGTCATCACCACCTGGTCCCCCAGCACGAAGTAGTTAATGATCAGGTG
The DNA here is from genome assembly GCA_050740315.1 of Gammaproteobacteria bacterium. Lineage (GTDB taxonomy): Bacteria > Pseudomonadota > Gammaproteobacteria > JACCYU01 > JACCYU01 > JACCYU01. The sequence continues at coordinate 4,365 of JBOIDC010000049.1, read as the reverse complement.
GTGGCCGTCGAGTTGCCAGCCCCACGGCTCCTTCTCCGAAGGCGCGCCCATCACCGTGATCCAGTAGAGCCACTCACCGTAGTCTTCGAAGTTATTGTCATTGATCTCGCCCAGCGTGTGGTTGAGCCGCATGATGTCGCGCGACTGCTGCAATCCCTTGGCGCTGAGCGAGGCGCGCAGCAGATCGAAGGCCGCCTCGCGCTGTGCCTCAGTCATCTCATTGAAGCCCGTGCCCTGACGGATGTAGTAGTGCTGGTTCATCCACTTGCGCCATTCCGGGTCGTCAACCGGAAACATCGTCTTGGCGCGCTGCGCCGGGGTCAAAGTGGCGAGGAAAGCCTCGGCGGCCTTGCGGACCGGCGCGGTGGAGATTCCGGTCGAGCGGATGGGGAACTGGCCCTGGACGACATTGCCGTCTGTCGTGACGCCCTTAAACGGCCCGGCCAGCCCGCGGTCTTCGGCTTCTTCCGACAGGCGTGCGCGCTCGCCGCGATCACCTGACGGCTGCTGTGAGAGGGATTTGTTGCCATACGCCAGGACACCAATGAGGAGGAGAAAGCAGATGAAGCACGTGTTGCTGAATCGAGCGTGTGGTCTGCATTGATCCGCCATGTCGTGTGCCTCTTTTACGTGATTTGAGTAACTCGCATTTGTCGGATAAGCGTAACGATCCTTCATTGGGATCAACAGGCTTTGGAGTCCTGCCACTCAACCAGCGCTCGAACGTCCGTGTTAAGGGCGCGCGCGTTTCGCGCGTCGCACCTTGAACGGATTGTTGGGCTTGGCGATTTGCGTGGGATCGCCAAGCGATTTGTTGAGCGCGACCGCCTCTTTCGTCAGGCGTCGTACTGTCGCGGAGATGATGGTCATAGCCTCACGCAACTCCAAGGTTGCCATCTCGTACTTGCCGCCAGGTTTCAGACGTGGTTCGATGGTGCGTAAGCGTTGCCCTCGCCAGAAACCGAGTAAGACGCGTTGCTCTTCGGCGCGGATGAGCAGCACTGGCCCGTTGGACAAGTAGACGAGGTGGCTCCACTTCAAGACCTCTTCCAGGTCAGAGGCCGCAGAAACTGTCTTGCGCAGACCCTCCACACAGGCACGTTGCCACCCGGAAACCTCGGCGACATAAGCATCCGGGTTAGCGGCTAGCGTCGAGTTGCGCATGGTTGGTTGTTCTTACGCTCTTGCGGCCCAACCTTGGCATAAGCGGCGTGCCGCAGACACGTCCGCTTGATGGAATTGCTGGGCACCACCGGTTCATAGCGCGCGGCCATCGTAGGTTTGAACCGGAATGGCCGCCAGATCGATGCCCTCGAGGCACCGAATGTTGATTGCTGCCATTGAATTGCCCGACGGGTCCGCGCCTTCACCGTACGGATGAATGCCGCAAACCGGGCAGAACCGGTGCTTGATAACGTGCTTGTTGAACGTGTACGTGCTCGCAGCATTCTCCGGCGTGAGAAGGTGGAGTTTTTCTCGTGGCACGGGCCACAGCAGCGAACCCTAGCGCTGCCAGATTGAGCAGTTGCATGCCATTGCTCCTTTTATCTCGCCTTCGACTTCAAACGCCACTCTGCCGCAGTGGCAACTGCCCTTGTATTTCATTTGCTCGCTCCTCGATTTCTACGGATTAAGACGCTGCTGGCTTTGCCACGACTACATGAAGTGAGGCCCAACGCCCGCGCTCAGCGGCGCCGAGCGCGCGAAGCGAGGGGCGTCCGCTGGAGCGCGTTGCTGGGCGGCGCATTCCTTCGGCATATACGTGTGGTCACCGGACGGTTGGCTTCGCTTCAACATGCCTGGCGAACTTGTCCAGGATAGCCTGCCAACCTTGGTGCTGAACCTCCCGGGTATTTTCGGACTCCGCCTCGAAAGTCTCCCTAACAAGGACTCCGTCGGCGGTGGCCGAGAACTGAACCTTTACGTTCCGACCATCTCCTAACGCATATTCGATCAGCTTTTGCGGCACCACTCTCGTGTATGTACCCTCAAAATCGAATCCCTCGCTTCGGTCTTTGGCTTCCATCCGCGATGAGAACCTCCCGCCTTCGCGCAGATCGACCGCGCTCTTGGTTGTGTGCCAGTCGTCCGAGGCGGCGTTCCATTGCTTGATGTCCTCCGGGTTGTTCCAGGCACGCCATACGGCATCCAAATCGCCCTTCACGACGGTCTCTACAGTGATTTTCATGGGTCGATCTCCTTCATGACTGAGGGTTTGTACCCCTTAGTCGAATGACAAACATGAAAATCGACATCCACTGTGAACCGCCGGTGTGTGGCACACACAAGCGCGCCGCCCGACGTCAAAGATCGCCATTGTTAGGCGGCGGACAGCTTCTTAACACGAATATCGTCCGCCGACTGCGGTCGAAGTGCCCTGGCATTGTCGCCTAATGTCACGCTTGAGACGCCCGTTGCTTTGAACGCGTCGGCTCGAAGCGTTTGTTAGCGTGCACGGCGACACGCACGTTGAAGACGCGGACGCTTGGTACGCCAACTATGAGATCGCTAAGTGGCTCAGCAGCGTCGTCAATGGGATGTAACTTGCTCTTCCAGAAGTCCTTAACTATCTGCGCGGCGTCAGCGGCGTGCTTTGTCCGTTCCGACTTGTTTGAAAGGAATGCTTCAGCAAGGGAAACCTGCTTGCCCGCCGGCAAAAGCCCGGCAAGAGTTCGCAAGAAACGAGTGGCTGCAATGACGGAAACAGCACCAGGCCCCAGTACCAGCCCCGCCCCTCCTCAAAAGAACCGCGCAGATCGGGGTTATCATTTGGTTGATGGAACGTGCTGAGCGCAGCCTCTACCACGAGAACAGGCTGTTCGAGCGTGACGTACAGGTCAGCAACTTTCCGAACGGCGTTTCCGAAGTGGAGGCAGATCGGACTTTCATGTCCTGACCATGCGATCCCGCACGACCGCGCTTTGGCGGAGTAGCCGATATCCACCGCAATAATCGGCATTCGTTTTCGCGACCGTTGGAACGCGGTAAATGGGCCCGTGCTACGCATCTGCTTCTCTGTGCACCCTAAACGTTCGAGTTGAGCGATGCGCTGCCGACGTATCCGAAGTAGCACTTTATGCATCCCCCGCTCCAACCCGTTGTTAGGCGATGGCCACGTCACTGAATCAATGTCTAGTTTCGCTCGCAGGCCACGCTTCCTTCAATAATCGGACCGCCGTCTTGTCGGGAAAGATCACCTCGTCGAACGGGCGGCTTGCCAAGCACGGAGTTTCGGCCAAACGCGCCTCTGCGACTCGAAGCGTTGTCTCATCCCAACCTGCCACTGGCAGGTAATATGATAGCGGCTTCGCAAAATCAACCATTTGCCCAGTAATGGATCTATCGACGGCCCTCCCAACGAGCACAGTGCCTGTTGCCTCGACCTCGGCGTCCACTATAGTCGAGGCAATGTCGAGACGTCGGAGTCGCTCGCGGATCATCTCTGCCAGCCGCTGCGGCAGTGTCTTCACGTTTCTAGCAGGTGCCAATATTGAAAGGCGGGACTTCGAGCTTACCAGCAACAGGAGAGGCTGACGATCCACAACTATGCGGTTTACGTACCAATCACCAAGTGCCGTGTCTGAAACGTCCGAATCCTTCGCCGATTGCGGCAGCGCCTTCAGCAACTTCCGTGTTGCCCTTAATACCACCAAGCACGCCTCTTCGTTGTCGCCTTACGCTTGAGCTCAGCCGCCGCGCGCCATGAATACCAGCAAGAACCGAGGGTTTTCACGCGCGGTCGGCTGCAGCGCCATTAGGCGCTCGCCGTTCGATACTCGACTGACGGCTGCCCTTCAAGAAGACCTACAACGGAGATGTCCTCATCGACCTCCGGCCAGTGGATGCCTTGGCCTTCACCAAGAAGCTCATACCTGGACAATTGTTCAGGAGCGGCATGGGCCAGACGAGGAAACCATACCAGTGGCACCGAGAGGGTACGTCCATCGTTAAGAGAAACCACCAACTCATCTTCTGTGCAGCGGGCTGCCACGGCACGCGGGATAGCTTTAAGGCTTAAAGAACTCATTCCATGCCTCCGTAAACTTCTGTTGATGTCGCTCGACAATCCGCATTAGCTGTCTCAATTCACGCGGAGCAAAGCCCGTGCTGCTTGCGAGGGTCACTGGCTTTAACCAGAATTTGCTCTCTCTGTACATGGATGTGCCGCGGCTCTCGATTCTCGTTGGCATAGAAGAAGAACCGATAGCCACCGATACGAAGAATAGTGGGCACATGTCACCTCGTTTCCATGGACGTCTAACGAGCCTGTAGAAAAACCTGCTTTTGCGGCCGCGGTGTCAGGGCGGAACGGTCGAGTTTGGTGTTCGAGTCTGACTGCTTGGGCTGAGCAGAGCGATTCTGCGG
>JBOIDC010000048.1:0-31866 GCA_050740315.1 Gammaproteobacteria bacterium | reverse complement strand
CGGCGCGATCGAACCGATCGCCGACCACTGCGAGTCATGTTCGGCCTCGTGCTCGAATACCAGCCGGACCGCCCGTTCCCGGATCTCCGGGGAATACCTCTTCAATGTGCTCATAAACTCCATCCTCCCAAGCAATGGAGTCTCCGGGAATCCCGGGGCGGTTCAGTACTGGACGCGTGAGCTAGCAAGGCTTCGGGCACGGCCAACGTCGTTGGCGCCGCAGCACACGCGTGCCTATGTGCAGGGCAATATTGGATCTTATCTGGTGTGAGTTTTTATGCTCAACCACACGGTGTTGAGGATTTGTCCGTTACCTGCGGTTCCTCCGCAAGGTTTTCGATGAATTTCTTCGTGGCCACCCACCAGGGCGCGTTTTCATCCCATGTCCCCGGCCTCCCCGCCGTCCAACCACCCCAGAGGACGACGCCATCGACTCCTGCGTCCCTGAGCGTCTCCAACTGCAGCCTCCAGAAGCCGGGGTCGACAGGCTGGCCTCCGATCTTCTCGTTGCTGTCGTGGTACTGGAACCAGATAACAGGGTAGATCGGCGCACCGTATTGCTTGGCTTGGGCGATGTTCGCCTTAGCGTACTTGACCCAGTTCTCTTTGTATTCCGGGTCGTCGACTTTCCCGTAGAAGGTGTAGAGCGAGGGGAAGATGACATCAACCGGAATAACCTTAAGGCGCGCATTATCCTCCTGCCATTCCGTCATCCGGTCTTGTCTTCCCGTCACAGGCGCCCAATAGTTGCGACTGGGAAGGAAAGCGTAATAGCCTATCTTAAGGCCGGGCACTTCGTCGTGCATGATATCGGCGAGACGCTTGAATTTCGGAATGTTAGCCTCGACTAGGCTAAGGGGCGTGTCAAAAGCTCTGCTCAACGGCCAATGTTCGATATCCACGGCGACGATATCGCCAGCCCTAAACTGCGAGACTGTTTTCCGAATGGTTTCCTCATGGAGTTCTTCCGGCGCCCCGGGAAAGGTCCCCTTAGGCCATAAGAATTGAGCGTATAAGAACGGCAGATGCTTGATGCCATAGACACTCAAGGCGGGCTTACTGCTTTTGCTGAACAAAGTGGCATCGAGAACCTGGAATTCTTGTTTAGCTTGCGCAGGTAAGCATTCCGCGGCCGACAGATGCGATGAGAGGAAAGCCATCGCGAGACTAATCGTGGAAACCAAGATACGCAAATGGTGAAACAATAAGCGAGGCACAGTAGCATTCTCCTTTGAGCCCTCATTGCATACTTCATAATTAAGCACAATTGCGCGGTAGAAGAAACAGTTCGCGCTAATGTTTAAACTGCTACAGGCGCTACAGGATTTTTCAACACACCTTGCTTGCTAAAAAACCGCATTGTCGTACGTGGTGCCGCTCCGCCTCTCCAGCAGCACCGCATTCGAAGGCACGCCCGTTCGGTCAAGAACGCCAACATGCTTTCGGCCTGGGGCTCGTCACTGCCGCCACCGCTGGTATTGATGACGGGAGCCTTGCCCGGCTTGTACAGCCGCATCGCGTGCAGAAGCCGATCGGCCGCTTGACTCAGGTCGACGTACCGCCGCGGCGGCAGCGCCGGCTCAACTACGCCTCCCAGCACAATGATGGCGTCCGCTTCGGAGATCGCTTCCATCGCGGCGGGCAGATAAGTCCGCTCCGGCGAGGCGCTCAGATAGTCAGCGACGACACGCGTGGAGAAAAGCCAAAGTATCGCGAAGCCGGCCCCAAGCATGGCTTCCCCAAGCGCCGACTGCGCGCCCAGAGCAGCAGTCCAGATAGCAGGATAAGTTCTATCGCGAGCGGCAGTGGATAAACTAGCGGGGCAAGCGACTTCGAGTAGGAAAGCGGATCGATCATCGCGTAGAACGGACCAGAACTCTAGCTGCTATCAGCGCTTTGGCGCTATCGCGTTATGACCTGGCGGATGCTAGACGGGAAGGCGCCGCTTCCGGCGCTCGATCTCTTTCATCTTCAACACGATCATGTATTCGTACATCGCCAGCAGTCGGCAATACGTCAGTCCCGGCCGGCCATCCAAGAATCCCCGCCGCCAGACGTACATGTACAAAAAACGCAGCAATGGTCGGCAAGGCAGCCGAAAGGACAGTTCTTTGAGGGCCTGGCGCTGTCGAGCTGGATCTCCAACCGCAAATATCCCTTTTCGATCGTCGATGCCAGCGTTCAGTGACCTCAGTGATTCGATCGCCTCCTGCGTCGAATAGCGGTTGTGCTTTTCTATCCATTCCTCTAGCCCTTTATTGAAACTGAAGTGCTGGAAATGCCCTTGCAGCTTTCCCGTGATTCCGTCGATTACGGGAGTCGGATTGACGATGCGCTCCCAATGCACACACTCAGGTCGGAAGAATCGCATTACCCATACCGGATACATAGAGGCGTGGCGAATCCATCGGCCCATGAAGTAATTGCGGTAACGCACCCGATACGCTACATGCTGATCGTTCTTCCGTTCGGATACTTCAATCAACTCGTCTCGCAATTCATTCGTGACGATCTCGTCGGCATCCGAGTAGTAGACCCATGGATTCTTGAACTCGATGTTCTTTAACGCCCAGTTCTGGTGTGATGCCCAGTCGTCAAATTCCCTCTGCACTACCCGCGCCCCAGCGCTTTCTGCGATTTCGACCGTTCGATCCTTGCTGTAGGAGTCGAATACGACGATATCGTCGCTCCACGCCACGGATTTCAGACAAGCCGCCAGGTTACGCTCCTCGTTCAGCGTGAGGATGAGTACCGATACGCACATAAACAGCGCAAGGCGTTCGCACGATTTGAATTGGCTATTGCTTCCTGGAGGCAATGTACATCAGCGACCCGGACCCGCACTCCCGACACTTGTGTACAGGTATGTCACAAAAGTCCTGGTGCAGTGAATAGTCGTATGAATCGCACAGGGGACATCCACCCCCTCTATCAACATCTCTTTGCTACATTCAAAACCATTCATTTTACTTTCGCGTCTTTCGGCGAACTGCTCGTCGTGGGCATTCATAACGGCAAGTCCTGGTACGGATGAGGATAGAAATCAAGGGGTGAGACGGTGGAGTACGCGACGCCGAATAAACATTGCTGGATTACCGCCGACTACAGCCCATGGCTCAACGTCTTTAGTCACCACGGCTCGCGCCGCCACCACTGCACCTTCTCCAACTGTCACCCCCGGAGCGACGAATGCATCAGCGCACACCCATGCCCCTTCGCGGATCGCGATCGGCGATGTAACCAGCCGCAGGTGCGGGTCCGAGATGTCGTGGCTCGCCGTGCACAGAAAGCTGTACTGGCTGACCACCGCGTGCGCGCCGATTCGCACTTTGTCCACGCTGTAGCAGTCAACATAGAAACTGAGGCTGCTATGGTCGCCCATCTCTAGATTCCAAGGCGCCCAGATTCGGCAGGAGGCATGGATGTTCGCACCGCGTCCGATTTTGGCCCCAAACAATCGCAACAGAAATCGCCGCCACGCGAACCCGCAGCTAAGTCGCGGGCTCGGCCGGAACAGCAGCAACCATACCAGGTTCCATGCCGCGCGTCCTAGCTTGTTTCGTCCACCCAGCGGATTGTGGTATCGCGAAACATCCACTCGCGGACGATCAGTCCCTTCGGTGGACACCATGTCGGGCTTCAATCGCACCTGTCAAGCGGACTAGCGAAGTTGCTTCCGTAAGTGGAATTCACACTGATTGCCACTCATCTACCAATATAAACTGATAGTCATGCAACAATAGAAAGGACTACCGCGAATACCGCCGTCCAGATACTAGAAGGATTCCTAACTGACTGGCTATTCTGGTCAGCAGGAGCAATCGACGCAATCGGCGCGACATCATTACCGTGGACATGTACGGCTACTGCAACAGCGACGCTGGTCGTGTGGGAGATGGAAAGATGAAATCCATCGTATACGGGCCTTCCATAGGGCAAGTGATCTATGATTATCGAGCTAAACGGCCTGTTCTGGTATGAATTACAAGCTTTAGCTACAGCTTCTTTGCAAGCAAACAGGCCTGCAAATGAAGCGTAAGGATCTGGCTGCAATATGCACGAAGCTATTTCGGTCGGCGCAAAAGTCTCCCGGTAAAATTCCTCTTCCCTGAAATCGTTCATACGCGGCAATGCAGCTATGTCTTCCACATCGAAGCCTACTGCCACTGCGCTTCGAGTGCTGGTTGGGCCGCCGGGTCCCGGCAGTAGGTTGCCCGGGGCAGTCGCGCCCCTTATCTGGGCACAATCCCGTGACGGCGGGTTTCCGCCATCCTCGGAAAGGGGGCGCCGAATCAGTAAAGCACTTTCTACCCCGATCACGCCGTCTTTTCACTATCCCACCCGATAATTTAAGGTGTAGCTGCCCCGTCAGTTCGGGTCTTCACCTGCCGTTCTCGTGTCGGTCTCGCGCTCAGATGATCGTGCCTCGGGAGTGATCTAACCGATCAACTCTGTGCTAAGCCTTTGTAGGAGCGCTCGATTCCTTCGCAAGTTCATGCCATCATAAAGTTTTTCGTGGGTGGAAGGGTAGAATTCTGTGTATAGCACTGACGCGGCTAGCGCCTGATCGTGCGTGACATGGGATGTTTCAGAGCCTAACGCTTTGCTCTTATGTGTGGAATCGCGGGAATTGTAACCAGAGAACCCCTGCTGCCCGAGCAGATTGGTTTGGTTGCGCACCTCAACGCGCGGTTGATTCATCGCGGACCCGACGGCGGGGACGAGTTCCACGATAGTCACGTGGCGTTGGCGACGCGGCGCCTGAGTATCATCGATGTCACCGGTGGATGGCAGCCGTTGCATAACGAAGACCGGAGCCTGGCGCTGGTAGCTAACGGCGAGGTATACAACTTCATCGAATTGCGGCGCGAGCTTGAGCAGCGCGGGCATCGCTTCGCCACGCGTAGCGATTGCGAAACCATCCTCCATCTTTACGAGGAGCACGGCGATCGGTGCGTCGATTACCTGCGCGGGATGTTCGCCTTCGCGCTATGGGACAGCCGCCGTAAACGCTTACTGCTCGCGCGCGACCGCGGCGGTGAGAAACCACTGTATCTGGTTCAGAAAGACCGACAGATTATCTTCGCCTCGGAGCTTAAGGCGCTCATCGGCGCGAGGGCGGTGCCGTTCGCACTCGATCCTGCGGCCGTGCACATGTATTACCACTATGCCTATGTGCCTGAGCCGGAGACCGCGATAGCAGGTGTGCGTAAGTTGCCCGCGGGACATCTTCTTACTGTCGATGTTGCTCGATGGCAGATCGAGCAGCGATGCTACTGGCGCATGGAGGACGCGCCGCCTATTAATGTCGGTGATAGCGACCCCCCCAAGATTATCAGCAGGCAGCTTGAAGAAATTAGTGAATTGATCATCCGCTCGGACGTGCCGGTGGGCGTGGCGCTTAGCGGAGGACTGGATTCCAGCGCAATCGCCGCCCTAGCAGCGAAGAACTATCCCGGCACGCTGCAGGCCATCTCGGTGGGCTATCCGGGGCGACCAATTCAGGACGAGCGTAACGATGCGAGGATGTTGGCCGACCATTTGCGCGTGCCATTCCACGAGGTGGAGCTGTCCGCGGGCGACATGGTCGAGATGTTGCCGCAGGTCGTGTTTGCACGCGACGATCCGATTTATGATCTTGCCGGCGTGGGCTATTACGTGGTAGCCAAACAGGCTCGTGAGTTAGGCGTGCCTGTCATGCTGTTCGGGCATGGGGGCGATGAACTGTTCTGGGGATATTCCTGGGTGCGTCAGGCGGCGTCCGATACGCGCCGCAAGGCCGCACTGCTGGCGAACGGCGCGACGGGCGTGCGCGATTATCTTAAGCTGGCGCCGTTTCCGCTTCCGCTCTCGTACACCGCGGGCCTTCGATGGTTCAAATCTGTGGGTGGATTGTGGTCAGGTCTGCGGCAGTACCGGCGCGACCGCACAGGGCCGGCCGGCCGATATGTCTTCTACGATCTCACGCCGGGTTTTGATGTTGCCCAATCCGAGCTGGGCGACCTGTACACAGCCCGCTTTCGCCACGCCGTACGTGACGTGGACCCCTTCGCGCCGTTCACGCAAGACCAGCCCTTGCCGTCCGCCGAGATCGCCATTACGCGTTTGATCTTTGAAACCTATCTGCGGGAGAACGGTCTCGCGCAGGGCGATCGGCTTAGCATGGCACACTCAGTGGAAGCGCGGCAGCCGCTGGTTGATTACCGACTGGTTGAGACAGTGATAGGGTTGCGTAAGACGCTGCCGGATCTTCACCTGGGTGCAAAGCACTGGTTGCGTGAAGCAGTAAAGCACACCGTACCCGGTTTTGTGCTTGCGCGTCGTAAGCGTGGTTTTTCATCTCCATGGCGGTCATGGGCGCGGGCGCGTGCCAGAGCCTTCGGCCACTTGCTAACTGATGGCTATCTGGCCAGCCACGGCATAATAAAGCCGCAGAGCCTTAAAAGTCTCACACCGCGTCCACTGGGTCTTCAGATGCATCTGGCCGAGGAGTCCCTACTGCTGGAGATGTGGTGCCGGCAGATGAGCGAGTATGCCGGAGCCACGGCCTCGCGGGCGACCAGCCATTTTCATCGAGACTAGCTTGCCTCCCGGATACATGCTGGTTCGTTCTGCTGACTCAAGCGCAATTACGCGGAGAAGGATCTTCTAGGAGTTCCACTAACTGCCGATCGGGCGTGTAGAGCCAGGCGATCCGCCGCATGGCGAACGCGATCGCCGGAACCGGCTGCACAACGATCAAGCTTCCCTTGGTACGAAAATCGGCCACAGCCTGCTCGATGTCAGCCACGCCGTAACAAACGTGATATGCCCCCCCGCCTTTGGCGAGCAGTTGCTTTACGGGCGAGTCGTCAGTCAGAGCCGCGACTAGCTCAATCACCACATCATGGGCCTGCCCAGTACCCAAAAAACATACCGTGACTCGCTGGATGGCATCGCGGAACGGTCCGGATAGCACACGATAACCGAACAGCTCGCGATATGAGTCGATCGACCGCTGTAGGTTCTCCACGGCGACTCCGACGTGCTCAAACTTAAGTGGTTGCACGGTTGCAGATTCCTTTCGCTGGGGCGTAGCTGATCGTCCTGAGCAACTCGCGGCACTAGTCATCGGACAGCAGGCGGTTAGATGATCGCTGGCTATAATCACGGCTTCTCCAGAATGGTAACATAACCTATTCTGGCGCCATTCATGGATTCTACTAAGCGTGTAAACGTGATTAACCAACCGCTTCGCCTCCATGTGCTGACGACGGCTGACATCGTCGATGCTGATCCGTATTCGCGGTGGGATGATCCGGACGGAATCGCGCCGCTGTCACCATCCAAACGTACGGCGCTTCTAGCCAATCCCCTGCTGCAAGGCGATCGGGAGCCGATGCAGATCATAGGCACACGAGGGTCAACCATCATCGGACGCATGGACTTGATCGCCGGTGAACTGCTCGTGCGGGACCGGGACCAGCCGGTGCGCATGTATTGGGGGTCGGGTCTGCACGTTCCGGCGCACGCGCGCCATACCATGATGGGAATCATGCTCATCATGAAGGCGCATGGCGTGTGTCACACGCTTGGCGCCCATGGACCCTCGCAAGTGGCGGCATTAATCTACGAAAAACTCAGATGGGCTGAACTGTCCTTTACGCGGTACATCATGCTCCGCCGCAGCCGGGCTGTTGTGGAGAAAAAACTGGGAGCGGGCAACCTCGGGCGCATGGTCGCGAGCGCGGTAGACGCTGGATTCGCCGTACATCGGTCAGTAATGCGGGTTGCCTCCTGGCGTGCCGCCAAGCTACGTTGTGAACCGCTTAGTTCCATGCCGCCCGACTGGGATGATCATTTCGCCCAACGAACAGAACCGGTGCGTGTGCACCGCTCAATAAAATGGATTAGCTGGGTCCTGAACCACAGCTTCGTCTCCGACCCACGCAATCGGCGAATGCTGTTCGTGGTTCGCAATGCACGCAATGAGTCACTCGGTTATTTCATTATCAAGGCGCGATTTTATGAATCGGCGACACACCGCGGCTTCCGCAACTTACTGCTCGGCTCGATTATGGACTGGATGATCATCGAGCCGCGCGCGCTTGATTTACACACACTTGTTCAACTTGCCATCGATCAGCTGTGCCGATGCGGTGTGGATGCAATCGAGCTGTGTACAAGCCATACAAACCTTGCAGGGTGGCTGCGGCGTCAGGGGTTCGTCCGTATTGGCGCACAGCGGGGTTTTTTTCGCGTCGTCGCTCCCAGCCCGCTAGCTGATAACATACCGTTTTCGTCAGACGCCTGGTGGATCCGCCCTGGCGACGCCGACAATCTGCTAATCTAATATCCGGCGCCCTCCTGTAACTCCGAGGCTGGTTTCTGTCACAACACGATGCGGTCGTCACCGAACGCTGTTTTGTGTCACCCGGCGCTATTGGCATCACACTACAAGAACGCGATTGAGAGTCGCCGCCCGTGGAGATCTGCGCTTATGTGAGACAACAGGGCATAGATTAAGATGACTACGGCGGCCATCTCCAGCAGTTCCTCAATCACTGCTAAGGTCAAATATAGTGTATCCACGCCGTGCGATTTAAAGTGAAATCCCCCTATCAAATCCACTACAAGGGCGCCAAGAACGTACGTTAAGCTGCTAATGAATACTAAGTATCTCGTCCGCGCAGGAAGGTTGATCAGGACTCTGCCAAAGACGAGCGCGAAAAACGCTGCGACCATAATCAAAGGAATCACCCATACAGAGCGAAGGACCCCGACAGCATCTGAGATGCTGAAATATTCATGAAGCGCGGCTCCTTCATCTACGGATAAGACTAGAAAGAGCATGGCTGACCCTGCCCACGCGTAATACGGTGTGCCGTGCTTTCGTTCTAGCGAAGCAATTAAGGTAAGCAGCGCCGAGCAGCAAAGCAATGCCAGTGATGAATATAGCGTTGGAATGTTTGCTTCAGCATCGAGGTCGAACATCGGCACCGATCCAAGACCGTAGCCTAGGTGATAAGGTATGAAGTTGGTCGCAATATGAAGTGCAGTGAGGCACAAGACGACCGCAGTGAAATAGAAGGTGATCGTCTTTGCATCCAAAGTAATGTTGTGCATAACCGCGTCAGTCATAGATGGTTCAAGAGTAGGGCAGCAACTCACAATGACTCAAGAGACCCGAGCCTGCCGCGGCGCCGCAGGCAGATAGCGGTAAAGGTACCGCATATACTACACACTGTTTGAGTGCCGTTTGGCAACGATGCCATCTAGGCTGTTAGCCTGATTTGCCCACAAGAAACTACGAATAAAAGGCGCGATCGCGCCTTATTTTGCCATGCAGGCCTTTACGAGTCGTCGCGCCCCGCTGATACTCACGGCGAGAAGCAGCGATCGACAGTGCTCTTCGACAGTCATGCGAAGGTCGCGAGCGCAGCTTGGACGGGTCCCGCAATGATTTCACGAACATCGATAGATGAACTGATCGAGCGCGGCAACTATATCGCAGCGCGAACTGATCTAAGCCGGTTTTGGCGGCAGTCGCCCACACCGGCGGTCGCGAGCTTTGTCGTTAGCCGCTTCGAGAAGCTGCGCGGCAACATACCGATGGTCGAATCCAAGGTCACCTTGTTGCGGTCTTTCACCGTCGAACCGGTCGTGCCGCTGCTGCGCGCGACGGGGTTTATTGGCGGACTCGATCTAAATGTGCAAATCGGCGACTTCAATGGGTACGCCCAAGAGATGCTCGAACCGGGCAGCCGGTTGTATGCGTTCTCGCCGGACATCGTGATTCTGGCTGTGCAGACTGACGACGTGGCGCCGGCGCTGTGGGGAGGCTTTGCGGACTTGAAGCCGGCGGCAGTCGAGGGCATCGTGCAACAGACCATTGCCACCTTCCGCCTATTGTTGGCGACATTTCGCCGTAAGAGCAAAGCACAACTGCTCATCCATACGCTTCAGCTTCCGCCGAATCGAGCAAACGGAGTCCTTGATGCTCAGTCGAGGTCGGGGCAGGCGGGTGCAATTGAACGAGTCAATCAGGCTCTGCTTCAGCTCGCGCAAGACTACAACAACGTGTACCTGCTGGATACTAACGCACTGGTCGCGCGCCGAGGTTGGGACCGGTGGTTCGACGCACGCAAGCATGTCAGCGTCGGCATGCCAATCGTTGCTCAAGAGCTTATCCATCTCGCTCGCGAGTGGGTGCGTTACCTCCATCCCATGGCGGGGAAGGTATGCAAGGTGCTGGCCGTCGACCTCGACAACACGCTATGGGGAGGGATAATCGGCGAGGATGGAATAGACGGAATCAAGCTGAACAACGGCTTTCCGGGCATCGCCTATCGTTCACTCCAGCGCGCGATGCTGGATCTCTATCAGCGCGGGATTTTGCTGGCGGTGTGCAGCAAGAACAACCTGCCGGACGCGCTTGAAGCAATCGAGAAACATCCGGACATGCTCCTGCGACGAGACCACTTTGCGGCATTGCGTATCAATTGGCAAGACAAGGCCAGTAACCTGCGCGCGCTGGCAGCGGAGTTAAACCTGGGTATCGACGCGATCGCGTTCATGGACGACAATCCGGTGGAGCGTGAGTGGGTGCGCGCGCAGGTGCCGGAAGTGACCATCATCGACCTCCCGGAAGACCCGATGGATTATGCCCAAGCGCTGCGCCAGTCTCCCGTTTTCGAACGTCTGAAGCTCTCGGAGGAAGACCACTCGCGCGGCCGGTATTACGCCGAGGATCGTATGCGTGCGGAGTTGCTTCGGTCGTCGAATTCAGTCGAGCATTTCTACCGCTTTCTTCAGATAGTGGTACACATCGAGCCGGTGACCAAGCAGAGCCTGGCCCGTGCGGCGGAATTAACACAAAAGACGAACCAGTTCAACGTGACCACTCAGCGGTACACCGAGGCGCAGATCGCCGCCATGGCGCCGCCGCTGTGGCGGACGTACACAATGCGCGTGCAAGATCGGTACGGCGACAACGGCATCGTCGGGCTGGCACTTGTAAAGATGGGAAATGGCACTTGTGAAATTGATACTTTCTTGCTGAGCTGCCGCGTAATCGGCCGGACGGTAGAGACGACGTTGCTCGCCACTATCGCCGAGGACGCCGTTAGAGCGGGAAGCGAAAAGATCGTAGGGCGATTCCTGCCGACGAAGAAGAACGCCTCTGTAAAAGACTTTTACCGGCAGCATGGCTTCGTGTGCGTTGCAGATGAGAATGGCACTCAGCTCTGGGAGCTTTCACTTGAACTCAACACGCTTTCCGGTCCGTCTTGGATCGAGCGGCACGTTAGATCCAGTTACTCTGATATGACGGGTGATCACCCACGAATCCTTTTGCCCAAAAAATCTTCAGCCCAAGGGGCCGTTGCTTGAGTGAATCCATCGAGGTCCGCGTACGGCAGGTGGCTGCCGACGTGTTCGATATGCCGTTGGAGCAGGTGACAGCTCGTTCGTCGCCACAGACGATCGAGACATGGGAGTCGGTACAGCACCTCAATCTGATCCTGGCGTTGGAGCAGGAACTCCAGGTTCGTATTGATCCGGAAGAGATCGCGCAGATAGAAACGATCGGCGATGCGATTCGGTTGGTGAAGGATAAGGCAGGAGCGATCTAGTCATGCGGATCATCCTGAACGCCGACGACTTCGGCCAGGATGAAGATACGCTTAAGGCAACAATCGAATGCTTCCAACGCGGTGCGCTGACCAGCGCCACCATCATGCCGAGGATGCCTGCAACGCGGCAGGCCATTAAGTACGCAAAGAAACATCCGGAGTTCTCGTTCGGCGCACATCTCACCTTCGTGAGCGACGGCGTCGAATCTCCACTATCGGATCCTAAGACCATTCCGAACCTCGTTGACGGAGACGGATTGTTTTTGCCTTCGCAGAAGGTTCGAATACTGGCGCTGTGCGGCAAGCTACCGCTAGATCAGATCGAGCGGGAGATGACGGCACAGCTTGCGTTCCTGCGTGATCACGGGGTGTCGATCTCGCACGTCGACTCGCACGGGCACCTCCACAAGTTCCGGCCATTTGTCAAGGTGCTTGGCAAGGTGCTGCCGAAGTTCGGCATCAAGCGCGTGCGAACTGTGCAGAACGTATATCTGCGCAAGCTGTTCGGGAGTCCCACATACTGGATGGGGCCGATCTGGCGCCAGCGGATTATGAACGGATTCATTACGACGGATCACTTCTTTACCCCGACGAGCGTATTAGACGCGCGTTTGATGCACGGTTGGATGCCTGCGGCGACGAGCGGGGCGACCGAGATCGGTGTGCACCCAGGCTATGCCGAGGAGTGGCGCAACGAGGAACGACAAGCGCTGCAGGCATTCGCTGCAATCGCACGCGAGGCGGGACACCATCTGATTACTTGGGGCCAACTTTAGAGAACGGGCACTTGCTGGGCGCTTCCTATTAGCCGTTAGCGTGGGGCGCCAGAGTGTGAGACCTGCAGTGGGTTCAGCCCCGCAGAAACCGCACGCGTTATCGATAGCAGCCCACAGCTTCAGCCGCATAATCCAGGTGGTGCACATACCATTTGTATGTTGAGGCGATACCTTCTCGCAGAGGTATCTTCGGCTGCCATCCCAGGTCATTGAGCCGGCCAACATCAAGCAATTTGCGCGGCGTGCCGTCCGGCATGGACGCATCGAAGCGGATCTCGCCCGTATACCTGACTACGCCCCGAATGAGCACCGCCAGCTCAGCAATTGAGATATCCTCACCGACTCCGACATTGATGATCTGCTCCGACTCATAGTGATCCATCAAAAAGACCGTCGCATTTGCCAGGTCGTCCACGTGTAGAAACTCCCGGCGCGGCCTGCCGCTCCCCCAGAGCGTGACACTCGACGCGCCCCTCTGCCTCGCTTCGTGAAACCGTCGGATCAGCGCCGGCAGCACGTGGGAATTTTCGAGGTCGAAATTGTCGCCCGGCCCATACAGATTGGTCGGCATGAGCGAGATGGCGTTGAAGCCATACTGGCGTCGATACGCCTGGCACATCTTAATACCCGCTATCTTGGCGATTGCATACCATTCGTTGGTCGGCTCCAGCGGCCCCGTCAGCAGGCAATTCTCCGACATCGGCTGCGGCGCCAGCCTCGGGTAGATGCATGAAGAGCCTAAGAACAGGAGCTTGCTAGCCCCATTTCGATAAGCTGCATCGATAACGTGTGTCTGGATTTCGAGGTTATCCCGAAGGAACTCTGCGGGGTAAGTGTCGTTGGCGTAAATGCCACCCACTCGAGCCGCTGCCAGAAACACGAACTCGGGCTTTTCCTTGGCGAAGAAGTCATAGACAGCTTCCCGCTCAGTGAGATCTAGCGCAGCGTGGCTACGCGTCAGAAGCCTGTGATAGCCGAGCCGCCGCAGTTCCCGTACGATCGCTGAACCTACAAGTCCCTGATGGCCAGCTACATAGATCTTCGCGTCCTTATTCACAGAAAGCGTATGTCTTGAAACCCTCGCGCATACACAGGGCATCGTGTTTGGCGATTAGCAGGTCCTCCGCGACCATCTCCCTGGTCAGCTGCTCAAAGGAAGTTTTAGGTGTCCAGCCCAATTGCTCGCGCGCTTTAGCGGAATCGCCAAGCAACGTCTCCACCTCCGTGGGGCGGAAGTAGCGCGGGTCGACGGCGATGACACACTGTCCGGTCGCTTTGTTGTAACCCTTCTCACGGACGCCTTCGCCTTCCCAGCGCAGACGGATGTCCAGTTGCCTCGCGGCTAGCTCGACAAACTGCCGTACGGAATACTGCCGCCCGGTCGCGATCACATAGTCGTCGGGTTTATCCTGCTGGAGAATACGCCATTGGGCATCGACATAGTCGCGCGCATGCCCCCAGTCTCGTTTGGCGTTCAGATTGCCCAGATAGAGACGATCCTGCAATCCAAGCTTGATGCGCGCCAGCGCCCGCGTGATTTTGCGAGTCACAAAAGTCTCGCCGCGCACCGGCGACTCATGATTAAAGAGGATACCGTTGCAGGCATAGATACCATACGCCTCTCGATAGTTTACCGTGATCCAATAAGCATACAGCTTGGCCACGGCATACGGCGAACGGGGATAAAAGGGCGTGGCTTCGGTCTGAGGGATTTCCTGGACTTTGCCATACAGTTCGGAGGTCGAGGCCTGATAAAACCGAGTCTTGTCGTTCAGCCTGAGGATACGGATGGCTTCCAATAACCGCAGCGTTCCGATTCCGTCCGCATTGGCCGTGTATTCTGCGCTCTCGAAGGACACCGCCACATGACTCTGAGCCGCCAAATTGTAAATCTCATCCGGCTGGACTTCTTGCACCACGCGGATGAGATTGGTCGAGTCGGTCAAGTCGCCGTAGTGGAGCACGAAGTTCCGATCGCCCTCCTGAGGGTCTTGATAGAGATGGTCGATTCGGTCGGTGTTGAACAGCGAGGCTCGGCGCTTGATGCCATGGACCTCGTAACCTTTGCCGATGAGAAGCTCGGCGAGATACGCGCCATCCTGACCGGTCACCCCGGTGATCAAAGCTACTTTGCTCATCTGATTTGAATCCCTTTTAACAAGAGCGAGTTCGCTTTCGCACCAGCAGAACTTGGTCCAACTGGATCGCTAATAGGCTGATCAACAACGAGACCTATATCGCCAACTTGCGGGTGTGGAGGTACGGGCGACGGTACCGTGGTCGGATCGAGGTCGGTGACCATCTCATGTATTCGGGGCCGGATGCTCAACGCCGCTACGGCTAGCGAGTGGGCCGCCACCGCCGGCGCTCTCAGCCTCCAGAAATGTCGCAGGCCGAAGAAGTACATTACGAACAGGGCGATCCACGCGAAAAACATGAGCGGTTCAGGAACCCCTGACCAGTGAGCAGCAAGCGCAGTAATGCTCATGACGCCGCCAATGGTTAGAAGTATCGTTACCGTTCGCCGCGGCGAGAATCCGGCTTGAAGCAGCGCGTGGTGGAGGTGGTCCCGTCCAGCTGTGAATGGGCCGTCACCGCGCAGGATGCGGCTCAACATGACGTTAAGGGTGTCCATGATCGGCAACCCCAAAATCCATCCGGCTGTTACGGCTGAAATCGCCCGGCCATCGCCCTGGCTTAGCTTGACCGCAAACCAGCACAGCGCAAAGCCCAGAAACAGGCTGCCCGAATCTCCCATGAATACACTGGCCCTGGGCCGCCAGGGTGTCCGCAGGTTAAACAGTAAGAAACCCAGCGAGACGCCGATCAATACTGTCAGGAGGGCAAATACTAGAACCTCCTTCCCTATGAGTGCAGCCACAGCAAAGCTGCTTAACGCGATAACCGCGATCCCGCCGGCCAGGCCATCTATGCCATCAGAGAGATTGAACGCGTTGATGACGCCGACCACGCAAAAGAGGGTGAAGGGAACCGCGGCAAAGCCTAGCTCAATCTCTCCCAGTCCCAGGAGGTCGCCAACGGTAACCAGCTCTGTATTCCCCCACAGGCCCATGCAAAACAACACGACCAGAACCTGAACCAAGAAGCGCAAATGAACCGACAGTCCGCGAAAGTCGTCCAACCCACCGACTAGCGCGAGCAGTGAGGCGCCTACCAAAAAACCTAAGTAGTCCGTTGACGGCACCAGCCCGAAAGCAAATACCAAAGAACAAAACGCCACAACCATGGCCGGGCCGCCGCAAAGCGGTACCGCTCCTTCGTGCTTCTTGCGGCCGCCCGGCCGATCAACCAAACCAATGCGCACAGCGGGCGCCTTGATCAGCAGGATCAGGATGGCCGTCGCGAACGACGCCGACAGCCCGTACAACGTCAGGTGTGCTGCGCTGGGCATGGCTACCCCCCTTTCCTGTCACTGACTGCGGAGCCAGCGGGTCACCCATGGTTTCAACGTGGCGGTTTGAGAAAGTCAGGCATTAACCGCTATGAGCTTGAGTCAGAGCATATTTGGATCAAGGCGACAAAGGCTGTAGGTGAAAACCCGATTCGGCACGGCATCAACACCGTAATCGTCGGAGAAAGCAGAATGAGAAAAGGTGATGGTGTAAACTGCCGACTGCTCGGAGCGATATGGTTCGGCAGGGATTCGGGTTGACTTTCAAACAGTAAGGTCTAGTTCGCAATGGAAAAACATAAAGTTGTAATCGCCGAAGACCACACGATTTTGCGAGACGGTCTGCGGGCTCTTCTGTCTTCAGAACCGGATTTGCAGATCGTTGGCGAGGCGCAGAATGGCCACGAGGCCGTTCAGGTCGCTAGACAACTCAGGCCCAACCTGATTCTGATCGATATTACGATGCCGCTGACGAATGGCACCGATGCCGTGCGTAGAATCAAGAGTCGCTATCCCGAGATAAAGATTATCGTCCTTACCATTCACAAAACCGAAGAATACATACGGGCCGCTCTCAAGGCGGGTGCGGACGGTTATATCTTGAAAGACGATCCCAGTTCGGAACTATTGCACGCGATCAGGAATGTGCTTAAAGACAGGAAATACTTGAGTCCGGGGATTTCTAATCGAATCGTCACGGGTTACCTTGCCGGATCACCCGAGTCGTCCTTGTCGACCCGTCTGGGCGACCTGACCGACAGAGAGCGAGAGATTCTGAAGCTGATTGCAGAGGGCAAAAAGAACAAAGAAATCGCGGCGTATCTTTCGGTTAGTCTGAAGACCGTCGAAAAGCACCGCTCCAACCTGATGAAGAAACTTGATCTTCACAGCGGCCCTGCGCTGACGGCATATGCTTTTGAAAATGGCCTGCTGATTAGCACTGCTTCGTGAGCCACGCGTGTGACAATCCTGCCGCGTTAGGAACGAATGCGCATGGCGTTGGCGAAATCATTAACTCCTGGTATTGACCGCTTTCTAATCCGTAGCTGCGCATAAAGAACTAAGCTTCACAGCAGCGATGCTTGCGCTTTGTCCGCGGGGTACAATTCCAGCTGCGTGAGCCAGCCATCATCACCCGCCAGTCGCACACACGCGGGTACGGGATCGCCCGAGATACGGGATCGCCCGTATATGCGATACAATCTCCCTCCTGGCAATCGCAATGCGCGCCAAGCTGGTTAACTGATTTCCTCATGCCGATGTCAGCCCCTTCGAAAGCGATTCAATTACGTCACTTACTGAATTCACCCAGCCTCGAATTCATCATGGAGGCGCACAACGGCATCAGCGCGCGCATCGTCGACGAAGCGGGCTTTAAGGGCATCTGGGCAAGCGGTCTGGCGATTTCCGCGCAGTTTGGTGTGCGCGACAACAACGAGGCGAGCTGGACGCAGGTGGTGGACATGCTGGAGTTCATGTCCGATGCGACCACCATTCCCATCCTGCTGGACGGCGATACCGGTTACGGCAATTTCAATAACATGCGGCGGCTGGTGAAAAAGCTCGAACAGCGCGGTGTGGCCGGCGTGTGCATCGAGGATAAATTATTTCCCAAGACCAACAGTTTTATCGACGGCACACGTCAGCCGCTGTGTGCTGTCGATGAATTCTGCGGCAAGATCAAGGCCGGCAAGGACAGCCAGCTCGATCCGGATTTTTGCGTTGTCGCGCGCATCGAGGCGCTGGTCGCCGGCTGGGGACTTGAAGAGGCATTGCGTCGCGCGGAGGCGTATCAGCAGGCCGGCGCGGACGCGATTCTGATACACAGCGGGCAGACGCGGGCCGACGAGGTGCTGGCGTTCGCGAAGAGCTGGCAAAACCGACTGCCGCTCGTTATCGTCCCGACCACGTATTACAGCACGCCCGCCGAGGTGTTCCGCGCGGCGGGAATCAGCATGGTGGTGTGGGCCAATCATTCGATCCGCGCCGCGGTCGCCGGCATGCAGGCCGTGGCGGGCGAGATCCGGACCACGCAAACCATCACCAACGTGGAGGACAGGATCGCGCCGCTGGCCGAGATCTTCCGTCTGCAGGGCGCGGATGAACTGGCCGAGGCAGAACACCGTTATCTGGCGGCCGGCGCTCACCGGGTGGACGCCGTGGTGCTCGCGGCCACGCGTGGACAGGGGCTGGAAGCGGTGACCGAGGCGCGGCCCAAGGTGATGCTGCCGATCGGGGGTCAATCCCTGCTGCAGAGGCTGGCCGACGCCTTCAAGCGCCAGCAGATTCACCGCATCACGGTCGTTGTCGGTTACAAAGCCGAGGCGGTTGAACTCAGCGGGATCGAAGTGATTTCCAACCCGGACTTCGCACACGGGGGCGAACTGACTTCGCTGCTGCGCGCCTGCGACGCCTTGGGCGAGGACACGGTCATCACGTATGGTGATCTTCTGTTTCGCCACTACATCCTGCGCGATCTGCTCGACATGCAGGGCGAGATTATGGTCGTGGTGGATTCCGCGCTGCCGCCCGCGGACAGCGACGATTATCGCGATCTCGCTTATTGCACCCGCGCCGATGACTATGCGCTGTTTCATGATCAGGTTGATCTGCTGCGGGTCTCGAACGCGTTCGAGCATAATAACGCGCCATCCGGACGCTGGATTGGCATGTTGCGCGTCGCCGGCCCTGGCCGTGAATGGCTCCTGGAGGCGCTTGACCAGTTGCGCGCGCGGCCCGACTTCGACAGTCTGGGTGTCCCTGATCTGCTGAATCAACTCGTATCCACGGGCAGACGCATAAGAGTGCTTTACATTCACGGTCACTGGCTGGACGTCAACCGCATGGAGGACTTGAGCCGCGCCAGCGATTTTGCGCACGGTCAGCAGCGGCATGTCGGGCCGGGGCGCGGGCGATGATACGCGGGCGGGACTTCGTCGAGTGCGCGCGCGGTTTCGGTTACAACCGCTATGCCGGCGTGCCGTGTTCGTTTCTGACGCCGTTCATCGATTACACAATCGCCGACGACAGTCTGGTGTACGTATCCTCCGCCAACGAAGGCGACGCGGTCGCGACCTGCGCGGGCGCGTTTCTGGGCGGGCAGCGTGCGGTGGTCATGATGCAGAATTCCGGGCTGGGCAACGCGGTCAATCCGCTGGTGTCGCTGACGCATCCTTTTCGCATTCCGATGTTGCTGATCGTGACCTTGCGGGGCGACCCGGAGCTCGACGATGAGCCGCAACACGTGCTCATGGGCGGGATGACCGGCGGCATGCTGGATGCAATGCAGATTCCCTGGGAATACTTTCCGACCGACGCCGGCCGCATAGAAGAGACCTTGCGGCGCGCCGACGCGCACATGCGCGACATGATGCGCCCGTACGCGCTGATCATGCGCAAAGGCTCGGTGGCGCGCGCCGACTCGGCGCACCGGCACAAACTGCGTTACGATCGTGACCCCAAGGCGCGTTCCAGCGCCGCGCATACGCTTACCCCGCGGCTGTCGCGCGCCCGGGTCCTGCAGCGTATGGTCGAACTGACGGCGCAAACCAATACTGTCGTTATCGCCACCACCGGCTATACCGGTCGCGAGCTGTTCGCGCTTTCCGATCGGCCCAATCATTTGTACATGGTGGGTTCCATGGGTTGCGCGTCGTCGCTGGGGCTGGGGCTGGCGATGGCGCGCCCGGACTTGCGCGTGGTGGTGATCGACGGCGACGGTGCGGCGTTGATGCGCATGGGCAACTTCGCGACCCTGGGCGCCTACGGTGGCGGCAATCTGGTGCATATCGTGCTCGACAACGAGGCGCACGATTCGACCGGCGCGCAGGGAACGGTGTCCAACAACGTGTCATTCGCCAGTGTCGCCCGGGCCTGCGGCTATCCGATCGCGCTGGAGGATGACAGTCTCGCCATGCTGGATCATCTGCTCGGCGGCAGGGATCGGGTCGGGCCGCGCTTCGGCTGCCTGAAGATCCGTACCGGCACCATGCAGGATCTGCCGCGCCCGACCTTGTCGCCGGCAGAGGTGCGCGCGCGCTTCATGGCGCACATCGGCGCCGCTCCGACTGCTTAAGCCGGCATGATCCTGCTGAATCCCGGCCCGGTCACGCTGTCTCGCAGCGTGCGCGAGGCCTTGAACAAACCCGATCTCTGTCACCGGGAGCCTGAATTCGGCGAGTTGCAGGCGTCGATTCGCCGGGGACTGCTGAGCGTCTACGGCCTGCCGAACGACGATTGGGCGGCGGTGCTGCTGGCGGGCTCCGGCACCGCTGCGGTGGAGGCGATGCTCACCAGCCTCGCGCCGCGAGACCGCAAGCTGCTGGTGATCGAAAACGGCGTGTATGGCGAGCGCATGGCCGCCATCGCCAGCGCGCACGGCATCGATCATTGCGCGCTCGCGCATCCATGGGGCAGCCGCGTCGAGATCGATAAGATAAATGAAATGCTCGACGGGCAGCCCGAGATCAGCCACGTGGCGGTGGTGCATCACGAAACCACCACGGGCCGCCTCAACGATCTGGCGGCGCTGGGCGAGTTATGTCGCGCGCGTGGCGTGCGCCTGCTGGTCGACGCGGTCAGCAGCTTCGGCGCGGAAGCACTGGATTTCGAGCGCTGGGGTATCGCCGCCTGCGCGGCCACCGCGAACAAATGTCTGCACGGCGCGCCCGGCGTATCCTTCGTGGTGCTGCGGCGCGATCAGTTGTCGACCGCGGCGGCGCGCACGCTGTATCTGGATCTAGCCAATTATTGTCGCGAACAGGACCAGGGCGGCACACCGTTCACGCAGCCGGTGCACGTTTTTTATGCGCTGGATCAGGCGCTCGCCGAGTTCGAAGCGCAGGGTGGTCGGCCGGCGCGACATCAACGTTATCGTGCGCTGGCGCAAAAGATCAGGCATGGACTTTCCGATTTGGGCATCGAACCACTGCTGGCGGAAGATGAAGCCTCGGTCGTGCTGAGTGCGTACAGGCTGCCCGCCGGTCTGAGCTATGAGACGCTGCACGATGCGCTCAAGGCGCGCGGCTTTATCATCTACGCGGGGCAGGACGGGCTTGCGAAAACCATCTTTCGCGTGGCCGTCATGGGCGCGATTACGGACACCGATATCGACCGGCTGGTCAGCGCCTTCCGCGCTGTCTTACGGTCCGAGCCGTGAGTCACGACACCTGGCTGCACCGCAGCGTGCGCGCGTGCGTGCGGCCGCTGATCGAGACGCCGATCACGCCCAACCACATCACCACCGCGCGCCTGGCAACGGGTCTCGCGGCGGCGGCGCTGTTCGCGGGCGGCTCACAATACTGGGCCGCGGCGTGCTTTCTGCTGTCCATGCTCCTGGACCGCGCCGATGGCGAACTGGCGCGCGCCAGCGGCAAGTCCAGCCCGTGGGGACATAAATATGATCTGATTACCGACACCTTGTGCAATGCGCTGGCCTTCGTCGGCATCGGCATCGGCCTGCGTCACGGCGTATTCGGCGCGGCCGCCATACCCATGGGCATCGTCGCCGGCGCGGCGATCATCTGCATCCTCTGGTGGGTGACGCGCATCGAACGGCTGCATGGCCAACGCGCGGGCGAGTTGCGGGTCTTGCCGCGTTTCGATCCCGACGACGCCATGATCGTCGTTCCCGCGGCGGCGCTGCTCGGCTGGATGGAGCCGTTGCTGGCGGCGGCCGCGGTCGGGGCGCCGCTGTTCGCGCTGCTGGCGTATCGATTGCGCTGGCGGGGATTATTAAACCAGAGGGCACGTTAATAGCCCAATCGGGTCCACTCGCCAGGCCCCTGAACCATGGATGATTAGTGGCGTTTTTGGGTGGCGCTGTTATATAAAGACATTTTTGAGGATGCCTTGATTTTACCGAAGAGCGCCTATGTCTGCCGTTACCTTGCCTGACGCGCATGGCTCGAATGCGCCGCGCGATCTGCGCAAGACCGGGATTCATCCCGATTACTGGTATCCGGTCAGCCGCTCCAGGGATGTCAGGCGGGGCAAGCCGGTGGGCGTGTCTTTCGCCGGTGAGCCTATCGTACTGGTCAGGACCGGGAGCGGCGATCTGTTCGCGCTGGAGGATCGATGCGCGCACCGGCAGGTGCCGCTGCGCGCCGGGGTGGTGGTCGGGGAGCGCTTGCAGTGCGGCTATCATCGCTGGACCTACGACCGGACCGGAAAATGCGTCAATGTACCGTATCTGAACAAGAACAAATCGCTGCCCAACGGGGTGCGCAGCTATCCCTGCCGCGAGGCTTACGGGCTGGTATTTATCTTTCCCGGCGACGTGGGTAAACAGCACGAAGCCGCCTTCCCGAACGTGCCTTCGGCCGGCGACGCCCGTTACAGGACGCGCTACCTCGACCGCCGCGTCAATTGTCATTACTCGTTCATGCACGAAAATCTCATGGACATGAACCATCAGTTTCTGCATCGCCGGCTGATGGGCGGCATCAGGACGACTCTCACGGCACTGCGCAGCGGCGAAAACTGGATCGAGGCCGATTACACCTTTTCCCGCGCGGCCGGCCGGCAACCGCTGGGTGAAAAGTTCATGCTCGGCAGGCGCCCGCCACCCACCGCGCAGCGCCCGAAAGATTTAATGACCATCCGCACCGAGTATCCCTATCAAACCTTGAAATTCTGGACGGCCGGCAGCCAGGCGCCCGCGCTCGATCTCTGGAATGTCTACATCCCGGTCGACCGCGAGCAGCGCATCAACCACACCTACGGTTTGATGATGATCAGGCGGCCCGCCATCCCGGGCCTGATTAACCTGCTGTGGCCCTTCATCGTCTGGTTTACGGACAGCATCTTCGCGGAAGACCGCTGGATCGTGGAAGAGGAGCAGAAGGCGTTCGACGCGCAGGGCGCTGACTGGAACCAGGAGGTCTTTCCGGTCATGCGCGGGCTCAAGAAACTGCTCGCCGAGCAGGGCGTGCCGCTAAAGACCTAATTCAGAAGGGTTGACTGAGGCCGCGCCTGGTCGCGACGTCCGTCGAGAAGCGAGCCCGACGCGGACGCGCCTTTACGCCAGATCCATTCCTGCAGCGTATGGGTTGCCGTGCGATTTGCGCCCAATCGCGTCGTGACTGCCCATCCGCGGCAGACGGTCGCGGACAGCAGCCACCGCCGCGGGATTGATACCGGCGGTGCGCGACTGTCCGCCGCACAAGGCGGTGCGAAAGCCCAGATAGTCCGCGTCGGTCGCCAGCAATGGCGCGATGTCGTCGATGCGCAGGCTGCCGGCCAGCCCGGTCAGTAATCTCCACTCTTTGGCGCCGGTGACAAACGCGCGCAACTGCGGCAGCGACAGATGCTGACGCAAGCCGCCGCTCGCTTTGTCGGCCGTATCGAGCATGACGCCGGCGAAACCCGCCTCGGCTAATTGCGCCACGACATCAAGATCCGATTGTCGGTCCGCGAACAGCACGGCGACCAGCCGTAATCCGGCGGCCGCGCGGCGCGCCAGCACGTTTAAGCAATCCTGAAAATATTCCGGGCCGAACAAGCCGACCTTGATGAAGTCCACGCCGGTGGCCGCGGTGGCCGTTACGGCTTGCGACAATACGCCGGGATCGGCTGGAAGATCGCCGACCGTCGCGCTGACCGGGCGCTGTCCGGCAACTGCGTTGACGATGGCTTGAATCCGCGCCAACGACAGCGCGCCCAGCGCACCGCGCGCGGGATCCTTGAGATCGATGATATCCGCGCCGGCGCCGAGCACGATCCCAGCTTCCTCGACGCTGGTTACGCTAGCCAGCAGCCGAGTCATGACGCATCTCCGCCATGCGCTTGGACTTTGGCCATCAGCCAATCCCAGGCCTGGCGCTCCCGTGGCCCGGCGGTCTTGTCGATTGCAATTTTCAAGTATTCGATCTCACGTTCAATTTTTTTCGCGGGCAGCCAGTCCAGGCGGCTGACCAGGATGGCCAGTTCCAGCACGGCGGCCTGCGCGCGGTTGTAACCGTGAAACGGCGCGTGCGTGGCCTCGTGCACGATGCGACAGTGAAACCGCGGTCGCAGTTCGTCTTCGTCGATGCCGGCGATCTCGACCTCGGCGTGCGCGAGACAATCGGTCAGCCGCAGTCCTTCGATCCGATCCGCGCTGCGCACCGGCCAGTCGCGTCGCCCGGTCAAACAGCCGGCGAACACGCGCACGTCGTCGACGTAGTTGATGCACGCACTGCGTTCGCGCAGCAGATTTTCAAGCGTTGCGGACGGCTTGAACGGCGCGATGATCAGCGCCTGGTCACGCACATGCACGCCCATGGGCGCGATGTGCGCGTTGCCGTTCTGGCCACGCGTGGTGACGATGCACTCCCGGATCATGCCTTGTGCCGCCGGCGGCTCTTTTCCGCGCGTTTGTGGCGCCGGTCCTTGAGCGTTGCGCCTTCCTCGGCGAATTTCTCCAGGTCTTCGGGCGGCTGCTCGACCGCGAAGCCCCACTTGAGCTCCTCGTCCTGGCTGTACTGCTTGCCCAGTTGCCAGGCGATCTGCGCGCGCGCCAGTTCCATGCCCAGATAAAACGCGTGCCCGCCATCATCCGCGACATCCAGATGCGGGTAAAAATCGAGCGGATCCTGACGGTCGCGGCCCGAGTGCAGTCCATCCCGGTTGTAAATGTGCACGCCTTCCTCGGTGACCTGAATACGATAATTAGGGTCTTTGACGGCCGCGGCAGTGGCCTTGACCTCGTCGAGATTGTACGGGAAGGGCCGACGTTCGTGCAGTGCCAAGAGTCCTTCGTCGATCAGTCGCGGTGGCGTACTGCGCGCGTGCGCCGCATGCATGATGCGTCGCGCCCGGTCAGACTCGCGCACCACGGTGCGGCAGTGCGGGCTGACCTCGGTGGTGAGGATATGGCCGATGCCGAGCTCCGAGATGATGCCCATGAGCAGTGCGGTATTGCCGGCGGTATCCGCGTGCGTCAGCTCGGTGAGATTACCGGTGCCCATCATGATTTCGATGTCCGGATATCGCCGCCGCAGCTGGTGATAGCGCACGATCGAGTCGGTAAATCCGGCGTGGATGGGATCAAGCACGGCGTCCGCGATGAATGGCCGGTCGCGCGCGAGCAGGGTGTCGATCGCGCGATAAAGCGAATCGAGATCGCCCGGTTCGGCGGAAATCAAAACCGGCGTGGCGGCGACTTCATCGGCGAGCGCCAGGCTCTGTTCGGTCAGGCTCAGCAGGTAGTCCGCCCCGGCGTTTGCCCCGCGCCGCAGGTCGTCGGTGTCCAGCGAATCCACGCTGACCGTGAAACCCGCCCGCTTCAACGCCTCAATCGCCTCCGGCATGTGCGGAAATGGCGTGGCGGGCAGGCAACCCAGATCGATCACGTCCGCGCCGTCATGGCGATAACGTTCCGCCCGTTCGAGTATTTCTTCTATCGACAGATCCGGCGCGTCCACGATCTCGGCGAAGATGCGCACGCTGTACCGGCTTAAGTCCACCCGGCGGGCCTCGCGGCCGAAATACTGAGGCAGGTCCTTGAGCTCCTTGGGCCCGCGCTCGACGGGCACGCCGAGGTGTTGCGCCAACGCATCGATATCGCCCCGGCAGTAACCAGGCAGGACGATGCGGTCGGCGTCGAATGTTTCTTTAAGACGGCGGGCGATCAGATCGGTGGACATCAGCGCCGCGACGCTGATGCCGAGCTGGTGCACGTGATAAGTGAATTCGGTCGGCTGCATGCCCTCCAGCACCTGATGCAGGCTGCGCTCGGCCAGCTTGCCGGTTAAAAACAGAATGTGTTCTGGCAATTCGCTCTCCGGGATGAACCGCGGCGCCGCTCGAACAAGACGGCGTAGGCGTCGCGTCGAACGCCGCGACGGGCCTTAAAAAGAAGCGGAATCCAGCGCCGGGCCAGCGGTGGCGCGGAGGTCAGCGCGGCGGTTTGATGCCGTAACGCCGCATCTTGCGGTATAGCGTATTGCGGCTCAACTCAAGCTTGGTCGCCACCTTGGTGACATTCCAGCGCAGCCCCTCGAGCTCGCGCAGTATGGCATCGCGTTCGGCGGAGGCCAGCGGGTTATCTTGCTGCTGGGCTTCCGCGGCGGCGTTGCCGGCGGGTGTGCGCGCCGGATTACAGCCCGATCGCAGTTCCGCGTCCAAGTCTTCGATGTCGATGGTGTTATTTTCGCATAACGCCAGCATGGTGCGCAGGCAATTGCGCAACTGCCGGATGTTGCCCGGCCAGTCGTAATTCTCCAGCGTCTTCATGACTTCGGGCTGAATCTTGATCGCGGCGGCGTCGCCGGTCTCGCTCTTGAGCAGATGCTTGATCAGCCGGCGTCGGTCCGTGCGCTCGCGCAACGGCGGCAGCACCAGGCTGATGCCGTGCAGCCGGTAGAACAAATCCCGCCTGAACTTGCCTTCTTCGATGAGCTTCGGGAGATCGCAATGCGTCGCGCTGATGACGTGGATGTCCACTTTAATAGGCGCCTCGCCGCCCAGCGGCATGACCTCCTTGTCTTCCAGCACGCGCAGCAGGCGCGCCTGCAACTGCGGCGGCATGTCGCCGATCTCGTCCAAAAACAAGGTGCCGCCGTTGGCCTGCACGATCTTGCCGCGGCTGCCATCGCGGCGGGCCCCGGTGAACGCACCGGGTTTGTAGCCGAACAATTCGCTCTCAATCAGCGTCTCCGGGATCGCCGCGCAGTTGACCGCGACGAAGGGCTTGCGGGAGCGACCACCGGCCAGATGCAGCGCCTTTGCAAACCGGCCCTTGCCGGTGCCGGTTTCTCCGTACAGGATGGCAGGGATGTCTTTGCCCAGTATCTTCTTCGCGCGGCGGATATTTTCCGCCATCTGCGCGTCGCCGAACTCCAGCCCCTGAAACGGGCTGCCGTTGAATCCGCCGGGGGCGCGCTGGTCGCCGGACGGCGCCGCGGGCAGGTAGGCACGGCTGTGCGCGTTGTGCTCCGGGGACTGAATGGCCGCGAAGAACCGGCGCCCGCTGATCGTGTCGTGGATAGGCGCGGGATGAAACGGCTGCCGCGCGGCAAGCGCCAGCAGACCGTTCATGCTCAGGTTGAAAATATTCTCGATGCGTTTGCCGACCAGACAGTCTTTGGACCCCACCCCTAGCTGGAACAGGGCGCTGCGGTTCGCCGCGCGCGCGACGCCGTTGCCATCAAAGGCGATCACGCCTTCGCCCAGGGTACTGACGAACTCGGGACGACTATGAAAACGCACCAGAAAGCGATCTTTGTACGAACACAGAAAGATGCGGTTCTCGATCATCTGCGCCGACATGCTGACCAGCACTTTGGTATGCTGTTGAGCCATGCTGGATTCGCCCGACGCATTGAGCACCGCCAGCAGGTCGTCCTGCGGCGAAAAGATCGGCGCGGCAGAACAGGTCAGAAAGGTATTGCGCACGAAAAAATGATCCGTGTGATGCACGACCAGCGGTTTCTTTTCGATCAGGCAAGTGCCCATGCCGTTGGTGCCCTGGGTCGGCTCATTCCACACGGCGCCATTCTGCAAACCGCTGCGTGCGGCCGCATTCGTGAACTGCGGATCACCGATGTAGTTGACGATCACCCCGTCCGCATCCGCCAGCAGGATCGCATAGCCCGAACCCGCCACCTGTTGGTAAAGATTCGCCATTTCTAGCTTGGCGATTTCGAGCAGGCGGGCAGTGCGCTCCTGCCGCTCCAGCAGTTCGGAGCGCGCGAGCAACACCGGCTCGTGCTGGCCGGCGGGGTCCAGATGATGTTCCATGAGGCAGCGCTGCCATGAACGCGCGATCTGGCCCTCGACTTCCTCGTAGCCTCCGCGTTTGCCTCTGACGACCGACTGAACGAACCTGACGTGGTTAGCGGTATCGGCTTGTGAATGCTGCATCGCGCTCCTCCGGGCAGTGCCTCGCCGCAACTGACCGATTTCTGCGGATTGCCTTCACGTGGGATTGTATGATGGTGTAGTGAACCCTGCGATTCGAGCAACCCGAACTGGCTATTACTGACAACATGCACGGGATTCTATGGCAAGCGTCCGATCGTGACAATCAAAACACCGTAATGCGGTTCATTCGGCTCGAATACGCGTGGACCGGCGCGCTTGCACGTGCCGATGCCGCCAGCCGATGAGCCGCATGAGCCTGCATTTACTGGCGCCAGGCCTGCTCGACAGGGCGGGTCAGTGGGCGCGAGACTTCGGCCCGTTGCCGCGCTTCGCGGGCATCGAAGCGCTGCTGTCCAGAGCCGCCAGGTGCGCGATCCCGGCCGATGGCATGGACGCCACCCTGTGCGGGCTGTTCGGGCTTGAGCCCGCTGCCGAGCGCGACCTGCCGCTGGGTGCGCTGCGCCGTTTAGGTTTCGGTCGCGCGCCGGATCGGGCCGTCTGGCTTTGCGCCGATCCGGTCAATCTGAAAGCCGATGTGGCGCGCGTATATCTGCGCGACAGCGGGTCGCTCGCGATGACCTTGGCCGAGGCCCAGCAGCTTGGCGATCTGTTTACAGCGCATTTCGCGGACAACGATTGGACGCTGGAAATCACATCGCCGGCGTGCTGGCATCTGCGGCTGCCGGCGGTGCCGCGAATCATCACGCATCCGCAGCGGCAAGTCATGGGGCGGGCAATCGAGCCGTTTCTGCCCCGGGGCGCGGATGCCGCGCGCTGGCGCGCGCTGCAGAACGAAGCCCAGATGCTGTTTCACGCCGCCGAGGTTAACCGTGTGCGGGACACAAGCGGTCATCCGCTCATCAACGGGCTGTGGGTGTCGGGCGCGGGTCAACTGCCCGATGCGGACGATTTGACCGCCGCCGTCGGCAAGACGTGGTCGGATGATCCGCTCGCGCGCGGTCTGAGCCGGCTGGCGGGGATCGACACCGGGCCCGTGCCCGCCGCCTTCGACGGGGTGCTTGCGGACGCCGCGGGCGGCGCACATCTGGTGAGCCTGGAGCAGGCGCTCACGCCGGCGAGGTATGATGATTTCTCCGCCTGGTGCGCGGTGCTGACCCATCTGGATCGCGCCTGGTTTGCGCCCGCCGGGCAGGCGCTCAAGCAGGGAAGGGTCGCGCAGTGCCACGTTTATGACTGTGCCGGCTGGCGCTACAGCATCGATCGCGCGCGGCAGTGGCGGTTGTGGCGGCGCGCGCGCAGTCTCGATATCCTAGCCAGCGGTGCCGCCGCCGACCATTCAGCGCATCCCGATCCATTGCCCACGTGACCCGCACGCCCATAGTCATCGCGCGCCGCGCCGCGCCGTTGCGTATCGACGGCCTGCATCCACTGCTGTGCCGCATCTATGCGCATCGCGGCATTACCGATGCGGGGCAACTGGAGTCGAGCTTAACGCGATTGCACGCCTGTGAGGATTTGTCCGGCATGGATGCCGCGACCCGTTTGCTGATGCAGGCGCTGGAACAGGGTTCACGGATTCTGATCGTTGGCGATTTCGACGCCGATGGCGCCACCAGCACCGCGCTGGCCATGCGCGTGCTGCGGGCATTCGGCGCCGGCGACGTGCATTATCTGGTGCCCAACCGTTTCGAATACGGCTATGGGCTCACGCCGGAGATCGTCGCGGTCGGCGCCAGGCTCGCGCCCGATCTGCTGATTACGGTCGATAACGGCGTGTCCAGCGTTGAAGGGGTCGCGGCGGCGAAGGCGTGCGGGATGCGCGTGTTGATTACCGACCACCATCTGCCTGGCGCCCGCTTGCCGGACGCCGACGCGATCGTGAACCCCAATCTGCCGGGCGACGATTTTCCCAGCAAGACGCTGGCCGGCGTCGGCGTCGTGTTCTACCTGATGCTGGCGTTGCGCAAACGGCTGCGCGCGGCGGGCTGGTTCGACAGATGCGGGCTTACCGAGCCGAACATGGCGCGTGTTCTGGATCTGGTGGCGCTGGGCACGGTGGCCGACGTGGTGCCGCTGGATCATAACAATCGCATCCTGGTCGAGCAGGGCTTGCGACGGATCCGCGCGGGCCATTGCATCCCCGCCATACCCGCGCTGTTGCGCATCGCCGGCCGCTCTCATGCGCGGGCCGTGGCGGCGGACCTGGGCTTCGCGGCCGCTCCGCGGCTCAACGCCGCGGGTCGCCTGCAGGACATGTCGATCGGCATCGAGTGCTTGCTGTGCGATGACGAGGAGCGCGCAGCGAAGCTGGTCGCGCAGCTCGATGAACTCAACCGCCGTCGGCGCGCGATCGAAAGCGAGATGCACGTGCAGGCGCTGGCTGCCCTGCAGGCGCTCGACGGGCTGGAGGGACACGGACTGCCGCACGGTCTGTGCCTGTTCGATGCCGGCTGGCATCAGGGTGTGATCGGTATTCTGGCGTCGCGCATCAAGGAGCGTTTCCAGCGGCCCACCATTGTGTTCGCCGACGCCGGCCAACAGATGCTCAAAGGTTCCGCGCGGTCGATTCCGGCGCTGCACATCCGTGACGTGCTGGAGACCGTGGCGGCGCGCAATCCGGGGCTGATCACGCGTTTCGGTGGCCACGCAATGGCGGCGGGCCTGAGTCTGCCGGCCCGGCATTTCGAAGATTTTCGCGCCGCGTTTGCGCTGGCGTTGCGCGCGGTGATCACGCCGGAGCAGCTCGACGGCGTGCAGTACACCGACGGCGAACTGTGTGAAACGGATTTCACGCTCGACGTGGCGCAGTTGCTGCGCATGGCCGGGCCGTGGGGGCAGGGATTTCCGGAGCCGCTGTTCGAAGGCGTGTTCGAGATCGTGCAGCAGCGACGGGTCGGAGAGCGGCATCTGAAGCTGGTGGTCAGGCCGCGAGGCGGCACCCGCCTGCTCGACGCAATCGTGTTCAACATCGATGCTTTCGAATGGACGGAAGGCGTGCGCGCGGCGCACCTGTTGTATCGCTTCGAAGAGAACGAATATCTGGGCCGCGTCTGCCCGCAGCTTGCGGTGACGCATCTGCGGCCGTTGCCGCCATAAACCCGCCGGCATGAATTCATCGCGGCGCTTGTTGTAATATTACGCTCTTTGCTTACCCGCGATGCACGAACTGAACGCCATACACGAACGCCTGGACGATCTCAAGCATCGCGCCGCCGCGCTCAGGGGGTTTCTTTGACTACGATGCCAAGCTCGAGCGGCTTGAAGAGGTGGCGCGCGAACTGGAGCAGCCGGATATCTGGAACGACCCGTCGCGGGCGCAAGCGCTGAACAAGGAACGCGCGCGGCTGGAGGACGTCGTCCACGTCCTGCGCGATCTAAGCAAAGGGCTTGGCGACAACGAAACGCTGGTCGATCTGGCGGCCGAAGACGACGACGCGGCCATGCTCACCGAAATCGCGGCGGAGTTCGACCGCTTCGAACAGCAGATCGACGCGCTGGAATTCCGCCGCATGTTCGCAGGCCCGCTGGACGCCAATAACGCGTTTCTGGATATTCAGGCCGGCTCTGGCGGCACCGAGGCGCAGGACTGGGCGAATATGCTGTTACGCATGTATCTGCGCTGGGGTGAGGCGCGCGGCTTCGACACCGACCTGATCGAGGTCTCGCCGGGCGAGGTGGCCGGCATCAAGAGCGCCACGGTCAAATTCGAGGGCGATTACGCCTATGGCTGGCTGCGCACCGAGACCGGCGTGCACCGGCTGGTGCGCAAATCTCCGTTCGACGCGGGCGCGCGCCGGCACACGTCGTTCGCGGCGGTGTTTGTATCGCCGGAGGTGGACGACGACATCGATATCGAGATTAACCCGGCCGACCTGCGCATCGACGTGTATCGCGCCAGCGGTGCCGGCGGGCAGCACGTTAACCGCACTGAATCGGCGGTGCGCATCACGCACCTGCCGACCGGCGTCGTGACCCAATGTCAGAACGACCGCTCGCAGCACAAGAACAAGGACGTCGCCATGAAACAGCTCAAGGCCAAGTTATACGAGCTGGAATTGCAAAAGCGCAAGGGCGAGCAGCAGGCGCTGGAAGACAGCAAGGCCGACATCGGCTGGGGCAGCCAGATCCGCTCCTACGTGCTGGATCAGTCGCGCATCAAGGATCTGCGCACCGGTGTTGAGATCGGCAACACGCAAGCGGTGCTGGACGGCGATCTGGATCGTTTCATCGAGGCCAGCCTCAAGAGCGGACTGTAACCCGG
>JBOIDC010000047.1:0-32502 GCA_050740315.1 Gammaproteobacteria bacterium | reverse complement strand
TGACGGTCTGGTCACGCGCAAGGCGCGCGCCCGGCTCCGGGACGCCGGCGTCGAGCAGGAAAGCTGACTCACGACAATGCAGAAAAACGCCCAGATGCGCGATTTGATCGTCATCGGCGGCGGTGTCGGCGGTCTGGTGACCGCCAGCATCGCCGGCCAGCTCGGCTTGAAAGTCACGATGATCGAGCGCGGGAATCGACTGGGCGGCGACTGCCTGCACTACGGCTGCGTGCCCAGCAAGACGCTGATTCACAGTGCAAAGCTCGCGCACGCGATGCGCCACGCGGCGCGCTTGGGTCTGCCCGGCTTCGATCCGCAGGTGAATATCGCCAGGATCAACGCGCGTATCCGCGAAGTCGTCGAACAGATCCAGAAACACGACGATCCGGAGCGTTTCCGCGGTTACGGCGTGGACGTGAGAATGAACGCAGGCGCGCGGTTCACCGGGCCGCAGGAAATCGAAACCGACGGCGTCGGATTGCAGGGCCGGCGTATTGTGATCGCCACCGGCTCGCGGCCGGCGGTGCCGGCAATTCCGGGCCTGCAGGAATCGAACTTCGTCACCAACGAAGACGTGTACACCCTGGACGGGCTGCCGGACAAGCTGGCGGTGCTGGGCGCGGGCCCGATCGGGCTGGAGCTTGCGCAGGCGTTTCAGCGCCTCGGCAGCCAGGTGACAATCATCGAGGCGCAGGCCCGAGTACTGCCCAATGAAGATACCGATATCGTCGATGCGTTGGGCCGCTGCCTGCGCGAGGAAGGGATTGGCCTGCACACGGGCGTCAGCGCCGAACGTGTCAGCATCCGCGATGGCCGCACGACCGTACATTGCGGCGGCGGCATGAAATTCGAATGTGAGCGCTTGCTGGTCGCGGTCGGCCGTCGGCCGAACGTCGAGGACTTGAACCTCGATCGGGCCGGCATCGAATTCACGGCCAGGGGCATCAACGTCGATCACCGCATGCGCACCAGCAATAAGCGCGTCTACGCGTGCGGCGACGTGACCGGCGTCATGCCGTTCACGCACGTGGCCGAATATCAGGCGGGCGTGATCATCGGCAACGCGCTGTTCGGCGCGCCGAGAAAGGCGGATTACCGGGCGGTGCCATGGGTGATCTTTACCGACCCCGAATTCGCGCGGGTCGGCAAGAACGAAACCCAGGCGCGGGCCGAAGGACTAAACATCGACACCACACGATTCGAATTCCACAACGTCGACCGGGCGAAGGCGGAGGGCAGCACCGACGGTTTAGTCAAGCTTACCCTGCACAAGGGCAGGATCATCGGCGCGAGCGTGCTGGGGCCGGACGCGGGCGAGCTTGTGCACGAGCTTGCAGTGGCGGTGGCGAAAAAATTCAAGGCCAGCGACCTGTCGAATGTCGTGCACGCCTATCCGACCCTGGCCGACATCAATCGCCGCGCCGCCAACGCCTATCTCGCGCCGAAGCTGTTCAGCCCGGCGGTCAAGCGGCTGGTCGGCTGGATCAATCAATGGATCCCTTAAAGATCAGGAGCCACCAATGCACAAGATGATGCCGCTGCTGAAGCACACCGATTTTCCCGCCATCCGCCGCGGCAGGCTCGAGACCTTGCAGATTAACGTCGGCTACAAATGCAACCAGGCCTGCTTTCACTGCCACGTCAACGCCAGCCCCAAACGCAAGGAGATGATGACGCGCGAGACGCTGGAGGCCGTGCTGGAATTCGTCAACGTATCGAGCGTGGCGACCGTGGACATCACCGGCGGCGCGCCCGAACTGAATCCGTATTTCCGTGAACTGGTCACCCGCGTGCGCGGCATGGGCAGGCGGGTGATCGATCGCTGCAACCTCACCATTCTGGAAGCACCCGGCTTCGAAGACACGCCCGCCTTCCTGGCCGATAACCGTGTGGTGATCATCGCCTCCCTGCCCTGTTATCTCGAGGACAACGTCAATCAGCAGCGTGGCGATGGCGTGTATGCCGCCAGCATCCGCGCGCTCAAGAAATTAAATGCGCTGGGCTACGGCGGGACGGATACCAATCTCGAATTGAATCTGGTATACAATCCCATCGGCCCGCAACTGCCGCCCGCGCAGGACCAGTTGCAGGCCGCTTATCAACGGGAGCTCGCAAGCCGTCATGGGATCGAGTTTAACCAGTTGTTCACGCTCGCCAACATGCCCGTAGGCCGCTTCGGCAGCACTTTGGTGTCGAAAGGTCAGTTCCATGACTACATGACCTTGCTGCGCGGCGCACACAGCGACGACAATCTTGGCGGCGTGATGTGCCGCAATCTCATCAGCGTGGACTACCGCGGCTATGTGTACGACTGCGATTTCAACCAGATGCTGGGGATACCGCTGCAGTACGCCGCTACAGTCAACGGGCATCGACGCCCACACCTGCGGGACCTGATCAACCATGACCTCGAAGGCAACCCCATCATGGTCGCC
The DNA here is from genome assembly GCA_050740315.1 of Gammaproteobacteria bacterium. Classification (GTDB taxonomy): domain Bacteria; phylum Pseudomonadota; class Gammaproteobacteria; order JACCYU01; family JACCYU01; genus JACCYU01. The sequence goes on along the minus strand of JBOIDC010000047.1, from coordinate 30,067 downwards.
GACCACTGTTATGGCTGCACGGCCGGCCAGGGCAGCAGCTGCGGCGGCGCGCTGCAGTAAAGCTTCGATGACCTTATCCATCATTATCCCCACACTGAACGAGGCCGCCGGCATCGCCCAGACCTTGCAGTCGTTGCAGGCGCTGCGAACCTGGGGTCATGAAGTCATCGTGGTCGACGGCGGCAGTCAGGACGGCACGCTCAAGGTCTGCCGGCCCTTAGTAGACCGCCTGATCCGCGCGCCGCGCGGGCGTGCCCGCCAGATGAACGCCGGTGCCGCCGTCGCGCGCGGCAGCGTGTTCGTGTTTCTGCACGCCGACACCTTGCTGCCCCGCTCCACGGACCGCGCGATCCGCGCCGCGTTGCACAAGGGCCGTTGCTGGGGCCGCTTCGACGTGCGGCTGTCCGGCCGCCAGTGGTTGCTGCGCGTGGTTGAACACGCCATGAATCTGCGCTCGTGCGTGACCGGTATCTGCACCGGCGATCAGGCGATCTTCGTGCGCCGCCGTGCGTTCGAACAGGTCGGCGGTTACGAGAATATCGCGCTGATGGAAGACATCGCGTTAAGCCGTGCGCTGCGTCGCCTGGGCCGGCCGGCGCGCATCAAGTGGAAAGCCGTGACCTCCAGCCGCCGCTGGGAACGTCAGGGCATCACCCGCACCATCGGCAGGATGTGGCTGCTGCGGCTGGGTTATTTCCTCGGCGCCGATCCCACCCGTCTCGCGCGACGTTATGGCGCCCACGTCTCGACCGGCTGATTTTCACGACACCAGACTGCTGGTTTTCGCCAAGGCCCCGATCCCCGGTCAGGTAAAGACCCGGCTGATGCCGGACTTGAGCGCCGACGCCTGCGCGCGGCTGCATCGCCGTCTGATTGTGCGCGGCCTGACAACGGCGCTTGCGGCGAATCTGGGCCCGGTCGAGCTGTGGTGCGCGCCGGATTGCACACACCCGTTTTTCGCCGCCTGCGCGCGCCGCTTTGGAATCGTCATCCGCGCTCAGCAAGGCGAAGACCTGGGCGCGCGCATGTACCTGGCGCTGGCCGCTTCGCTCCGGCAAGCGCAATGCGCCGTCATCATCGGCTGCGACTGCCCTGCCCTGGACGCGCGTTATCTCTCGCAGGCGTGCGGTGCCCTGGCCCGGGGCGCGTCGGTCGTGCTGGGGCCCGCCGAAGACGGCGGCTATGTATTGATCGGCTTGCGTCGCGTGACGGCAACCGGCACGCCGGCGCGCAAAATCTTCGAAGACATCGCCTGGGGCGGATCAATGGTGCTCGCGCAGACGCGCGAGCGGCTGCGCGCCTGCGGATTATCATGGCGAGAGCTGCCGCCGCTGTGGGACGTGGACCGGCCGGCCGACCTTGCAAGACTGCACGAAGCGGGCTTCCGGACACCGACTACTCGACGGACCACTCGCGCCAGCCGTCCGTGGCGGATTGGATGATCAGCGGATAAAACAGGCCGGCGCGAATCGGTCTCGATTCGAAAAGCCGCATGAGCGCCGCATAGCGCGCGAGCTGCGGACGATAACGCTGTTCTTCTTCGCGCAAAAATTTCTCGATGTCGGCGCCTTCGTGCGTGCCGGTCTTGTAGTCGACGATCCAGCGCACGCCATTGATGTCCACAAAGGTGCGGTCGATCTTGATGTTCACCAGCCGGCCATCCACATGACCGGTGAGGCCATATTCCTCGCGCGCGTGCGCATGGCTGGCGTCCAACAGCCAGCGACCGCGTTCGCTGCCGATGGCGTTGAGCACCGCCTGCTCGACCCGTTTCACCGCCTCGGTCAGCGCGTCCTGCGGCACACCCAGCGTGGCCAGCATCGCGCGATGCGCCGGTTTTTGCGTCCGGACACGCGCCGCGTGCCAGGCGCTTAAGCCTTCCGCGGCGATCCGCTGCAACAGCCGATGCACCACCACGCCGACGTGACGGGCCGTCTGGCCGGCCCACATGAACTCGACATCGTACGAGGCGGCATTGGCGGGCGCCTGATCCGGCGCGACGGCCACCTCGATGCCGGCGGGCGGCGGCGGTGTACGCCAGGTCGATGATAATCGTCGTATGGCAGGACGCGCTGCATTTTCCGCCCGCTCTGACGCCCCGGTACGGCCGGGATGCGCCGCGGCCTCGGTGAAATTCTGCGCCACGACCGGCCACAAGGCCGCCAGCAGCGTCCGCGGCGCCGCCTGACATTCGCCGGCCTTGTTCAGCCTGGCATGACCCAGCAGATGCAGGCGCCGGCGCGCGCGGGTTGCTGCCACGTACAACAGGCGTTCATCCTCGTGCCGATCCTTGGCGTCGATCAGCTTCTGTATAGCGGTATAACTCGCGTCGGTCTCGCGCTGCGCGGTAGCGCTGATGGGCGCGATCAGCAGATCCGTGTTGCCGCTGCGGTTGAAGCGCTCGTACCACTTCAGCAACTGCTTGCCGTCGCTGCGCATACGGCGGCCGAGGCCGGGTACGATCACGGTATCAAACTGCAAACCCTTGGCCTTGTGGATGGTCATGATCTGCAGCCGTTCGTCCGCGTGCGCGTCCGGCGCCGCGAACAGCCTGTCGACCCGGGCGGCGAGCGCGGCGAAATCGGTCACGTCGCCGCCGTCGTCCAGCGCATCCAGCAGTTCGAAAAACATGCGCGCGTTTTCGAGCTCGGCTTCGTGATTGACGGTCGCCGGTCCGCCCAGCGCCAGCCATGCAGCTTCGATCCGTCTGCGCAACGTCGAACGGCGGCGTTGCGCGATAGTTGGCGACAGCACTGCGCGTAAGCGACTGAGGCGCCGGCGGCCGTCGGGGCTCAGCGCCAGAAGACGCGCGTCGTCGTTGATCAGCACCCACAGCGCAGCGCGCCGGTCGTCGCCCGCGAGCCGATAAAGATCCTGCAAACTCAGGCCGCACCACGGCGCGCGCAGCACCGACAGCCACGCGACTCTATCGGCGGGATGACTGAGCGCGCGGGTCAGCGCCAGCAGATCCTGCACCACGGCGCGGTCACCCAGCCTGTCGATTTCGACCGCGCGAAAGCGAACACGCGCCGCGTTGAGCCGGGGCACGATCGCCGCCAGGTGACTCTTGCCGCGCACCAGAATGGCGATGGTGTCATCCGGCCTCTCATCACGCGCCCGCCCGATCAGCTCGACCACGCGTTGTGCTTCGGCGCCCGCATCATTCTCGACAAAGCAATGCGTGGTGACGGCATCACCTTCGAGACGCGGATGTACCGCGTCGCAGGACGTATAGGTGACGGCGCCGGCGGCGGGGTCTTCGACCTTTGGAAATACTTCAGGAAAACTCGCGTTGATCCACTGGACCACGCCCTGCTGCGAGCGAAAGTTCGCCGACAAGGTCAGCGGCGTCAGCCGGACTTGACCGATACCGCCGTGCCGTACGCGCAGGAAAACGCCGACTTCCGCCTCGCGAAAGCCGTAGATCGACTGCATCGGATCACCGACGGCGAACAGCGTACGTCCATCGCCGGGTTGCCAGCCGGCGGTGAGTTTCTCGAGCAGCTTCGATTGGCTGAGGCTGGTGTCCTGAAACTCGTCGATGAGGATATGGCGGATCTGGTAATCGAGCTTCAGCGCCAGATCGGTCGGCTGTTCCGGCGTGCCCAGCGCATCGGCGGCGCGCTGCGCGACGCCCGTGAAATCGATCTGGTTGCGTTCGAGAAAGATCAGGTCCAGATGCGCGGCGGCCGCCGGCAGCAGGCCGAACAGCGCCTGCATGATCGCCCACTGTGGATCGCTGTATCTTTCCGCCGGCAGGCGGCGCAGCGCATGCAGGCGATCGCGCAATCGATCGTTGTCGCGGCAGGCATCGATCAGCTCGGTGAAAAGCTGCTTGCGGCGCTTGTATTCGGCGGTTTCGGCCCTGTTTGCGCCACTGGCCGGAAACCCGATGCGCCTGCCGCAGACCTTGCGCCAGTGACCGCCGCGGGTAAGCAACAGCTCGGCGATACCTGTCCACGCCTGGAGATCGGGCGCGCCGGGAACATCTTCCAGGCCCGCGCAGGCGGCGATGGCTGATGGTGTTTGTTGGCGTCGCAGATTGCCGGCCGCATAACAGGCCAGCTCGATGAGCGCTGGCTGCAACGACGCCGGAACCGCTTCGCAGACGTCCGCCAGCGCGTCGCGGATGACGTTGGCGAAACCCGCTTCGAGGCTCTGGCGCCGTGCGTCTTCATCTGTGGTGTGCGACACGACGTGGCGCAGCCAGTGATCGCGTCGCGCCAGCATCGGTACCAGCAGGTCTTCGAACAGCGTTATGTTGTTGTCCAGATGCCGCAACAGCGCTTCGGTCGCCCGCGCCTGCGCGCTTTCGGTTTCCAGCCCGGCGAGCAGGCTTCGCGCGGCCGCGCGATAAAGATCATCCGCATCATCGACCGGTTCCAGGTGCGCAACGAAACGGGCGCCAAGCGGCATCTGTCCCGCCAGCCGCGCGCACAGCGCGTCTATGGTCTGGATGCGCAGGCGCGCCGGGTGATCCTTCAGCGCCCACGCCTGAGCCTGATCCCGCGCGCGCGCGGCCTGCGCCAGCTCGCGGGTGCGCGCTTCGTGCCGCGTCTTCGGTTCCGCGCCGCTGTCGATACCGCGCAGCGCGTTGAGCACGCGGGCGCGCATTTCCGCCGCCGCCTTGCGGGTGAAGGTGATCGCGATGATCTCCTCCGGCTCGTCGACCACCGCGAGCAGACGCAGATAACGCTGGATCAGCAGCTCGGTCTTGCCCGAGCCCGCCGGCGCCTGCACGATGAAGGAATCCGCCGGATCGATCGCCTGCCGGCGTTGCGCGTCATCGGCGGTGACCGCATCAATCATCGTCGCGTTCCACGTCCGTACCGGCGGCGCCCATGATCTCGTTCACGCGGCACAAGGCCGGCAGGCCACAGTACTTGCACGTCTTTGGATAGCGTTTGGGGTCGACGGTCGCGCGACCGCGCCGGATGTCGTCGGCCAGCGCCGTCAATGCGCGTTTCCAGTCCGCGAAGATTTCGTCCCATGATGCGTAGCCCTCGCACGCCCTGTCATCCGCGTATGCTTTGACGGATGGCGCCAGGCCCTCCTGTTGCGCGATGCCCCGATACGCCATCGCGCCCTGCTTCACGTAGGCGAACAGCACCGCGGCCGTGTTATCCGCATGCACGCCGAAGGCGCTGTAAAGCGGCAGCTGCGGTTCGTCCATGCGCGACTCGAACCAGGGCAAGGTCTTCGGCTCGCCGGTCTTGTAGTCGATGACGATGTACTGACCGTCCGGCGTCCTGTCGATGCGGTCCATGCGTGTATTCAAGTTCAATCCGGCCACGTCCAGTGCCTGCTTCTCTTCGAGCGATGAGATCTCGAACGGCGCGCGCTGCTTTTCCAACGCCAGCCAGTCGGTCAATAACTTCTCCAGACGCTCGCGCTCGATGCCGTAGAACCGCGCCTGACCGTAGTCGCCGAGACGTTGCCGCAGCTTTTCGACCGCCTCCGCCACGACCTGCGAAACCAGCGCCCGCAACTGCGGCGGTGTTTGCGCGCACAGCGCCGCGTGGCTCTTCAGCTGGGTCCACAGACCCCGCAGCGCGTCGTGCACCAGAGAGCCGCGCGCGCTGGCGTCCAGCCCTGGCGCCGGTTCCTCTATGGCGCGCGCGCCCAGGCGATGCGTCGCGAACGCGCGGAACGGGCACGCCGCCTGATCGCGCAGCAACGTGCTGCCGCCCGGCACATGCGCCGGTGTATCCAGCGGCGGGCCCTGATCGTCGATGAGGGTCTCGATGTCCGTCGCGCTGACGGATCGGTAAATGGCCGTGGCCCAGTCGTCGCCGGCGTAGACCTTCAATTCGCCGGCCGGTATTTCCTGCAGCGGCGCGATGAGCGGGCTGGCGAACAGATCGCGATCGCCGTCCCGTGTGGGATGACTGACGACGATCTCCGGCGCGCTCGCCAGCAGCCGCCTGGTCACGTTGCGCGCATAATCCAGTTCGCGTTGCGCGCAGCCATGCGGCACGGCGCGCTGCATGGTGGCCGGGAGCAGCGGATTGGGCCGCGCGGCCTGCGGCCAGGCCTCGTCGTGCATGCCCATGATCCACAGATGGTCGAACGATGCGCCCGCCGCCTCCAGGACACCCAGTATCTGTATCGGCGCGTCGCCGGCTTTCGGCTGGAATACCGCAGCGCTGATTCGCCGCAGATGCGACAGCGCCGCGCCCGCGCGCAACTCAGAGTCCACGCAATCCAGCGCGGCAAGGGCGCGCAGCGCGTCTTCCCACGCGCCGATGGCTTGATATTCTGCGCTGGCCAGCGCGCGCTCACCTGGCCAGCCCATTGCGCGCAACAGCGCGGTATACGACTGCGCCCAGCGTGACGGCGATTGCTGATTCGGCGCCGCGCGCCTCACCCGATCGAATGCGCGCAACAGCTTTACCAGCTGCGGGCAGGCGTAATAGGCCGGCTGCCCGTCTTGGTCCCGCGCGTCGGCAATACGCTGAAGCCACCGCACGGTAATGGCAGGCTGGCCGATCTCGCGCAGCCTGGCGTCGAGCAGTGCGCGTCGCCAAGATTCTTCCTCCGCATAACCCAGAAACGGCGAGCGCAGCAGATGGCCGATGGTCGCGAGCGGCAGCGAATCCGTCATCAATGCCAGTATGTTGAGCGCGCTGTGGATGATCGGATAACGGTTCAGTGGCGCGCCCAGCGAAATATTGAATATGCGCGACCGTGCTTCGGCCTGCGCCAACACCGCCTGCGGGTTCAGCGTATCTTCGAAGATGCGCGCGACGCGCTCGCGAAGCTGACCGAGCTCGGGTACGACCACGCCGATGCGGCTGTTTTCCTGCAGGCGCGCTCGCGCCCAACGCGCCGCAAGCCGGATCTCCTGCTCGGTATCCAGCGCCGCGACCCGCAGCGCATGCCCTGTTTCGTGAGCGGAAGGTGTGACGACCTGGACCTCGCAGCCGCGGTCCCGCAACGTCTGCAAAAGCGTCTGCTGCTGCGGCGTGAGTTCGTCAAAACCGGCCAGCAGCAGGCGCGCGGGCGCGGTCAGGCGTCCGTGCGTGAGGCGGTCCGCGACGGCATTGGCAAGGCGCGCGCTATCGATAAATCCGAGCTCGTCACAGCGCGCTTCGAAGGCCGCGGTCCAGCGCAGAAAGGCGCGGACATCGTCGCCGTAAAGCGCGTTGTCGCGCCTGAGCGGCAGCCGCCAGCCGCGCCACAGCGCCAATGCTTCGCGCGCCAGTTCGGCGGCGGCCGAAACGTTAAGGCGCGCCTCTGGCTCGCAGGCGCTGATGACCGTCTCCCACAGCGCGTGCTCCTGCTCAGGCGCCAGCAGCGCGGGGGGAATCGCGCCGTCATCCGCCAGATGGTCGAACCAAGAATCCCAGGTGCGCACCAGCCACGCGCCCCACGGCAGCACGTCCGGTGTCTCCCACACCGACGCGCCGGTCTGTTGACGATGTGCGGCGTAGTCCGCGGCGAGCGCGCGTGCCAGCCGCCGGTTGGCGGTGACCACCGTGGCGCCCTCTTCCAGCGCGCCGATCAGTTGTTGTTCCATACTCCCCACGATCCGAATGAACGACGATTTTATGATGTCTCGCGACGGGATACGACGCTGATCGTCTTCGCGTTTCACTTGGCCAGTTCGGGTTTCGCGGCTTGCGGCCGCGCGGGGCGCGCTTCGGATGCGCCAGTAACGCACGGCACGGTCAGCATGATAATTAATGAATGGCCGAAACAAGCACGGCTTACGTATTGCTCGCCCCCGTTTCGGCCGGCGCCAGCACGGCAACCGCCTTGCGCAGCACCTTGAAATGGGCCGGTGTCTGGGTGGTAATCTCGCCGTCGGTATTGATGGCGCGCGGGCGCCGGGTGCGGATCTCGACTTCGGTACAACTGACGGTGCGCACCTCTTTCCACATGCCGTGCCGGCCGCTGCGGAAGGCGGGGTATACAAGCGCGAGCTTCCACAGGCGGTCGAACTCGAGGCTGTACAGATCGAGCCGGCCATCGTCGATGGTGGCGCCCTGCTCCACGGTCATGCCGCCACCATAGTATCTGCCGTTGCCGACCGAAATCTGCAATGTGCGGACCTTGTGCACCTCGCCGTCGTAGCGAATTTCCGCCGAGAACGGCCGCATGCGCGACAGCGCGCGCGCCGTGGCGACGGCGTAGCCCAGTCTGCCCCAGCGCTGCTTGACATCGTGCGTCAGTTCGTACGCCATGCCCACGCTCAAGCCCATGCTGGCGACGTTGAAAAAGGGATGTCCGTTGACCTCGCCCAGATCGATGCGTCGCACGTGCCCGTCCACGATGACCTGCGCGGCCGCGCGCAGATCTGCCGGCAGATTCAGCGTACGCGCCAGATCGTTGGCGGTGCCGAGCGGAAGAATGCCCAGCGGCAGGCCGCTCTCGATCAGCGCCGGCGCGGCGGTGTTCAAGGTGCCGTCACCGCCGCCCAGCACCACCAGGTCAACGTCGTCGCGCAGGCGCCGGATCGTGGCCGCGAGTTCGTCCGGCGCCAGGCAATCTTCGCGATGCAGCCGGATGCCGTCGCGCTCGAGCACGTCGATCGCGGCATCGGCGGGGCTTTGCCCCTGACGGCTTTTCCGATTGATCACCAGCAATGCGCGGCGCGCGCTGGACGGCTCCGGCATGCTCAGACGCCCCGAAAGCCATTGCAGAAAAGCGTGTTCATACCTCGCGCGCGCAGTGACGTTAGCACATTCATCATAGAGCACTTGCACGCATCGAACTACCGCGCAAAGCTCACAAGCAATGCGCGCATCCGCTGCCGCTGTTGCAGGCAGCCGACCAGTCAGCCATCGCGGCTGGATTAATCGCACGGCGCGCTTTAAGCTGAAGGACCACCGCAGCTCGCCTCATTCGTGGCTGCTCTTGGAGCCATCACGGCTGACACAGGCAAAACCTTCGAATAACTTCTGATCCACGCATTTTGCTTGAAGGGTCCGACAACGATGACTGAAACCAGCAGCGCGCGGCGCGTGCTCGCCGGGCTGCCCGCGCCCATGGGCGCGGCCTGGGACGGCGCAGGCACCAATTTCGCCATCTTTTCCGCGCACGCCGAAAAAGTGGAGTTGTGTCTGTTCCACCCGACCGAACATCGCGAGGTCGAGCGCATCGCCCTGCCGGAATACACCAACGAGATCTGGCACGGTTATCTGCCCGAGGTCGGGCCTGGCACCTTGTACGGCTATCGCGTGCACGGCCGGTACGATCCCGAAAACGGACATCGCTTCAATGCGAACAAGCTGTTGCTGGACCCGTACGCCAAGACCCTGGTCGGGGAATTGCAGTGGTCGGAGGCGCACTTCGGCTACCAGCTCGGCTCGAAGGACCAGGATTTATCGTTCGACGAGCGCGACAGCGCGCCGGGCATGCCGAAGTGCCAGGTGATCGACCCCGCCTTCGACTGGACGGGCGATGAGCACCCGTACGTGCCGTGGGCCAAGACGATTTTCTACGAAACGCATGTACGCGGCTACACCATGCTGCACCCGGCGGTGCCGCCGGAGCTCAGAGGCAACTTCAAGGGGCTGGGCCAGCAGGCGGTGGTGGATTACATCAAGAGTCTGGGCATCACCTCGGTGGAACTGCTGCCGATCCACGCCTTCGTGCAGGATCAACACCTGCTGGACAAGGGGCTGAAGAACTACTGGGGCTATAACACCATCGCCTTCTTCGCGCCCGAACAGCGCTATCTCGGGCCGGAAGGCGTGGCCTCGTTCAAGCACATGGTAAGGCGCTTCCATGACGCCGGCATCGAGGTGATCCTGGACGTCGTGTACAACCACACCGCCGAAGGTAACGAGCTGGGCCCGACCCTGAGTTTCAAGGGCATCGACAATTTTTCCTATTATCGCACCCTGCCGGACCAGCGCCGGTATTACATCAACGACACCGGCACTGGCAACACGGTCAACACCAGTCACCCCAGGGTGCTGCAGATGGTGATGGGCAGCTTGCGCTACTGGGTGCTGGAGATGCACGTGGACGGCTTCCGCTTCGACCTCGGCACCATTCTCGGGCGCGAGAAGGACGGCTTCAATCCGCGCGGCGGCTTCTTCGACGCGGTGGGCCAGGACCCGGTGCTGGCGCACGTGAAACTGGTCGGCGAGCCGTGGGACATCGGTCCCGGTGGCTATCAGGTCGGCCGCTTTCCACCGGGCTGGGCGGAGTGGAACGGCAAGTATCGCGACGCGGTGCGCGCCTACTGGAAAGGCGACGAAGGCATGCTGCCGGAGTTCGCGGCGCGGGTCACGGGCTCGGGCGATATGTACGACAAATACGGCCGGCGGCCGTGGTCCAGTATCAATTTCATCACCGCGCACGACGGCTTCACCTTGAACGACCTGGTTTCTTACAACGAGAAACACAACGAGGCCAACGGCGAGAACAACCAGGACGGCGGCGACGACAATCAGAGCTGGAATTGCGGCGTCGAGGGTCCAACCGACGATCCTGAGATCCTCGCCTTGCGCGCGCGCCAGAAGCTCAACTTTCTCGCTACCCTGTTTCTGTCCCACGGCGCGCCGATGCTGCTGGCCGGCGATGAATTCGGCCAGACACAGGACGGCAATAACAACGTCTACTGTCAGGACAACGAAACAAGCTGGATGAAGTGGAACGACATCGATGACGATGATCAGCTGCTGACCGAGTTCGTGCGCCGCGCGACTGAGCTGCGGCGCACGCAGCCGCTGCTGCATCGGGCGAGCTATCGCGACGGCATGATCATCCGCTGGATCAACCCGTCAGGCGAGGAGCAGACCGAAGAGCAGTGGCAGGATGCGGGCGCGCGCTGCATCGGCCTGCTGCTGGACGGCGGCGAGATCGAAGATCCTGCGTTCGAGCGCGACGAAGGCGAGCGCACCCTGCTGATCATCTTCAATTCCTATCACGAGACGGTGACGTTCACGTTACCCGACATCGGTGAGTCAACCCGCTGGCGGCGGCTGCTGGATACGCAGGACGGCACGGATGACTCGCAAGACATCACGCACGACAGCAAAGCAGAGATCGATATCCCAGGCCGCTCGCTGCTACTGCTGGCGGCCTCGGAGGCGTCGGAGCAACCGTAGTCAGCGCGAGACGGATGTAATTCCTCGCCCTGATGGGAGAACGTTAGACGACCAGTAGCCGACGCGACATCACCCGGCCCGGAAGCGCGCCGGATAAAGTGCGGTGGCGCCGTCGAGGTCGCCGGTTTCCGCGTAAGTCATTGGCGTGGCGCGCGGCTTGAGGATGGCCCCGTCGATCACCTGCCCTGCCATCAGCACGTGGTCGCCCGCGCTGCGCGTGAATTGCAGCCGGCAGTCGAAATACGCCAGTGCGTCTTCGAGCACGGGCGCGCCGGTGGTCCGGGGCCGCCACCTGATCCCTTCGAGCTTGTCGAACCCGCGGGTGCTTTGTGCGCCGAAATGACGCGCCACGTCCATGCTCCCCTCCTCCAGCACGTTCACAGAAAACACCCTGCCCGCCTTGATCAAACGGTAAGAGAGATTATGCGGATTGATGCTGAACGCCAGCATCAGCGGCTCGAACGACACCTGCACCACCCAGGCCGCGGTGAAGGCGTTGGTTTTGCCTTTGTGCGCGGCACCGATAACGTACACGCCGGACGTTAGCATGCGGAATAAAGCCGCCATGCGTTCGCTCATGCGTTGACCTCCGCCGATGAACGGTCAAAGTTCATACCGATAATCGACAATTCCCGATCGATCGCGCAATCGATCGTCACCACGGGCTGACCTTGTTTTGCGGGATGCGCATACTTTGGCTCCACGTTTCGCCCGACCGGCGCTCACGCGAAACACGACGGGATCGCGCCGAATACCGCGCTTCGCGCGCAGCGAAACAAAAGCAGTCTCATCTCGATGACCAGGGGAAGTCAACCATGCGCACAATAACCCGTTCCATGATAGTCATGCTGAGCGCCGGCCTCGTCGGTGCCTGTGGCGGCGGTGGTGGCGGACAAAACGAAGTCTTCGTAAGAACGCAGCTGACGATCAACGCCAGCAACGGCGTGCGGCTCGCAAAAGACGTCGTCGCGGGCGCAGAAGTGGTCAGCGGCAGCGGCAGTTCAGCCGTGCTTTCTGCCGCTGAAACATCAAGCCGCGGCGCGTTTCCGGGACTGCGGGCTCTGACCTACGACCTGGCCCTGAACCAGCTCAATGCAGGTATATCTGACGGCGCCGCAATCACCACCGCCGCCACGGTGACGGAAAACTGCCCGGGCGGCGGCACACGCACCATTAACGCCATCGATAAAAACAATAATGGCCGGTTCGATGCAGGTGACTCGGGCGGTATCACATACAACAACTGCACCGTAGCGGGTGTGGCGCAGAACGGTACGCTGGGGTTCGACGTGATCTCACTGCAAGGCAACCCCGACTCCGTCAGCAGCGACTGGTCGTTCACGTTCGGCTTCCGCTTCGAGAATCTGAGTTTCCGCAGCGGCGCCGAAGGCTTCTCCTTAAACGGCGGATACAACCTGGCCGCGAACTACCGAGCCTTCAGTGGCGTTTATCGTTTCGTCATTGCCGGCGCCAGACTGAGCTTCGCCAGCGGCGCCGATACCGCGCAGGTCGTCAACTTCAACTTCACCGAAACCCTGGCGAGCGCCTCATCACGGCGTCAGGTGTCATACAGCTACACCCACGACAGCAGCGAATTCGCCGGCAGCGCGATTGCAGTAGCAAACGTTCCGTTCCGTGGAATCGAAGGCTTTCCGCCCGAATCCGGAAAGCTCACCATCCGCGGCGCGAATGGCTCGCGCGCAGTCGTCGAAGCCACCGGCGGCGGCACGGCAACGATCGCTATCGACGCCAACGGCGACGGCGATTCTACGGATTCGATGGATCGGGTCGTGAACGGTCAGTGGACGCAGTTCTTTGGCTGAGCTATTGCTGACCACCATCTCTTCATAACCTTTGTTGCAATTCCCACGGGCGCGAGGTGACCCCACCCCCATCGGGGAAAGATCCCGCCGCTTCGCCTTCATTCTGTGGATCTGGGCCTATAAAGCCGCGGCTGATCGCGATGGCAGACCCGAGTCAATTGCGTATACGTCCGGTTGGGCCTGGCCGGTCAACGCCATGCGTCCAAGCTCCCGAGCCCGTTCAAAGACTCTGACATCCTCAAAGACGTAATCGTAGAAGCTCTCTTGCGTCTCGATCTCGATCTCGTGCAGCGTTGCTTCATTGATGTAAGGATCGTTGAGGATCTTCTTTTTTATGTCTGGATCGGCAATCGATTCTTCAACACGCTCTCTCAAGTGCTGCATCAGCAGAAGCTTGTCGCGTTCGCCTTGATACGCGCCATTGAAAGCAATTTCGGTTTTCATGTCCTCCATGTCGATGTACGAAGTCGGCAGCGCTCCAATCCACTTGTACTTGATTGGCCTGATGACGTAGATATCCTCTGCTTGCTTTAACTCCCACAGGATGATCTGCCGAAAAAAGGCGCCATCCAGGATGGCACAATCTTCAAACCCATACTGATAGAGCCACAGGCCATTGCGCACATATTCTGGAGTAATGCGCTTGTAAAGGGTGCGCGAGCGGTGCCGGCTGCGGTCGCCCGGATTCCTGTCCAGAAGCTCTTGAGCCCGTGGGTTAAGATGAACGATCTCCATACCCTGCACGGGATCGTAACTGTTGAACATAATCCCGATGTCGCTACGATTGAAGGCGTCGCTAATATCTTCGAAAAACTCTTTAGGAAATAATGGCACCAGGGTCCGGGCGGGCAATCCACTCATGAACTCCCGCATGACGAACAGCTTGGGCCACTCCTTGATCGCGCGTTCAACCGCGTTCATCGTGTTTTTAGCCAGATCGAGAAAATACTCATGCCGTGCTGGCCGGAAGATTGAAGCCTTGCCAAACATGTTGGCGGTCATCAGATTGAGGTCCCGCCAGGGCGTTTTCTCAAACTCATTGACGTCCCGCTCGAGATGTTCGCGCAGCATGTCGGGCTCGGAAGAATTCCCGGGATTGGCCTCTAAGTATCTGTAGACCCAAAGGATCTGGCCCGACGTGCACGAGATCAGTTCTGGACAGGTCCCGCAATCCAGCGCCGCCTGAAGAAAGCCCGCGCCATGTGCATTGTTTCCTGCAAGACCGCCCAACGCGAACGCTGTCTTGATGGTTCCATGATCCGGCACGCTGGAAGAACTCGCCTTATCCTCCTCTGAACGCGGGGCATCCGTCCCGGGCTCATCGCGAGCTTTCCATTCGCCAGAATCCTTGGCGGCATTGACGCCTTCGGCACGTTGACGTGATGGCTTGGCTTTGTCTGTCATAGTGCCTCCGGATGTTCATTCAACGGGCTATCGAGCAACAATTGTTGGCGTTGGCAGTCCCTTGCGCACCGCAGCATAACGCAATTGAGGCGCCGAGTGTACCGACGACGTGAATGCAGGCATCATCAACTTTGCCCCCCGATTTCTGCCCACCTTAGGAAGGCGTTCGCGAAATCGGGGAGGGTCACTGCCCCGTCGTTTGCGCGCGTTAGGTTTGCCGCATCGCGCAATAGAGTGTGACTCGATGCGCCGGCGCTAATTGAAAGCATGACCATATGTGACTGTCATATGTCCATGACGACTGTAAAAATAGCGGAATTGAAGGCTCGCTTAAGCGAGCACTTGCGCCAGGTTCGGCGCGGGCATGTGCTTACGGTGCTCGACCGGGACACACCGATCGCGCAGTTGGCGCCTTATCGAAAAGAAGCGGACGCGTTGCGCGTTCGCCATCCTCTGGGGCGGGTTAAGTCCCCGCACGAAGTTCCTCTGCCGCCGCCGCTTAAACTCAACATAGACGTGGTGAGCCTGTTGCTTGAAGAGCGCCAAAGCGAGCGGTGATCGCCTACATCGACTCTTCGGTGCTGCTGCGCCTGATCCTCGGCCAACGCGATAAGCTGAAGGAATGGAAGACGATAAAAGCGGGCGTCGCCAGCGCGTTGGTCGAGGTCGAATGTCTGAAAACGCTGGATCGACTCCGGCTCCGCGCGGGCATATCGGATGAGCAGTTGGCCGTCCGGCGCGAGTCGGTGTTCAGGGTGCTTCAGGAATTCGAAGTCGTGGAGCCCGGCACCGCCGTTTTGAGCCGTGCATCGCAGCCGTTTCCCACGCCCCTTGGCACGCTGGACGCGATCCATCTGGCCACCGCGATCCTTTGGCGGGAGCGAGGCGCCGCCGATCTGGTGCTGGCAACGCATGACGCAGCGCTAGGGATCGCCGGCCGCGCTTGTGGTTTTCAGGTGGTCGGCACATAGGGAGCGAATATTTTTCTCTTAGCGCAAATACAAATCGAGTGCCGCCGGACGTTAAACTTCGTGGCTCTTCTTCGCCACGTTATCCCGCAGATAAACCGGTTGCGCCTGTTCGGCGGGAACGGCAAGCCCTTCAGCGAATGCGATTTCCGCGAGCCCGGCGATGTATTCAGCCCGCGGCAGGCGTTGGCCGTCGTAGCCCTCGAGTGAGTTACCGAGTCGGTTAGCTAAGGTTTCGCCATACACGTCCCAGCCGCTGCCGGCGCCGTACCAGGTGCGATCCGCCGGTACGATTACATCCTCGGCCTTGCCCACGCGCTCCTCGCCGATCAGCCGCGCGCAGTCCTGTTGATCGCGCTGGTAACAGCCCCAGTAGATTTCGCCCATGCGCGCGTCGATCGCCACCAGCACGCTGGCTTTTCCAAGTTCTGTCATGATCTCCTGCGCGAGCGCGGCCAAGGTCGAGACCGGCACCACCGGCCGCTCCAGTCCGTACGCGAGCCCTTGCGCGACCCCGGCGGCGATGCGCACGCCGGTGAACGCGCCGGGGCCGCGGCCAAACGCGATCGCATCGAGTTGCGATAACGCAATGCCCGCTTCCGCGATCAGCGACTCGCACATCGGCAGGATAATCTCGGCGTGGCGGCGCGGCGCGATCTCGAAGCGGCTGTATATCTTGCGGTCTACAGCCAACGCAGCCGAGCAACCCTCGGTCGCAGTTTCAACCGCAAGCAGTTTCATCGCGCGCCGCGCATGCGTTGAGAAAATGCTCGACGTCGGCCAGCTCATGCGTTACCGCCATGCGCGGCAGGCTGTCGCGAAACGCGCGGCCGTAGCCCCTGGAGAGCAGGCGCGGATCGCAGATCATCAGCACGCCGGTGTCGCGCTCGTCGCGGATCAGCCGGCCGATGCCTTGTTTGAGCGCGATCACCGCCTGCGGCACCTGCACGGACATGAACGGATTCTCGCCGCGCTCAGCCAGCATCTCCAGGCGCGCCTGCAACACCGGGTCGCCGATCGACGCGAACGGCAGCTTGTCGATGATCACCACACTCAGCGCCGAGCCGCGCACGTCCACGCCTTCCCAGAAACTGCTGGTGCCCAGCAGCACCGCGTTGCCCGCCGTGCGAAATCGTTCCAGCAATTCCCGCCGCGGCGCCGCGCCCTGCACCAGCAACGGATAATCGATACGTTCGGTCAACAGATTCGCCGCCTCCCGCAGCGCACGGTGGCTGGTGAACAGCATGAACGCGCGGCCGCCGCTGGCTTTCAACACGGGAACCGCGGCATCCACAACAGTGCGGGTGTACGTCGCTGCGGACGGATCCGGCAGGCCTTTGGGCAGATACAGTACGGCCTGGCGGGCGAAATCGAACGGACTGTCCAGGCATTCGCATTCCGCATCCGCTACGCCCAAGCGCTCGGTGAAATGCGTGAAATCGCCGGCGACCGCCAAGGTGGCCGAGGTGAATACCCACGCGCATCGATAGCTCTGCATGTGGCCGTGAAACGTGTCCGCGATCTGCAGCGGCGTGTGGTGCAGCACGAATCCGCGGCTGAAGGTCTCGAACCACTGCACCGCGTTTTGCGGATCGTCGCGCATCAGGTTAAGCCGCGCCGCGAGTTCGCCGGTACGCCGGCATGCGTTGGCCAGCGCCTTGCCGCGCCCCGCCATCGGCTGCAGCGCCTCGCGCAGCTCATTCAAACGCGTTTCCAGTTGCGCAAGCGCGGCTTCGACCTGCGCCTGACGCCGCAGCGACGCCCACGCGCCGCGCTGCTGCGCGGGCCCCATGGTTAAACGCACGTCCATGGCCGCGGGCTCCAATGCGCCGGCGACATCGCGCAAACCGGCGCTGTCCGGCGCCTCTTCCAGCTGCGCCGCGACCACATCGCGTGCAAGTTCCTGCACCTGACGGCTGCTCAGATGTTCGCCGAAAAAATTCGTGGCGATCTCCGCCAGCTGATGCGCTTCGTCCAGAATAAACGCGTTCGCGCTCGGCAACAGCTCGGCAAAACCGTCCTTTTTCAGCGCCAGGTCGGCGAACAGCAGATGATGGTTGATCACCACCACGTCGGCCTCCTGCGCCGCGCGCCGCGCCTGCACCACGTGGCAGCGCTGATACTGCGGACACTCAGCGCCCAGGCAATTGTCGACGGTCGACGTGACCTTGGGCCACAGCTCCGAGTCCTCGGGGATATCGGCCAGTTCGGCGATATCGCCGGTTCGTGTACGACCAGCCCATTCCCTGATGCGCTGCAAGCGATCCAGCAGCGCGGGCGCACGCAACTGTTCGTGCGCGAATTGCAGACGATGCAGGCAAAGATAATTGGCGCGCCCTTTCAATAGCGCGGCTTTGACCGACAGATTCAGCGCGGCGCGCACCACCGGCAGATCCTTGTGATAAAGCTGATCCTGCAAGTGCCGGGTGCCGGTGGAGATGATGACCTTGCCGCCGGACCGCAGCGCGGGCACCAGATAGGCGAAGGTCTTGCCCACACCGGTGCCCGCCTCGATGACCAGCGTGCCATTGTCTTTTAACGTGCGCTCGATGGCCTCGGCCATCGCCTGCTGCTGCGGGCGCGGCCGGAAGTCCGGCAGATGCGCTTGCAGCGGCCCGCCTTCTCCCAACACATCGCGGCTCGCGGACATCGCTTTGCTCCGCCCGGCTAGTCGCCGGCACGCTGCTCGGCTTCGCGCGCACCCTGTACGTCACCGCGCATGCGCCGCGCCTGCGCGATGATGCGCCAGTTCTCGCGCTGCAAAGCGTCGTCACCGTAAGCCAGGCTATTGGACTTGGCGGCCATCGCCTCGGCTTGGCTCCCGTCGCCCTGCGCCAGCCGGACCTGGGCCAGCATCTGCCAGGCTACCGGATCGTAGGGATCGATACGCACCGCGCGCTCCAGGCTCGCGGCGGCGTCCTCGAGATGGCCGGCGCGCTGCGCGGTCTGCGCCTTGTCTATCAACGCGACGACCGGCGATGCGGAAGGCGGCGCTTCACGCGGCGCCTCTTGCGAAGGCGGCGGTGCGGGCGCCGGAGATTTAACCGGTGGCGCAACGCCGCAGGCTTGCAGTCCAGCGGCGATCGCGAACGCAATCAAGCCACCGCGAACGGCGCATGCACCGCGCATCAGTTGAACAGCCCTCGAAACCAGCGCGTGGTGCGCTCCACCGGATTGGTCCGCGCGCACGGCGCATATTCGGTGGGCGCCGAGCCTTCGACGAACGGCATCCACTGCGCGCCCTGACAGTATTCGTCGGCCAGCAGGCCGCCCTTGGTATCGATCATTAACCATTCCATGTCGGGCGGCGTACTCAGATTCAGCGGGCGCGTCTGAATGTCGCCCATGAGATCCGCCCACAGCGGCAACGCCCCGACCGCGCCGGTCAAACCCGTCGATTGATTGTCGTCGCGGCCGATCCAGGCGACCGCCAGGTGTTCACCGGAGAAGCCGGCGAACCAGCTGTCACGCAACTCGTTGGTGCTGCCCGTCTTGCCAGCGACTTTGAGTTCCGCGGGCAACAGCCACTGCAGGGCGCGTCCGGTGCCCTGGCGCGTGACCTCGTACAACGCGGCGTTGAGCAAGTAAACCGCCGCCGGGTCGGCCGCCTGCGCAATCTTGAGCGGATAGCGCGAGAGGCGCTCGCCGTAGCCGCCCATCACTTCGCGGATCGTGTTCAGCGGCATGCGATAACCGCCCGCGGCGAGGCTTTGATAGACCTGGCTGACCTCCAGCGGCGTCATCTCCAGCGCGCCCAGCAGCAGCGACGGGTACGGCGACAGACCATGCGTGAAGCCGAGATGCTGTAAGGTGTCTATGACCTTATCGATGCCCACCGCCAGCCCCAGCCGCGCGGTGGAGACGTTGTACGAACCCACCAGCGCATCGCGCAAGGTGACCTCGCCGTGATACTTGTCGTCGTAATTGCGCGGCGACCAGGTTTCTTTGTTGTCCAGCCGGATCGACAGCGGTTTGTCGTCGAGCAGGGTCGCGAGCGAAAACTCGCGGGGCCGCGACAAGGCGGTGAGATAGACTACGGGCTTGACCAGCGAACCGATCGCGCGGCGCGCGTCCAGCGCCCGGTTGTAGCCCTGCAGCCGCGGATCGCGCCCGCCGACCACGGCCAGCACTTCGCCGGTTTCCGCGGCGGTCACGACGACCGCCGCCTGCAGACTATTCGCCGGCAGGCCGCGTCGTGCTTCCAGCTCGGCGAGCCTTGAAGTGACCGCCCGCTCGGCGGCGATCTGCACCAGCGGATCCAGGGTTGTGAAGATCACCAGACCCTCGGTGCGCAGCGCCTGTTCGGGATACTGGTCCTTGAGCTGGCGGCGCATCAGTTCCACGAACGCCGGGAACGGCGTAACCCCGGACGGCGCCTTGGCGGTGACGTCCAGCGGGCGGTGCTGCGCGGCGGCGGCGACCGCAGACGTAATCACGCCTTCATTGCTGAGTTGCGTGAGCACCAGATCGCGCCGCGCCTTCGCGCGCTCCACGCTATTACGCGGCTGGTAATAAGACGGGCCCTTCACCAGCGCGACCAGCAGTGCGATCTGGTCCGGCCGCAGTTCGCTCAAGCGGCGCTCGAAATAGAACTGGCTCGCCAGCGAGAAGCCATGAATCGCGCGCGCGCCGTCCTGACCCAGATACACCTCGTTGATGTACGCTTCGAGGATTTCGTCCTTGCTGTAGTGCCACTCCAGCAGCCCGGCCATGATGGCCTCGTTGAGCTTGCGCACCAGGCTGCGATCGCTGGTGAGAAACAGGTTCTTGACCAGTTGCTGCGTCAAGGTGCTGCCGCCCTGCACTACCCGACCCGCGACGATATTGGCGGCCATCGCGCGCGCGATGGCGCTGAAATCCAGGCCATGGTGACGATAAAAATCCCGGTCCTCGACCGCGATCAGGGCCTTGGGCAACAGCGGCGGCACGTCTTCCAGACGCGCCACCAGGCGGTCCTCCAGATGCGTGGGATAGATATTGGCGATGGGCACCGGCTCCAGGCGCACCAGATCGAGCCGCGCGCCGCTGTGCGCGTCGAAAACACCCGCTACCACATTTCCGCTGAACGCAACGCGCACCATCCGCGCCGGCTCGACCGCGTCCCAGAACGGAAAGCCGCGCGAGTGCAAGGTCACCGAGTTTTCCTGCGCGCGATAAGCGCCGGTCGCCGCAAGACTGTCGCCGGGCTGATAGTGCAGCAGCCGCAGCTCGTTCACCAGCGCGTCCGCACTCAGCGCCTTGCCTTCATAGATTTCCAGCGGCCGCGCAAACACCCGCGCCGGCAACTCCCAGCGCGCGCCCTCGAAGCGCTCGCGCACGCGGTGATCCAGATACGCGGTATAGCCCATGGCGGCAATCACGCCGAGCAGCGTGCACGCCCAGACCGCGGCGAAGACGCCGCGACGCAGCGTCGATGTCTTGGTGCGGCGGCTGCTGCGCGCCGGTTTGCGCCTGGATGCGCGGCGGCTTGTTGGTCGTCGCGTGGATTTGGCGCGGGGACGTTTGGCCATTAAATTATTGGCTTACCAGTTTAGGAACTGACTATTGTAATTCAATCGGATGCCAATATGACTTCATATTTTTTACGAGGTGTGGCGCCGGCAGTCTCCGCTCATGTGTTGGCGATGTACGCATGGATGTTTTTAAGCGCAGAGTCAGCAGATCCCACATCGTGGGTTATCTGTCAATTTCCGCTGTCCATAAACCAATCTGTAAGCCCATCGCTGCTATACTCAAAGACATTGCGCACTTGCGCTACATTTAAGTGGAAGAGTGCTGCCCTGCTCCTCGCGCGTAGCTTGCCCTGAGACCGTGCAATATGCCTACACATCAACTCAACAGCGAACAAATAACGGGCGTGACGTAGCGCCCACGCCTGGGAGGCTTAGGGGAGTCCAAACAACCCGCCGAATAATGATATAGATATGCGGCGGGCAGGGGGCAGTCATGAACGTGGTCATACTTACGTCCGTCCGCCTACTCGGCGATGGATTACATGCCTGTCTTGCCGACAGGAATGAAGTAACGATCGTCACCATCGCAAGCAAATTTTCGGCATTGCGCGATGCGCTTGGCGGCGCGTCTATCGATCTTATTCTCATCGATATCACGCAGGGGATCGATCTCGCGGAAGTGCGCACCCTCGCGGCGGAATGGCCGGACGTGGCGCTCGTTGCGCTGGGCCTGTGCGAACAGCGCCAGGACGTCGTCCGCTGCGGGCGGGCCGGGTTTGCGGGCTACGTGGCCCGCGACGCGACCGTGGAGGTCCTCTGCCGATCGATGCTAGATGCGGTTGCGGGCCGCCTCGCGTGTCCCGCGGACATCTCGGGAGGGCTGCTGCGGGCCTTGTTTCGCACGGATACGCCGCTTGCTCCGCCGGCTGCAACCGCGTCGCTAACAAGTCGGGAAGGCGACGTCCAGCAATTGATCGGACGTGGGCTATCCAACAAGGAGATTGCACGCGAGTTGAATCTCAGCGTCGCGACCATCAAGCATCACGTCCATAACCTATTGGGGAAGCTTAATCTGCCTTGGCCCACACGCCATGCGCCACGTGCGCGACATGCCCTGGATCGCATCGTCGTGGCCGCGCATGATCAAAAGCAAATCGTCCTGAGTGCTCGCGATACTCATCAGGCACCGTACTCAAAAGCGCAGGCAACACTAAGATGACCAAGACTAATACTAAAAAGCTTCGAGCCCAGCAAAGCGCCGCGCTGCGCCGCCGCGCGGAATCGTCAGCAACTGCAGGGGCATTCGCGCGAGCAGCCATGCCGCGCTCATACCCGGAGAGGGCAACCGACACCGTTATCGTGAAAGTCCGGGCGACCCCAGCCGCGACTCGCCGGCTCGCCGCGGCCTTACGAGCGACCGAGGGAAACGGCGCCTCCACGGCCGCGCCTTTCCTCGCGACCTTGGTTGCAAACGGCTACGCGGAGCGATTAACGCCCGTTTTCCCCGCCCCGCTCGCTGAACCTGCTCCGCGCAGCGCGCTGCGTACTCTGACGGCCGCGGTCCGCGAAGAACAAGCCGTAAAGGCCGCGCGCGGGCTGGTGAGTATCAAAGTCGACCCAAGGGTGAGCGCCGCTCAGCTCGCCGCCCATCTCGATACACTCAAAGACGAGGTGGATACGCGTACGTGCCCGCCATCAAGTACCCTTCCGTGCGTGGCCGCTCAGCGAGCAAAGCAACGGGTAAGAAGAAGCGGCGTCTAAAATCGACAAACGACGCGCTTAGCGCGCGGCAGTGGGGGCACGGCGCGATCAGGATCAGAGAGGCCCGCACCAGGACGGGCTTCGTCGAGGCGACCGACATAATCGTCGCGGTGCTGGACTCCGGCATCGACCGGACGCATCCCGATCTCGACGGCGCGATCCACAGCTATGTCAACTTTCTGCCCAATGAGGACGATCGCGATTATCAAGGCCACGGGACTCACGTCGCCGGTATTATCGCGGCCGAAATGAACAACGGCATCGGCATCGCTGGCGTATGCGCTGCGCGCATCATGGCCCTCAAAGGCTTGCCGAAGCGGGGCAATCCGTGGAACGCTGAAGCCTACTACCGAGCGCTCGCGCATCCAATCACCACAGACGCCAAAGTGCTCAACATGAGCCTCGGCGGCGGCATCGATCCCGGCGAAAGAGACATCATCACAGACCTTCTCGACGCTGGCGTCACCGTCGTTGCGGCCATGGGTAACGAATACGAAGAGGGCAACCCAATCAGCTATCCGGCAGCATACGACGGCGTGATCGCGGTGGGCGCATCGGATGAAGTGGATAGGCGCGCCTCGTTCTCATGGACCGGCCCGCACATTAGCCTAGTGGCACCGGGCGTTAATATCATTTCAACTACACCGCAGTATCCATCCGAGTTCGCCAGTGAAATCCTCTACGACTCCTGGCCCGGAACATCTATGGCGACCCCACACGTCGCTGCAGCCGCAGCGTTGTTACTGGCGAAACATCCGAATCTGAAGCCACCTCAAGTCCGCGACCGGCTAGTAAAGGCCGCGGATCGCGTGCCGTGGCAGAGCACTCATCCCAATGCGGAATATGGCTACGGTCGATTAAACGTCGAAGCCACGCTAAGATAGGCTCGCGCCACACTCGTTGCATGATTGGTCTCTCTCCTCCGACTACGGGGGAGAGCGCGGCGAGGGGGCCGGGCTAGGGTGAGGGGGCGTAAGGGACTTCGTATGCAGATCATATGTAAGGTCAAAGAAGGCCGCGTCGCTGAGGCAGAAAAACTCGTTACCGACAGCATCAGCCAAGTTCTGTCGGCTTCTGTCGTGGGACAAGTCACCGTGAAACAAGTCTTTCCCGGTGTAACAACAGGGCAACGCGCCAGGCTTTTTACCGTCAATTTGCCTGATCAGCTATCGGATCATAAGTTGCGGGTGGTTATGGAATCGCTTCGTAGCGAAGACGCACTGGAGTATGCGGAGCTTCCGGCGGAAAAGCAGCCTATGTAACAGAAAGTACTGACCGGCTGGCGGGCCGATTGGCGGGTCGGCCGCTGCTTTGCAGTAGTCAAGCATCACCTTTACACCGAAGGCTTGACCCCACATCAGCTCTCAAGCGTTACTTTCCTGTCCTAATCCAAACTACACTTATCTTCTCGGCACCTGGCATCTCCAACAGCCCTTCGATCGTTTGCAAAGTCTCCTTCGAAGCATCGCGTGGACAAATAAACGAATATTCAATCTTCGACCTGCAGCGGCTCATCGGCCCGCGGCGAGACATCTGAAGCTTGGGAAAGTAGTCTCCAACGGCCGAGCTTGTTAGAAGTGGTCAGCGCGGTTCGCGCCGCGAGCGGGTCACCTAATAATAGCGAACAAATCAACCCGAGAGTTGGACTGCGCCGCCCTAAGTCGTCGTTGAGGAATCCAAATACGCGTTGATACTTCACATGGAGTTCGGGCGCCAAACACAGCAAAAAGGCTAGCATATCTAGCACGCTCAGCTTCAGATAGCGCTTGACGGCCGCGAGCGGTTCACGCCTTGGATCAGCGGCGTCGAGCGCGGCCAAGAGCTCGTCTACGGCAAACTCAACGGCCCGTGTTGCGTCGCCCAGCGATGGATCCGCAGGACCGGGTCTACTCGACACTGCGCCCTCAGCGGTCGCCTGGCTGAGCGTGAGTCCCGGCAGTTCGTCTCCCTCAGGGCGTCTACTCTTGATGTGTAAGAGCAGCACCGCGTCGATCCACATCACGGCGTTGTCGATTACGCGGCCGCGGTGCGGGACCCGGATCGACTCCGTTGACTTGATGGCGCCCGGTGGCGGGTCAGTCGCCACCTCATATTCCAGGAGGCGCTCAGTCAAGCCATCGCCGTGGCGCCTTACGAGCGCTCGAATGGTCGCGACAAGCTGATCGAGGCCCGCATTGCGGAGGTCCAGGCGCACGGCATCGCGACCGAAAGCTATTCGCAGCACCACCAGCGAAGGGTGGCGTGCGAGGAGATCAACGACGTCAATATCGGACTCATTTCCGATCAGGATCACCGCGTCTAGGCTGGCGCCGGCTTCCTGTACGAGTGATTCGACTTCCATGACTGGCACGATTTTGCCCGTCATGAGCTTGAAATCGGGCGTACGCCGGATCGTTTCAGTAATGCCGGTGGCGAGAAAGTCGTCCCGCGTTTGCGCGACCAGTATGCGGATCGGCGTCAACGGCCAAGCTCCAAGTCTTCAGAGGCATCAACATGACCGCTGAGCGGTGCCGAGAAAATCCGCCGCGATGGATCATTTTTGACGGATGGATCAATGGATCCATTGATTCATCCGCATATAGATCCAATGGCCGAGTCCGCCTCTTTACACTGGAACCGAATGCGGCCGGTCATCCTCCTCGCGCGGCCGCCTGCGTAAGCCGTTCACCTGTAGTTTCTGCGGCCTTTTAATACGCGCCTTTGCCGCCACACTCTCGACCGCGCCTCATCAAAGGGGGGGACCGGCTCTAGAGCTTTGCCGACGGCAGCGGCGGTAATGCCGTCGCCGCCACATCTGGATCGGCGTCCCGTTCTCACGGCATTGTTGACGAGCGCGGCAAGTCAGGGACGGAGATCCGAAGGGCACGGCCTTAAGGCCAACGCGGTCGGCTTCACCGGCGCGTTGATCATCGGTCTGGCGTCGACGGCGCCGGCCTATTCGCTGGCGGCGGTCATCGGGCTGGTCGTCTTGATGGTCGGTGTGCAGGCGCCCGCCGTGTTCTTAGTCTGCAGAACCTCGTTTGGGACGGACTGCCGGCACACACTGGGGCGTGGTGCGTGATTACCTGGAGGCGCAACGAGGTGCGGTGCAGATCGAGTTGCTGCCCGCTTACGCCCCGGAGATCAATCCCGTCGATTATGTCTGGGCCCATCTGAAGGCGCATGAGATCGCGAACTTTTGTGCCAAGGACTTCGGACAACTCACCGACTTCGCCAGGTGACGCCTTGCCTCCATGCGCGGCGCTCGCCCCTTGTACGAGCATTCTGGCAGCAAGCCGACTTGCCGCTTTGAATCGTTCACTTAATTATGCAAGTCTCAATGAGCCTACAACGATTTTACCGCCGCCGCCCACGGCGGTATGGTAGCAGTCGATCTTGCATTGTTGATCCGTCCATGAGCGAAGACTCCAAGTTCGATGGCGACGCCATCAAGCGTCATGCGCGGCTGGTCGAGTCGCTGCGCGATCCGGCCTGCTATCCGCACGCGGTCGGTTCGGTAAAGACACTGGAGACGCACATCTCGTCGGTGGTGTTGGCCGGCGATTGCGCATACAAGCTCAAAAAGCCGCTGGATCTGGGCTTTGTGGATTACACACGCCTGGCGCGCCGCCGGCATTTTTGCGAAGAGGAATTGCGGCTCAACCGCCGCCTGGCTCCAGATCTGTATCTGGATGTCGTCGCGATCACCGGCGCGCTGGATGCGCCCAGGATCGCCGGCGACGGTGAAGCACTGGAATATGCCGTCAAGATGCGGCGGTTTTCGCAGGAACATCTGCTGAGCAACCTGTCAGCGCACGGCAAGCTCGAGGCCGGCGCGGTCGAGACCGTTGCCCGCGAGGTGGCGCGCTTTCATGCCGGCGTCGAGGTGGCGGCGCCGGACACACGCTTCGGCCGGCCGGACACCGTGTACGCGCCGATGCGGGAAAATTTCGAGCAACTGCGGCCGCTGTTCGAAGATCCGGAACTGTCGTCGCAACTCGAACGGATCGAGCACTGGACCGACGCTGCGTACCGGCGGCTCAAGCCCGCGCTGCGGGAACGCAAGGCGCTGCGATTCATACGCGAGTGCCACGGCGATCTGCACCTCGGCAACATGGTGATGATGGGCGATCGGCCGCTGGTCTTCGATGGCATCGAGTTCAACGAAGACTTGCGCTGGATCGACGTCGTCAACGAACTGGCGTTTCTGGTGATGGACCTCGACGCGCGCGGCGCGTCCGAGTTTGCCAGCCTCGCATTGAATATTTATATGCACGAAAGCGGCGATTATGCGGGTCTCGCGCTGCTGCGCTTCTATCAGGTTTACCGCGCGATGGTGCGCGCCAAGATCGCCTGCATCCGCCTCAA
Source organism: Gammaproteobacteria bacterium (assembly GCA_050740315.1). Taxonomy (GTDB): domain Bacteria; phylum Pseudomonadota; class Gammaproteobacteria; order JACCYU01; family JACCYU01; genus JACCYU01. The sequence goes on along the minus strand of JBOIDC010000047.1, from coordinate 3,248 downwards.
GCAAACGGCCGACGATGCGGCACGCAACCACGCCATTACGCAATATCGCGTCTATGCCGGGCTGGCGGCGCGTTACACGCGCCCGGCGCGGCCCTGCGTCATCATTACGCACGGCGTCACGGGCTCGGGCAAATCTACAGTCAGTAAAAGCCTCGCCGGCGCACTGGGCGCGATCTGGCTGCGCTCGGACGTGGAACGCAGGCGCGTACCATCTGACGATGTGCAGGAGTCCGGTGTAAACTGCGGGCGCTATGCGCCAAAATCGCGCGAAGCCGTGTACGATCGGCTATTGCAACTCGCAAGAGGGATTATCGATAATGCGTTCACGGTGGTCGTGGACGCCACCTTCCTGCAAGCCGCGCAGCGCCAGCGATTCCAGACGCTTGCGGCCGAGCGCGGAGTGCCCTTTATCATTGTCGATGTGCGCGCGGACGAAGCTGAATTGCGCGCCCGTGTCAGCCGGCGTCAACAGGCCGGCAATGATCCGTCCGAGGCCGGTCTGGACGTGCTGGCGCAGCATCTGCGTACCCGGGAACCGTTAACCTCCAGGGAAAGTCGTAATGCCGTACTGGTCCAGTCCGGCGGTCCTTTGCCGATCGCCGAGATCGAACGGCGGTGTCGCCCAAGCAGTCAAGAAGAATTCGAGGACACGTGATGAGACGGTTCGCCTGCGGCTTGTTACTTTTTCAGTGCGCGCCGGCGCTATTGCTGACCATGATAGCGGCAGCCCCGGCGGGCGCCGCGCCGCGGGCGGATGCGCCTGCCGTGATACGCGGCGAGCTCGTGGGCTATGCGCGCAGCATGCTGGGCGCGCCCTACGTGTGGGGCGGCGCCACCCCGGATGGATTCGACTGTAGTGGCCTGGTGCAGTACAGCTTCGGCCATATCGGCGTGCAGGTGCCGCGCACGGCGGAGATGCAGTTCGAGGCCAGCCAGCCGGTGGCGATCGACAGCCTGAGGCCCGGCGATCTGCTGTTTTTCGACACCTCGGACCGATACAGCCACGTCGGGATCTATGTCGGCAACGGGCGTTTTATCCACGCCCCGCGCACCGGCCGCGACGTCACCATTTCTACAATCGACAGTCCCTACTGGAGCCAAGCGCTGTCGCGTGCGGGCAGTTTTTTGAATTAGCCGCGGCGGCGAATCAGCGCGACCGCATGCGCCGCGAGCCCTTCGCCGCGGCCGATGTAGCCCAGCTTTTCGGTGGTCGTGGCCTTGATGCCGATGCGCCCGATCTCGATGCCCAGATCCTGGCTTAGATTGGTGCGCATGGCCGCCAGATGCGGCGCGATCTTCGGCGCCTGTGCAATGACGGTGGCATCGACATTCTCCACCACATAACTCGCCTCGGCGAGCAATGTCACGACGCGACGCAACAGGTCCCGGCTGTCCGCGCCACGCCAGTCTTCGCTGGTGTCGGGGAAGTGCTGGCCGATGTCGCCCAGCGCGGCGGCGCCCAGCAGCGCGTCGCACAGCGCGTGAATCAGCACATCGCCGTCGGAATGCGCGACCACGCCCTGCGTGTGTGGGATGCGTACGCCGCCGATAATCACATGCGCGCCCGGCCCGAAGGCGTGGACGTCGAAACCGTGGCCGATTCTGAATGTCATCGTCTGCTCTCTTGGGTTGAATCGATATAACCGTCGCGTACTTGCGAAACGCCGCCGGTGGTTGTCAAACCGGGTCCACCGAGTTGTCTGTACGCCATAAGCTGTGCGCCTCAATCCTGGTATGCGGTTATTCAGGTGCGCGAACCGGGATCGATCTTGGCACGTTGCGCATAGCGTTTGCAGACTACACACTCGCGCGCACGATTTCAGCTTTCGAACATGCCCAGATTACGTCGCAGAGCACGCACCCAGACTGAATCCGGCACCGACATCAGGCGGGGATTCGCCGGCATATTTCTTTACACGCGTCGCGCGATCGATCTCGTCTGGACCACGAGCCGGCCGCTCAGTATTGCACTGGGGCTGTTGACCGTGCTCGCCGGCGCGACGCCCGCGGCAGTCGCCTACGTTGGTGCATTGATCGTCGATGCCGTCATCGCCGCCGCCCAGATCCCGCCCGCGGACCGCTCTGCCGCCACCTGGCACGCGCTGACACTGGTCGGCGTCGAAGGCCTGCTGGTTGCGGTTCTCGCGGGCGCGCAGCGCGGCATTACGCTCTGTCAGTCGCTGCTGCGCGCGCAGCTGGGCCAGCGCGTCAACGTCATGATCCTGGAGAAGGCGCTGACCTTGTCGCTGGAGCAGTTCGAGGACTCGGAATTCTACGACAAGCTCACGCGCGCGCGGCGCGAAGCCTCGAGCCGGCCGCTGTCACTGGTCATCCGCACGTTCGGCGTCGGCCAGAACGCGGTCTCGCTGGCGAGCTACGCCGCGCTGCTGGTGCAGTTCTCGCCATGGGCGGTGACCGTGCTGGTGCTGGCCGGGCTGCCCGCATTTATCGCCGAGGCCAAGTTCTCGGGCGATGCGTTCCGGCTGTTTCTCTGGCGCTCGCCCGAAACGCGCATGCAGCTGTATATCGAAACGCTGCTGGCGCGCGAAGATCACGCCAAGGAGGTGAAGCTGTTCGGGCTCGGTCCGCTGCTGCTGGATCGCTACCGGCGTATATTTAATACGCTGTACGGCGAGGACCGCGACCTCACAATCCGCCGCGACACCTGGGGGTTTTTTTTAGGATTACTGGCGACCGCGACCTTGTACGGCGCTTACGCCTGGATTGCGTTGGCGGCGATTGCCGGGCGCATCACCCTGGGTCAGATGACCATGTATCTGATGCTGTTCCGCCAGGGGCAATCGGCCGTGTCGGCCATCCTGTCCGCCGTCAGCGGAATGTATGAAGACAACCTGTATCTCTCCACCCTGTACGACTATCTCGAAACGCCGGCGCTGGCGCGATCGGGCGCGATCGTGCGCGGCCCGGATCCTGACGACGGCATTCGATTCGAACACGTGAGCTTCACCTACCCCGGCGCGGAACAGCCGTCGCTCATCGATATAGACCTGCATATCCGCCCCGGCGAATCGCTGGCGTTGGTCGGCGAGAACGGCTCGGGCAAGACCACGCTGATCAAGCTGCTGACGCGGCTTTATGCACCGACCAGCGGGCGCATCACTCTGGACGGCCAGGATCTTGTCGAATGGGAAGAAGCGGCGCTTCGACAGCGCATCGGCGTGATCTTCCAGGATTTCGCGCGCTATCAACTGATGGTCGGCGAAAACATCGGCGCGGGCGATGTCCGC
>JBOIDC010000046.1:0-33783 GCA_050740315.1 Gammaproteobacteria bacterium | reverse complement strand
TTCAAGGACAGTCTGCCGCTGGCACGGGAGAAACTGATCGCCGCTTAAGCGGCATCTGACATCGACGTGAAACTGAATCACCTACACTGACTGTCAGATGAAGTCTTGGTTACTACAGTTCATGCAACGCCTGGCCGCTTTAGTCTCCCGTCCAAGGCTGCATCTCATTCGCTTCCATGGCGTGCTCGCGCCCAATGCCAAGCTGCGACCGAGATCGTTTCAAGCGCGCCGGTCAACGCAACGAACACCGCAGCGGGTCACCGCAACACAGCCCATCCCTCGGGGCCTGCGCGCATCAGCTTAAGCCCGGCTGCTCAAACGGGTGTTCGATATCGACATGGAACACTGTCCTGGAGTAGCGGCGGCACCTTGAAAATCATCGCCGCCATCGGACATCCTCCCGTGATCGCCAAGATCCTCACACATCTCGGCTTGCCCGCCCGGGCACCGCCCCGATCACCGGCGCGGCACGCCGCTCTCCGCCAAACGGCCTGATCCCAGACCGAACCCCGATTCGATCCGGTTCAACTCCCTGAGCCGGCAACCCCCTTTGGTCCGCACCCGCGAGAGGCGCCAAAACGTCCTAAACCTTGAAGCCTCTGGCTGATGAATGGCTCAGGAAATCCCCGATTCTCGACCGCGATCTCGCGTGTTTGGCATCCCACAGGTTCCGCTATACTTCTATTATCCACGAAACAGGGCGCTTAAAATCCTTAATCGCTGTTGAAGCCTCAAGAAGGTGGACTAGCCTGGGGGTCAGAATGAAACCGAAACTCACTTACTTCGATGCGCCCGTGAGCCGTGGCGAAGAATGCCGTCTCGCACTTCACATCGCAGGCGTCGAATTCGAGGATGTTCGTATCAAAGGCGCCGACTGGCCTGCGCTGAAGCCAAAGACGCCGTTCGGCAGCCTGCCGATCTTCGAGCTGCCTGGGCATCCCGTGCTGGCACAGTCGAACGCCATCCTGGTGCTGATCGGCCGTCGGTACGGGCTTCATCCGAAGGACGACTTCGAGGCTGCGCGCCACGAGGCCATCCTCGAGTACGTTGAGGAGCTCCGGGCCAACATGACTCCCACTCTTCGCATCTCCGATGAGGCCGAGAAGAAGAAGGCTCGAGAGGCGCTGGTGGCGTCCTACCTGCCCAACTGGGGAGCGAATGTCGAAAAGCAGCTCGGCGACGGTCCGTTCTTCGCCGGTGCAGCGCTCCATGTCGCCGACATCAAGCTTCACATGGCTGTGCGTTGGTTCGCCGGCGGCAAGGTGGACTACATACCGGCGACGATTTTCTCGTCCTTTCCGAAGTTAATCCGCCTGCACGATGCGGTGCGCGATCACGAACGCGTGAAGTCCTGGTACGCGCGGACGTGACCCTCTCTGGCCCGCACCCGCGAGAGGCGCCAAAACGTCCTAAACCTTGAAGCCTCTGGCTGATGAATGGCTCAGGAAATCCCCGATTCTCGACCGCGATCTCGCGTGTTTGACACCCCACAGGTTCCGCTATACTTCTATTGTCCACGAAACAGGGCGCTTAATATCCTTATTCGCTGGGCGCGGGGGCACGCAACCATCTCAAATTGCTCTTCCAAGCCGCAGCGTAGGCGGCCGCTTCCCGAAGTTCGAATCGTTCAGGGCGCGCCAAACTCGCCGAATCTACGACTCTCTGCGATCCGCATGCTGGGCGACGACGGAAAAATTCGGTCGTAGAGGGGCGGTGTTCGGTGGCCTTCGGCGTTCGCATCAGTGCGTTGCCTTCGGCGGTCAGTGCCGTGATGGCAAACGGGTGGCAGCAGCGGACGTTCGAGAAGGATCAGCTCAGCGCCATCATCGGACGCTGCGCTGTCATTCCGGAAGCCCTGCTCTTCGCAGGCCGTCGGCGAACGTCGCGAGATCCTTCGGTCGGTGGATCGGGAGCCAATCCGCAAGACTGGAGACGCGGAGCGTGGGATCGAGCCGGCGCAAATGGTTCATCGCTCGCTGCGCTTCGTCCGGTCGGCCCGCAAGCGCATGGCTCGCTGCGATGATACTGACGACCATCAGGAAGCTTGGCAAATGCCTGAATGCTTTCTCCGCCCATGAAGACGCAGTGTCAAAGCGCCCTGCGAACAGATGCGCCAGCGCCATTCCCGCCTGCATTCGATACATCTCGGGGTCGAGGGGGCTCAAACGCATTGCGCGCGCGAAGTGCTCGGTGGCGCCGTCCGGTTCGCCGTTCCAGGCTCTCAAGAATCCGCCGAGGAACCAGGCAGACGCAAGATTCGGATTGAGCACGAGCGCCCTGTCGATCAAGGCGATGCCGCCTTCGAGGTCGCCGGTGAGGTGGCCGAGCGCATGACCGCTTCGCGTGAGCGCGACCGCATCGTCCCTTCCCAACTCGACCGCCCGACGGGCCAACCGGGCTCCCTCGGCGACCTCCTGCAGGCGATCGGTCATCCAACCGTTGACTTTGCGCCAGAAATGGCACCACGCCGCCATCGCATAGGCTGACGCCAAATTCGGGTCGAGCGATAGCGCGTGATAGAACTGGGCTAGCGCCTGGTCGATGGAATCCCTGGTACCCCGATGCAGGTTCGCCATTCCGCGCAGGTAGTAATCGTAAGCGTCGAGGCTTTCGGTTGGCTTCCGCTTTGCGCGTTCGATTTCCGCTCGCTCTAGCTGAGGCGCGATAGCGCCGACGACGTTTTCAGTTACCTGGTCCTGTAGCTCGAAGATGTCGCCGAGGGTGCCTTCGAAGCGGTCTGCCCAGAGATGCCCCCCGGTCGTCGCGTCGATGAGCTGTCCCGTGATGCGCACCCGTTTCGCCGCTTTGCGCACGCTGCCCTCCAGCACGTAGCGCACGCCCAGCTCGCGGCCCACCTGCTTCACGTCCACCACCTGGCCCTTGTAAGTGAAGCTCGAGTTACGCGCGATTACGAACAGCCAGCGAATGCGCGACAACGCCGCGATGATGTCACTGTCGGTCCGAGCAAGCAATTTATAGCACAGCGATCATCGTCGGGCACGCCATCGTCGCGCCAGGCCAAAGCAACCGGACACCACCGGGGACGGCGGTTTTCTTGGACGAATAACCAAGCGAAATTCAATCTGAATTCAGGGTGGCTGCAAGGTCTTCCGACCGGTGATCCGGCATCCTCCGCTCTGTCGAACACGACATAACCCGGAGGACTAAACATGAAGATCGTCATCATCGGAGGCAGCGGCCTCATCGGTTCGAAAGTCGTTCAGTTGTTGCGCAGCAAAGGGCACGACGCCGTGGCGGCGTCGCCGGCGTCGGGCGTGAACACGATCACGGGCGAGGGACTGGCCGAGGCCCTGGCGGGCGCACAGGTCGTCGTCGACGTGGCAAATGCGCCCTCGTTCGAGGACAAAGCCGTCCTGGACTTCTTCCAGACTTCGGGTCGCAATCTGCTCGCGGCGGAGGCGGCGGCCGGCGTAGGGCATCACCTCGCATTGTCCGTCGTCGGTGCCGACCGGCTGCCGGAGAGCGGCTACCTCCGTGCCAAGGTGGCCCAGGAGAAGCTGATCAAGGCTTCCAAGATCCCCTACACGATCCTGCGTTCGACGCAGTTCTTCGAGTTCATCGGACGCATCGCCGAATCCGGCGCGGACGGCGACGTGATCCGCCTGTCACCAGCGCTTGTGCAGCCGATCGCTGCTGACAATGTCGCGGCGGTGCTGGCCGAATTGGCGCTTGGTTCGCCACGCAATGCGATCGTCGAAGTGGCGGGCGCCGAAGCGCGTCCGCTCGATGAGTTCGCTCGCAGGGTTTTGGCCGCGGCCGCCGACACGCGGAGCGTCATCGCGGACGCTCACGCCCGTTATTTCGGCGCGGAGCTGAATGATCGATCGCTGACGCCCGGCGACCATCCGCGCCTGGGCTCGATGCGCTTCGAGGACTGGCTCAGCCGCTCACCGGCGCGGAGATGAATCCGCGGGCCGGCCCAAAAGCAAAGCCTTCTCTCTTCTCACCCAACCGAAGAAACCAAGACGATGAGCACGATCACCACGAAGGACGGCGCCGAGATCTACTACAAGGACTGGGGCAGCGGCCCGGTCGTGACCTTCTCGCACGGCTGGCCACTGAACTCGGACGCCTGGGACGGCCAGATGCTGTTCCTGGCACAACACGGCTATCGCTGCGTAGCGATCGACCGACGCGGTCATGGCCGCTCAAGCCAGCCATCGGCGCACAACGACATGGACGGCTATGCCGACGATCTCGCGGCCGTCATCGAAGCGCTGGACCTGAGGGATGCGGTCCTGATCGGCCACTCCACCGGCGGCGGCGAGGTCGCCCGATACATCGGTCGGCACGGGACCAGGAGGGTCAAGAAGGCCGTCCTCGTCGCGGCGGTGCCGCCGATCATGCTGCAGACCCCCGCCAATCCGCAGGGGCTGCCGATGGAGGTGTTCGACAAGATCCGGGCCGGTGTGTCGGGCGATCGCTCGCAATACTACAAGGAGCTGGCGATCGCCTTCTACGGCGCGAACCGTCCCGGTGCGCAGGTCTCCCAGGGCATCCTCGACCAGTTCTGGCTCTGGAGCATGCAGGCGGGCGTCAAGGGGGCTTACGAAAGCATCAAGGCCTTTTCGGAGACCGACTTCACCGAGGACCTCAAGAAGTTCGACGTCCCGACGCTGGTGCTCCACGGCGAGGACGACCAGATCGTACCGGTCAAGGACTCGGCGAAGAAATCGGCCAGGCTCATCAAAGGCGCCAAGGAAATCTACTATCCAGGGGCGCCACACGGCTTGACCGCAACGCACCAGGATCAGGTCAACGCGGACCTGCTCGCCTTTATCGCCGGATAGCGAGAAGCGTTCGCTCACCGGCACACTCAAGGGCGAGACCGCCGACATCATGCCAAGTCACCGGATTGGCGGTCTCGCTCCCTTTCACCCCCACGACAGGAGATCACCAATGATCAGGCAACTCTTTTGCGCAGCGGTGCTGGCGGCCGGTTGCGTGAGCCCGGCACCGGCCCATGATGCCTTGGACGAAAAGTCCAGGGTGACGCTCGTTTACGACCAGGTGCTTCCCAACGTACCCGGCAAGAGCATTAAGGGCGTGCTGGTCGAATACGAGCCCGGTGGCTTTTCGCCTGCGCATACGCACCCGAGCTCCGCCTTCATCTATGCAACTGTGCTGGAGGGGGCGATCCGAAGCCAGGTCAACGACGGGCCGGTGATCACCTATCGTGCCGGCGAGAGCTTTTCCGAGTATCCCGGCGATCGTCATGGCGTGAGCGAGAACGCGAGCACCACGGAACCCGCGCGCCTGCTCGCGGTGTTCGTCGTCGATACCGACGAGACCACTCTGACAACTCCCTACGAGAAATGAAGCCAAAGGATCAGGTGATGCCCGGCGAACGTGCCGGACATCCCGATTGACGAGCTACACCATGCTGTCGGCACGGAGCACGTCGTCGCGTATGTCAGGAAGCATCTGGGCTTGTTCAACGATCGTGGCTCCTTTGAAGGCAAGGCTGAGGTCAGTGACGGCGTGCTGGAGGGACTGGCCGCAGCCAATCTGGGTTACTGGTTAAGCTTCAATCGCAGTGGCTCGACCGTCAATTGCAACCACTTCGTCGGTACACTGTAATTTAGGCAGGGCGGGCTCGCAGGCAGATAACCGGGTAGAAATCGTAAAAGCTTGAGGGTGACTGCGCGGCCGCACGCGTCAGCTCACGACGGATTCGCTGCGCAACCCGGTTAAGGGGAGGCAGCCCCCTGAGAATCCGCTCGATGGCCATCGCTTCGAAAGAAAAAGTGCTTCGTGCGTTTTTCGAGTGTTCAGGATCCTATGTGGCTCGATCGGCAGTAGTAACCGAGATCCACCTTCGTGGTCGGACTGCTCCTGGCCCGGGAGCGGTCGCTCGTGTTACCGCCAGAGCGGACGCCAAAACGTCCTAAGACTCGGCGCCTCTGGCTGATGAATGGCTTGGGGAAATCCCCGCTTCTCGACTGCGACCTCGCGCGTTTGACACCCAACAGGCCCTGCTATACTCCCATTGTCCACGGACCAGGGCGTTTAAAATCCTTATTCGCCGCGCCAGCCGTTCGCGACACCGGTAGCACTACATCCGCCAGGCAGATAAGGAAACGATCCGCATGGGCTATGCAAACGAGAACCTCTTCAGACGCTATCCGAACGAGATCGCCAAGGCGTACGGCGTCGGAGTGCACCGCTTTACGCACGACCGTCAGGTGCGCGCCATCAAGGATCTGCTGGAGGTTGCAAAGTCGCACGGGCCCGTCGTGAAGGTGCTGGATTGCCCTTGTGGATCGGGACGCATCTCCGCACAGCTCGCCAACTGCGAGCTCACCTGCGCCGATCGCTCCGAAGCGCGCATCGCAAAGGCGCGGCAAAACCTGCCTGCCACTGTCAGTTTCGAGACGTGCGACGGCTTTAAGATGCCGTTTCAGGACGGATCGTTCGACGCAACGCTGACCATTCTCCTGCTGCAGCGCATTCCCAAAGCAGACGTGGGCGCATTGCTCAAGGAAGTGGCGCGCGTGACGCGCCGCTGGGCAATCGTCACGTATTCGAGCACTTATTCGGCCGTGAGCGTTGCCCGAAAGATTACAGCCGCGCCCGACAACACGCTGACGCAGAGGGAATTCAATGCGAAGGCCGTCGCGGCGGGACTGACATTCCGCGCACGCCGCCGGGTGCTGCCTGGCCTCGCGGCAACGGTTTCCGTGCTGCTGGAGAAGAAGTGACGGCCCCTACCGTTTCGCCTGCGTGTTCGTTTTGGTGCACAGGGGTCTCTTAAAAGGCCTCGCACAACTTCGACAGTTTAAGTGAGCGGGCCTTGCCGGTTATGTTCCATCGCGCACGGTCGAAGTTTGAGAGTGACAGCACTCACGGGAGTCCCTTCATAACTCTGCTCGTTTGCCTCGGGCGCCGGTCATGAATTGCGTTCGAGCCCGAATTCAGCCCACGCCGCCGGCAAATTGCGGGTGTGCCCTTTCCTTGATAGCTTGATCAGCGCGTAGCGCTGCAGGGTCGTCAATTGGCGCCACTGCTCCGGCGTTATGGGCGTGAGTCCATGCGCCAAGGCAGCCTCGGAGATTGCCGCGGGAATAACGGCATCATCGCGCCATACCGGCTCGGCAGGACTCACTGGCTCTATCGCCTCTCGCATGTAGCAGGCCGCCGTACGCGTAAGGTACGCGCGATAGGCATCTACCTGGGATTGCAGGTCGCATGGCATTTCCAGCCCCGTTCGGCGTATCGGCCCCGGTAACTGCTGCCATTGCTTGAGAGAGATCTTCAACTCAACCGTGTCAAGCTTTAAACGAATGGACATCGGGATCAATACAAGCCTGCGCTCCTTGTCGGTCTCGAACCCGAAGAAGTAAGATTGATCTACGGCGTCCGCCTGCAGCGCTCGGCATACGCCTTCGGCGATCGCGCGCGGTCTTTCTCCCAGCCCGAAAGGTTGGGGCGCATGCTCGCGCGGGTCGATCTCGATTATTTTCGACCCTGCCTCGACTTCTGCACCGGTGTGGCTCAACCCGCGAACGATGCCGGTCAGCGGTGCATGCAGCGCGGTATTTTCCAAGGTGCCTATTTGAACGCCCCTGGTCACGGATTCTGCTAGCGCATGGGACGTCTGGAACCGACCTGCATGCGGCGCATAGACAAACCGCTCACGTCCGGCGTCTCCGAGCATGCAGGGTTCGCCGCAAAGGTCGCGCGTACGACCGCTCCACCGCGCCGCGCCCAAGTCGCCGCCCCGTGCCGTCTCGATAGCGATGCGAACATGATTGCCCGCTTCGAAGCCTGGCCCAAGCCCGATAGTCACAGGAGCCAGATCAAGCTGCGCCTCGGGATCGATGCGCTTGCACATGCGTGCATCGACAACAACGTCAGGCCGGATCTCCGAACAGAGTAAGTCGAAAGGCGCATCGCTGACAGGGATACCTTGATGATCCATCAGCAGGCCCGTGACTTTTTGCGGGTCGGCAGCGTACCGGCCGGTGACACCTTCCAGTATGGCAACGGCGTCGAACAGTGCGTCGACAAAAGCCATGCCGCGACGGCTGTGGCCCGGTCGCGGCAGATCATGCAGCGCCACTTGATAACCCGCCAGAAATAGCCGGTGCGCCACCGCAGAACCAATGTCACCGCTGCCGCGGATCAGGATGGTCAGCTCCATACGAGAAGCGCCCTTTTTCGGGCGCACGCGCCGAATCCTATTTGCCCTCGATCAGGCGTCGAAATACAACATGAACTCGTAGGGATGCGGGCGCAGGCGCACACCGTCGCATTCGCGGCTGCGCTTGTAGCTAAGCCAGGTGTCGATGACGTCGGGCGTGAACACATCGCCTTGCAGCAAAAATTCATGGTCGCCTTCGAGTGCCTCCAAAGCCTCTTCCAGCGACGCTGGCGTCTTCGGCACGGACTCCAGTTCTTCCGGCGGCAGCTCATAGAGGTTCTTGTCCAGCGGTTCACCCGGATGGATCTTGTTCTGGATGCCGTCCAGCCCCGCCATCAGCATGGCTGCGAATCCCAGGTAGGGATTGCATGAAGGATCGGGAAAGCGCACTTCGATGCGCTTCGACTTGGGGCTGGGCGAGTACATCGGTATGCGCACACCGGCCGAGCGGTTGCGCGAGGAGTAGGCGAGGTTGACGGGGGCTTCATAGCCCGGGACCAGGCGCTTGTAAGAATTGGTGGTCGGCGCCACGAAAGCGCACAGGGCAGGCGCATGTTTCAGGATGCCGCCGATGTAGTATAAGCACGCATCGCTCACGCCCGCGTATTTGTCGCCGGCGAACTGCGGCTTGCCATCCTTCCAGATGCTCTGGTGCGTGTGCATGCCGGAGCCGTTGTCGCCGAACAGGGGCTTTGGCATGAAGGTGACGGTCTTCTCGTGGCGCAGCGCGACGTTTTTGGTGATGTACTTATACATCATCATCTTGTCTGCCATGCGCGTGAGCGTGTCATACATCAGGTCGATCTCCGCCTGACCCGCGGTCGCCACCTCGTGATGCTGCTTTTCCACGATGATCCCGGCGTGTTCCATCTCCAGGATCATTTCGTTGCGCAAGTCCTGCAGCGTGTCCGTAGGCGAGACGGGAAAGTAACCTTCCTTGTGCCGCGGCTTGTGGCCCAGGTTCCTGCCGTCGCCACGGCCCGAAGTCCAGATGCCTTCTTCGGACTCCACGTGGTAGTAGCCTTCGTGCGCGTTCTGGTCATAGCGCACGCCATCGAAAATGAAGAATTCCGACTCCGGACCGAAGTAGGCCGTGTCGCCGATGCCGGTTTGCTTAAGATAGGTTTCGGCCTTCTGCGCGATATTGCGGGGATCGCGCGAATAGTTTTCGCGGGTGATCGGATCGACGATGCTGCAGATCATCGACAGGGTGAGCTTGTCGCTAAAGGGGTCCAGCACGGCAGTCTGCGGATCCGGGACGACCATCATGTCGCTGCTATGGATCACCTGCCAGCCCCGGATGCTGGAGCCGTCGAAGCCCAGACCTTCCTCAAACAGGTCAGGGTTGGCTTGACTGACGGGTATGGTGAAGTGCTGCCATGCACCGAGAAAATCGCTGAATTTTAGATCGATGACCTCTACCTTTTTGGCCTTGATCATCTTCATTACGTCGGCTGCGGACATGATTCCTCCTCGAGATCACCCTGACTAACGCGCGGCCGGCACAGTCGTGCCACACCAAGCAATGCGCGCCACGCCCTGAGCAGAAGATGCGCCACCGTGCTCAACCGCTGCAGAGACTGTTTCGACGCGGATGAGAGTCTGTCAGGAAGATGGCTGCGCGGGTATAGGAAATCTAAACGACCCTTTACGTCGAGTAGGAAAGCTATCGCTGGGCACGTGCGTTGTCAAACATGCGAGTCCGTGGTCACTGGCGCGGGTCCGGACGGCGGGTGGCCCGAAATGTGCTGCATGCTCATCCGCTCTGGTCAGCAAAGTCCGGGATGGCCAATCATCCGTCAATGCGTGAGCTGGTGCGTCATCGATGTCAATTTCGGTCAGATCGATCGTCCTGGCGGCAGCAGTTCCGTTGGTGCTGATTGCGGCGCAAGAGGAACATGCGCAACCGAGCGCGCCCTTACGAGAGCCCAATGGGCCGCGATTAGGATTTACGTTGGAGGGCGACGAGCTTGCCGAGCTGGCGCCATGGCTGCCGCTGAAGCTGCCGCGGCGCTTGCCGCCGTACCGGTTCGAAGGCTTGCTCACACATGAGGATCACGCCTGGTCGATCCGCAATCTCTCCGGCGCCGTAGGCCTAAGTGACGTCTCCGGCGACCTCATATGGAACGTGGGTAGCCAGCCGCCGTTGCTGCAAGCCAATCTATACTCGGATCGGGTGAATCTGACGCAATTGCTCGGCGAGCCTGCGCCCGGCGGCACGCTTATCTCGGCCAAGCCCATCGATCCTTCTTTTCTGCGGGCCATCGAGGCGCTCGTCCTGTATCGGGCTGCGCACATGCAAACATCGGAGGTGACGCTCGAGGATGTGTCAGCCGAACTTTCGCTGCGGGACGGCTCTGCCACCATCAAGCCCTTTAGCTTCAATTTGGTCGGCGGTAGATTTCGAGGAAAATTTCAAGTCACGGCGCGGGAGGGAGAGATGGCCGTCGATCTGGACATGGACATCCGCCGAGTGGATCTCAAGAAGGTGTTGGCCAAGCTCGGGATCAATCCGGATGCGTTCGGAACCATCTACGGCCAGATAGAGATCGCGGGCATTGGGCGCTCGCTTGCCGATGTCTTGGCATCCGCCGATGGGAACGTGAGCCTGGCAATGGAGGGCGGACGGCTGGATGCGCTGCTCCTGCAAACGGCGGAATTCGATTTCGGCGCGGCGCTGGCGCTCAATGCGAATAAACCGCAGGAGTGGGTGGAAATCCGCTGTTTGATCGCGGATTTCAAGGTGCGCGACGGGGTCATGAAAACGCAGAAGCTGCTGATCGACACCCATGGCACCAAGGTTGTAGGCCAAGGCACTATCAAGCTTGGCGCACGCTGGTTTGCCGATCTCACCTTATCGGCCCGCGCCAAGGAACTTTCGCTCCTGTCCGGGGACGCGCCGGTGCATGTCCGGGGCCCGGTGACGAACCTTTCTGTCGACCCCGAGTGGCTGCGTTTAGTGTTTTCGCTGCTGACTCCAATCGAGCTGGGCCGGGCTGACGACGCGCCGTGTCGGCGATTGACCGAGCGAGTGCTGCAACAATAGTTTTTGGCTCGGCGGCGCAGTATGTAGCTCGATACTATCAGCACGGTCTCATGGCTGTTTTTGCAACACACTACCCCGCTCGTTGACCGCGCCCCGATCAATACTGGCAATCGTCGGCCGACCCGCCAGTCCCATGGTCAGGCTCAGTTCCGCGCGCAGCAACTCCAGCACGCGCCGCACCCCGGCCTCACCATCCACGGCGAGGCCCCACAGGTAAGGGCGCCCGATAAGCACCGCGCGGGCGCCCAGCGCGAGCGCCTTGAAGATATCGCCGCCGCGGCGGATACCGCCGTCGACGAGCACCTCGGCCTTGTCCCCGACCGCCCCGACCACTTCCGCCAGCACCTCGCAGGTCGGGGCCACACCATCGAGCTGGCGCCCGCCGTGATTGGAGACGACGATCCCGTCGACGCCATGTTCTACTGCCAGGTGCGCGTCCTCGTGGGTGAGGATGCCTTTGACGACGATCGGCAGGCGCGTGATCTGGCGCAGCCAGTCGATCAGTTCCCAGGTGATGCAGGGATCCAGTAAGTCAGCGAAATATTTGGCCAGCGCGGAGCCTTCGCTCAAGGCGGGCATTTGGTGCAGGCCGGCGTCTTCGAGATTGGCCCAGCGCACGTCCTGCGGCAGGGCGAAGCGGTTGCGAGCATCGCGCTCGCGGCTGCCGGCGATGGGCATGTCCACGGTCACGCACAGGGCGCCGTAACCCGCGGCTTGAGCGCGCTCGACCAGCATGCGCGTGACCTCGCGGTCGCGGTAACAATAGAGCTGAAACCAGCGCTGGCCGCCACCCGCGCTGGCCACGTCTTCCAGACGGATCGTGGACGCGGTGCTGACGACGTGAACAATGCCGGCCGCCGCCGCGGCGCGGGCCACGGCCCGTTCGCCATCGGGATGGGCCAGGATGTTGAACGCGCAGGGCGCAATGAGCACCGGCATGGCCACGTTCTGCCCGAGCACCGAAGTACTCAGATCCCGCTCGGCGACATCGACCAGCACCCGCGGGCGGATGCGCAGGCGCGACCAGGCTGCTTCGTTCTCACGCAAAGTCTGCTCGTCGCCAGCACCACCGGCGTAGTAGTCATAGACCATCACCGACAGCCGCTCGCGCGCGAGCTGTTCGTAATCTTGTAAATTGAGCAGCGGCTTCATGTGCATGGTTCAAGGATTGTGGCCCGTCATCATTGCGTGCCAGAAATGCTTATCGTGCGTCTTCATGCAATTGAGTCTGCACCTGCTGAAGATCTTCGACAAGACGTTGATATTCGGCCTCGCGCAGGTCCGCTTCCTGCAGCCGCAGCAGCGCCGACGGATGCGTGGTGACGAAGGTCCAGTCGCACAGCGGTGTCGCCACAAAACGGCCACGATGATCCTTGAGCCGTACGGCCTTACCGAACGCGGCCGTGGCGGCGGTGACGCCCAGACATACGACCACCTGCGGGCGGATCAGCTCGATTTCCGCTGCCAGCCAGGGCTTGCAGGCTTTGATTTCGCGGTCCTGCGGTTTTTTATGAATGCGGCGTTTGCCACGCGGCTCCCATTTGAAGTGCTTGACCGCATTGGTGATATAGGCAGCTCGCCGATCGATGCCGGCGTCGACCATCGCGCGGTCAAGCAACCGGCCCGCCGGACCAACGAACGGCCGGCCGGCCCGATCCTCTTCGTCGCCGGGCTGTTCGCCGATGAAGACGACCTTTGCATCTGCACTGCCTTCGCCGAATACGGTTTGCGTGGCGTCTTGATACAGTGCGCAGCCCTGGCAGACATCCGCCGCCTCGCGTAAAGCGTCGAGGCTTCTGTGTTCGGGTAGAAAGTCTGCGGCTGATGATGTACCTGAACGGGTCATAACGCGGTTAAAGCGGTGTGATTGACGGATATATCGTAGGTCGCAAGCATCGTGCCGTCTCCTGGTGAAAATGGCGGTCTAAGCGCTGGAATCGATAAATAAGATACGCATAAAAGCTATTCGGCACCTCACATCTCTTTACGTGCATATTTGTTCAATGAAAATCCCGGGAATGGATTTCCAGATCGCCAAGCCATGCGCTCAGGTCTTTGAGCCGACCCGCGATAAGATGCAGTACGTTGTGGTCCCGCTGCACGATGCCGTTCACCATCAACAGGCGCGACTGAAGCAAAGGCGTGCGCTGTGCCTCGGCGATGGCGGGACGCACGATGACATTGACATGACCGCTTTCATCCTCGAGGGTAACGAAGATGACCTCCGCCGAGCCGGGGCGTTGCCGACTGATGGGGAGACCCGCGACGCTCGTGATGGCGCCGTTGCGTACCGCCCATAGCTCGCTGGCGCGACGGATGCCAAGCGCCGTGAGCCGCTCGCGCAGCAGCGCGAGTGGGTGACGCCCCAGGGTTAAACCTACGCTCGCATAATCCGCGTTGATATCCTCTGCCTCTTCGGGCTTGCGCAACAGCGGCTCGGGTTCGACAAAGCGCGGACTCGGCAAGATGGGCAACGGCTTCTCCGCACCGCTGATCTGCCACCAGGCGCGGTGACGGTGACCGGCAAGCCCTTGCAAGGCATCGCTTGCGGCTAGGCTCTCCAGGTCTTTTTTGTTGAGCCCTGCGCGCGTGGCCAGATCCTGTACATCCTCGAACGGCGCTTCGCGACGAGCTTTGAGTATCGCCTCAATACCTGCTTTAGACAGACCCTTAATCATCCGCAGACCAAGACGCATGTGAATGCAGCTAACAGAGTTTTCCCTCCCCCCTTCCAGGGGGAAGGGTTCGGCGGCGTTGCCCCGTCGCCGAACGGGCGTACAGGGATGTATGTCCTGGACTCCAAGCGGAGCAGGATCGTGCAGCGCAGGAGGGATGGGGGTAATAGAATTTTTATCCAGTTGGCCGACACCATTAACCTTCTCGTCTACGGCCAGATGCTGCTTATTAGGCTCCAGCGTGCAATCCGCCTCGCTGTAACGCACATCCACTGGCCGCACCTCGACCCCGTGACGCCTTGCGTCCTGCACCAGTTGCGACGGCATGTAGAAGCCCATGGGCTGGCTGTTCAACAGCGCGCAGGTAAAGGCCGCCGGATGGTAATATTTGAGCCAGGCGGAGACGTAAGCCAGCAGCGCGAAGCTCGCCGAATGCGACTCCGGAAAGCCGTATTCGCCGAAGCCCAGGATCTGCTGAAATATCCGCCGCGCGAATTCTTCTGAATAACCGCGTTCGCGCATGCCGAGCATCAGTTTCTGCTCGAATTTTTCCAGTCCGCCCTTGCGCCGCCAGGCGGCCATGCTACGCCGTAGCTGGTCGGCCTCGCCTGGTGTGAATCCGGCCGCGACCATGGCGAGGCTCATGACCTGTTCCTGAAAGATCGGCACGCCTAGCGTTCGCTTGAGCACCGCCCTCACTTCAGTGCTGGGATACTCGATCAGACTCGGATCGTCACGCCGGGCGAGATACGGATGCACCATGTTGCCCTGAATGGGGCCGGGCCGCACGATCGCGATCTGCACGACCAGGTCGTAATACTTTTTGGGCTTAAGCCGCGGCAACATGGACATCTGCGCGCGCGATTCGATCTGGAATACGCCGACCGTGTCGGCCTTGTGCATCATTTGATAAACCGGCAACCCTTCCTCTTTTTCTTTCGCCAGGATTGCGGACATAGTCAATGACGGGCCACTATGGTCGCAGATGGTTTTGAACGCCTTGCGGATCGCGGTCAGCATGCCCAGCGCGAGTACGTCGACCTTGAGCAGCCCCAGCCCTTCCAAGTCGTCCTTGTCCCACTGGATGACGGTACGTTCCGGCATGGCGGCGTTTTCGATCGGCACCAGCCGCGAGAGCGCGCCGGCCGACATCACGAAGCCGCCGGTGTGCTGCGACAGATGCCGCGGAAAACCGATCAAGGCGTTGACCAATGACATGAGATGCGTGACCACCGGACTGGCGGGATCGAGACCGGTGTTTTCGATCTGCTCGGGCGGCAGGCGCTGGCCGTCCCACCATTGTATGGATTTGGCGAGCTGATCGATCCGGCCCGAGCTCAATCCCAACGCCTTGCCGACATCGCGGATGGCGCTGCGCGGTCGATAGGTAATCACGGTGGCCGCCAGGGCCGCGCGCTCGCGGCCGTATTTGCGGTAAATATATTGAATGACCTCTTCGCGGCGCTCGTGCTCGAAATCCACATCGATGTCTGGCGGCTCGTTGCGTTCTTTTGAGATAAAGCGCTCGAACAAAAGGTTGATCCGTTCCGGAGCGACTTCCGTAATCCCCAAGCAATAACAAAGCACCGAGTTGGCGGCCGAGCCGCGCCCCTGACACAAGATGCCCTGTCCGCGCGCGAACTGCACGACATCGTATACGGTGAGGAAGTAAGGCTCGTAGACGAGCTCATGGACTAATTCAAGTTCGCGCGTCAGCGTCTGGCGTACAGCCGCTGGCGCGCCCGACGGATAGCGGCGGTTCAGGCCTTGCTCGGCCAGATGCTTGAGCCAGGAGTCAGGCGTGTGGCCCTCGGGCACCAGCTCGCGCGGATATTCGTAGCGCAGTTCGTCCAGCGAAAAATGGCAAAGCTGCGCGATCCTGACCGTCTCCGCCAGCAGCCCTTGTGGAAAAAGCCGCGCCAGACGCGCGCGAGAGCGCAAATGACGCTCACCGTTGGGATAAAGCGTGAGTCCGAGCTCGGTCAACGGCTTGCCCAGACGAATGGCGGTCAAGGTGTCCTGCAACGGCCGGCGTTTGCGGTCGTGCATGTGCACGTCGCCGCAGGCGCACAGCGGCAGCTCGCATGCATCGCTCAGTGCGCGCAGTTGCCGCCGGCGAGGGTGATCGCGGCCCGATAAAAACAGCTCGACCGCGATCCAGGTTTTGTGCGGGAACAGCCGCGCCAGCCAGAGGCCATCTTTCCTATCAGGTTCGGAATCCGGCAGCCATATCGCGATACAGCCGACGGGACAGTGGTCTGCAAGCCCTGCGCGATCGAGGCGATACTTACCTTTATCGGCGCCGCGCCGTGCGTGTGTAATCAAAGCCGAAAGCCAGCCGTAGCTCTCGCGGTCGGTGGCCAGCAGCACAAGCTTGAACCCATCCCGCAAACGAAACTCCGCGCCGATGATGAGCGGCAAACCGTGCTGCTTTGCTTCGATGTGCGCGCGCACCACACCGGCCAGCGAGCATTCGTCAGTGATCGCCAGTGCCGTATAACCCAACTCGGCGGCGCGCGCGACCAGCTCCTCCGGATGCGACGCCCCGCGCTGGAAGCTGAAGTTGCTTAAACAATGCAGTTCGGCATAGGTGGTCATTTAGTCATTCATATAACTGCTCAATCGTTTTTTGCGGATTCCCGCACCCGCCGGCGGGTTCCTTTTTCTTTGCTTGTCCAAAGAAAAGGAACCAAAAGAAAGGACACCCGACAACTTGTCTCCGCACCCAAAGCTTTGGGTGCGGAGATGCCCTGCGCTTCTCGCCAGAGGCGGGCTCGCCTGACGGGCCATCCGTGGCCCGCATGCGAGTTCACGCCTCCTTGCGTGAACCCTATGGGCTATTCCGCCTCTAGCTGCGATGCTCGGCGGCGTTGAACGGGTCGTTAACCAAACAATCCATGCAGATACCAGCTTCGATCGCCGCGCAGGTCGCGATATATCCACAACCGGCTGCCGTCGATGTCTTTGACGATGTAATAATCCCGGCGCACGTCGCGGCCGTTCCACCAGCCGCTCTCGATACGCTCAGGATCGCTCGTGATAATCAACCGGCCATGCCGCCACGGCTGGCCTCGCCGTGCTGCCAAAGGTCGCGGCTCGGGCAGCAGCCATAGCGGCCGTCGTCCCGGAGCATCCATGCGGCTAACACGGCCATTCCCAGTATCAGCCCAACTCCAGGCTTGTTCCGGCCGATGATCCGCCACGCTTACGAGTCCCCGTACGGCCTCTCTGCCCAAGTGAGCCTGCAATCGTTCCAGCAACTGCTGCTTAGCCGGATTTGACTGGAAGGCGGACGATTTCTGGCGGGCGAACAGACCGCCGCTATCAGCAACGTAGGGTTGTATCGCAGTGGTGATCAGCCGCAGTGCCAGCACGGGCGCCGGTAACTGCAAGCGACATAGATGCTCTTCCAGCAGCTTAAGCAAATGCGTTTCGTCGCGGGTCGCGTGACGCGTGCCGACGCTCAAACGGCTGGCTGGTGATTGCGCGTGATTCAGGACCAGACGCAGCCGGGTGACGCCGGCATCGTGCGCGCGCAGAAACTCGATGAGCCTCGCAAGCAGGCGGCGCGTCGCCTCCAGCAGGGCGTCGGCATCCTCGGTTTCCCACGGTAGTTCCAGCCCGGCGGTGAAGCGGGGCGGGGGATGGAAAGTGCTTCGTGGATCGGGCTGCAATCCCAGCGCGCGATCCATGAAGTCGAGCAGTTCGGGACCAAGGCGCCGCGCCAGACCCTCTCTGGGCAGCCGCCACAAATCATGAAGGCTGCGCACGCCGGTGCTGAGCAGGCGCCGAATTGCCTCCGGGGACAGCGGCAGTGCGCGGACCGGTAAGTGTCCAAGCGCCGAACGCAAGCGCTCTGGTTCGAAAACCTCGGACGCCTGGCCCTGGCTTGCCAGCAACAGGCTGGCCAGCGGTGTGGGCGTTATGGCGATATGCGCATGCGCACCCCGCGCGGCCAGGCCATCGTTCAGTTCGATCTTTAGTTTTTCCAGACCGCCGAACAGCCGCAGGCTGCCGCTGATCTCCAGCAGTAAAGCCTGCGGCGGCTGCAGGCTGACCGCAGGGGTGAACTGGTTCGCCCAGGCCGCCAGCGTCTTCAGCCTGCGCATCTCCGCTATCGGGTCTCTGATTTGCGTGTTCAGGCGCGGGCACAAGGCGTAGGCTTGCGCGAGCGGCATGCCGCGCACGACGCCAGCCCGGCTGGCCGCCGCGCAGGCCATGTAAATACAACGACGTGCGCCGCTGCCTTCGACAATCGCGAAAGGTGTTGTAGCGCGGCGCTCGGCGGCTTCCAGGGGCAGGGCCGGAAACCAGGTGCAAACCCATAGCTGCCGGGCATGAGCCGCATGGCCGGGGCGCGGCCGGGGCGCAGGCGCCGCCTGTGGTGATAACGGCAGCGACGCCTGATGCGCGCGCAAATTCGTCAGGGGATATGCGGTCATGCCTTGCGCTCATATACTGCTCGTATAAGCAGTATATGTCGAGCCCTTATGGCTGACAAGCTGGCATTGCCGTTTCCGGCTGCGCGGCAGCGGCGCGGAAATCCGGCGTTCCGCGGACGAAGCCAGAAATTCTATGATCTGGTGAGCACGGCTAAGCGTGCCGTGTGGCGGCTGAAAGCTTCAGCTGCACGCTCTGGCGGTCCCACCCGCCGCGCGCTTTTAGAATTTGCACTTCGAGTCTGTCGTCGTCCAGCGCGCGCAGGCGCAGACGCAGGGCCGCCGGTGACGGGCAGGCGGCGCACTCTACGCCGCGGAACACTACGCCCCAGCAGTCGCCTTGTTCGGCCGCCAGCTGCAGACGGCGCAGCGCGCGAAATTCGTTCGCCTTCAGCCAGAGCAAGACGGCGTCGCACATCCCGCAACGCAGCAGTTGTTCGGCCGCCCACAGGGCTTGCGTTGATCGGGGCGGGTGGATGAATATCGTGGCCGCGAGATCGATTCCGGCCGCGGTCAGCGCGGGCGCATAAGGGATGTAAGGCGGCGCGATCCAGGCCTGAAGGCGGCCGCCACCAAGCCGCGCAAGCGCCGGCATGAGAAAACGCAATTCGCCGATTCCGTTCGGCTCACAGAGAATTTCGGTCAGCGCGCCGGCGGGCCAGCCGCCGCCCGGCAACGCCGCATCCAGCGCGGCAAAGCCGGTCTCGATGCCAGTCGTTGAATTATCGCCATCGTGTCCTCGCCATAGAGCTGGAATGCCTTGTAGAAGCCTGTCCAATCCGGCGCTCACGGCGGGAACCACATTGCCACCGGCTATTCGATCGTCAAGATTCGGTATGTTCATGGCTGAATATTTCCAGCTGTGCGGCGGATACTGGCGGCCGAAAATCCGGCACTAACTCCGCGATCGCCGAAGCGTCCACATTGGCAAGCTCTCTTGGTTCAAGCTTGTGCAGCCCGCCGCCATAGACCCTTCCCTCCCCGAGAAGCTGATCCGGGGTTAGCGCGTTGAGTATCCGCCAGATTCGACGAATGAGCGCCGGATCACGCGCCAGCGCGCATACCAACAGCGGCGTTGGGTACATGGCGAGATAGACGTTCGCCACGGTGGCGCGTGAGCCGTTCAGGATGAAGCGGAACGGCCGCACTCGCTTCGTGTCGCTTCGCCCAAGATAAGTGCATACGATGGGCGCAGGTAAACGGTTTTCCTGTGCGTACCAAGGTGAGCGGTGGCGGCAGAGATAGCGCTCGTGTAGACCGCGCAATTTGCCTTGCTCGAGATATGTCCAGAGGGTGGGATAGCGGGTTTTGATCTCAGCTTCATTCAGGCGCGTATCGAGCAGGAAAAGGCGTCGCTCCAGATCGGGATTTCCGTCGTTGTCGGCTTTGATTTCGTCCTCGGGCACATAACGCGGGCTCGGCAGAACAGGTTGAAAGAGCGTTATCGGCAGGCCTCGTGCCTTGATGTCTGTCTCCGTCAGAATGAAATAGCTGTTATCGCCTGTAGCGACGCCACGGTTGATCCGGAAGAAGTCGGAGAGCGTCGGGATACGACCGCGGCTGCGAATATCGGCAGCGGGAAAACGGGTCCACTTGGGCTCATCGGCAAGGACATTCGCCAAAACCGAGCGCGAGAGTTTCGGCTCAAGAAGTGTCCCGCCAAACGAGAACGTAACGGCGTGATCCGGAGGTGGCGGAACGTTGCGAAACCAGACAATGGCAGATGATACGAGGGCGTCGGCAAATTGCACCTCGTTCGGATCAAAGCGATGGATACGTAGCAGCGTAACGCGGTGTATTAGATAATGTTTGATGGCTTGTCCGTAGTTTACGTCCATAAACTCACTGGGGATCAACCAACCCGCGATGCCGTCCTTTGTCATCCACGCGTTAGAGAGACCGAGAAAGTGGCAGTAGAGACCGGCAAGGCCGCTAACTCTCATCCCACTCGCCTGTAATGTAAGTCGCTGAAGGCGACTCTTGTCGCCATTCAACAAATAGTGGTGCCGCACGTAAGGCGGATTGCAGATGACCAGATTGAAGCGGGGAGAGGGGCTCGCATGCGTGAAATCGGAAAAGCTCAGGGTGAGGCCGAAGCTTTTCCAAAGGCGCGCGGCCGTTTCGCCGTAATGGGGATCGATCTCGAACCCCATGGCGTCGGCAATCTGTTTATCAGGGAAAACGCTGCGAAGCGCCGAATAGAAAGCGCCGGTGCCGATCGCAGGATCGAGAAAATGGACTTTTTCTCCAGGAGGGAAAAGAGTAAATGCATGCTTGAGCATATCCTGTGCGAGCGCCGTTGGAGTCGCAAACTGTCCAAGTCGGTTGCGCTCGGCCGCAGTCTTCTGCCGATCGAGCATGGCTTGCAGAGCGAGGCGCTGCTTCTCGATTGTGTCGATGGTCTCAACCATTATCAAATTCCGAAATGAGCCAAGTCATCAATACGGTGTTCCCACACCCAATCGATGTGTTCGGCGGCCTCATAGCCGAGGTATCCGCTGTCAAAATAGCCGCACAGGAAGAGATTAAACCGAACCTTGTCGCCGTACGTGTTGCGTAACTGCGCCATTTTTATCGCCTCTTCCTTACGGCGTTTGTTAGTGTTGGTGAAGTCGCCCGCTGATTTCGCCTCGAAGAAAATCGGGAACCGCTCGCGCTTTGCGGTCTTCGACATAATGACTGCGTCAATTGGAATATTGATACTCTGCACGCCGCCTGCGAGTTTAATGGGCACATTCAGGCGGAAGCTGAAGGTTCCGGGAGGCATCGCGTCGAGGCGGGTGCCGGAGCTTGCAGCTAACTGCTTGTAGCCACGCGCCTCAAGCCAGGTCTTGATTGCGGCTAGCTGTCGTTTCTCCTGAGCATTGCGGATGATGGGGTTAGCGACGGCGCCGCAGAGGCGGTCCGCGACGATGGTGGCAGCTCGGTGAACCTCCGTCTCAGTCGGCGGCTCTTTACGTCCGAGCCATATGAAGATATCAGGGTCAGCCATTCTCCCGATGATCTCACCGATCTTGGCGAGCTCGAGATCAACGTTTGCGTCGGTCTTGCGTAGCGGGAGTCGCTTTTTGTTCTCCATGCGTTTGATCATACTGCTCGGCACCCCGGCAAGACCAATCAGCCTGTCTACCGCCAAGGGCGGGCAGGTGGACATGCGAAGTGTCGGGAGAATCTCCGGATTGTTACGCAGAATGGACGGCTTAATGTCCGCCATATTTCCTGTTAACCGGAGCGCGGCTTCAACATCCTTGGTCGTCTGGATGCGCGTGGTGCGGAAGGCTGAAGGTGCAAATTTCATGAACCAGTCGTTATACATATCCACGGATTGGGAGATATCTGCCTTCCAACGGTCCGGTTTGTTTAGATTAACAGCCATGCTGGCGCAGTTGATTCATCATGTGGTGATTGTTCTCGTTGGGCCTACGCCATACCTTACAAGATCTTGCTCGCTCACGAGTTCGCAATACAGGCTAACTTATTAAAGATCACGGTTGCGAAGCACACCCACACCCAGTCCCTCGATGATAAGCGCGGTGCGGCGCAGATCGACCTCGATCGGCTCGAATTCGGGATTCGCCGCTTCCAGTCGGGCCTTGCGGCCGGACAGGCGCAGGCGCTTGACCGTCACCTCGTCGTCCAGGCGCGCGACCACGATCTGTCCGGATCGCGCTTCGCCCGTCTTGTGCACCGCCAGCAGGTCGCCATCCAGGATCCCGGCGTCGCGCATGCTCATGCCTTTCACGCGCAGCAGGTAATGCGCGCGCGGCCTGAACAACGCCTGATCCAGGCGGCAATACGCCTCGATATGCTGTTCCGCCAGGATGGGACTGCCCGCCGCGACCCGGCCGACGATGGGCAGGCCACGGTTTTTGGTCTCGCGGCCTTCGATCAGCCGAATGCCGCGCGAGGCCGACGGGATCAGCTCGATTGCCCCCTTGCGCGCCAGCGCCTTGAGATGATCCCGGATGCCGTTGGTCGAGTTCACGCCCATACCGGCGGCAAGCTCGGCGACCGTGGGCGGCAAGCCGCGCGTGGCGATCTCATCGCGTATGAACTCCAGAATCTCGGCCTGCCGTGCGGTAAGCGGTTTCATGCTGACTGCCATAAACACTGACTTTATAAGCAGTATAGCTGTGGTTGTTATGTTTTGACAAATACCTGACTCGCAATCTGCTGGCACAACTAAAAATATCGAAGTGAACGCGTTGGCGCGGGGATCTCTACACCGAACACCGAGCTGATCCCGCCGCACAATCTGCGGCACGAGGCGATACGCCGACTAGGGGGAGACCGCGCATTGCCACAGGTGGCGGAAGCTGCCTGATGCCTAATACCCCTTTCGTCCTAAAGGCGCAAGGAAGCTTTTTTGTTGGCAAGATCGTTGAGACCGACGAGGCGTTCACGCTGGGAAGAGCATTCGGATCCTGCTGGGCCGATAAGAAATGCCCAATCAGCCGATACGATTCCCTTCAACCCCTGTGACCTAACCGACGACTAACGCTTCTGCATAGGAGGTTTACGATGCCAAGCGAATTCAGCAAGCTACCACTCTCATTGACGATGTCTTCTGCGGCTGTTGTCAGCGCATTGGCGGCCACGAGTGCGTCGGCGTGGCAAAACCCGTTGGAGGAGAAGTACCTGACCAAGCCGCTGCAAGTCTGCGATCAAGGTGTGTTCTACGTTGGTGGCGCGCCTAAAATGACGCCCTTCCGGGATGGCCCTACGCCTGGTCCTAATGACCAACTCATGATCGGCCAAATGTATGTGGAGTTTCAAACTCCACAGGTGTCCAAGGCCTGGCCGATCATCCACGTGCACGGGTCCGGCTTTACCGGGTCGTGTGTGCGGGGAACGGCGGGCGGCAACGAAGGCTGGTCTGACTACACGTTGCGTCATGGATACCCGACCTTCGTCGTCGATCAAGCGGGACGCGGACGATCCGGCTTCGACCACACGGTTATCCATGAGGCAGAATATTTGGCCGTCAACGGCGACGTCGCTGGGGCGGCAGACTTGCTCCCGCCCTTCGGCGGCATGTGGGGCTCCGAGTTCTTTGGGCGTTTTTACGGGCACATCGTTCCCCCGGAGGCGAACAACGATCCCACCCTCGGCCAAATGATTCGTTTCGGCGAACCTGGGGATCCGTGGTGCCCCGAAAAGCCAGCCCATTGCAACGGCCCAATCGGCAGGATCCCGATGGAACCTGAGGCACCTTGGGCCGTCGACCAGGCCATCAAGTCCCGCACGGGAAATGGGGCCCCTGCGGGGCTCGGAACCGTAACGCCGGATAACGCTCAGGTCGAAGCGAACGCCGTGTATTTGGCTTTGGATGCCTATAAGTTCGATGTGCCCAACTCGGAGGCCACGCTGCCCGGATCCGAGTGCCCGAGGTGCTCTAATCCGGAACTCAACGCCACGGTGACCTGGACGCCGAGAGCCCTGGCGGAGCTGATCGAGGGTCTCGGTGGAGCCGTGCTGGCCGTCCACTCGCAAGGGGGACAGATCCTCCACCATACGGTCCGGGTCCTGAAGAAGGAGGGCAATCTTGATCTGCTAAAGGGCGCACTTAACATTGAGGGGTTCTGCTCACTCGAAGATGCCGGGAATGTCGCGTCCGACTTCAAAAATATTCCATATCTGGCGCTAATGAGCGACATCATAGATGACTTTAACTTTCCCACATTCACACAAGGCTGCCTAGACACGGTCAATGCCATCAATGCCGCGGGTGGCAAAGCCAAATTTATCGACTTGGATGAGCCGGGCTGGTGGCAGGGTTCATACACCGGCCCATGGGGGAAAGAATATGTAGGCCCATTTGCCGGTACCGCCCATATGCTGATGTTAGAAAGCAACCCGTCACCTACTGGACAAGCCAGCAACCTGCAGGTCATGGACGTCATACTGAAGTGGGCCAACAGAAACATATCCAAACCCAAAAAGACAACTTGCGGTCAGATCAACAACCGGCGCTAAGGTCGAGACAAGAGCCAAGGTGGTGCATGATAGCCACGGCGACTTGATTGAACTGGAACTGCGGCCGCGCGGGAGCGGCCGCAGTTTTGTATCTCTTACACCCGTCAAGCCGCGAACGAGTTTGTCCAACTATGAGCCACTCACCTGTGAAAGACGAAGGATGTCAAAAAGGACGATTCCAATCCTTTTTTTGCTGGTCTTTTGCGTTACCCAGGCGACTGCGCAGGACCGCATGCAAGCGGCCCAAGCCGCAGTCAAGAACATGGCAGAAGAAACCTTGGAGTGCGCCGCTTATTTCGACATCGTGTCGCTTGCGTTGTTGAACTCCAATGCCGGCGATACGGCCCAGGAGTACATAAGTGCCCGCAAACTTGCCGTAGACCGAGCCGAAAGTCTAAGCCAGGGGATTCTGCATGCCCGTTATAACGTTTTGATCCGGGACATGACGAACAGAATTATCATGACGAACGTGACCAAGCGAATTGATGAGAGCCTTTCCAACGTCGCAATAGAAGATATTTCAGTCCTCCGCGACCGCTACGCCAAATTGTGTAAGGCGGCCCTGGATGACTCGGGGGCGCGGGCCAAATATTGGATGGAGCGCGTTGCTCAATAAGTGGCTGCCCATAGGCTCTAGCGACCCACTTACTGTGCAATGAAGCATAGGAGGGGCTTCGACAAACAAGGGTGCCCGGCACCCATGTGAAGGCAGGGGCGCCATACGAATTGGATCGCAGTGATGTCCGAAAGCAGCTTGAACCCCGTTCAAGACATGGCGACGAACGGTCGTATCGAGAATCTTTTCTCGACACCTTTGTTCAGCCACGTGCTCAAGAATGTCCATTCTCTGAATGCGGAGCTGCGTGATCTTATCCTCGAACGCGAGCGAACGACACCGTCGGCTGGAAAAAGCAATATCGGCGGATGGCAGTCGGAAGTCGATTTCCTGACCTGGGGCGGTTCGGCCGTCGCGACGCTGGGGCGTTACCTCGCAACGGCAACGGAGATTGCGACCGCGAAGCTGCCGCTCGTGGCCCCGAACCTCAAAATTCGATTTGAACTGATTGCCTGGGCGGCTGTGAACCGCAAGGGGCACTACAACACCTCGCATGTTCACCCGATGGCGACTTGGTCGGGCGTGTATTACGTGGATCCAGGTGATGAGCCGGAGAAAGGCCTCGGTGCCGTGCTCGAATTTGAGCACCCCATCCAAGCCATGACCATGAACTTCTTTCCGGGTCTGCTTCCCTCGACACTCGTCGTGCGTCCGCAGGCCGGTCTGATTGTCCTGTTTCCAAGTTCACTCGTGCACAACGTGCGCATCTATCAAGGCGAGCGACCTCGCATTTGCGTATCATTCAACGCACGCCCACGAATTGAGACAAGAACAAGCCCCTGATTCACCCTAAGCGCATCCCTTTAATCTCACGATGTGCGGCAGCCGTGGATGCTTGCCAGGCAGGAACAGCGGTACCGTGGTTACTACATTCACTCGCTGCTCATCTTCGGCATGCGCGACAAGCCCCTGAATAAACTCGCACGGCCGTAAGTCGTACCAGTGGATGTTTCTATCGTAGTCGTATTCCATCCAGCGATAGACATCAAGCAGGACTGGCCGTGGATTCCACCGGGCCCAGACGCCCCGACGTATCGCTTCCTGCCGCGCCCATCCACCAATAGGTAAATATCCTGCTTGCCCTTCATGCCTGCCCCAGGGCAACAGCCTGCATTGCCGGAGCGCAACAGCACCGGCAGCATGGCTAAGCGATTAGAGACGTAAGCGCGGATTCTGCGTCCCTGCCACTGATAATCCACGCCGCTACACATGGCGTGGATACTACCACTACTTATTTGAGCAGTGGTTCTCGCGCGAGAAGGGCAACCCGGCTATCCGAGATTGGACCTGTTGGTGACTCGTTGGTGACTCATCAGCCAAGCGAAGCTAGCTATGCCCGGGAGACACTGGAAGCTTCTGCATACGTCGAAGACACCAGCGCGGCCTCAGCCGCGCTGGTGGTTTTGCTTCGCCCAAATCGCTGCTGTTATTTTGGGCCCTTGCCCTTACACGCTTTCGCAACAATCGGATTCGCAATGTTTTCCTCCGCCCACTCCAGGAGGAAGTCCATGAGGTCGATGTTGTTCGTGCCCAACTGAACTATGTGCGTGGTGCCCAGGAACCTGCCTTCGAACTCTGGACTGTCGAGATCGAAATAGGCGGCCGGTCCCACGGCGCGCGTCGGGCTAGCGTTCAGCGAGTCGATGAAGTCACGGTTATTAATCCGTATTTGGGTTATACGGTAATCTCCGTTCGCGATCATGTATGGTATGTGATCAAAGTCCTGTGGTGTGAGTCCGAATCGCTCGAATGTGAAGTGTGGGGTTTCCGTACCCGCCACTGTTGTTTCCGGAACGATGATACCCTTCACCAGGTCTAGCTTACCTCTTTCCTTCAGGATGCGGACCATATGCAACACGACGTCCGACGATTGCGAGTGCGGCGACAGGATTGCCCCGCCGAGCCGCTCGACCAGCTCTGCCAGCGCAAGTGGCCCCCAAGTATTGGTCGATGAGATCTCGGTCGGAACACAGGTCTCGCAGACGGAGCCCGGAAATAGGATGTCCATATTGGGGACCACCCACTTATAGGCGTTTAAAGCCAAATACGCATTGTTGGCTGGGTTGGCCCTATGGCTCCGACGCGGGCCTCGATATTCGCATCTATGGACCTGTCGACGGGAGGGATCGGAAATGCCGGTGGGTAGTCGCCATGGGCCTCCGATGGGGGGTCGGTCTCCGCTGGATCGGGATCGCCCGGATCCCCATGCCGGATCATGGTGCCGGTGATGATGTCCGAGCCCTCAGGTATGATATGGCCGAATCCTTTTTGACCGGTACTGGTCCAGATATCGCTCGTGGATTCGGGCACGTTTGGAAGCAGGTCCAGGTTATTTGTGGCAATCGCCTCGTTGATAACGGTACTGTCGAAGCCGGAGCGTCCGTAGCCCGGCCGATCGGGCACGAAGGTGGCGTAGTTGTTGCGTACAGCCTGGGAAAGCCACCCTTCCCGCCCGTCCGGTGTCGCATCCAGGGCTGAGCCCGTATAGTTACCGCCGTGGATGAGGATGATCGGCCATTGGCGGCGCTTAACGGGGATCTGGAACTGCGTATACATGCTTCCGATGATGGTCTGTCGCACCGCGCCAAAGGACGGGATCTTGGGCACGCCACCGACAAAAAAGGCGCCCTGGTCACAGATGTGCAGCGGCTTCCCCGTCAGGAACCGCTTTTCCAGCGGGTTGACAGGGTCTGCCGGGTCCGCCAAAGCCGACGAGGCCGTGAACGCGAGCAGGAATGCCGTCGATAGGCAATAGCCTGCGGATCGAAAAAGGGAATTGCGGTTTTTTTTCATGGGAATGCCTCCGGTTTGTCGAAAAGCATGCCGCCCGAACCAGGGTCGAGCGGCATGTCGCGCTTCGTAGTTGCCGATGACTCGGCCTAGTCGATCTATCAATGGGGCCAGGACGGCCATCCTTACCGATCGTCCAGGCCTTTCTCTTGTAGCCATTTGGACAGCAAGTTTGCGATTCGGACATTGTTCAGATCCGAGAATGGAAAGTGCGTGTTGCCAAAAACGCCGATCTCGGGCAAATGCACGACCGTCACATCACCGCCTCGACTGTTCACAGCATCCGCCCAGAGCCGCGTCAACTCCAGACGTACGCGCCAAATATCTGGTGGAGCGTTCGTGGGGGTCGCAGGGATGTTGTCGCCGAAGTAGATGATGATCGGGATCTTGGTGAGCCGCATGAACTCCGAAAGAGGAATACCAACCCCCGCCGGTTGCAATTGACCGCCGAAGGCGCTCGGCATCGGCGGGGGTACCTCGCCTTCCGGCCAGACGAAATTGGCAGCTATTTCAACGCCGCTGCCTGGTTCATAGGATACGATCGCGCGGACTTTTCGGCTCTTGATTGCCGTGTGCCAGCCCGGGCCGCCACTTTGTGAATGAGTGACGAGAATCCCTGGCCCGATCTTATCGAACAGCGCCACAACTGCATCTGACAGCACCTCAACATCGAAAGGGCCCGTATTGGGTGTTATCTGGCGGAAGTATTGGTTCAGAGCCTCCGGATCCCGTGAGAACTGTACGCCTGGGAAGAAGTCCGGCCAAATACCGAGGCGGAAAACGCCGAACAAAACCTGATCGGCGGGCGTGGGTGTGATTGTAATTGGCACCGTGCTGCTCCCGGCGTCGCCACGGCGCGGCTGGTCGATCAAATAGACCCCGTAGTCCCGGCGCAGGAAAATGTTCTGATAGCCCTCGCGTCCGTCCGGCGTGGTTTCCCACGTCTTGGAGAACTGTCCACCGCCGTGCCACATCACAAGAGGAAGTTTACGAGCGTTCACCGGGATCTGATAAAACGTATAAAGGTGATCGCCGTGAAAGGTCTGCCCGTCAGGAGTCGGGTTGAAGGGATCGAAGGTGCCGGGATTGGTGATCACTGTTCCGCCGGCTGCGAAGCTGCCTTGCTCTTTGATGATCAGCGGCGGGGACTTGCCGTTTCCGCCACCCATTGCACTCACTGACGCAATAGTGCCGGCTGAGATTAGTAGGAGTGTGGTGAATAATTTCCGATGCTTAGGTCTCATAGAAGCCTCCGGATGGTGGTGTCCTTAGCATGTCAAGAACGGCCTCACATGACGTTCGAAGCTGCCAGGGCCAGCGCGCCGGGATTGCGTAAAGCCTCCCGATGTACCTCGTGCTCGCTTTCCTTTTCCAAAATGCGGTATGGCCAGCCGCCGCCTTGGGGCGGTTACAGGATGCGAGTGACCGCCCTTCGAAATCTTTGGAAATCGTGCGAAATTTTTTTAGATTCGTGCGAAGAGGGTCTTGCACGCCGATCAGGAACCGTGTTTCCCGCGGTTCGGGGAGGGTCGTTCACGACGTCTGGAGGCGGTGGGGCGCGGGGCGACATCCGGATGAGCACGGCCGAGGCCTCGAATCAAAAAGCCTCCCAGCCCTAGCGGGGAGGCTTTATGCGCGCTGATGCGCGTCACTTCACTGTCCCGAGCCTAACTGCTACAGACCACGCGCAGAAGCAGCAATCCGCTGCGCTGGTGGACAGTGGTCCTATTGATTGACCGGAGCGGCTACTTCTTGGCGACCTTTCTCTTGCCAACGTTCTCATCGATCCATTCCAGGATCAGGTCGGCAATCTGAAGGTTGTTCTTGTCCTGCATGATCATGTGGCTGTTGCCGAAGATGCCCAGATCTGGCGTGTACAACATCTGTGCATTCCCGCCTGCAGCATTGACAAGGTCAATAAAGGTGTTGCAGCCGTTGAAGGAATTCTGCCAAGAAAAGCCGGGGACCCCGGTATCCACGCCAAGATTATCACCGAACACCACCAAGATCGGCACCGTGGCCAGAGTATCGATTTCCTCATCCGTGTAGTTCGAACCACAGCTACCTGGTTCCACTAGGACCAGGCCCTTTGCCACTGCGGAATTTGTCAGTGCCGCCTCTACCGGCATAAGGCCGCCTTGAGAGTGGCCCATAATCACAGCGCCATCCAACTCTGTCGCCAGCTCGGACAAGGCCTTGAAATTGGGATCGGGCGAAGGCAGGACCGCGTTGAAAGCAGGAATGCCTTGCTCTGAAAGCTCGTCTAGTGCCGCGACGGGAAACTTTGCCTCCGGAAAGGGAGTGCCGGGCTCCGGGCCAATACGGAAGTTCGGCCAGGTGATCTCGTCGGTAAACCGAATCATATGGGGCTGCGCGGTTGGAGTGACGACACCCTCACCAACATTGTTAAAGACCGCTTGGGGGAAACCCGAACGCGCGCGCGAAACTTGGTCAACGACATACATGGGATGATCGTTGCGCACGAAATATTCATCCCAGCCCATCCGGCCATCCGGCGTTGTTTCATACGTCTTGCCGCTTAAGGATAGACCATGGATCATTACCACTGGTACCTTCTGGCGGCCCTGGGGCACCATGTACTCAACGTACATCTGGTTGACAGTTATGTGGCCGCCG
The DNA here is from genome assembly GCA_050740315.1 of Gammaproteobacteria bacterium. GTDB lineage: Bacteria > Pseudomonadota > Gammaproteobacteria > JACCYU01 > JACCYU01 > JACCYU01. Next base: position 3,440 of record JBOIDC010000046.1, on the reverse strand, counting down.
CCATTTCCAAAACTGCCTACTTCGATGAAGGTCTGTTCCGCCGTCTCACCCCCCACGAAGAAGCTGCCCTGGGTCTTTAGCACGAGGGGCGACTTAGGCGTTTGAAGATCTTGAAACTCTTGAGCCGCTGCGGTAATTGCGGTTCCAAGGGTGCCGGCAAGCACGACACTGGCCAGAAAGACAGGTTGGAGTGAGTTGGGAAATTGCTGGATGCTTTTCATTTCTTTCATGTGAATTCCTCCGGTTTATCGAAGAGCTGGGGACCGGGTGCCGTTGGATCGGGCACACCCTAGTTGACTGAGATGCAGTAGCCGGGTGTAGAGCTCCTCCACTTGGGACGAGGAAAGCGCCGAGAGTCGACAAGGCCACCCGCCGCCTTGAGGCGGTTACAGGATGCGAGTGACGGCCCTTCGAAATCTTTGGAAATCGTGCGAAGTTTTTTTAGATTCGTGCGAAGAAGCGGAGGAGAGTGGGTCGAGCGAGCATCTCCCTGCCTGGCGCGGCTAGGCGGCAGTCAGTACAGGCGCTGGTAGCGCTTCGGCGTCGTCCCGGTCAGTCGGTGGAATACGACCGTGAAGTGAGCCTGATCTGAGAACCCGAGAGCGAGAGCCACCTGCGCAACGGACATGCTCCGCGCTCTGAGCAACCGCTCCGCCTCGCGAACGCGCGCACGCACCACCCATCGGTGGGGTGCGACGCCGACGGAATTCTTGAAGCGCAGGGAGAAGTGATGCGGGCTCATGTTGGCCACTGCAGCGAGCTCGGTAATTGTCAGGTCGCGCCCGAGGTTGGCGCGAATGTAGTCGAGCACGCGCGTGAGCACGGGCCCGGCGAGCCCATCGCGCGGCGGCGTTTCGATCGACCCGGTGGAATAGCGCCCCGCCACGTGCACCGCGAGCGCCAGCGATAGCGACTCGCCGTAGAGCTTCCCCGTGGGACACCCCGCCACCACATCCGCCTCCATGAGTCGCATGAGCGATGCGAGCGCTGGATCCTCGATTCCGGACTGCTGAGCCAGCCGCGGACCCGCGACGGGATCGTCCTCCGGCGCGAGCCGCTCAAGCGCCGGCATATCGAGCTGAACTCTGATCATCTCTGTGGTGGCGCGCTGGGGGGTCCACAAGGCCGGTTTCGACTCGTGGCCGGCAGGCCAGATGGTGACACTGCCCGGGCCGGCGAAGAAGCGCTTATTGGCGCCCAGTGCGCGGTACTCGACGCAGATGGAGCCCGCGGCGACCATGATCAGCTCGGTGTAGGGAAAGATGATGCTTCCCGCGCGCCCCTCCTCGGTCACGTTCCGCTCCAGCGGGAAGCCAGACCAAGAGGTTTGCGCGCTCCCGAGGAGGGGCGGAGCGGGTGCAGCCGGTTGGAGAGTTCCGTCGATCAGTGCTTCCAGTCGTTTGCCGGCCACGACGTGCCCCGCTGAATTCGCGATTGGGACGAGATGCCACGATGATGTGGCCCAGCTCAGGCGTATGTCAAGGCGAGGCGGCGACGACCTCTGCCCCGGAACCTTCTATGCAAGCATCTCCGCGCGCGAGGAGGTGTGAGCAACGACGAGTTCTGGCTTCGCAGCGTTCAGCGGAAGCGAGCAGCTTACGATGAGCTTGCCGGCTGTAGTAACCGAGATGCCATTGCTTTGATGAGTTCTACGACTCGATCGATGTGCGCAACGAAGACATTGAGGAGCTACTGAGGAGTGGCAGCAACTGGGAGCGTCCTCACGGCGCACTAGGTGGACGAACGCCAGTGGATCGCTACCTTGAACTCATCCATGAAACACTGCTTTGGGAAGACGTGGAAGCGATGTACGACCCAGCCAGAGAACGGTTTCAGGGCCAGTGCTATCGGGCCGATATGGCCATCCGAGAATTGAAACAATCTCTGTGAATCACACAGATCAAGAGTGACAAGACCGACCATATCGCAATGCACAAGGACTCGGCACTGAAAGAATTGAACGACTGAGAGCCGAGCGTGAGCGCGTTGCCGCTCCAGCGATAACGCGCGGGGCGGTTCACTATGGCCGCCCGAACAAGGTTGAGTTCGACAAGGATTCTCCATGCGGTCGAAATGGCAAACGATGGTTTATTCAGTGACTCCTAAGACGATGGATCACCGCCGCGATTTGCAGTCACCCCGACGCGTCGCCTCGATGCGTTGCGAAAAAGTCATGTTCTTGCCGCCCATCTGAATCCGGAGCAAACCTGAGATGCGTTCCGTATCGCCACTCAACTGGGCGGTGCCGGTCGGCGCTTGAGAGCTGTGGCAGACGAGCGGGTAGTAGACCGGGTCGCTACCGTTTCCGTCGCCCAATTCGCAGCCATTGAACGACTGGTGTTGCAGAATCGGGAAGAAAGCTTCGGGCGCGTTATCGCGCACGCATCGACGCTCTCGCGTGTTGGCATATCGCAAATTGTCTTCGAGATGCGGCATGAGCGTCTCGGTGCTGATTTCATAGAGACCGGGCGTGACGGCTCCGCTCGGCGTCCATGCGGCCGCGCCCAGCAAAGACATCTTCAGCGACAGGACGATTCGCCGACCTCGGGAAGGTCGGCGCAAATCAGTTAAAGGCAAAACCCGATTAACCGTGTGCATCTCGGCGTCGCGCAAATCACTCACCCGTAGAAGCCGCGGGGAAATACTTGATGTCGAAAGGCCGCGAGTAACGCAGATACAAGACGCACGGCTCTTTGGCGCCGCACTTCAAGCCGTGGGGCGGCGCATTGCCCGGAAAGCTGATATAGGCGGGGCCGTCGAACTCGGTTTCCGTTCCATCGTGGGCGATCAAGGTAAACGCGCCCTTGACCCAGACGTAAACTTCGTCGCTCGTGTGGCTATGGCTGCGCACGTGGTAGCCGGGCGGTAGACGGAGCAGCAACTCGCTCGCGCCGGCGCCAAGATCGCCTCTAAGCACCGCGATTTCGGCGCCCGGCGCGAGCCCCTTCACCTCCAGGGGCTCCCACACCACCTTGGTAAGATCGACGATCGTCTGATCGTCGCCAAAGGACAGCGGCTTTTTGTTCGATCCCAGCTCGTGCGCAAACAGCGAACTCGTGCTCCCGATCGCCAGCAGCGCGCTCAACGTGAATAGTCGCAGTAATTTCATTCTCTCTCTCCAGGTTCTCGTTTGAGAGTCCAAACCCCGGTGCTGCCTCGCCAGGTTTCCGCCGATCAAATTACCGTTACCGCTTACGATGTCGCCTCGCGGTCGAGCAGCGCGCGCTTGCGTTCAACGCCCCAGCGGTAGCCGGCGAGCGCGCCGTTCTGGCGCACGACTCGATGACACGGGATCGCAACGGCGATTGCGTTTGTTGCGCAGGCGTGCGCCACCGCGCGCACGGCTCTCGGTGCGCCGATGCGTGCGGCGATTTCCGTATAGCTCGCGGTCTCGCCGGCCGGTATCTCGCGCAGGGCCTGCCCTACGCGCTGCTGAAAGG
>JBOIDC010000045.1:0-33948 GCA_050740315.1 Gammaproteobacteria bacterium | reverse complement strand
CCAACCCTCCCCCTCGAAGGGGGAGGGAGAGGGTGGGGGTGATAACGTTTTGATCTTTTCGTCGAAGTTCGCCTGCCCGATCTGCGGCTATTCTTTGAGCGAACTGGAGCCACGGCTGTTTTCGTTCAACAACCCGATCGGCGCCTGCCCCGCCTGCGACGGTCTGGGCGTACGCCAGTTCTTCGATCCCGCGCGTATCGTCGCGCATCCGGAGTTGACCCTCGCGGGCGGTGCGGTGCGCGGCTGGGACCGGCGCAACGCCTACTATTTTCAGCTGATCCGCTCGCTGGAGACGCATTACGGCTTCGATATCGAGGCGCCCTTCGCCTCGCTGGACGATACGATCAAGCAGGCGATCCTGTACGGCAGCGGCAGGCAGCGCATCAGATTCGATTATTCCGACGAGCGCGGCCGCACCACCACGCGTACGCATCCTTTCGAGGGCATCATCCCCAACATGCAGCGGCGTTACCGCGAGACCGACTCCGAGGCCGTGCGCGAAGAACTGGCCAGGTATCTGGCCAGTCAGCCTTGTCCGGAATGCGGGGGTACGCGCCTGAACGTGGCGGCCCGCAACGTGTTCATCGAGGATCGCAGCCTGCCGGCGATCACTGCGCTGCCGATCGGTGAGGCCGGCGATTTTTTCAACAGGCTGGCGCTAACCGGGCGCCGCGGCGAGATCGCGAAAAAGATCGTCAAGGAGATCCAGCAGCGGCTTAATTTTCTGATCAACGTCGGGCTGGATTACCTCACCCTGGAGCGCAGCGCCGAGACCCTGTCGGGCGGCGAGGCGCAGCGCATTCGGCTGGCAAGCCAGATCGGTGCTGGCCTGGTGGGCGTGATGTATATCCTGGACGAGCCTTCGATCGGCCTGCATCAGCGCGACAATCAGCGGCTGCTGAACACGCTTAACTTTCTGCGAGATCTGGGCAACACCGTCATTGTGGTCGAGCACGACGAAGAGGCGATCCGCAGCGCCGATCACGTGGTGGACATGGGTCCTGGCGCCGGGCGGCATGGCGGCTGCGTGGTCGCGGAAGGCCTGCCGGCCGAGATCGCCGCCAATCCGGCCTCGCTAACCGGCCAGTATCTGGCGGGCAAGCGCGCGATCGAGATTCCCGCCCAGCGCGTTGCATTCGACAAGAAACGAACGCTAAGCCTGCGCGGCGCGCGCGGCAACAACCTGCGCGACGTGGATGTGGAGATCCCCATCGGATTGTTCACCTGCATCACGGGCGTTTCCGGTTCGGGCAAGTCAACCCTGGTCAATGACACCTTGTTCCGCTATCTGGCGCGCGAACTCAACGGCGCCGCCGTCGACCCCGCGCCCTGTGAAGCAATCGAGGGCCTGGAACACGTCGACAAGGTGGTCGACATCGACCAGAGCGCGATCGGCCGCACACCGCGCTCGAATCCCGCCACCTACACCGGCCTGTTCACACCCATACGCGAGTTGTTCGCGGGCACCGCCGAGGCGCGCTCGCGCGGCTATACGCCGGGTCGCTTCAGCTTCAACGTCAAGGGCGGGCGCTGCGAGGCCTGCCAGGGCGCCGGCGTCATCAAGGTCGAGATGCATTTTCTGCCAGATATCTACGTGCCCTGCGACGTGTGCAAGGGCAAGCGCTACAACCGAGAGACCTTGGACGTGCACTACAAGGGCAAGAACATCTTCGAGGTGCTGGAGATGACGGTGGAGGACGCGCTCGAGTTCTTCAGGCCGGTGCCGGCGATTTATCGCAAGCTGGAGACCCTCACCGACGTCGGGCTCACCTATATCACCCTGGGCCAGAACGCGACCACCTTGTCGGGCGGCGAGGCGCAGCGGGTCAAGCTTTCAAGAGAGCTGTCCAAGCGCGACACCGGCAACACGCTTTATATCCTGGACGAACCGACTACGGGGCTGCATTTCCACGACGTCGAACAATTGCTCAGGGTGTTGCATCGCCTGCGCGATCACGGCAACACCATCGTGGTGATCGAGCACAATCTGGACGTGATCAAGACCGCCGACTGGATCATCGACATGGGCCCGGAAGGCGGCCATCGCGGCGGCGAGGTGGTGGCCATCGGCACACCGGAGCATGTCGCCGCCGTCGACGCCTCGTACACAGGCGAATATCTGCGGCGGATCTTAAACCCCCTCTCAAAGAAGGCGCGCCGCAAGGCGTGACGCGCCGCGCCATGTCGATGAGCAGCGCATAGCCATCGATGGGGTTCGGCTGGTACGCCTCTAGCCATTCACCGGGGTCACGGCATCTCCAATTTGCAGAGCCATCACGCGCGCGGCGCTGGATTCCTTGAGCGCGATCTCGACCAGCCCATTGGCGTTTTCATACCAGAACGGCTGCTCTGCCGGCGCCTCGCTGAAGGTGCGCGCATAGGCTAGCGTTTGACCTTTGACTACGAGCCGGATGCGCTTGTCTATCGCGCTGGCGCGCACGCCCGTCATGGCGTTGCCGTAGCCGTCGATGTAAACGATCTCGAACAGTTCGTCCGGCCATGCCTGCCAACGTGTTTCGGCCTCCGGCAGCGGCCGGCCGGGCGCGGGCTTATTCATCGCCAATTGAGCGGCGACCGGCGCGAACAGGTCGCGGCCGTGAAAGCTGGCGGACAAACGCGCCGGCGCATAGCTGATCTCCCAGCGCTGTACGCAACGCGCGCGCCGGGCGACGATCTCCAGCAATCCGTTGTCGGGGCCGACGAACCAGTGCCGGTCGGTCCTGACGATCAGCGGGCGGCGCGTCGAGCCTACCCCCGGATCCACCACGCACAGAAACACGCTGTTCGGCGGGAATTCCTCACAATAAGCCGCCAGCAGATACGCTGCCGCCCGCGCGTTGAAGGGGGGGAGATCGGCGAACAGGTTAACCACGGGCACGCCAGGCGCGTCCTGAAGCAATCGGGCCTGCACCTGTCCGACGTACGGGCCGTGCAGCCCGAAGTCCGTGCATAAAACGATCATTCGCGTTGTCATGATCGCGATGGCTTGATCACATATAGACACTGAAAAGCCGGCTTGCGGCCGGCTTTTCAGTCGATGCATCCCGCTTGGCGCTTGAATCAGTCGCCAGCGGGTCGATCCACCAGCTCGACGAACGCCATGGCCGCGTTATCACCGCGACGGAACCCGTATTTCAACACCCGCATGTAACCGCCCGGACGCGCGCGGTACCTTGGCCCCAGCTCGGTGAACAGCTTACCGACGGCCTCTTTGTCGCGCAGCTTCGCAAACGCCCGTCGCCGCCGCGCCACATCGTCCTGTTTGGCCAGCGTAATGAGCGGCTCCGCCACCTGCCGCAACTCCTTGGCTTTGGCCAACGTGGTGATCATCGTCTCGTGCCGGAACAGCGATGACGCCATATTCGAAGTCATGGCCTTGCGGTGACTGCTGTTGCGGCTGAGTTGCCGGCCTGCATTGCGATGACGCATAGTCCAATCCTGTGAATGCTGAGACCCTGAATGCCTGCGTCAAGCCGCGCTGGACTTTTTCTCTTTCTCGGCGCGCAGGCTGGGCGGCGGCCAGTTTTCCAGCCGCATGCCCAAGCTGAGACCGTGAGAACCCAGCACATCCTTGATCTCGGTCAGCGACTTTTTGCCCAGATTGGGCGTCTTCAGCAACTCCACCTCGGTGCGCTGAATCAGATCGCCGATGTAGTGAATGTTCTCGGCCTTCAGGCAATTCGCCGAGCGCACGGTAAGCTCCAGGTCGTCGACCGGACGCAGCAGGATCGGATCGAGCTCCGATTCGCCCCGCGCCTGTACACTTTGCTCGTCGCCCTTGAGATCGACGAACACCGACAGCTGGCCTTGCAGGATGTTCGCGGCCCTGCGGATGGTGTCCTCGGGATCGACCGTGCCGTTGGTTTCGAGCTCGATCACGAGCTTGTCTAAGTCGGTGCGCTGCTCCACTCTGGCGCTTTCGACCGTGTACGCCACCCGCTGCACGGGGCTGAAACTCGCGTCCAGCAACAGGCTTCCGAGCGGGCGGTCCTCCTCCGAACGCCGCACCGACGCCGGCTGATAGCCGCGGCCGCGCGCCAGCTTCAAGGTCATGGCCAGTTCGGCGCCCTTGGTCAGGTGTGCGATCACGTGGTCAGGGTTTACGATCTCGACGTCGTGACCCACCGTTATGTCGCCCGCGGTCACCACACCGGGCCCCTGCTTGCGCAGGTTGACGCTGGCCTCGTCCTTGCCGTGCATGCGGATCGCCAGTCCCTTGAGGTTCAGCAGGATATCGATCACGTCCTCTTGTACACCTTCGATCGTGGTGTACTCGTGCAACACCCCTTCGATGGTGGCTTCCACCACGGCACAGCCGGGAATGGAGGACAGCAGGATGCGCCGCAGGGCGTTGCCCAGGGTGTGGCCGAAACCGCGTTCGAGCGGCTCGAGCACGACCTTGGCGTTTCTCGGCCCCGAGGCCTGTACGTCGACAAACCGGGGCCGCAGCAATTCTTCAACCTTGGCTGCCATAAAGCTACCTCATCTTTCAATGATTTGAAGCGAGCGGCTTTACTTGGAGTAAAGCTCGACCACCAGCGACTCGTTGATGTCGGGCGGCAGATCGTCGCGGTCGGGCGTAGCCTTGAACACGCCCTCCATCTTCTTGGTGTCGACGTCGACCCACTCGGGCATGCCGTACTGCTCCGCGACGTTCAAGGCCTCCTGAATGCGGAGCTGCTTTTTGGCTTTTTCCCGCACGGCCACCACGTCACCGGTGTTGACGGCGCATGACGGGATGTTGACCACCTCGCCGTTGACCGCGATCGCCTTGTGCCTGACCAGTTGCCGGGCCTCGGCGCGCGTGGCGGCAAAACCCATGCGGTAAACGACGTTGTCCAGCCTGCATTCCAGCAACTGCAGCAGGCGTTCGCCGGTCGCGCCCTTCGAGCGCGAGGCGGTCTTGTAGTAATTACGGAACTGGCGCTCCAGCACGCCGTAAATGCGGCGCAGCTTCTGTTTCTCGCGCAGTTGTACACCGTAATCGGAGAGCCGCGACCGCCGGTCGCCGTGCTGACCGGGGATCTTGTCCAGCTTGCACTTGGAGTCAAGCGCGCGCGCGCGGCTCTTGAGCAGCAGATCGGCGCCTTCGCGCCGGCTGAGCTTGCATTTGGGTCCCAGGTATCGCGCCATTTACAACTCCGCTCCGGACATCGCTTGAACTGGAAAAACGGGCATCACACGCGGCGCCGCTTCGGCGGGCGGCAGCCATTGTGCGGAATGGGCGTCACGTCGTTGATGTTGGTAATCTTGAAGCCCACGTTGTTCAATGCGCGCACCGCCGATTCTCGCCCCGGGCCCGGGCCTTTCACCATCACCTCCAGGTTTTTGAGCCCGAACTCCAGCGCGGCCTTGCCCGCGGTTTCGGCCGCAACCTGCGCCGCGAACGGCGTGCTCTTGCGCGATCCGCGAAATCCGGAGCCGCCCGAGGTCGCCCAGCACAAGGTGTTGCCCTGACGATCGCTGATCGTAATGATGGTGTTGTTGAACGACGCGTTGATGTGCGCGACGCCGTCTGAAACGGTCTTTCTGACCTTCTTGCGCGATCGTACCGGTGCCTTGGCCATTTACAGTCCTGGTTATTTCCGAATGGCGCGGCGCGGACCTTTCCGCGTGCGCGCGTTGGTGCGGGTGCGCTGACCGCGCAAGGGCAGGCCGCGTCGATGACGGATGCCGCGATAGCAGCCCAGATCCATCAGGCGCTTGATGTTCATGGTGACGTCGCGCCGCAGATCGCCTTCCACCGGATATTTGCCGACTTCCGCGCGCAGCTTGTCGACCTCGGCTTCGCTCAAGTCCTTGACCTTGACCGTCGGCCGCACCCCGGCGCTTTCACAGATCGCGCGCGCGCGCGTGCGGCCGATCCCGTAAATCGACATCAAGGCGATATCCGTGTGCTTCTGAACCGGGATGTTGATACCTGCGATGCGCGCCATTCAAACGAACTCCAGAATCAAGGTGTCAACTGCCAAACGGCGCAGTTTAGCCATTTCAGCGTATTGTTTCAATGCGGTATGCGAACAGGCAGGCAAACGTCGCGGCGCCGCGTCTTCAGCCCTGGCGCTGTTTATGCCGTGGATTCGAGCAGATTACGCGCACCACGCCGTTGCGACGTATCACCTTGCAGTTGCGACAAATTCTTTTTACCGAAGCCTGTACTTTCATGATGCTCGTCCTGTCCGCGACCGGCATGCTGCGTTATCGCAGCAGCCCCGATTTGCCATAGCTCTTGAGGTTGGCCTTTTTCATCAGGCCTTCGTACTGATGCGACATCAACTGCGCCTGCACCTGCGCCATGAAGTCCATCACCACCACGACGATGATCAGCAGCGACGTGCCGCCGAAGTAGAACGGCACGTTCCACGCCAGGATCAGGAACTCCGGCAGCAGGCACACCAGGGTGATGTAAATCGCACCCACCGCCGTCAGGCGGGTCATCACGCCATCGATATACCGCCCTGTCTGCTCGCCGGGCCGGATGCCGGGGATAAACGCGCCGGACTTCTTCAGGTTATCGGCCGTCTCCCGCGAATCGAACACGATCGCAGTATAGAAGAAACAGAAAAAGATAATCGCCGCCGCATAAAAGGCCACGTACAGCGGCTGACCGGGGCTCAATGCCGTCGACAGATCCTGCAGCCAGCTCATGCCGTCGGCGCGCCCGAACCACTGACCCAGGGTGGCCGGAAACAGAATAATGCTGGAGGCGAAGATGGGCGGAATCACGCCCGCCATGTTCAGCTTCAGCGGCAGATGGCTGCTCTGCGCGGCGTACAGCTTGCGCCCCTGCTGGCGCTTGGCGTAATTGACCGTGATACGGCGCTGTCCGCGTTCTATGAACACCACAGCGCCCGTCACCGCGATCGCCAAGGCAAACAGCAGGATCACGAACGCCGGGGACAGCTCGCCCGTGCTGGCCAGTTCCAGGGTGCCGCCGATCGCCGACGGCAGCCCGGCGACGATGCCGGCGAAGATGATTATCGATATGCCGTTGCCGATACCGCGCTCGGTGATCTGTTCGCCCAGCCACATCAGAAACATGGTGCCCGTGACCAGGGTCACCACGGACGTGAAGATAAAACCATATCCCGTGTGGATGGCTACACCCTGACCTTGCAGCGCGACCGACACGCCGATCGCCTGAAACGTCGCGAGCCCCAAGGTGCCGTAACGGGTGTATTGAATAATCTTGCGACGTCCCGACTCACCCTCTTTCTTGAGCTCTTTTAGCGCCGGCACCACCGCCGTCATCAGCTGCACGATGATCGACGCCGAGATATACGGCATGATCCCCAGCGCGAAGATCGACAAGCGCTCCAGCGCGCCGCCCGAAAACATGTTGAACATGTCCAGGATGGTGCCGCTCTGCTGATCGAAGAACTGCGCCATGGACTCGGGATTGATGCCAGGCACGGGAATGAACGTCCCGATACGATAGACCACCAGCGCCATCAGCACGAACAGCAGGCGCTTGCGCAGCTCGGTGACCTTGCCAAGCCCACCCAGCGACGCCGCCATTGCAGAGGTCGAAGACGCCATTACTGATCCGCGGTCTGGCCTTGCTTGCGCTCTCCCGCCGACGCCACCGTGCCGCCGGCCGCCTCGATGGCAGCGCGCGCGCCGCGGGTGACCGCGATGCCCTTGATCGACACGGCCTTGTTCAGCGCGCCGGAGGCAATGATTTTGACCTGCGTAGTGCGCGCCGCGATCAGGCCTTGCGCCTTGAGCACGTTGAGATCGATCGTCTCGGCGTCGATCGCGTTCAGTTTGTCCAGACGCAGTTCTTCGCGATCGCGATTCTTGGGCGACACAAAGCCGAATTTGGGCAGGCGGCGCTGCAGCGGCATCTGGCCGCCTTCAAAGCCGACCTTGTGGTAACCCCCGGCCCGCGCCCGCTGGCCCTTGTGGCCCCGGCCGCAGGTCTTGCCCAGGCCACTGCCGATGCCACGGCCCACACGCTTGGCGTCAGGGCGGCTGCCCTTGCCGGGTTGCAGGGTATTAAGCTTCACCATAGGTCCTCAGAATTGCGGTGACCGTGGGACACACGCTCACGCCTCCTCTACCTTCAGCATGTATCTGATCTTTTCGATCATGCCGCGGTTTTGCGGTGTATCCGCCACCGTCACCGGGTTATGCATCCGCCGGATGCCCAGGCCGCGCGCGCAGGCGCGATGCGTTTGCATCCGCCCGATCATGCTGCGGGTCAAGGTTACCTTAAGCTGTCTGGCCATCGGCCTGAGCCCCCACAATCGCGTCCACCGTCATGCCCCGCTTGGCCGCGAAGAATTCAGGCGACTGCATGTTCGTCAGACCTTTCATGGTGGCGCGTACGACATTGATCGGATTACGCGAACCGATAACCTTGGCCAGCACATTGTGCACGCCCAGCACTTCGAACACGGCGCGCATCGCACCGCCGGCGATGATGCCCGTACCGTCCGAGGCGGGCTGCATATGCACCTTGGCGGCGCCATGGCGCGACGTTACCGGATAGTACAACGTGCCTTCTTTCAGCGGCACGTGCATCAGGTTCTTGCGCGCCTTTTCCATCGCCTTCTGGATCGCAAGCGGCACCTCGCGCGCCTTGCAGTAACCAAAACCGACGCGCCCCTGGCCGTCGCCGACCACCGCCAGCGCGGTAAAACCGAACTGCCGGCCACCCTTGACGACCTTGGCTACGCGGTTGACCGCAACCAGCTTTTCCTGCATGCCGTCGGTGACTTTTCCACCATCAATTTGAGCCATTACGTACCTTCTTACATGTCATCAGGCCAGCCTTAAACAACCAGTATCCAAAACAGCGCCGTGCATCAGCGGCCGGGTTCTGGCATGAATGCCAATCGCTCGAGCCGGCGACTCGCTTCAGAACTCCAGACCGCCCTCGCGCGCCGCATCCGCCAGCGCCTTGACGCGGCCGTGATACTTGAACCCCGCACGATCGAAGGCCACACGCGTAATGCCTTTCGATTTCGCGCGTTGCGCGATCAGCTGCCCGACCCGGATCGCCGCCTGCACGTTGCCGGTGTTCGCCAGGCTCCCTTTGAGCTCACCCTCCAGCGAAGACGCGCACGCCAGCACCGTCGCGCCGCCGGGCGCGATGAGCTGCGCATAGATATGCCTGGGCGTGCGGTGCACGCACAGACGATGGACAGCCAGGCTGTGTATCTTGCTGCGCGCGCGCTGGGCGCGCCGATTACGGGTGACTCGTTTGTCCAGCATGGTTACTCGTCAACACTGATACGATTAAACAGACCGCTTTGCATAAACCATTCGCACGCAACGCCCCGGTCACGCCGTTATTTCTTTTTCGCCTCTTTGCGAATGATGCGTTCGCCCACGTGCTTGACGCCTTTGCCCTTGTACGGCTCGGGCCGGCGAAAGCTGCGGATCTGCGCGGCGACGTGCCCCACCAGCTGTTTGTCGATGCCGCGCACCACGACCTCGGTCTGCGACGGCGTCTCGACCGTGACGCCTGCCGGCATCGTATAGTCGATCGGATGTGAATATCCCAGGGTCAGGTTCAGCGTATTGCCCCGCACCTGCGCGCGGTAGCCGACGCCCACCAGCTCGAGCCGGCGCTCGAACCCCTGGGTGACACCCAGCACCATGTTGTTGAACAGCGCGCGCATGGTGCCGGCCATCATCATGCCGGTGTCCAATTCGGGCTTCGAATCGAAAACCACGCCATCATCCTGCTGCGAGACGCTCACGCGCCGATGCAGGTTGAATTGCATCGCGCCTTTCGGCCCCTTGACGTTCACGGTGCGGCCGTTGACCGTCACCTCCACACCCGCGGGGAGCGCAACCGGTTTCTTGGCAACTCTTGACATAGCCCAATCCGCTCAAGCCACGATGCACAGCACTTCGCCGCCATGGCCGGCCGCGCGCGCCGCGCGATCGCTCATGACCCCCTGCGGCGTCGATACGATGGCGATACCGAACCCGCCGCTGACACGCGGGATCTCCTGCATGCCACGATAAACGCGCAGACCCGGCCGGCTCACCCTCTTGATGGTTTCGATCACCGGCTTGCCGAGATGATACTTGAGCATGATCGACAGCTCGGGCTTGCCGTCGCGCTGCTCCACGGAAAAATCCTGCACGTAGCCTTCGCTCTTCAACACCTCGGCGACCGCCAGCTTCAGCTTGGACGCCGGCATGCTGACCTTCGCCTTGGCCGCGGTCTGCCCGTTGCGGATGCGGGTCAGCATGTCGGAGATTGGGTCGCTCATACTCATGGCTTGCTTCTCGAATAATATCCCGGCGTAACCTACCAGCTCGATTTGACCAGACCGGGCACGTCGCCGCGCATGGCCGCCTCGCGCAGCTTGTTCCGGCCCAAGCCGAATTTGCGGTAATACCCGTGCGGCCGCCCCGTCAACTGGCAGCGGTTGCGCAAGCGCACCGGGCTCGCGTTACGCGGCAGCTTGCGCAACTGCGCCTGCGCCTCACGGCGCTCTTCGACCGATGCGCTGCCATCGTCGATTCTGGCCTTGATCTCGGCGCGCTTCCTGGCGAAGCGCTTCACCATGCGTTCGCGCTTGCGTTCGCGCTCTATTATCGACGTCTTGGCCATGCTTTAATCCTTACCGCCGAAACGGAAAATTGAATGCCTCCAGCAAGGCGCGCGCTTCTTCATTGCTGCGCGCCGTGGTGCTGATCGCGATGTCCATGCCGCGCAGCACATCGACCTTGTCGTAGTCGATCTCCGGGAATATGATCTGCTCGCGCACGCCCATGTTGTAATTGCCGCGCCCGTCGAAGGCCCGCGCGCTCAGGCCGCGAAAATCCCGAATGCGCGGAATGGCGATGTTGATCAGCCGGTCGAGAAACTCGAACATGCGGGCGCGGCGCAAGGTTACCTTGCAGCCGATGGGCCAGCCCTCGCGGATATTGAAGCCCGCGATCGACTTGCGCGCGACGGTCACCACTGGCTTTTGCCCGGCGATGCGCGTCATGTCCTCGACCGCGTGGTCGATGATTTTCTTGTCGCCCACAGCCTCGCCCAGGCCCATGTTCAGCGTGATCTTGGTGAAGCGCGGCACCTGCATCACGTTCGCGTAGCCGAAGCGGTCGGCGAGCTGCTTTCGCACCGTGTCCCGGTATTGTTCCTGCAAGCGCGTCATCTAGGCGTCAATCACTTCGTTGTTGGCTTTGAAATAGCGGACCTTGCGGCCGTCCTGCAGTTGCCGATAGCCGATGCGCCCGCCCTTGCCGGTGGCCGGGTTGAACAGCATCACGTTGGAGCTGTGAACGGGCATTTCACGCTCCACGATGCCGCCGCCCACGCCCCGCTGCGGATTGGGCTTAGTGTGCTTCTTGGCGACGTTCACGTTCTCCACCACCAGCCGGTCGTTGCGCAGGACGCGCAACACCGTGCCGCGCCGGCCCTTGTCTTTGCCGGCGATCACGATCACGTCGTCGCCTTTCTTCAATCTGTTCATCGATGCGTTACTTGTGGACCCGCATTACAAGACCTCGGGCGCCAGCGAGATGATCTTCATGAAGCGCTCGCCGCGCAGTTCGCGTGTCACCGGCCCGAAGATACGCGTGCCGATCGGCTGCAGCTGATTGTTCAGCAGCACTGCCGCGTTGCGATCGAAACGCACCAGCGAGCCGTCCGCGCGCCGCACGCCCTTGGCGGTGCGCACCACCACTGCACTGTACACCTCGCCCTTCTTGACCCTGCCGCGCGGAATCGCGTCCTTGACGCTGACCTTGATGATGTCGCCGATCTGCGCATAGCGACGCTTGGACCCGCCCAGCACCTTGATGCACTGGAGCTTGCGCGCGCCGCTGTTGTCGGCGGCCTCCAGAACCGTTTCAGACTGAATCATGGCGCCATCACTCCGCTATTCGGGACTCTTTTCCAGCACCTGAACCAGTTTCCAGGCCTTGGTTTTGGACAACGGCCGGCATTGCGTCACCGATACCTTGTCGCCGAGCCTGCACTCGTTGCGCTCATCGTGCACGTGCAGCTTGCTGGAGCGGCGTATGTACTTGCCGTACAGCGGATGCCGCACCTGACGATCGATGCGCACGGTGACCGTCTTGTCCCGCTTGTCGCTGATGACCTGGCCGGTCAGCGTGCGCTGGGCCGCGTGTTGCCCGTCCTTGTCGTTCATGACGGCTTGCCTGCCGGCCCGCTGGAAACGGCACGTTCGGCGATTATCGTCTTGATGCGTGCGATATCGCGGCGCAGCTTGGGGAACTGATCGTGCCGGGGCGCCTGCCCCAGCCCGCGCTGCATGCGCAGGTTGAACTGCGCGCGCAAAAGCGCCAGCAGTTCCTTGTCCAGGTCCGCAGCAGACTTCTGCCGCAATTCACTCGCTTTCATCCTCGGATCCTAAGTCATTACATTACGGTGCGAACAACGAACGTCGTGCTCACCGGCAGCTTGGCGGCCGCCAGGCGCAAGGCTTCGCGCGCCACGGCTTCATCCACGCCTTCCATCTCGTATAGCATGCGCCCCGGCTGAATCTGCGCGACCCAGTACTCGACGTTGCCCTTGCCCTTGCCCTGGCGCACTTCCAGGGGCTTTTTGGTCACCGGCTTGTCCGGAAAAACCCGTATCCAGATCTTGCCGCCGCGCTTGACGTAGCGCGTCATCGCCCGCCGCGCCGCCTCGATCTGGCGCGCGTTGATACGGCCGCGCCCGGTCGCCTTCAGCCCGAATTCGCCGAAGCTGACCTTGTTGCCGACGGTCGCGAGACCGCGGTTGCGGCCTTTCTGCTGTTTGCGAAATTTCGTTCGCTTGGGCTGCAACATAACGATAGACCTTTACGCCGTGGTACGACGGGGTTCTGGCGTCTGCTCGGTCGTCTTGGTGTCCAGATCGAACACTTCCCCCTTGAACACCCATACCTTGACGCCGATCACACCGTACGTCGTACGCGCCTCGGCGAAACCATAATCAATGTCCGCCCGCAAGGTATGCAGCGGCACGCGGCCCTCGCGATACCATTCGGAGCGCGCGATTTCGGCGCCGTTGAGGCGGCCGCCCACGTTGACCTTCACGCCCAGCGCGCCCAGACGCATGGCGTTACCGACCGCGCGCTTCATGGCGCGTCGGAACATGATGCGCCGCTCCAGCTGCTGCGCGATGCCTTCCGCCACCAGCTGCGCATCGACCTCGGGCTTGCGGATCTCTTCGATATTGATGCGCACGTTATTGAGCTCCAGGCCCATGCGCTTGGCGACCTCGCGCCGCAGGGCTTCCACGTCTTCGCCCTTCTTGCCGATCACGATGCCGGGACGCGCCGTGTGAATAGTGATCAGCGCCGAGCGCGCGGGCCGCTCGATCTGAATGCGGCTGACCGACGCCTGCGACAACTTGCGTCGCAAAAACTCGCGCACCGCCAGATCGTTGTTCAGGAACTGGGCGTAACGGCTGCCGTCGGCATACCACTTTGAGGTCCAGTCCGTCGCGATCCCTAGGCGAAAGCCGGTCGGATGTACTTTTTGTCCCATGGTTGACCTTATACCTGTTTACGCAGCCCGCTAATCGGCGACGGTGACGGTGATGTGACTGGTGCGCTTGATGATGCGGTTGCCACGGCCTTTCGCGCGCGCCTGAAAGCGCTTCAGGCTGGGCCCCTGATCGACGCAGATGCGCGAGACCTTCAACTCATCGATGTCCGCGCCTTCATTGTGCTCGGCGTTGGCGATCGCCGACTCCAGCACCTTCTTGATCATGCGCGCCGCCTTTTTCGGGCTGAAGGCGAGGATCTGCAACGCGCGATCGACCGGCGCGCCGCGCACCTGATCGGCCACCAGTCTGCACTTCTGCGCCGATATGCGCGCGTTTTTCAATCTGGCTGCGACTTGCATTGACATCTCTCGTGAACGACTTGCCCTAACGCGCCTTGCGGTCACCCGAGTGACCCTTGAATGTCCGCGTGATCGCGAACTCGCCCAGCTTGTGGCCAACCATGTTTTCCGATATCAGCACCGGAATGTGCTGACGACCGTTATGCACGGCGATGGTCAGACCCACCATGTCGGGAATCACCAGCGAGCGCCGCGACCAGGTCTTGATTGGCCGCCGCTCCCGCGTCGCAACCGCGCGCTCGACCTTGGCCAGCAAGTGGTCATCGACGAATGGGCCTTTCTTCAACGAACGTGGCACTGGCGCTCCTATTTGCTTCCGCCGCGCGAGCGCACGATCCAGCGATCCGTGCGCTTGCTGTTGCGTGTCTTGTAACCCTTGGTCGGCACGCCCCACGGCGTGCATGGATGGCGGCCGCCGGAGGTCTTGCCCTCGCCGCCGCCATGCGGATGGTCCACCGGATTCATGGCCACGCCCCGCACCGTCGGCCGGATGCCGCGCCAGCGCTTGGCCCCCGCCTTGCCCAGCTTGACCAGATTGTGTTCTGCGTTGCTCACTTCGCCGATGGTGGCGCGGCAATCGGCCGGCACCCGGCGCATCTCGCCGGAACGCAAACGCAAGGTCACCAGGCTGCCTTCGCGCGCCACCAGCTGGACCGACGTGCCGGCGCTGCGCGCGAGTTGCGCGCCCTTGGCGGGCCTCATCTCCACGCAATGCACCACGCTGCCGACCGGGATATTGCGCAGCGGCAGGGCGTTGCCGGGCTTGATCGGCGCGTGCGAACCCGCCATCACCGGCGCCCCGACCTGCACGCCCTTGGGTGCGATCACGTAACGGCGCTCGCCGTCGGCGTACAGCACCAGCGCGAGGTGCGCGCTGCGATTCGGATCGTACTCGATGCGCTCGACCTTGCCGGGAACATGATCCTTGTCGCGCCTGAAATCGACGATCCGATAGCGCTGCTTGTGACCGCCGCCGACATGACGCGTGGTAATACGGCCCAGATTGTTGCGGCCGCCCGAGCGCTTTTTGGCGGCGGTCAGCGCGCGATACGGTCCGCCGCGGTGCAATTCCTGCCCCTGAATGCGGGTGACAAAGCGCCGGCCCGGCGACGTCGGTTTGGTCTTTACAATGGCCATGCGATTTCAGCTAGCAGTTTTACGCAGTGTCTACTCAACGCCCAGCGCGATGTCGTTGCCCGGCGCGAGCTTCACGTACGCCTTCTTCCAGTCCGAGCGGCGGCCACGGCGCGTGCCGTGACGCTTTTGCTTGCCTTTGACGTTCAGCACCCGAACCTGCGCGACCTGCACATTGAACATCAGTTCGACGGCGCGCTTGACTTCGATCTTGGTCGCGTCCGGCAGCACCTTGAACACGTGCTGGCGAATGCTGTCGGCCGCCGCCGTGGACTTTTCGGAGACATGCGGGGCGAGCAGGATCTTCATTAATCGCTCCTGACTCATGCCAGCCACGCCTCCACCCGGTTGAGCGCCGCCTTCGTCATCACCACCTTGTCGAACCCGATCAGGTTCACCGGGTTCAGACCCGCGACCGCAATGCAGCCGATATGTGGCAGGTTGCGCGCGGCGAGATAAACGTTGTCGTCGACCTGTTCGGTCACCAGCAACGCCGACGTCAAATTCCACTGCCTCAATTTGCCCAGCAGCGCACGGGTCTTGGGCGCCTCGAGGCCCAGTTCTTCCACGACCACCAGGCGGTCCAGGCGCACCAGCTCGGACAGGATCGAACGCATGGCCGCACGATACATCTTTCTGTTCAGCTTCTGCCGGAAGTTTCGCGGGCGGGCCGCGAACGTCACGCCGCCGCCGCGCCATATGGGGCTGCGGATAGTGCCGGCGCGTGCGCGTCCCGTGCCCTTCTGCCGCCATGGCTTGGCCCCGCCCCCGGCGACCTGCGCGCGGGTTTTCTGCGCCTTGGTGCCACAACGTGCGCCTGCCAGGTATGCGGTTACGGCCTGGTGCACCAGCGCCTGATTGAAGTCGCAGCCAAACGTCGTGTCGGAGACGTTTACCTTGCTGCTGGTGTCGGCGGCTTTAAGCTCCATCATCAATTACTCTTGCGCCGGCGCCGCCGCATGCGGGGCGCGCGCCTTGATCGCCGGGCGTATGATCACGTCGCCGCCCGTGGAGCCGGGAATCGCGCCCTTGATCAACAGCAGACCACGATCCTGATCGACGCGCACGACCTCCAGATTCTGGCTTACGCGCCGCACCACGCCCATGTGGCCGGCCATGCGCTTGCCCTTGGGCACGCGACCAGGCGTTTGCCGTTGCCCGATCGAGCCGGGCGCCCTGTGGGCCAGCGAATTACCGTGCGTGGCGTCTTGCATGCTGAAATGGTGCCGCTTGACCGTGCCGGCGAAACCTTTGCCCTTGGTGATGCCCGTTACGTCCACTTTCTGACCAGCCGCGAACATTCCGACCTTCAATTCACTGCCCGCCGCAAGCCCACTGCTGTCAGCTTCGTCCAGCCGGAATTCCCAAAGCCCGCGGCCGGCGGTAATCCCGGCCTTCGCATAATGGCCTGCCAGCGGCCTGGTCACGCGGGTCGCACGACGCGTGCCGCAAGTCAGCTGCGCCGCGCGGTAACCATCGACTTCAGCGGTCTTAAGCTGCGCGACCCGGTTCGCCTCCACATGAATTACCGTCACGGGCACCGCGGCACCCTGCTCGCTGAAGACGCGGGTCATTCCAACCTTCCTGCCGATCAACCCGATTGTCATCAAGACACTCCGCGTTCGCGAGGGATCAACGAACCAAACATGAATTTTTGCCCCGCGAAAGTGACTGGCGCTGGGCTGTGGAAAGCCGAGTATTATGAAGAAAACTTAACTGAGCCTCAAGCCTTAAACATATCTCCGGCGGCCTGAAACGCGTTTTTCAGTTGAGTTTTATCTGCACATCCACGCCCGCCGCGAGATCAAGCTTCATCAGCGCATCCACGGTTTTCTCGGTGGGATCGACGATATCCATAATACGCTTGTGCGTACGGATCTCGTACTGATCGCGCGCATCCTTGTTCACGTGCGGCGAGATGAGAATTGTGAAGCGCTCCTTCCTGGTCGGCAACGGAATGGGCCCCTTCACCCTCGCGCCCGTACGCCGCGCCGTTTCCACAATCTCGCTCGCCGAGCGGTCAATCAAACGGTGATCGAACGCCTTCAAGCGGATGCGTATTCTCTGACTCGCTGCCATTGTCACTGTCTCTGCAATAAAACGGACGCATCAGGTCCGCATAAAATCAACGCGATCGATCACAAGCATCATCGGCTAAAAAATCCGCTCGGCTACCGCACCCTTACTGCACGACCTTAGCGACCACGCCGGCGCCGACGGTGCGGCCGCCCTCGCGGATGGCGAAGCGCAGGCCGTCTTCCATCGCGATCGGCGCAATCAGCGCCACCGTCATCTTGACGTTGTCTCCGGGCATCACCATCTCCACACCGTCGGGCAAGCTGACACTGCCGGTGACATCGGTGGTGCGGAAGTAAAACTGCGGCCGGTAACCGTTAAAAAACGGCGTGTGCCGCCCGCCTTCGTCCTTGGATAGAATATAGACCTCGGCCTCGAACTGGGTGTGCGGGGTAATGGATCCCGGCTTGGCCAGCACCTGCCCACGCTCGACCTCGTCGCGCTTGGTGCCGCGCAACAACACGCCGATGTTGTCGCCGGCCTGACCCTGATCCAGCAGCTTGCGGAACATCTCCACCCCGGTGCAGACGGTCTTGGTGGTGGGACGGATGCCGACGATCTCGACTTCTTCACCGACCTTGACGATGCCGCGCTCGACCCGCCCGGTCACCACCGTGCCACGACCGGAGATGGAAAACACGTCTTCGACCGGCATCAGGAAATCGCCGTCGATGGCGCGCTCGGGCTCGGGAATATAGGTGTCCATGGCTTCCACCAGCCTGACCACCGACGGCACGCCTAACTCGGAGCTGTCGCCTTCCAGCGCCTTTAACGCCGAACCGATGATGATGGGGGTGTCGTCACCGGGGAATTCGTAACTGGATAAGAGATCGCGTACTTCCATCTCGACTAATTCGAGCAGTTCGGCGTCGTCGACCTGGTCGGCCTTGTTCATGTAAACAACAATGTGCGGCACCCCCACCTGGCGCGCCAACAGGATATGTTCGCGCGTCTGCGGCATGGGCCCGTCGGCCGCCGATACCACCAGGATCGCGCCGTCCATCTGCGCCGCCCCGGTAATCATGTTCTTGACGTAATCCGCATGCCCCGGACAGTCCACATGCGCATAGTGGCGCTTGTCGCTTTGATACTCGACGTGCGAGGTGGCAATGGTAATCCCCCGCGCGCGCTCTTCCGGGGCATTGTCAATCTTGTCGAACGCAATGAAATCCCCACCATAGGTCTCCCCCATCACCTTGGTCAGGGCCGCCGTCAACGTGGTCTTGCCATGATCCACATGACCAATCGTCCCAACATTTATGTGCGGCTTGCTGCGCTCGTATTTGGCCTTGGACACGGTAGCTGTCTCCTCACGTTAACTTGGTTACTTTCAAAAACGGTAACGATGGTTGTTCAAGTGCTCACGACGCCCGCTTGATGACCGCCTCGGCCACCGTGTTGGGCGCCTCGGCGTATTTCTCGAACTCCATCGAATACGTGGCGCGCCCCTGGGTGGCGGAACGCAGGTCGGTGGCGTACCCGAACATCTGCGCCAGCGGCACTTCGGCGCGAATCACCTTGCCGGACGGCATGTCTTCCATGCCCTGCACCAGACCGCGGCGACGGTTGAGATCGCCCATCACGTCGCCCATGTATTCCTCAGGCGTTACCACCTCGACCTTCATGATCGGCTCCAGCAGCACGGGATTCGCTTTGGCCGCGCCCTCCTTGAAGCCCATCGAACCGGCGATCTTGAACGCCATCTCAGAGGAGTCCACGTCGTGGTACGACCCGTCGTACAGGGTCACCTTGACGTCGACCATCGGGAAGCCGGCGATAACGCCGTTGGCCATCTGCTCCTCCACGCCCTTGCCGACCGCCGGGATATATTCCTTGGGCACCACGCCGCCGACGATGGCGTTGACGAATTCGTAGCCGCTGCCCGGCTCGCCCGGCTCAAGACGCAGATACACATGGCCATACTGGCCGCGGCCGCCTGACTGGCGCACGAACTTGCCTTCCTGTTCGACCGGCTTGCGGATGGTCTCACGATACGCCACCTGCGGCGCGCCGACATTGGCCTCGACCTTGAACTCGCGCTTCATGCGATCGACGATGATGTCCAGGTGCAGCTCACCCATGCCGGAGATGATGGTCTGGCCGGAATCCTCGTCGGTATGCACGCGAAACGACGGATCTTCCTGCGCCAGCTTCTGCAAGGCCAGACCCATCTTTTCCTGGTCGGCCTTGGTTTTCGGCTCCACCGCCACCGAGATCACCGGCTCCGGAAAATCCATGCGCTCGAGGATGATGACGTTGTTCATGTCGCACAACGTCTCGCCGGTGGTCACGTCTTTGAGGCCCACCGCCGCGGCGATGTCGCCCGCGTACACTTCCTTGATTTCCTCGCGGTGATTGGCGTGCATCTGCAGGATACGCCCGATGCGCTCGCGCTTGCTCTTGATCGGATTGTAGGCCGTATCACCGGACTTGAGTACGCCGGAATAGACGCGGAAGAAGGTCAAGGTGCCCACGTAAGGATCGGTCGCGATCTTGAACGCCAGCGCCGCAAACGGCTCTTCGTCGGTCGGGTGACGCTCGGCCAGCGTCTGATCGGCGTCGTCCAGATGCCCCACCACCGCGGGTACGTCCGTGGGCGCGGGCAGATATTCGATGACTGCATCAAGCATC
This sequence comes from Gammaproteobacteria bacterium, assembly GCA_050740315.1. Taxonomy (GTDB): domain Bacteria; phylum Pseudomonadota; class Gammaproteobacteria; order JACCYU01; family JACCYU01; genus JACCYU01. Next base: position 14,277 of record JBOIDC010000045.1, on the reverse strand, counting down.
GCCTGCACGCCCTTGTTCTTGAACGCCGAACCGCACAGGGCCGGCACGATCTCATTGGCCAGTGTGCGCATGCGCAAGCCTCGGGCGATCTCGTCCGACGGCAAATCGCCTTCTTCCAGGTACCTGTTCATCAGCTCTTCGGAAGCCTCGGCGGCCGCCTCCAGCAGCGACTCCCGCCATTTCTGGCACAGCGGCAGGATATCGCCAGGCACTTCGCGGGTTTCGTAGGTCATGCCCTGGTCGGCATCGTTCCAATAGATCGCGCGCATGTTGAGCAGGTCCACGACACCCTTGAAGTGCTCCTCGGCACCGACCGGGATCTGCAAAGGCACCGGCACCGCGCCCAGGCGCTGCTTGATCTGCTTGATCACGCGCAGGAAGTCCGCGCCGGCGCGATCCATCTTGTTGACGAACACGATGCGCGGCACTTTGTAGCGATTGGCCTGCCGCCATACGGTTTCCGACTGCGGCTCGACGCCGCCGACCGCGCAGAACACGACCACCGCGCCATCCAGCACGCGCAAACTACGCTCGACCTCAATGGTGAAGTCCACGTGACCGGGCGTATCAATGATGTTGATCCGGTGCTCGGGGAACTGCTTGTCCATGCCCTGCCAGAAACAGGTGGTCGCCGCGGACGTGATGGTGATGCCGCGCTCCTGCTCCTGTTCCATCCAGTCCATGACAGCTGCGCCCTCGTGCACCTCGCCCATTTTGTGGGAGACACCGGTGTAGAACAGCACGCGCTCGGTGGTCGTGGTCTTGCCGGCGTCGATATGCGCGGCGATGCCGATGTTGCGGTAGCGCTCGATAGGGGTCTTGCGTGCCACGGGATCAAACCTCTGAAAATTTCAAATTGCTGCCTTTATCAAGCAACGGCGGCCTCGCCCCCGGGGCGAGGCATAAACTGTCGAAGGGCTGCAGTGGAGACGATCCGGTCTCCGCCGGCCAGGCTCACCAGCGATAGTGCGAAAACGCCTTGTTCGCTTCGGCCATGCGATGCGTGTCCTCGCGCTTGCGAACCGCCGCCCCCTTGCTGTCCGAGGCATCCATCAACTCACCGGCGAGCTTGTTGGTCATCGACTTCTCGCCGCGCTTGCGCGCGGCATCCACAATCCAGCGCATTGCCAGCGCCGCCTGGCGCGACGAGCGTACCTCGATCGGCACCTGGTAGGTCGCGCCACCGACCCGCCGGGACTTCACCTCGACCAGCGGGCGCACGTTTTCCAGTGCCTTGCCGAAGACTTCCAGACCATCGTCGCCCCTGCGCGCCTTGATCTGGTCAAGCGCCCTGTAAACGATCTGCTCGGCGATGGACTTTTTCCCGCTCAACATGAGCATGTTCACGAACTTCGCCAGTTGCGCGTTATGGTACTTCGGATCGGGTACCGGCCGGCGCTTGGGGACTTCTCTTCTTCTGGACATGGCTAATGCGTCCTAAATAACCTGACTGGGACCTTGCATGATCAACTTGCAAACACGCGCTCGACGATGCCGCGCGGCTCAAGCCTTGGGCCGTTTGGAGCCGTACTTCGAGCGCCCCTGACGGCGATTCTGCACCCCCTGGGTATCCAGACTGCCGCGCACCGTATGGTAACGCACACCCGGCAAATCCTTGACGCGGCCGCCGCGAATCAGCACCACCGAGTGCTCCTGCAGATTATGCCCCTCGCCGCCGATGTAGCTGGCGACCTCAAAGCCATTGGTGAGCCTTACGCGGGCCACCTTGCGCAAGGCCGAGTTCGGTTTTTTGGGCGTGGTCGTATATACGCGCGTACAAACGCCGCGCTTTTGCGGGCAGGCCTCCAGCGCGGGGACGTTACTCTTTTCGCGCCGGCGAATGCGCGGCTTGCGCACCAGTTGGTTCGTGGTCGCCACGTGCTATTTCTCCCAATCAAAAGACAGACAGGCCGCACGGTCAGCGCGGCCTGTCAGAGCCGTGTATTTTAGAAACAGTTGCGCAGACTGTCAAACAACGCCATTTGCGAGGCATGCTTTCGCTTTCCGCGCCCTGAAAAACCCAGAATGGCTTTATTCAGATCCTCTTTAAGTGCCAGTATGGTGTTCCTCCGTAGACGACTCGGTTACCGTATCGTCTTGCGGTGCTGCTTCCTCCGTGCGGCCGGGCAGGCCGGCCTCGAGGAAATCGCTGAACCGCTTGCGGCGGCGCTCGTCGTGATACGCCTGACCGGTACCGGCCGGGATCAGACGGCCCACGATCACGTTTTCCTTCAAACCGCGCAGATCGTCGCGGCTGCCGCGCACGGCGCTTTCGGTGAGCACCCGCGTGGTCTCCTGGAAAGAGGCCGCCGAGATGAACGATTCGGTCACCAGCGACGCCTTGGTGATGCCCAGCAGCACCGGCTCGTAGGCCGCCTGCCGCTTGCCGTCGCGCTCGACACGCTCGTTCTCCTCGATCAGGCGCGCCGATTCCACCTGTTCGCCGCGCAGGAAGCGGGTGTCGCCCGGATCGAGGATCTCCACCTTGCGCAGCATCTGCCGAATGATCACCTCGATATGCTTGTCGTTGATCTTGACCCCTTGCAGGCGGTAAACCTCCTGAATCTCGTTGACCAGGTATTCGGCCAGCGCGGTAATGCCCAGCAGCCGCAGGATATCGTGCGGGTTGTGCTCGCCATCGGAGACGACTTCGCCTCGCTCCACGTGCTCGCCTTCGAACACGTTGACGTGCCGCCACTTCGGAATCAGCTCCTCGGTGGTCTCGCCGTTTTCATCGGTGATCACCAGCCGCATCTTGCCCTTGGTGTCCTTGCCGAAACCCACGGTGCCTGAGCGCGCGGCCAGTATGGCCGCCTCCTTGGGCTTGCGGGCCTCGAACAGGTCGGCCACGCGGGGCAGACCACCGGTGATGTCGCGCGTCTTGGAGGATTCCTGCGGAATGCGCGCGATGACATCGCCCACGTCCACCTTGGCACCATCGGCAAGACTGATGATTGCGCCGGGCGCCAGCGCGTATTGCGCGGGCAGATCGGTGCCGGCCAGCAACAGATCGACGCCGTCTTCATCGCTGAGCTTGACCATCGGGCGGAGGTCCTTGCCTTGCGAACCGCGCGTCTTCGGGTCCGAGATCACTCTGGAGCTCAGGCCCGTGACCTCGTCGATCTGCTTGTTGACCGTAATGCCTTCGATGAAATCGTGCAGTGAGATGCGACCCGCCACCTCGGTGATGATGGGATGCGTGTGCGGATCCCAGTTGGCGACGATCTGCCCCGGCTCGACGGCGTCGCCGTCGTTGACCGAGATCACCGCGCCGTAGGGCACCCTGTAACGCTCTTTCTCGCGCCCCTGAGAGTCGATCAGGCCCAGCTCGCCGGAACGCGACACGGCTACGTTATTGCCGCTGCTCTCGTGCTTGACGATCTTGATGTTGTGCAGCCGGATGTGACCCGGGGACTTGATGGTGATGCTGGACGCGGCCGCGGCACGGCTGGCGGCGCCACCGATGTGGAAGGTGCGCATGGTCAGCTGCGTGCCGGGTTCGCCGATGGATTGCGCCGCGATCACGCCCACCGATTCGCCCTTGTTGACGATATGTCCGCGCGCCAGATCGCGTCCGTAGCACGCCGAACACACGCCATAGCGCGCCTTGCAATTGATCGCGGAACGCACCTTGATTTCGTCCACGCCCATGTCTTCGAGCTTCTGCACCCAGCGTTCGTCCAGCAGGGTGCCGGCGGCAACGACCGCTTGTTTCTCGCCTTGCACAAACACATCGTCGGCCACCGTGCGGCCCAGCACGCGCTCGCGCAACGGCTCGACCACGTCGCCGCCCTCGATAATGGGCTTCATCACGATCCCCTCGCGGGTGCCGCAATCCGCGTCGGTGACCACCATGTCCTGCGCGACGTCGACCAGCCGGCGGGTCAGATAACCCGAGTTCGCGGTCTTCAGCGCCGTATCCGCCAGGCCCTTGCGCGCGCCGTGCGTGGAGATGAAGTACTGCAGCACGTTCAGGCCCTCGCGGAAATTGGCGGTGATCGGCGTCTCGATAATGGAACCGTCGGGCTTGGCCATCAGGCCACGCATGCCGGCGAGCTGCCGAATCTGCGCCGCGGAACCGCGTGCGCCGGAATCGGCCATCATGAAGATCGAATTGAAGGATTTCTGCGACGCCGTTTTGCCCTCCGCATCGGTGACCGCTTCACTGCCGAGCTTGGCCATCATCGCCTTGGCCACCTGGTCGTTGGTGCGCGACCAGATGTCCACCACGCGGTTGTAGCGTTCGCCCTTGGTCAACAAACCGGACGTGTAATTGCCCTCGATCTCCTTGACCTCGCGCTCGGCCGCGCCGAGTATGGCCTCCTTTTCATGCGGCACCACCATGTCGTCGACGCCGAACGAAACACCGGCCCGCGTGGCGTAATAAAAGCCGGTGTACATCAGCCGGTCGGCGAATACGACCGTATCCTTGAGCCCCACCTGACGGTAACAGGCATTGATCAACCGCGAGATACCGCGCTTGTCCAGGTTGCGATTGACGTAATCGAAGCTCAGTCCGTCAGGCAGAATCTGCGACAGCAGCGCGCGGCCAACGGTAGTCTCGATGCGCTTGAAGCTCTCAACACGCTCGCCGTCCTCGTTGAACACGACCTCGCGGATGCGCACCGTGACGCGCGCGTGCAGCTGGACGTGACGGCTCTCATACGCCCGGTGCACCTCCGCCACGTCGGCAAACATCAAACCTTCGCCCTTGGCGTTGATGCGCTCGCGGGTCATGTAATAAAGCCCGAGCACGATATCCTGCGACGGCACGATGATGGGGTCGCCGTGCGCCGGCGACAGGATATTGTTGGTGGACATCATCAGCGCGCGCGCCTCCAGCTGCGCCTCGATGGACAAGGGCACGTGCACCGCCATCTGGTCGCCGTCGAAATCCGCGTTGAACGCCGCGCACACCAGCGGATGCAGCTGGATGGCCTTCCCCTCGATCAGCACCGGCTCGAAGGCCTGAATGCCCAGCCGGTGCAGGGTCGGCGCGCGATTCAGCATCACGGGATGCTCACGGATGACCTCTTCGAGAATGTCCCACACCTCCGGGCCTTCCTTCTCGACCAGTTTCTTGGCGGCCTTGATGGTGGTGGCGAGCCCCCGCAGATGCAGCTTGCTGAAGATGAAGGGCTTGAACAGCTCCAGCGCCATCTTCTTCGGCAGGCCGCACTGATGCAGCCGTAAGGTGGGGCCGACCACGATGACCGAGCGCCCGGAATAATCCACGCGTTTGCCTAAAAGGTTCTGGCGGAAACGGCCCTGCTTGCCCTTGATCATGTCCGCCAGCGACTTCAGCGGGCGCTTGTTGCTGCCGGTGATCGCGCGGCCGCGGCGGCCGTTGTCCAGTAACGCGTCCACCGACTCCTGCAGCATGCGCTTCTCGTTGCGCACGATGATGTCGGGCGCGTTGAGCTCCAGCAGTCGCTTTAATCGGTTGTTGCGGTTGATCACGCGCCGGTACAGATCGTTCAGGTCCGAGGTCGCGAAGCGGCCGCCGTCCAGCGGCACCAGCGGGCGCAGATCGGGCGGCAGCACCGGCAACACGGTCAGCACCATCCACTCCGGCTTGTTACCGGATCCGATGAACGACTCGATCAGCTTGAGCCGCTTGCTGATGCGCTTGAGCTTGGTTTCCGAGCCGGTCTCGCCAATCTCGTTGCGCAGGCGCATCGCCTCGGCCTGCATATCCAGGGAGCGCAACAGCTGGTAGACCGCTTCCGCGCCCATGCGCGCATCGAACTCGTCGCCATACTCCTCGATCGCCTGAAGGTAGTCTTCGTCGGACAGCAGCTTGCCGCGCTCCAGCGGGGTCATGCCCGGGTCGATCACCACGAACGCCTCGAAATACAGGATCCGTTCGATTTCCCGCAAGGTGATGTCGAGCAACAGGCCGATGCGCGACGGCAGCGACTTCAAGAACCAGATGTGGGCGACCGGCGACGCCAGATCGATATGACCCATGCGCTCGCGGCGCACCTTGGTCAGGGTGACCTCGACGCCGCATTTTTCGCACACGACACCGCGATGCTTGAGCCGCTTGTATTTCCCGCACAGGCATTCGTAGTCGCGTACGGGCCCGAAGATCTTGGCGCAGAACAGGCCGTCGCGCTCCGGCTTGAAGGTACGGTAGTTGATCGTTTCCGGCTTTTTCACTTCGCCGAACGACCAGGAGCGTATCATCTCCGGCGACGCCAGACCGATGCGGATGGCGTCGAAGTCTTCGACCTTGCCTTGTTGCGACAGCAGATTAAGTAAGTCTCTCATTAGCTACTCCACGTGCGTGGGTATGTGCGGTTTCCGGCTTGTAACCGACGCGGTCCGCGTCCTCTCTCTCATTCTCCCCTTGAGGCGGAGAGGAGAAGGAATCGCTGCGCGACGATGCGCGGTTTATTAGTCCTGCTCGAGTTCGATGTTGATACCCAGCGAGCGAATCTCCTTCATCAACACATTGAAAGATTCGGGCATGCCAGCCTCCATGCGATGGTCGCCGTCGACGATGTTCTTGTACATCTTGTTGCGCCCGTTCACGTCGTCGGACTTCACGGTCAGCATCTCCTGCAAGGTATACGCGGCCCCGTAAGCCTCCAGCGCCCACACTTCCATCTCGCCGAAGCGCTGCCCGCCGAACTGCGCCTTGCCGCCCAGCGGCTGCTGGGTGACCAGGCTGTAAGGTCCGGTCGAACGCGCGTGCATCTTGTCGTCCACCAGATGATTCAGTTTCAGGATGTGCGTGTAACCCACGGTGACCGGACGATCGAAGGCCTCGCCGCTGCGACCGTCGTACAGCGTAGTCTGACCGCTTTCCGGGAGGTCGGCGAGCCTGAGCATGGCCTTGATCTCGTCCTCGTTGGCGCCATCGAACACGGGCGTGGCCATCGGCACGCCGGCGCGCAAATGGCCCGCCAGCGCGGTCACTTCCTCATCGCTGAATTCGCTTAAACTCACCTTCTTGATCCCGTCGCCGTTATAGATGCGATCGATAAACTCGCGGATCTCGGCCGGCTGGCCGTTCGCATCCAGCATCTTGCCGAGTTTGAGGCCCAGCGCCTTGGCGGCCCAGCCAAGATGCGTCTCCAGCACCTGGCCCACGTTCATGCGCGAAGGCACGCCCAGCGGATTCAGCACCACGTCGACCGGCGTGCCGTCCTCCATGTACGGCATGTCCTCGACCGGCACAATCATCGACACGACGCCCTTGTTGCCGTGCCGGCCGGCCACTTTATCGCCAGGCTGCATGCGGCGCTTGACCGCCAGATACACCTTGACCATCTTCAGCACGCCGGGCGCGAGATCGTCGCCGCTGGTGATCTTGCCGCGCTGCTCGGTCAGGCGCCGGTCGAACGCCTCGCGCTGGGCTTTAAGGCTTTGCGCCAGCACTTCGACCTGCGCGTTGACGTCTTCGGTGCGCATGCGGATCTCGAACCACTGCTCGCGCGGCAGTTCCGCAAGATAGGTCTTGCCGACCTTGGCGCCCGCTTTCAGCCCGTTGGGCCCGCCTTCGGCAACCTTGCCCGACAGCAGTTTTTCGACCCGATCGTAGATGTCGTTTTCGTAGATGCGCAGCTGATCGTTCAAGTCCTTGCGCACCTGCTCGATGGCGGCGTCCTCGATCTGCAGGGCGCGCTTGTCCTTGTCGACCCCGTCGCGCGTGAACACGCGCACGTCGATGACGGTGCCCTCCATCCCGGACGGCACGCGCAAGCTGGTGTCCTTCACGTCCGAGGCCTTCTCGCCGAAGATGGCGCGCAGCAGCTTTTCCTCCGGTGTCAGCTGCGTCTCGCCCTTGGGGGTGACCTTGCCGACCAGAATATCGCCAGGGCGCACCTCCGCGCCCACGTACACGATACCCGAGTCATCGAGCTTGGCCAGCAGGCCCTCGCTGACGTTGGGAATATCGGCGGAGATCTCCTCGGCACCCAGCTTGGTGTCGCGCGCCACGCAGGTCAGCTCCTCGATGTGCACGGTCGTGTAGCGATCTTCCTCGACCACGCGCTCGGAGACGAGTATCGAATCCTCGAAGTTGTAGCCGTGCCAGGGCATGAACGCGACCAGCATGTTCTGGCCCAGCGCCAGTTCACCCATGTCGGTGCTGGGCCCGTCGGCCAGCACGTCGCCGCGCGCGATCACGTCGCCCGGCTTGACCAGCGGCCGCTGATTGATGCAGGTGTTCTGATTCGAGCGCGTATATTTGGTCAAGCCATAGATATCCACGCCCGGCTCGCCGGCCTCGGTCTCGTCGTCGTGCACTCGCACCACGATGCGGGCCGCGTCCACCGTGTCCACCACGCCGCCGCGGCGCGCCGTCAGCGCGGCGCCTGAATCGATGGCCACCGCGCGTTCAATGCCCGTACCGACCAGCGGTTTCTCGGAGCGCAAGGTCGGCACCGCCTGACGCTGCATGTTGGAGCCCATCAGCGCGCGGTTGGCGTCATCGTGCTCCAAAAACGGAATCAGCGCCGCCGCTACAGAAACGATCTGCTTGGGCGAGATGTCCATGAACTCGATCTTGTCCGGCGTCGACAGACTGAATTCGTTCTGGCTGCGCGAAGACACCAGTTCATCGACCAGACGGCCCTGTGCGTCCAAAGTGGCGTTCGCCTGCGCGATCACGTACTGACTCTCTTCGATCGCCGAGAGATACACGATCTCGTCGGTGACCTTGCCGTTGACGACCTTGCGGTACGGCGTCTCCAGGAAGCCGTATCCGTTGGTGCGCGCGTATACCGCCAGTGAATTGATCAGCCCGATATTGGGGCCTTCCGGCGTCTCGATCGGACACACACGGCCGTAATGCGTCGGATGCACGTCGCGCACCTCAAACCCGGCCCGCTCGCGGGTCAGCCCGCCTGGGCCCAAAGCGGAAATACGCCGTTTATGCGTGACCTCGGACAGCGGGTTGTTCTGATCCATGAACTGCGACAGCTGCGAAGAGCCGAAGAATTCCTTGATGGCCGCGGCCACCGGCTTGGCGTTGATCAGTTCCTGCGGCATCAGGCCTTCCGATTCGGCCAGCGCCAGACGTTCCTTGACCGCGCGCTCCACTCTCACCAGACCGATGCGGAACACGTTTTCGGCCATTTCGCCCACGCAGCGCACGCGGCGGTTGCCCAGGTGGTCAATGTCGTCCACCACGCCGTTGCCGTTGCGAATGTCGATGAGCACCCGCAGGACGTCAAGAATATCGTCCTTGCTCAAGGTGCCCGCGCCGGTAATCTCCTCGCGCCCGACCCTGCGATTGAACTTCATGCGCCCCACCGCGGAAAGGTCGTAACGCTCCTCGGCAAAGAACAGATTGTTGAACAGATTCTGCGCGGCCTCCTTGGTGGGCGGCTCGCCCGGACGCATCATGCGATAGATCTCGACCTGCGCCTCCAGTTCGGAGCGCGTCTGATCGATGGCGAGCGTGGAGGAGATATACGGCCCGCGGTCGATGTCGTTGACGTACAGGGTACGAATGTTCTTCACGCCGGCCTCGCGCAGCTTCGGCAATAACTCCGCGGTGATCTCCTGGTTGGCGGGCGCGAGCAGCTCGCCGGTGCTCTCATCGACCACATCGTGCGCCAGGACCTTGCCCAGCACATAGTCTTCGGGCACGTCCAGCGCCTGGAGCCCGGCCTTTTCAACCTGCTTGACGTGCCGCACGGTGATGCGCCGTCCGGCTTCGACCAGGGTCTTGCCATGGGCGATGATGTCGAATGGGGCGATCTCGCCGCGCAGGCGATCCGGCACCAGTTCCAGCCTGTAACCGTCCGCCGTGATGTCGATGCTGTTGGTCTCGAAAAACGTGTCCAGTATCTGCGGCGCCTCTAAACCCAGCGCGCGCAGCAGCACGGTCGCCGGCAGCTTGCGGCGGCGATCGATGCGCACGAAGATGCAGTCCTTGGGATCGAATTCGAAATCCAGCCAGGAGCCGCGATAGGGGATCACGCGCGCGGAATAGAGCAGCTTGCCCGAGGAATGCGTCTTGCCGCGGTCGTGGTCGAAAAACACGCCCGGCGAGCGGTGCAGCTGAGACACCACCACTCGCTCGGTGCCGTTGATCACGAACGTACCGTTGTCGGTCATCAGCGGCAGCTCGCCCATGTAGACTTCCTGCTCCTTGACGTCCTTGACGCGCTTGGAGCCGGCCGGCGCCTCCTTGTCGTAGATGACCAACCGCAAGGTGACGCGCAAGGGCGCGGCATACGTCATGCCGCGCAGCTGGCATTCCCGCACGTCGAACACCGGCGTGCCCAGCCGGTAGCTGACGTATTCGAGCTGCACGTAGCCCGAGTAGCTGGTGATCGGATACACCGACTTGAACGCGCTGTGCAGGCCCGCGGCTTCGCGCTGCTCCGGCGTCTTGTCGGATTGCAAAAACTGCCGATAAGAGGCAAGCTGGATTTCCAGCATGTAGGGCACTTCAAGAATCTGGGGACGCTTACCGAAATCCCTGCGAATGCGTTTTTTCTCGGTGTAGCTGTAGGCCATTAGGTTACCTCGTTGACGACGGCTCAGGACGTGGGTATGTTGCAGTGAAGCCGCCTGGCTAAGAACTGGGCTCCGCGCTCAAAACGCAACGCAGACAGGCCGGTGGCATGCGAGCCACCAGCCTGTGCGCAACAGAACGGTTTACGGAGCGCAACCGGTAAACCGTGATTATTTAAGCTCTACGGATGCGCCGGCCTCTTCCAACTGCTTCTTGATGGTCTCGGAATCCGCCTTGCTGGCGCCTTCCTTGATGGTGGACGGGGCGCTCTCCACCATGTCCTTGGCCTCCTTGAGCCCCAGACCGGTAAGGGCGCGTACGACCTTGATCACGGCGACCTTGTTCGCGCCGAAACTGGTCATGACCACGTCGAATTCGTCCTTTTCCTCCGCCGCTTCAGCAGCGGCCGCGGGCGCGGCGGCAGCCGGTGCCGCAACCGCGGCCGCGGTCACGCCCCATTTCTCCTCCATGGCGGAAATCAGGTCGACCACCTCCATGACGCTCATATTGGAAATGCTTTCCAGGATATCTTCTTTTGATACAGCCATCTGTTTACTCCTAAAACCGTTGCTTACATCGAAACCACACGCATCCTCAGCCGGCCGCCTGTTTCCGATCCCTTAATGCCGCCAAGGTTCGCACCAGTTTGGCGTGCGGCGCCGCCAAAATCCCCACCAGTTTCGCCATTGGCGCCTGCATCACCGCCAGCAGCTGGCTCAACGCCTGCTCCCGGGTCGGCAGGCTCGCCAGACGCTCCAGCGCCGAGGCGTCCATTAGCTGGCCGCCCACGGCCACCAGTCGTGTCCTTAATTGGTCGTGCTGGCTGGCAAAATCCTTCACCAGCCGCGCCGCCGCGCCCGGATCTTCACGCGAAAACGCCAGAATCAATGGCCCCGTAAAGCCGGACTGCATGCATTCGAACGCGGTGCCGGCCACGGCGCGACGGGCCAGCGTATTCTTGACCACGCGCAGATAGACCTGTTCGCTACGGGCCCTGGCACGCAATTCGGTCAGGGTCTCCACGGTCAACCCCCGATACTCGGCGGCGACGGCCGAATGCGCCGTTGCGGCCACGGCGGCGACTTCCGAGACGATTTGCTGCTTTTCTGCCAGACTCAATGCCACGTTACCACACCCCTATGCTCGATCGGTCTGCGCGCGCACTGTCGCATCACGCCGACGCATTTGCTTACTGGCCTGCCAGCTGATTCTGGTCCACGGAAACGCCCGGCCCCATGGTCGACGACAACGTGACCTTCTTTAGATAAACACCCTTGGACGTCGCCGGTTTCGCCTTGACCAGATCCGCCACCAGCGCAGCAAGATTTTCCTGCAGCGCATTCACTTCGAAGCCGACCTTGCCGATGCTGCAGTGAATGATGCCGCCCTTGTCGGCGCGGTAACGCACCTGTCCGGCCTTGGCGTTACGCACCGCCTGTGCGACATCCGGTGTGATCGTGCCGACCTTGGGATTGGGCATCAATCCGCGCGGGCCCAGGATCTGGCCCAGTTGTCCGACCACCCGCATCGCTTCCGGCGCGGCGATGACTACATCGAAATTCAGATTGCCGGCGCGCACCTGTTCGGCGAGATCCTCCATGCCGACGATATCGGCGCCCGCGTCCGCGGCTGCCTGAGCCTTGTCGCCCTGTGCGAACACCGCCACCCGCACGCTCTTACCCGTACCGTGCGGCAGTACCGTGGAACCGCGCACCATCTGATCGGACTTGCGCGGGTCAATGCCAAGATTGACGCTGACGTCAACGGATTCGGGAAACTTCACCGAACTCGTCTCCTTGATCAGCCGCAGCGCCTCGCTCAGCGGGTATTGAGTACGCGGCTTGATCTTCTCTCGTATGGCGCGCATGCGCTTGGAAATTTTCGCCATGGTTCAAACTCCTTCCACTTCCAGCCCCATGCTGCGCGCGCTGCCGGCGATGCTGCGCACCGCGGCCTCCAGGTCGGCGGCATTCAGGTCTGGCATCTTGGTCCTGGCGACTTCTTCAATCTGCGCGCGGTTGACTCGGCCGACCTTGTTCGTGTTGGGCTTACCGCTGCCTTTGCCGATGCCGGCGGCCTTTTTCAGCAGCACCGAGGCGGGCGGCGTCTTGATGATGTACGTAAAGCTGCGATCCGAATAGGCGGTGATCACCACCGGCAACGGCATGCCCTGCTCGACGTTCTGCGTCTGCGCGTTGAACGCCTTGCAGAACTCCATGATATTCAGCCCACGCTGACCCAGCGCCGGCCCAACGGGCGGACTGGGGTTGGCCTGGCCCGCCGGGACCTGCAGCTTGATATACGCCTCGACCTTTTTTGCCATCTGTTACTCCAACACTCCGCGCTTACAGGCGCGATCTTCACGCCGCCACCCCGATTTTTGAAATCGCGACGACCGTCGCTCAGGTTAGGACTTCTCCACCTGGCTGAATTCCAGCTCTACCGGCGTGGAGCGACCAAATATCTGCACGGCCACCAGCAGCCGGTTTTTCTCGTAATTGACTTCTTCGACCACGCCGTTGAAGTCGTTGAACGGCCCATCCACGACCCGCACCACTTCGCCCGGTTCGAACAACACCTTGGGCCTGGGCTTGTCAACGCCCTCCTGAATGCGCTGCAGGATGGCCTCGGCTTCGCGATCCGAGATCGGCGCGGGCTTGTCCGAAGTGCCGCCGATAAAGCCCAGCACCTTGGGCGCCTCCTTGACGAGATGCCAGGTCTCGTCGTTCATGTCCATCTGCACCAGCACGTAGCCGGGGAAAAACTTGCGTTCGCTGCGTCGCTTCTGGCCTTCCCTCATCTCCACGACTTCTTCCATCGGCACCAGGATCTCGCCGAAGCGGTCCTGCATGCCGAAGCGTTCGACCCGCTCCAGCAACGCGCGCTTGACCTGGTTTTCGAAACCGGAGTAAGCGTGGACGACGTACCAGCGCAGCGCCATCGGCAACCTCACGCTCCGATCACGAACTGGATCAGCCAGCCCAGAAACATATCCAGCAGCCACAAAAAAATCCCGACAATGATCACCACCAAAAATACGACCAGCGTGGTCTGCATGGTCTCCGCGCGGCTGGGCCACACCATCTTGCGCACTTCGGTGCGCGAATCCTGCAGAAAGCTCACGACACCGCGGCCCTTCGCCGTGGTCCATGCAATCGCGACGGCCACGCCGGTGATCGCGAGCAGGCCCAGGACGCGGTACAGCGTTGACTGATCCTGATACCAGTAGAACGCAATGACGCCTGCGCCCAGCAGCAGCGCCGCCAGGGCGAGCTTTGCGGTGTCCAGGGCCGATCCCTGCGCTTCCGTTTTAGCTGCCATCTGCCATCGCGCAGTTGCAAACAACGTAGGACGAAACAGACATCGGTTTCGCCTGAACCCTCGCGAATATGGCAGGCCAGGAGGGACTTGAACCCCCAACCTGCGGTTTTGGAGACCGCTGCTCTGCCAATTGAGCTACTGGCCTATTCACCTTGATCGCAGCCATCCCTGGCGAAACGCCACGATCATTCGAAACCCCGGCCCGACCTTCCATGGCCGGGCGTTCGGCGGGGCGAGCATTCACTGGATGCTCGCCTTGATCCGCCTCACCCAATTGAGCTACTGGCCTATTCACCCTTACTGCACGACCTTAGCGACCACGCCGGCGCCGACGGTGCGGCCGCCCTCGCGAATGGCGAAGCGCAGGCCGTCTTCCATCGCGATCGGCGCAATCAGCGCCACCGTCATCTTGACGTTGTCTCCGGGCATCACCATCTCCACACCGTCGGGCAAGCTGACACTGCCGGTGACATCGGTGG